>JBDHVE010000166.1:0-20956 GCA_039809485.1 Polyangiaceae bacterium | reverse complement strand
CAGCGCCGCGCCCGCCGCGAGCGCGCCGCCCGCGCCGGCCAAGACGGAGTCCGATGCGGGGGCCGAGCAGGCCGCGCCGCCGCCCGCGCCGGCGGTCGCGACGCCGGCGACGATCAAGCTCGTCGAGCCCGGCGCGGCGCCGCGTCGTGCGCTCCGGTACGCATGGAAGGTCGGCGCCGCCGAGTACGCCGAGGTCGACGTGAAGATCGCCGCGTCGATGGCGGTGAACGGCAAGTCGACGCCGAAGGCGGAGCTTCCGCTCATCCGGATGACGATGAAGATCGAGCCGAGCGAAGCGACGCCGAACGGCGACACGCGCGTCGCCTACGAGACCGTGGGCGTCAGCACTCCGGGCGCCGGCGATCCCGCGCTGAAGAAGAAGCTCGAGACCGAGCTGTCCTCGATCGTCGGGCTCCACGGCAAGGCGACGATCTCGCCGCGCGGCGTCGCGAGCGACGTCGACTTCGACCTCCCGGCGACGGCGACCCCGGCGGTGCGCGCGCAGCTCGACAGCCTCCGCGACTCGCTCCGCTCGATGTACGTTCCGCTCCCGGAGGAGGAGGTCGGGATGGGCGCCTCGTGGGAGGTCACGAACCACGTCCCCGTGAGCGGCGCCCTGATGGACGTGCAGATGCTCTACAAGGTCCAGGCCCTCGACGCGAAGTCGGCGACGCTCGGCGTGACGAGCAAGCTCTCGGCGAAGCCGAACCAGCCGATGGTGCTCCCGAACGTCCCGCCGCAGACGCGTGCGTCGCTCGTCGCGCTCGACGGGACCGGCTCCGGCAAGAGCGTCATCACGTTCGCGAAGCTCACGCCGACGGCGCAGAGCAAGGTCGCGATGACGATGTCGATCGCGGTCGCGACCGAGGGCGAGAAGGTCGAGATGAAGAACGCGACCGACATGGAGATGGCGACCCGCCCCGGAAAGGCGCCGCCCGCGAAGAAGTGAACGCGGGGCTACGCGTTGTACGAGCTGCTCGACGTGTCGCCGCCCCTGCCCGTCCAGTTCGTGTGGTGGAACTCGCCGCGCGGCTTGTCCGTGCGCTCGTAGGTGTGCGCACCGAAGTAGTCGCGCTGCGCCTGGAGCAGGTTCGCCGGGAGGCGGTCCATCCGATACGAGTCGTAGAACGAGAGCGCGGTCGAGAACGCGGGGACGGGCACGCCGCTCGTCACCGCGGCAGCGACCACCCTGCGCCAGCCGGCCTGCGCGCGGTCGATCTCACCCTTGAAGTACGGGTCGAGGAGGAGGTTCGTGAGCTCCGGATTCGCTTCGAACGCTTCCTTGATCTTGCCGAGGAAGCGGCTCCGGATGATGCAGCCGCCTCGCCACATGAGGGCGATCCCGCCGTAGTTCAGGTTCCAGCCGTTCGCCTTCGCCGCCGCGCGCATCAGCATGTAGCCCTGCGCGTAGCTGATGATCTTGGAGGCGTAGAGCGCATCGCGGATCGCATCGACGAACGCCTTCTTGTCGCCCGCCTCGAACTTCGCGACGCGTCCGTTCGCGCCCGCAGGGCCCGCGAGCACCTTCGACGCGGCGACGCGCTCGTCCTTCAGCGCCGAGACGCAGCGCGCGTAGACGGCCTCCGAGATGAGGGTGATCGGGATCCCGTGCTCGAGCGAGTCCTCCACCGTCCACTTGCCGGTGCCCTTCTGTCCGGCCTTGTCGAGGATCTTCTCGACGAGCGGCTCGCCGTTCTCCTGGAACGCGAGGATGTCGCGCGTGATCTCGATCAAGTAGCTGTCGAGCACGCCACGGTTCCACTCCGCGAAGACCTCGTGCATCTCGGGATAGGACATCCCGAGGCCCTCCTTCATCAGGTGGTAGGCCTCGCAGATGAGCTGCATGTCGCCGTACTCGATCCCGTTGTGGACCATCTTCACGTAGTGGCCCGCGCCGCCCTCGCCGACCCAGTCGCAGCACGGCTGACCGCCTTCTACCTTCGCGGCGACGCCCTGGAAGATGCTCTTCAGGTGCGGCCACGCGGCGGGCGAGCCGCCCGGCATGATCGAGGGGCCGCGACGCGCGCCCTCTTCGCCGCCGGAGACGCCGGCGCCGACGTAGAGGAGGCCCTTCGCCTCGACCTCTTTCACGCGCCGCGCGGTGTCCTGGTAGAGCGAGTTGCCGCCGTCGATGATGATGTCGCCGGGCTCGAGGTGCGGGAGGAGCTGCTGGATGAAGTCGTCGACGGCCTGCCCCGCCTTGACGAGCATCATCACGCGGCGCGGCTTCTTCAGCTTCGCGCACATGTCCGCGATCGACGTCGCGCCGATGACCTTCGTGCCCTTCGCTTCCTTCGCGAGGAACTCGTCGACCTTCGACACGGTGCGGTTGAAGGCGACCACCACGTTGCCGTGGTCGTTCATGTTGAGGATCAGGTTCTGACCCATGACCGCGAGCCCGATGAGCGCGATGTCGCCTTGCATGCGGCCGAGCATACGCCCGTTCCGCTGTGGCGTGTCGACGGACCTCGGGGTAGAACGGCGACCCGATGCCGCCGCCGCGAAGACCGAACGAAGCGCGTGGACCGAAGCCCGGCGGACGTGCGCGACCGCACGCGCCGCCGCCCGGCGGACCGAGGCCGGCGCCCGTCCGCGAAGGTGAGGAGCTCGTCTACGGCCTCCGCGCCGGCCTCGCCGTCGTCACCGCGCGACCGGAGGACGTGCGCGACGTCACGTGCGCGGAGAACGTGCGCGAAGAGGTCGAAGGTGTCCTCGCCGACGTGGGCGCGCGCATCCCGCTCACGGTGCGCGATCCGGCGCAGCTCGAGCGTCTCGTCGGGACACGCCAGCACGAAGGGCTCGTGGTCCGTGCTCGCGCGCGGCGATGGCTCTCGCCGGCCGAGCTCGGTGACATCCTCGCGCGGAACAAGGGGACGGCGATCGCGCTCGACCGCGTGAGGAACCCGTACAACATCGGCGCGATCCTGCGCTCGGCCGCCTTCTTCGGTGTCGATGCCGCGCTCCTCGGCGCGCCGGCTCCGCATCCCGCCCTCGCCGCCGACGCGGTGCGCGTCGCGGAGGGCGGCGTCGAGCACCTCCTCGTGTCGCGGACGACCGATCTCGCCGAGACGCTCGCGCGCCTCCGCACGCGCGGCATCCAGATCGTGGGTGCCGACGGCGCCGCCGAGGCGAGCGCGATCGGCTTCCCCTTCCGCCACCCGACGCTCCTCGTCGTCGGCAACGAGCGCGAGGGCCTCGCCGACCGCGTCCGCGCGCAGTGCGATGCGCTCGTCGCGATCCGCGGCACGGGCAACGTAGAGTCCCTCAACGTCGCCGTCGCCGCGAGCGTGCTCGTCGCCGAGGTCGTCCGGAAGAAGTAGTCACCCGCTGATTCGGGCCAGGACGGCGCGCACCGTCGTCGACAGGCCCTCCGGATCGAGCGCGGCTTCCACTTCGCGGAGCGCCTTCGCGCGGTCGAACGCGCGTGCACGCCCTTCCGCGTCGAGGTCGTGCCACGCCGGGTGATAGCGGAGCGCATCGCGGACGGGAGGACGCCACGCGGTCGCCACCTGCTCGACCAGGAGCTCGTCGTCGTCCTTCGGATCGGTCATGCCTCGAGCTCCGGATCGATCGCGACGCCCTGCTTCCGGAGACACTCCGCGAGGAGACGCCGCGCGCGCGTGAAGTTCTGGAGGAACGTGTTGAGCCGCATCGAGAGGCTCGACGCGAGATCCGCATCCGATGTCGCCCCCGCGCCGCGGAGACGCGCCGTGAGCGCCTCGCGCGGCTTGTCGGGGAGCTTGTCGTGGCACTCCGCGATGCGCTCGCGGAGCATCGGGTCGGGCGCGCTCTCGCGCGCGTCGAAGGCCTCGGCGGCGGCGAGCGCACGATCGAGGTCGTCCGTGTCGGTCGGACGCGCGCGCGTCCGCCGGACCTCGCTCACCGCGAGGTTCCGGCCGATGCGCACGCCGAGGCGGAGGAGCGCGTTCGGTGCGCCGTCGGGCTCGAAGCGCGGTGCGACCTGCCAGACGCGGAGGAGCGTCTCCTGGACGATCGCCTCTACGTCGATCAGCGTCGCGAACGAGCGGAGGCTCTCGCGGATCGGCGGCTCCGCCCGCGCCATCCACTGTCCGAACGCCGAAGCGTCGCGGAGCTGGATGGCGGGGAGGAGCGCGTCCGTGTCCATGTCCGTCAGCGGAAGATCCACCACGCGAGGAGCGCGAGGAAGAGGAACAGCACGAGGAGGACCGGAAGGAAGATCAGCGCACGTGCCCAGAGCGGACGCCCTGCCATCTTCGCCGGCAGGGGCTCCGGCGCCGACTGCGCGTGGCTCACTGCGCCGGAAGCGCCCTCGTCGGCGACCTCCTTCTTCTTCGCCCGCGCACCCGCACCCGCCCCCGGAACCGGCGCTTCGGCGGCGGCCGGTGGCGGAGCAACCGGCGGCGGAGGCGCAGCCGCGACCCGCGCAGGCGCTGGCTTCGCCGGCGGCGGAGGCGCTGCGAACGACCGCGGAGCCGGCGGCGGCGCGCCGGTCGGCGGCCCTCCCCCACCGATCGCCATCGCGCTCGGCCGCGGCATGCTCCGGAGCCGCTCTGCGAACGGCTTCACCGCCCCGGCGCGGGTCACCGAGAAGGCGGCTTCCTCTTCGTCGACCATCCCGACGCTGCCGGCGAGGCCGAACGACGCCGCGCTCGTCCCGTACGGCAGCTCCTGCGGCACGACCTCCTCGCGCCCGCGCCGCGTCGGATCGACGCTGCGGGTCTCGTCGATCGCGACCCACGACGTCTTCCGCGTCGCGATCTGGAAGACGAGGCCGAGGCTCTCGATCTGCCGGTCGATCTCTTGCGTCTCGCGCCCGATCGTCCAGCGTGTCTCGAGGTCGGCGACCGCCTCGCGCGCGTAGAGCGCCGCAAGCGATCCGTCGCCGTCGCCGTGGCTCGTGCGCGGCACGTGGAGCGTCTTCTGCCACGTCCCCTTCGCGAGGTTCCCGCGTACGGTCAGCGAGCCACCCTCCGGTCGGAGCTTCAGCGCCGCGAGCACGGGTGCGCCGGCGAAGACGTCCGGCACGTGCTCCGGCGCGTGCTCGACGAGCGCGTCGCCCTCGATCACGAGGTCGGTGAGCACCGGCAGGCGCGTCCGGTCGACGAGCCGCTTCGCCGCGCGCTCGGCGTCCTCGTCGAGCCCGACGAGCACTTCGACGCCGCGCCCGGCGCGCGCGATCGACGTCGCGAGCGTCCGGTTCACTGCCGCCCCGACCCCGACGACGTGCATCCGGCACGAAGCGGGCAAGCTCTCGTGGAGGCGCGTGACGATCCGCGCCTCGCCGCCGATGTAACCGTCGGTCACGAGCACGACCTGCCGCTGCGCTCCGGCACGGAGCGCCGAGAGCGCGCTCATCACGGCCGACTCCATCTCGGTCGCCCCGCTCGCGCGGAGGACGCGGAGCCACGCGAGCGCCTTCTTCTTCGCGTCCTCCGTCGCCGTCATCGGTCCGGCGGCGAAGCGGCGCGGGGAGTCCGAGAACTCGATGAGCTCGACGGTGTCCTCCGGCCCGAGCGCGGCGACGATCTGCGCGACGACGCGCTTCGCCTGCTCGAGCGGGGGCCCGCTCATCGAGCCGCTCGTGTCGAGCAGCACGATGAGGTCGCGCGGCACCGGATGCGCCGCGCGCGCTTCGGGCGGGACGATCGTGAGGAGTCCGTACGCACTCCGCGCGTGCGCGCCTTCGGCAGGTCGCGCGACGACGACCGATGCGCCCACCTCCGGCCGCGCGACGCGCCAGCGGACGACGACGTCGCGATCGAGCCGCGCCCCGCCGACATCACGCAGCACCGTCAGCCCGTCGTCCGTCGTCGTGATCGCGTGCGTCGGCGACGTCGGGCGTCCGTCCCCCTCGATCGCGTCCGCGACGCTCAGCTCGAGATGGAACCGCGCCGCCGTGCCCGAGGGCGCCACCGTGACCGCGACCGCGCGCGCCTCCGCTTCGGTCGTCCCCGCGCCGAGGTAGCGCGGGCCGATCACGGTCGGCATCCGGAGCTCCCACTCGCCGGCGTCGCCGAGCCATGCGAGGCGCAGATCGATCGTGATCCGGGCCACGATCGTCGCCTTCGCCGGGACGTTGCCGATCTGCTGCGTGAAGATGTCGGCGCGCTCCTGATCGAGGAGCGCCGCCGTCCGGCCCTCGAGCAGCGCCGTCTCGAACCGCTCGCGCGCCGTCTCCTTCCGATCGACGACGCCCTTGATTGTGCGCGCGCCCAGCACGAACTCGTACCCGCTCACCGCGCCGTCGGCCGGGAGCGGCATCCGATAGGTGATCCGGAGCGTCTCCTCGTACGGGTTCTCGAACGTCTGCTCGAGGACCAAGCGGGCGAGCCCGCCCCCGGCCTTCGCCTGGAGGCGCGCGGACACGAGCGGGAGCTGGCGTCCCTCGGCGTCGACGACCTCGGCGCCGCGATGTGCTTCCTCGTCGGGGGGCTCGGCCATGCGGTACGGGTGCGAGGAGCCTTCGGGGGCGGCAGCGGGGGAACGGGACAGGAAGGACAGGAGCGAGTGGGTGGTGTTCATGGGCTCTCCGTGGTTCGGAGGGCCAACGCAGGGGCCGCGCGCCTGGTGACAAAGAAAATGCGCGGCCCCTCACGGCACCCGCGACGCACATCGTGCGCGACCTCCTGCCCCGCGACAACCCTCGGGTTTGGACCGGCATCGGACCGGGCATGGCGCACCGTCTCGAGCGCGAGCAGCTGATCCCGAGCGACATGGCCGACGTCTTCGACTTCTTCGCGAAGGCGGAGAACCTGGAGCGCCTGACGCCTCCGTGGCTCGGCTTCAGCATCCTCACGCCGCTCCCGATCGTGATGGCAGAGGGCGCGCTCATCGACTACCGGATCCGCCTGATGGGGGTTCCGATGCGCTGGAAGACGCGGATCGACGTCTGGGAGCCGGGCAAGCGCTTCGTCGATCGCCAGCTCGAAGGACCGTACGCGCTCTGGCGTCACCTCCACGAGTTCGAGGAGGTGCCGGGCGGCGTCCGCATGCGCGACGTCGTCGACTACGATCTCCCCCTCGGGCCGCTCGGATCGATCGCGCACGTCGCGTTCGTGAAGCGTCAGCTCACGGCGATCTTCGACTTCCGCCACGCCGCGGTCGAGGAGCTGTTCGGCCGCGCGCGCGCCGCCTGACGGACGCTCGCGTCGCGCTCGGCGCGCGTGGCACACGGCGGCACACGCGTTTCACGGTCTCGCGGCCTCGCGACCGACGCGTCCCGGCACATCCCCTGCTCCAGCTCGAGAGCATGAAGCTCTCGAAGGTGCTCGCCCCGGTCCTCGCCCTCCTCGCCGCGTGCGCGGCCGACGACCCCCTCGCCAAGCTCGAAGCAAGCGATCGCATCGTCGGCGACGGCGAGGTGCCGGGCTCTCGTGACGAGGGCGACGGCACCCCCACCGCGGCGTTCGGCGCGGCAGACGAGGCCGCGGGCGCACCGTCGAGCGGCTCCTCGTCGACGACCGGGGGCAACGGCTCCGTCGCCGCCGGCGTCCTCACCGCGGGCACGTGGGACGACAACAAGAACTTCGACTTCTTCCGCACGTATCGGTCGACGACGAACCTCTCCGGCCTCCTGCCCTTCACCGACGCCGAGATGACCGCCGCGCGCGCGCAGGCCGTGATCGCGCCGCACGCGAAGCTCGACGTGTCGCTCGTCATCGACACGACGGGCAGCATGGGCGACGAGATCGGTTACCTCCAGAAGGAGTTCGACGCGCTCGCCGCGACGATCGGCGCCCGCTTCCCGGGGTCGGAGCAGCACTGGTCGCTCGTCCTCTACAAGGACACGACGGACGACTACATCGTCCGGTGGTTCGACTTCCGCGACTCGCCGACCGAGTTCCGGACGAAGCTGGCGACCGCCTCGGCCGGCGGCGGCGGCGACATGCCCGAAGCTCCGGACCGCGCGCTCGAGGTCGCGCACAAGCTCTCGTGGCGCTCCTCGCCGGACACGGCGAAGCTCCTCTTCTGGGTCGCCGACGCGCCTCACCACGTCGGCAACGAAGGTCGCATGGCGACGGCGATCCGCGCCGCGCGCGACAAGGGCATCCACATCTACCCGGTCGCGTCGAGCGGCGTGGACGACCTCGCGGAGCACGCGATGCGGAGCGCCGCGCAGCTCACCGGCGGCCGCTACATCTTCCTCACCGACGACTCCGGCGTCGGCAACGCGCACCAGGAGCCCCACCTCCCGTGCTACTTCGTCACGAAGCTCGATCGCGCCATGCTCCGCATGATCGACATCGAGATGAGCGGCACGTACGCCGAGCCCGCTTCGAGCGACGTCGTGCGCACCGGCGGTGACCCGCAGAGCGGCTTGTGCAAGCTCGCGTCCGGCGAGACCGTCGCGATCTACTGAAACGCTCGAGCTCGGCGCTCCTAGAGCTTCGTCGCCGGTACTCGCGTTGCAGAGCCCTTCGGTCCGGCGCGGCACCATCGTGGTGTCGCGGCCCGAGGAACGAAGGAGGAACAACGATGGCGACGCTCTCGACGACGGCTTGGGTGCTCCACGATCTCGGTCTCGCGGCTGGTTTCGGCGGCAACTTGTTCGGACAGATGGCCTTCCACCCGGCGCTCGGCGCGATCGGCGAGAAGCGCGAGCGGGGCAAGGTCGCCCACGAGGCGTGGTCTCGCTACAAGCTCGTCAACGCGCTCTCGCTCGGCGCGATGGCGGGGACGTGGCTCGCCGGGCGCGCGTTCCTCTCCGGGCGAGAGGTCGGCGGTGCGTCGCGGAACCTGGTCCTCCTGAAGGACGTCCTCGTCGGCGGCGCGGTCGTCGGTGGCGCGGTGGCGCTCGTCGCGGGTGCGATGCTCGACAAGGAGCAGCGCGGCGCGGGGCAGCCGATCCAGACGGGCTCGAAGCCGGCGCCGGAGACGCCTGCGCGCGTGGCGAACCTCCAGCGCATCACGAACATCGCGGGCACCGCGAACCTCGTGTTCAACGCGGCGGTCCTCGCCGTCACGACCGTGCTCGCGATGAAGTCGGGCAAGTCGTCCCGGTGGGCGTTCTTCTCGAAGCTCTTGCCCTGATCAGCGCTCCGCGAGCCAGACCCCGAACCGCTCGCCGATCATGAGGGACGGCAGGTTCGTGTTCGAGCTCGGGATCGTCGGCATCAAGCTCGCATCTGCGACGACGAGACCGTGGACGCCGCGCACGCGTCCACGGCCGTCCGTCGCGGCGAGCGGATCGGAGTCCGGCCCCATCGGGACCGTCCCGCACGGGTGGTACCCGGAGCCGGTGATGCGCTCGAGCGGACCGCGGAACGCGCCCTCGTCGTCCCACGGACGTCGCGACGGGTAGACCGGACGCGCGACGCGGGTGACCGCCTTCGTGCGCGCGAGCTCACCGATCCGCCGGAGCGCAGCGCGCGCGACGGTGCGATCCGCCTCGTCGGAGAGGAGCGCGGTGGCGATCACGGGGCGATCGTCGAGGCGCGCGGAGCGATGGACGAGCTGCCCGGCCGCGCGGGGCTTGCCGACACACGCGGCGATCGTGACGCCCGCGAGCGGCATCCGCGGGAGCGGCACGAAGGAGCCGGGCTGGAGCTGGATGTCGTTCGGGACCGTGCTGCCCTCCGACGTGTAGCGACACACGGTCTGCACGAGCGGATGATCGATCCGCGAGAAGCCCTCCGCGATCGGCCGGAAGAACACGGCGACGCCCGGGTGGTCGAGCAAGCGCGCTCCGACGCCGGGGACGTCCGCGACGAGCTCGACGCCGAGCCGCGCGACCTCGCGCGAAGGTCCGATCCCGGAGCGGAGCAGGATGCCCGGCGTCGCGATCGCACCCGCCGAGAGCACGACGCGGTCGGCGAACAGCTCGAAGACGCGCCCGTGCCGCTCCACCTCGACGCCCTGCGCGCGCCCGTTCTTCACGAGGACGCGACGCACGCTGGTGCTCGGCGACAGCCGAAGGTTGGGACGCGCGCGGACGCGCGCGGAGAGATAGGTCCGCGCCGCGCTCATCCGCTGCCCGTTCACTTTGTTCATCGCGTGGGGACCCGCGCCGGTCGTCATCGGGTTGTTCGTGTCGGAGCACGTCGCGTAACCGAGCTCGGCGCACGCCTCGAGGAACGTCGCCTGCCAAGGCACGAGCTCCTCCGGCGTGTGACGGCGGATCGGGATCGGTCCTTGTCGCCCGTGCCACTCGTCGTCGAAGTCGAGGTCGGTCTCGAGCCGCTTGAACGCGGGCAGGCACGCCTCCCACGACCACTCGGGGAGACCGCGCGCGGCCCACTCGTCGTAGTCGGCGGGCTGTCCGCGGAGCGCGATGCACGTGTTCACCGCCGACGAGCCGCCGACGACGCGCCCGCGCGGAAACCCCATCGGGAGCGCGCTCCAGAGGCGATGGTCGGTCGCGCGGTAGACGTAGCCCCAGTCGTGGCTGTGGAGCGCGTTCTGGAGACCGCTCCGCAGGTCCTCCGGCAACGTCTCGGGCGCCTCCCCGGCCTGCGGGTAGTCGGGTCCGGCCTCGACGAGGAGGACCTCGTGCGCGGCGTCTTCCGTCAGGCGCGACGCTATGACCGCTCCCGCCGAGCCGGCTCCGACGACGATCGTGCGCATCGAAGGAGGACCCTAGCCCGCGCGACTCACTTCGTGACGACCTTCAGGCCGCGCGCGACGAGCGGCGAGAGCGGCTCGACGTTCGTGACACCCGAGCCCTCGATGTAGAGGAACTTCAGCTTCGCGAGGTCCTTGAGCGGGCTCACGTCCGTCACGTTCGTCTTCTTGATGCTCAGCTTCTCGAGCTTCTTCAGCTTCGCGAGCGGCGAGACATCGGTGATCTCGTTGCCGTCGAGCTCCAGCTCGGTGAGGTTCACGAGGTTCGCGAGCGGGGCGATGTCGCGGACGTGCGTGCGTCCGAGGTCGACGCGATCGAGCTTCACGAGCTTCTCGAGCGGCGTGAGATCGTCGACCTCGTTGACGGAGGCGCGGAGCGTCTCGAGCTGCACGAGATTCGCGATCGGCTTGAGGTCACGGAGCTTGCCCGGCCCGAGATAGAGGTGGCGGAGCCCGGTCAGCTTCGGGAACACGCACGGGTCGAGCTCGTCGAGCGACTTCTTGCTCGTGAGGTTCACCGAGCCGATCGACGCGAGCTCGCTCACGCGGATGGGCGCCGGCTTCTCGCCCTGCTTCGGGAGCTTGTTCAGCTTCTTGCGGAGCTCGGCTTCGAGATCGGGATCGTCGAGGACGAGATCGGGCCCGGTGGGGCACTCCTTCGGCTTCGCCGCGGGCGCGGTCGACGCCGCGGGCGCCGCCGACGCAGACGGCGCCGCCGACGCCATCGCGACGGCCGCGGGTGCCGCGTCGCCTTGCGTCTTGGCGAGCATCTCCGCTTTCTTCGCTTCCTCGTCGCAGGCGACGAGCGAGAGGACCAGGGCGGGGGCGAGGAGCGCGCGCTTCATGGCGGCGCAGGATACCCGGAACCGAGCCTAACGTGCGCGGAACAGCGGTCCGAGCCGTTCGAGCTGCTCGGCGGCTTCGTCCGGGTCCTCTTCCGCCGCGGCCTCCACGCGCAACCGCACGTCGGGGTCCTCGACCACACGGACGAGCGACGGGGCGGGCTCTGCGTGCCGCGTCGCGAGCAGGCGCGCGGCACCGGCGCGCGCGTCGGGCGGCGCTTCCGCGTCGGCGAGGAGCGCGAGGAGCGCCTCCTTGTCGAGCGCCGCGCCGCGGTAGGCGGACGCTTCGCGCGGGAGCGCGTCGATCCGCGCGAGCCACGCCGACGTCGGCTCGTCGTGGCGAGCGAGGACGCCGTGCATCGTCGATGCCTCGGGCGCGGGTGCCTCGGTCTCGTCCGCCGTCGCGACCGTCGCGTGGAGCGCCGCATGGTCGTCGTATGCGCTCGCGCCCGCGCGCGCCTCGATCGTCGTAGCGGCGGACTCCCGCGCCGTCGCGCGGAGCCGGAGCGAGCGCACCCAGGCGAGCGCGAACGCGACCGGCGCGAGCGCGACGGCCGCGGCACCGAAGGTGCCCGCATCGCGCGAGCCCGCGGTCGACTTCCCGACGAGGAACGCCGCCGCGAGCGTGGCGACGAGGCCCGCGAGGATCACCTGGAGCGCTGCCCCGTTGGTCCACGGCGCGGGGACGGGGACGACGGCCGCCTTCGGCTCGGCCCCGAGCGCGCGCACGATCGAAGTCGCGTCGGCGAGGCTCTGGACCTCGAGGAACGTCGACCGCCCCCGTCGATCGACGAGGCCGATGCTCGCTCCGCGCGCGGCACGCGTGAGCGAGACGGTCGAGACGTCCTCGCGCGTGACGAGACGTCCTCCGACGCGGATTCCGTCTTCTTCGATCCGGAGCCGCGCACGCGTAGGGACGGCCTTCCGGCGGAGGAGCGGCCCGAGCGCCGCGCCGGCGAAGAGCGCGGCGACGACGTTCATCCCGAACGTGTCGGGACGGAGCGGAATGGCCCCTGTGCCGTAATAGTCGTCGACGAGGATCGCGAGGAGCGACAGGGTCGAGAGGCCGCTCACGAGAAGGGCGACGCCGCTCCGGTCCCGCCTGTCGAGCACGCGCACGTCCACGTCGCGACGAGAACGCTCGCCTCCGGCGGACGCTTCCGGGCTCGCGGGCGAGTCGACCACGACCAATGTGGTACCAGCGCGGCCGCAGGGGCGCCACGTGGGGGCAGAGCTTGTTCCCCTCCCCGGCCGGTGCCAGGATGCGCGACGCATGCCTCCGGAGTCGCAGTCGAAGCAGCGCGCCCGCACCGACGTGGCCGACGAGAAGCGCGCCGAGATCGGCCTCTGCCTCCTCCTCGCCTCCGCCGACGGCGAGTTCTCCGACGCGGAGGTCGGCGCGCTCGCGGATCGCCTCGGCGCGCTGCTCGGCGAGCTCGTCTCGCCGCTCGTGCTCGCGGACGTCCTCGCCGCCGAGATGGCGTCGCTCGACACGAAAGGGCCCGACGACTACGTCGCCGCCCTCGCGACGCGCATCCCGCCCGGATCCCGCTCGCGCGCGCTTCGCAACGCGCTCCGCGTCGCGCATGCCGACGGCCTCTCGGCGGACGAGCGCGAAGCCTTCCGTGAGGCCGCGGTCGCCCTCGGCCTCGACGAGCCGCGCATCGTGGCGATGCTCGAGACCGAGGGTCGTTACGAGAGCGACGTGCCGCCGTGGTCTCCCGGCGAGCCGCCCGCCGACTCCTGAACGCCTAGCGCAGAGGAAGCTCCCATGCCGCTCACCGTCGACATCGTCTCGGACGTCGTGTGCCCGTTCTGCTTCATCGGCATGCGAAGGGTGGAGCAAGCGCTCGAGCAGGAAGGCGTCCGCGATGCGGAGATCACGTTCCACCCCTTCCTCCTCGACCCGAGCACGCCGCCCGAGGGCGTCGATCTGCGCGAGAGCCTCCGGAAGAAGCTCGGCGGCGATCCGGAGCAGATGTTCGGCCGCGTCGAGCAGATGGCGAAGGAGAGCGGGATCCCGCTCGACTTCACGAAGGTGCGGCGTCACCCGAACACGATCGCTTCGCACACCCTGATCCGCCACGCGAAGGACAAGGGGACGCAGCACGCGCTCGCGGCGGCACTCTTCGGAGCCCACTTCCTCGAGGGCAAGGACCTCTCGAACGTCGAGGAGCTCGTCGCGATCGCGAAGGCGCACGGCTTCGCGGACGACGAAGCGCGCCGTCTCCTCGCCGACGCGGGCGAGGCCGCCCGCACGCGCGCGGAGGCCGAAGAGGCGGCGCGGCAAGGCATCCGTGGCGTGCCGTTCGTCATCTTCGGCGGCGAGCTCGCCGTGTCCGGCGCGCAGCCGGTGGCCGTGTTCCGCAGCGCGATCGCTCGATTGTTGCCGCCGTGAGAACGGTCCTTTGCGGCCTCGGTGGCTACCGAGACCGCGACGGGAGCGGCATCTTCGCATCCAACGAAAGCAACCAAGGAGCGAAGAACCATGACCGCCACCACCAGCCAGCCGACCGCGACCGCGACTCCCTCCGTCTGGGCCATCGACGGCTCCCACACGACCGCGAGCTTCACCGTCCGGCACATGATGATCACGAACGTCCGAGGCGAGTTCCAGAAGGTCAGCGGGACCGTGCAGTGGGACCCCGCGAAGCCGGAGGCCACGAAGGTCCAGGCTTCGCTCGAGGTCGCCTCGATCAGCACCCGCGAGGCGCAGCGCGACGCGCACCTGAAGAGCGCCGACTTCTTCGACGCGGAGAAGTTCCCGACGATCGACTTCGTCTCGAAGTCGCTCCGCCTCGCCGACAAGGGCTACGAGCTCGTCGGTGACCTGACGATCCACGGCACCACGAACGAGGTCGTCCTCGCGATCGAGGGCCCGACCGCGCCGCACAAGGATCCGTGGGGCAACACCCGCATCGGCGCGTCTGCCCGCACGAAGATCAAGCGCTCGGCTTTCGGGATGACCTGGAACAGCGCCCTCGAGGCCGGCGGCGTGCTCGTCGCCGACGACGTCAACATCGAGCTCGACGTCTCCCTCGTCCTCCAGAAGTGAGCACCCGCATCATGAAGAAGCTCCTCTCCCTCTCCGGCGTCGCGCTCGTCACCCTCCTCGCCCTCGGCTGCGAAGATCCCGCGAAGGGCAAGGCCAAGGCGAGCACGACCGAGGCGATCCCGACGACGCAGTCCGCCGTCACCCCGAACAGCATCACCGAGACCGCCGGCACGAAGACGTACGCCTTCGATCAGTCGAATTCGAAGATCGGGTTCGTCGGGTCGAAGGTCACCGGCAAGCACGACGGCGGCTTCAAGACGTTCAGCGGCACCGTGAAGGCGCCGGAGGGCGCGCCCGAGAAGGGCTCCGTCGAAGTGAACATCGACACGAAGTCGATCTACGCGGACAACGAGAAGCTCACGAGCCACCTCCTCTCGAAGGACTTCTTCGAAGTCGACACCTACCCGCGTGCGACGTTCGTCTCGACCAAGGTGGAGACGGGCGGCGCCAACGGCGCGACCCACACCATCACGGGCAACCTGACGCTCCATGGTCAGACCAAGGGCGTCTCGTTCCCGGCGACGGTGAAGGTCGAAGGCGACACGGTGTCGGTCGACTCGGAGTTCGCGATCAACCGCAAGGACTTCGGCCTCCTCTACCCGGGGAAGCAGGACGATCTGATCCGCGACGACGTCCTCATCAAGCTGAACATCAAGGCGAAGAAGAGCTGACGTAGGATCCGGCGATGGACAGCGCTCGCCGCTCTGCGCCCGCCACGCTCCGGAACCGCGAGCCCATCCTCGCCGTGCTGGAGCGTGTCGTCCCGCCGCGCGAAGGCGGCGCGCGCGTCCTCGAGATCGCGTGCGGGACCGGCGAGCACGCGACGTTCCTCGCCGAGCGCCTCCCCGTCGCGAGCTGGCAGCCGACCGATCCCGACCCCACGTCGCGCGCGAGCACCGACGCGTGGCGCGAGCACCTCGGCGCGACGCGGGTGCTCCCCGCCCGCGACCTCGACGTGCACGCCGCGTCGTGGCCGCTCGACGTCGCAGACCTCGTCGTGTGCATCAACATGATCCACATCTCGCCCTGGTCCGCGACCGAAGCGCTCTTCCGCGGCGCCGCGCGCGTCCTTCCGCCCGGCGGCCTCCTCTACCTCTACGGTCCGTATCGTCGCGGCGGCGCCCATACCGCGCCGTCGAACGAAGCCTTCGACGCGAGCCTCCGCACGCGCGATCCCTCGTGGGGCGTCCGCGACCTCGAGGCGATCCTCGCCGAGGGCGAGAAGAACGGGCTCGTCCTCTTCGAGCCCGATGGCATCGTCGCGATGCCGGCGAACAACTTCTCGGTCGTGCTGCGGCGGACCTGACGCCGACGCCCGCCGCCGCGGGCTGCTATGCTCCCCGCATGGTCGCTCTCGCGCTCGCGCTCGGTGTCGCGCTCGTGCTCCTGTTCGTCGCCCGTGCGAAGAAGCGGCGCAGCCTCGAGGTCGCCAAGGACTCGACGCCGGCGCTCGACGCCTGGCTTACCGAAGCGCTCGAGCTCGAGCTCGCCGAAGGGGCCCTCGGCATGCGGAGCTCGACGCCCGAGGAGCGGCGGAAGCTCCAGAAGTCGCTCCGCGGCGACTTCGATCCCGACGTCGTCACCAAAGTCGAGGACGTCGTCCGCGCCGTCGAGCTCGAGTTCGTCCGCTACGCGCACGAGAACGACGCCGAGGTCCTCCTCCGCGTCCGCTACGAAGACGGCCGGACGGGCACCGCGACGAAGCGCATGCCCTGGACCGACGTTCCGGAGGCCGTCCGCGCCGACTTCGAGCGCCGGAGCGCCACGCGCGTCTTCCGGACGTGGCCGCTCCCCTGGTCGCGCATGCACGCGCTCTGAGGAGACGGAGGGGACGATGGCCGATCCGATCGCGCTCGCGGTCCCCTTCTTCTTCGTCCTCATCGGGATCGAGCTCCTCGTCGCGCGTCGCAAGCGCGTCAGCGTCTATCGGCTGACCGACGCGATCACCGATCTGAGCTGCGGGATCACCTCGCAGATCGTCCTCCTCGTCTGGGTCTCGATCCAGCTCGGGATCTACACGTGGGTCTTCGAGCACGGCGCGCGCATCGCGTGGCCGTCTCCGTGGATGCCGTGGGCCTTCGGGCTGCTCGGGGTCGACTTCCTCTTCTACTGGTGGCATCGCCTCAGCCACGAGGTGAACGTGCTCTGGGCCGCGCACGTCGTCCACCACCAGAGCGAGGACTACAACCTCGCCGTCGCGTTGCGGCAGGCCGTGCTCACCAGTTGGACGATCCTGCCCTTCTACCTGCCTCTCGCGCTGCTCGGGATCCCGCCGCTCGTCTACGCGACCTGCGCGGCGCTGAGCACGCTCTACCAGTTCTGGATCCACACCCAGCTCGTCGGACGCACGTTCGGTCCGCTCGCGAAGGTGCTGAACCTCCCGACGCACCACCGCGTCCACCACGCCGTGAACCCGCGGTACCTCGACAAGAACTACGGCGCGATCCTGATCGTGTGGGATCGCTTGTTCGGGACCTACGAGGACGAGAACGAAGCACCGGTCTACGGGCTCACGAAGCCGCTCCGCAGCTTCGACCCCGTCTGGGCCCAGGTGCACTACTGGTTCGAGCTCGCGAAGCTGACGCGCGACGCACGTGGGCTCCGGAAGAAGCTCCGCGTCTGGGTCGCCTCCCCCGCCGAGACCGGCGCGGAGGCGCCGTACACGGGCGAGCCGATCGCGACGCGCTCGAAGTACGATCACCAGGTGCCGCGCGCCACCGCCGTCTACGTCCTCGTCCAGTACGTCGTCGTCGTCGCGGTGACGTTCGCGCTCATGATGTGGCATCGCGCGCTGCCGAAGGCGACCGTCATCCTCGCCGGCGCGGCCGTCCTCGGCAGCGTGTTCGCGATCGGCGCGCTCTTCGAGGGCCGGCGATGGGCGAAGGTCGCGGAGGCAGGGCGCCTCGTCGTCCTCGCGGTCGCCGCGTTCGCCTGGGTTCGCGGTGTCTGACGGCGACGCGAAGAAGGCGCGCCGCGAAGGCCTCCTCCTCCGTGGCCTCGTCGTCGCGGTCGTGCTCGCGCTCGCGTGGGTCGCGCTCCCGCGCGTCCGGCGGCTCTTCGGCAAGGGCACGCCGCCGCCGAAGCTCGTCGCGCTCGCGGAGAGCGAGAGCCCGGTGCTCCCGCGACGGACGTACCCGAAGGCAGAGGTCGCTGCGCTCCGCGTGAGCCACGAAGCCGTCGACGTCGCGGGCAAGCCGCGCACGTACGTGCTCGTCGCGCCTTCCTCGCCGGAGCCCGGTCGCGCGTACCCGGTCGTCCTCGTCCTCCACGGCGACGGCGGCTCGAGCGAGTCGTTCCACCGAGGATTCCCGTTCGAGGAGGCCTCGGGCGACCGAGCCGTGCTCGCCTACCCCGATGCGCCGGCAGGCTGGGATCTCGAGACGACGACGGACAACCGCGACGTCGCGTTCCTCACGTCGCTCGTCGATGCGCTCGCGGTGCGGTTCACGATCGATCGGTCGCGCGTCTACGCGGCGGGCTACTCGCGCGGAGGGTTCTTCGCGAACGTGATGGCGTGCCAGAAGAGCGGCTTCTTCCGCGCGATCTCGTCGAGCGCGGGCGGCGCGCCGTATCACCAGGCCGAGTCGTTCCCGAACGGCTATCCGAAGTGCCCGGGTCAGGCGCCGACGGCGACGATCGCGCTCCACGGCACGCTCGACTTCGGGGTCACGCTCGACAGCGGCAAGTTCAGCGCCGCCTACTGGGCCTACGTGAACGGCTGCGAGACGACCCAGATCGAACCGACCGGCTACGACGAGTGCACCGCGTACCGGAAGTGCCCCGCCGGCAAGGCCGTCGCGTTCTGCGAGGTCGGCGGCCTCGGGCACTGGGTCTGGAACCGCGCCGCGGAGGCGTCGTGGACGTTCTTCCTCGGTCAGTCCGGCGCGACCGACGAGCGCGCGCTCCGCTAGACGTTCTCGCGTCCGGAGGCCGCGCGGAGCAAGTGCTCGGTCGTCAGCTTCCCGAGCTCCTTCAACAGGTGCTCGCGGAAGACGACGACGCGCTGCGGGACGAACCGCGCCGTCGGGTACACGACGTGGAGCACGGCCCCGACCTGGGCCCATTCGGGTAGGACGCGGACGAGGCGCTCGCTCGCCTCCTCCTTCGCGCAGAGGAAGCGCGGGAGGAGGCCGATCCCGCCGTGCGACGTGACCGCCCGCTTCGCGAAGGACAGGTCGTCGCACGAGATCGGGCCCGTCATCACGATGCTCCGCTTCTCGCCGCGCGGGCTCTCGAGCGTCATCTCCTGTCGGCCCGAAGGGGCGCGGAACAGGACGGCCTCGTGGCTCGCGAGGTCCTCCACCTTCTTCGGCGTGCCCTTGCGCTCGAGGTAGCGAGGCGTCGCGTAGAGCGCGGACTCGAGCGAGCCGACGCGCCGCACGACGAGCGAAGAATCCCGGAGCGGTCCCGCCCGAACCGCGAGGTCGAAGCCTTCGGAGACGAGGTCGACCACGCGTCCCGAGAGCGCGAGGTCCACGTGGATGGTCGGATGCGTTCGCACGAACCGGGCGACGATCGGCGCGAGGACCGCCGCCGCGAAGTCGACCGGCGCCGTCACGCGAACCGTCCCGCGGAGGGCGGCCTGCATGTCGCTCGCTGCGGCGGTCGCTTCGTCGATGTCCCCGAGCGCGCGCGCGACGCGCTCGTAGAACGCAGCACCCGCATCGGTGAGCGCGATCTTCCGTGTGGTCCGGTGGAGCAGGCGAACACCGAGATCCTGCTCGAGCTGCGCGACGCTGCGGCTCACCGAGGACTTCGGCAGGCCCATCGCCTTCGCCGCACCGGTGAAGCTGCCGTCGTGCACGACGCGGACGAACGCCGCCACGCGATTCAGATCCATCGCCGGGCATCCTAGACCAAAGGCGAAACCCTATGACATCTTGCCCTTCGCGATGACGGATGCAGCTCGCCCCGAGAAGGCCGTACCGTCATCGCCGCGGCGGCTCCGGACCGTGGTCGCCGAGCGCCTGTTCGCCCGTCGCGACACGACCCCGACCGAGCGCTCCGAGGAGGAGCGCCGCTTCTACCAGCAGCGCCTCGCGCTGATGTACAAGGTCGGCTTCATCCTGAGCGCGACGTTCGCCTTCGTCGTCGTCTTCGTGCGCGGGCTGATCGACGGCGCCGTGATGCGCGAGCTCCACGATCCGTCTCGCTGGTGTCACCTCCTCGCGACGGCGTTCGCGGGGATCCACGCGTGGGTGCTCGCTCGTCGAGAGCGCAGCTTCCGAGCGCTCGCGTGGCTCGACTCCGGCGGCATCCTCGTCCTCGCCGTCCTCTTCGCCCTGAACAGCGGCCTCTTCCGGGTGCGGAGCGTCGCGGTCTTCAACCTCGTGCTGACGACCGGCGTGATCGCGGTCCTCCGCGCGGTCCTCGTGCCGAGCACGGCCCGGCGGACGCTCACGCTCGGCGTGGTCACGAGCGTGCTCGCGATCTTCGTGTTCTTCGTCTCGCTCCACCCGGCATGGCCGGTCGACCATCGCTCGCAGCTCGCGTACTGGCCGCTCACGCACCAGGTGATCAGCCTCGTGATGTGGCTGTTCGCGCTGATCACCACCGCCACGGTGGCGTCACGGATCATCTACGACCTCCGCCACGAAGTCCACCGCGCGCAGAAGCTCGGTCAGTACATCCTCGGCGACAAGCTCGGCGAAGGAGGCATGGGCGTCGTCTACCGCGCGACGCATGCCATGCTGATGCGCGAGACGGCGCTGAAGCTGCTCCGGCCGGAGCGAATCGACGAGGACACGCTGAAGCGGTTCGAGCGCGAGGTCGTCCAGACCGCGCGCCTCGCGCATCCGAACACCGTCGCGATCTACGACTACGGCCGCACGCCGGAAGGCATCTTCTACTACGCGATGGAGTATCTCGACGGCTTGACCGTGGGCGAGCTCGTCGAGGAGCAGGGCGCGCTGCCGCCCGGGCGCGTCGTGCACCTGCTCGCGCAGGTCTGCGGCTCGCTCGAGGAAGCCCATGCCTCGGGCCTGGTCCATCGCGACATCAAGCCGGCGAACGTCATGATCACGGGGCGCGACGGCGCGTACGACCTCGTGAAGGTCCTCGACTTCGGCCTCGTGAAGCAGATCGAGCCGGGCAACACCTCGCTCGCGCTGACAGGGCGGAACGAGCTCACCGGCACGCCCATGTACATGTCGCCGGAAGCGATCACGACGCCGGCCGACGTGGGCCCGCGGAGCGATCTCTATGCAGTCGCCGCGCTCGGCTACTACATGCTGACCGGCACGCACGTCTTCGAGCGCCCGACGCTGGTCGAGGTCTGCGCTGCGCAGCTCCACGAGCAGCCGGAGCGCCCGTCGAAGCGGGTCGCGCATCCGCTTCCAGAAGCGCTCGAGGATCTGCTCCTCCGCGGGCTCGCGAAGTCGCCGGCGGGTCGTCCGGAGGACGCGCGTACGTTCCGCAGAGCGCTGCTCGACCTCGACGTCCCCCGCTGGCGCGAGGAGGACGCCGCCGCGTGGTGGAAAGCGCGACCTCGCCCGAGCGGCACCCACGCGTCGAGCAC
>JBDHVE010000165.1:0-21034 GCA_039809485.1 Polyangiaceae bacterium | reverse complement strand
GCGGTTCGGACGCGGTCCGAGCGCGGTTCGGACGCGGTCCGAGCGCGGTTCGGACGCGGTCCGAGCGCGGTTCGGACACGGTCCGAGCGCGGCTCGGAAGAAGAAGAAGGAGAGCGAACATGCTTCGAATTGCAGACACGATCGTGGAATTGATACGGGAGATGCGGCCGGCCGCGGAGGCGATCGGGCGGCGCGACGCGGACCTCGCACGAGGAGCTCCGGCGCGCGCTGTCGAGCGTCGCCCTGAACGTGGGGGAGGGGAGCGGATCGCGAGGGCTCGGCGGCCGAGTCACTACTCCATCGCCCTCGGGTCGGCCCAGGAGGCACTCATGGCCATACGCACGGCAGAGGCGTGGGGGTACATCGCGCCTCTGCCACCTGCGACCAGCGACGCGTTCGGGAAGGTGATCGCGACGCTGGTGAAGGTGAGTCGCGCGTGAAACGAGAGGCTGCGGCCGGGTCCACACGGGCCCGGCCGCAGCCATCTTGATTCCGCAGCCTTTCGTCGCGTTCGCGTTCGCGGAGGCGTTCGCTAGCTCGACCGCACGCTCCGCTTGCGCCGACTCCGCCCGACGGGCATTCATTCCTGTCAGCTTGCGCTGTCGGCTGCTCGGCCTCTTGGCCCTGTCGTATGTAGGATGCACGCTTCCGGCCGCCTCGATCTTCGGCGCGGAGCGGGGCGCGCCGTCTGCCGGGGCCGCGCCCGCTGTCGCGATCGCGCCGAGCGCCCTGCCGGCGACCGATCCGGCGCCGGAGCGCGCCCCTGCGCCCGAAGCCGCCGAGCCGGCGCCCGAGGAGCTGCTCGACGCGTGGTCGCTTGCCGCGCGCGAGGACGGCGCCGCGTGCCGCGACGCGCTGAAGGCAGACGGCTACGTGTTCCAGGCCTACCCGGACAAGCCGCAGCCGGACACATCGGGCTGTGGGATCCCGCACGGCGTCGTCGTGGTGAAGGGGCCGACCGGCATCCGCTACGAGCCGCCGATCACGGTCGACTGCACGCTCGCCCGCTCGCTCGCGGGGTTCGAGAAAATCGTGCAGGAGGAGGCCGAGACCCATCTCCGTGCGCGCGTCGTCCGAATCGGCAACCTCGGTGGCTTCGCATGCCGGCCGCGCAATTCGCGGAAGGGGAGCTCGCTGAGCGCCCACGCCTTCGGCAGCGCCGTCGACATCTCTGCGTTCCATCCCGCGAAGGGCACCCCCGCGATCATCGCCCGCGACTACGCAGACGCGGCGCGTTCGACGCCTGCCCAGGACGAGCGACGCCGGTTTCTCCGCGCGGTCTACCTGCGCCTCCGCGCGCACGAGGCAGATCTGACCTACACGGTCGGCCCCGACTTCAATCGCGCCCACCACGATCATTTCCACCTCGATCGCGGCGGCTGGCACTTCTGGTTCAACCGCTGAGGCGTGGTGCGTCGCCTTCGCGGCACCACGACGCCATGGTCCGGAGGCCTCGAGTTTGCTAGGGCGCTGCCATGGCCCCGCGCTCCGTCGCGCTCGCATCCCTGCTCCTCGTGCTGTCCTGGCCCGTCTGCGCGAGCGCCCAGCCGTCCGATCCGGCGAGCCCGGACGCTCCGGCGACGGCGCCCTCCGCCACGCCCGCGCCGCCTGCGTCCGCCGCGCCGGCGCCGCCCGACGCACCGCCCGCTCCCCCGCCGGAGGACGCTCCCCCGAGCGAGGAGATGTCGCCCGCTGCGACGCCGAAGACGGCACCGGGGCCCACACCGATCCACAAGCGCCCGTTCGAGGTCGACCCGCTCGCCGACGGAGCGATCATCGCCCTCTCCGGTAGCTTCGCCCTCCTCACCGAGATGGTGATCGGGACGGGCGAGCTGAAGCCGCAGCAGCCGGTCGACTCGAGCCGCCTCCTCTCGATCGACCGCGCAGTGATCAAGGAGAACTTCGACACGGCTGCCTCGACGCGATCGAACATCGGCCTCTATGCCGCGCTCGGCTTCGCGGTCCTCGATCCGATCCTGTCCGGCTTCCGTGAGGATTACCACGCGGGCATCAACGACGCGTTCCTCTACGCCGAGTCGCTGACGATCACGATGGCCGCGACGAACCTCGCCAAGATCTCGGTCCGGAGGCCGCGCCCGACCGCGTACGCGCAGCAGCAGAAGCTCCGCGACCAGTACGGGCCGAACGCGCCCGACATCACGTCGACCGACAGCGCGCTCTCGTTCTTCTCCGGCCACTCCTCGATGGTCGCCTGCGTGTCCGCGACGGCGACCTATCTCGCTTTCGCGCGGACGGGCTCGGTGAAGGCGCTCCGTCCGTGGATCACGCTCCTTGCAGGGGTCGCGCTGACGACGTTCGTCGCGCACGAGCGCGTCGAATCGGGCGCGCACTTCCCGACCGACGTCCTCGCCGGGGCGATGGCGGGCGGGACGGTCGGCGTGATCGTCCCGCACATCCACCGGACGAAGGTGACGCGTCCCGTGCACCTCGGCGCGGTGTCGCTTCCCGAGGGCGGGGGACAGATCACGCTCGGCGGTCTCTTCTGATCACGGCGTCACGACCAGGCGCCCGCGCGCTTCACCCTGCTTCAGCTGCTCGTAGACGTCACCGATCCGCTCGAGCGGGAAGGTGGTGACGTCGATCGAGGTGAGCCTCTCGCTCTCGGCGAGCGCGATCACTTCGCGGAGCTCCTGCACGTTGCCCCAGAGCGTCGCCTCGTACGTCACCTCGAACCGGGCGTTGTCGAGCGGCCGGAGGCGCGCCGAGCCGCCGGCGAGCCCGAGCTGCGTCACCTTCCCGAGCGCGCGTGTCACGGACACGGCGAGATCGAGCGTCGCCTGCGCGCCGACGAAGTCGAACGACGCACAAACGCCCTCGCCGTTCGTGAGCGCGACGATCTGCGCGGCGAGCTCGGGCTCTCTCGCGAGGAAGGTGTGCGAAGCGCCGAGGTCGCGCGCCGTCCGGAGCTTTGCCTCCGACGTGTCGACCACGACGACATCGCATCCGGAGAGCACGCGGAGCAGCTTGATCCCGTACTGCCCGAGGCCCCCGGCGCCGATGACGAGCGCCTTGCTCTCGGGCGTGAGGAACGGGAGCGCCTTCTCCACCGCGCGGTACGGCGTCAGCGCCGCGTCGGTGAGGGGCGCCGCAATGCGAGGCTCGAGCTTCCGGAGCGGCACGAGGTAGTGCTCGCGCGGGACGAGCAGGTACTCGGCGTAGCCGCCGTCCCACTTCGACAGGCCCACCCAGGTCGGGTCCTTCACGCAGAGCTGCTCCTCGCCGGTGACGCAGGCACGACAGTGACCGCATCCCCAGCCACCGAACACGGCTACGCGATCGCCTTCCTTCACCGACGTCACGCCTCGACCGACGGCGGCGACCGTGCCTGCGTTCTCGTGGCCGAGCGTGAGCGGCAGGCGCGGCAGGATCCGGATCTCGCCGTCGATGACGTGGAGGTCACTATGGCAGAACCCTGCCGCCTCGACGCGGACGAGGACCTGACCCGGCGCGACCTCGGGCTTCGGGACGTCCTCGACGACGAGCGGCCTGCCGTACTCGTGGAGCCGAGCAGCTTTCATGATGGCCTCCCCCGCGCGGCTCGAGCCGCGCGAACCATCGCGGATGCATGCGGCGCGCCTCAGCGCCGGAGACGACCTCCGCCGTGCTCGAGACCGCGCACGACGAGGTCGACGAGGCGCTCGATCGTGGCCTCGTCGACGTGCTCGTGCATCTTCATCACACGCGCCATCACGGGCGCGAAGATCGCCTCGAGCACGAGGCGGGTGTCGATGTCGTCCGGGATCTCGCCGCGCGCCTGCGCGCGGACCAGGACCTCGGTGCGCCGCGCCATGATCTCGTCGCGGAGCTTGCGCGTCAGGCGCTCGACCTCGGGATCGGCGACCTCGAGGGTGAACATGCGGGTCAAGGCGCGCCCTTCCGCGCGGCGCATGAAAGCGAGCGTACGGCGGAGGAGTTGGACGAGGTCGGAGCGGAGCGCGCCGGTGTCGGGCAGCGGCTCGTCCTGCCCCGACGTGGCGCGGAGGGCTGCCGCGACGAGCTCCTCCTTCGTCGGCCACCGACGGTACACGGTGGTCTTGTTGACCCGAGCCTGCGCGGCGACCTCGTCGGTGCGGAACCCCGCGTAACCAGAGCGAGCGAGCTCGGCGACGGTCGCCGCGAGCACGGCCTTGACCACGCGCTCGCTCCTGCCGCCCGTGCGGGCGCCGACGGTGCGGCGAGCGGGGCCTTGGGCCTCGCGCGAAGGGTGCAACGAGCTCGTCATCTCGGTCATCAACAAATGGCAACAGTCGGTTGCCTTTTCAAGGGTGCCGCCGCAACATAAAGGCAATTCGTCGTTGCCGTAAGGAGCTCATTCGTGACTGCCGCTGCCGATTCCCCCGCCGTCGTCGCCCGTCCCGTGACGCGTGAAGGTGAGCCCACCGAGACGGTGACGCCCGCGAAGGCGCGTCCGAACAAGCGCGTCTACCTCCTCGGTGCGCTCGCGGTCGCCGCGCTAGGCGGCGGTGCGTTCTGGCTCTCCCAGCGTGGTCTCGAGTCGACGGACGATGCGCAGGTCGATGCCGAGCTCGTCGCGATCGCGCCGCGCGTGGCCGGGGTCGTCACGAAGGTCGCCTTCGAGGACAACCAGAACGTCAAGGCCGGCGACGTCCTCGTCGAGCTCGACTCGGAGCCGGCGAAGGCGCGCCTCCAGCAAGCGGAAGCGAACCTCGAGGCTGCCCGCGCGACGGCGTCGGCGGCGGACGCCGAGGCGCGCCTCGCCGAGACGAACGCGAAGGCGGGCAACCGCGTCGCGAGCGCATCGCTCTCCGCCGCGAGCGCGGGGGCGTCGTCGTCGCGCGACCAGATCGCCGAAGCGCGCGCGCGCGTCACCGCGGCCGAGGCCGGTCGTGCGCAGGCGAAGAGCGACTACGACCGCACCTCGAAGCTCGTCGAGTCCGGCGCGCTCGGCGCCGCCCAGCTCGAGTCGGCACGCACCGCGAACGACACCGCGGAGGCTTCGCTCGCGCAGGCCCGCGCGCACCTCGCCGTCCTCGAAGGCGCGGCGGCCCAGGCCGGCGCGCACGTCGCCGAGGCCTCCGCGCGTGCCGAGCAGGCGAAGCAGGTCGACGTCGTGATCGCGCAGGCGCAGGCGAAGTCCCGCGCCGCGAACGCCCAGGTGGCGCAGCTCGAAGCGGTGCGCGATCTGGCGAAGCTCGAGCTCTCGTACACGCGCATCGTCGCGCCGCAGGACGGCGTCGTCTCGAAGAAGAACATCGCGGTCGGCCAGACCGTCTCGGTCGGCTCGCCGTTCGTGCAGCTCCTCCCCGCGAAGCCGCTGTGGGTGACGGCGAACTTCAAGGAGACCCAGCTCGGTCACATGAAGGACGGCCAGCCGGTGGACGTCGAGATCGACGCGTTCCCCGGGATGAAGCTCCACGGAAAGCTCGAGAGCTTCTCCGCGGCGACCGGCGCACGTTTCGCGCTCCTCCCGCCCGACAACGCGACGGGCAACTTCACCAAGGTCGTCCAGCGCGTGCCCGTGCGCGTGCGCTTCGAGTCGCTGCCCTCGGACGTCGTGCTCCGCCCGGGCATGAGCGCGTACGTGACCGTCGACACGAGGAAGTGATCCCATCATGGCCGCCGCTGCATCGCTCGCGGGTGTTCCGCCCGCCGCCGCCGCACGCCCGGTGAACAAGTGGGCGGTCGCCGTCGCGGTCGCGGTCGGTGCGCTGCTCGAGATCATCGACACGTCGATCGTCAACGTCGCGCTGACGGACATGCAGGCGTCGCTCGGCGCCACGCTCACGCAGATGAGCTGGGTCGTCTCGAGCTACGCGATCGCGAACGTCATCATCCTTCCGCTCTCGGCGTGGCTGGGCCACCGCTTCGGGCAGAAGCGCTACTGGGTCTTCTCGCTGATCGGCTTCACGGTCGCCTCGGCCCTGTGCGGTATGTCGACGACGCTCTGGATGCTCACGCTCGCGCGCGTGCTCCAAGGCCTCTTCGGCGGCGGCCTCCTCGCGAAGGCACAGGCGATCCTCTTCCAGACGTTCCCACGCGAGGAACAGGCCCAGGCGCAGGGCTTCTTCGGCGCGATCGTCATCGCGGGCCCGGTCATCGGGCCGACCCTCGGCGGCTACATCGTCACGAACATCGGCTGGCGATGGATCTTCTTCATCAACCTGCCGGTGGGGATCGCGGCCGTCTTCTTGTCGCTGTCCGCGCTCCCGAAGGACGAGAAGATCTCGCGTTCGGAGCCCGTCGACTGGCTCGCGATCGCGCTGCTCGCGATCGGGATCGGATCGCTCCAGACCTTCCTCGAGGAAGGCACGAGCGAGGAGTGGTTCGACTCGACGTTCATCCGCGTGATGGCGGCGCTCTCCGTGATCGGCATCGTCTCGTTCGTCGTCCGCGTCCTCCGCTCGAAGCACCCCGTCGTCGACCTGCGCGTCCTCCGCTACCGGTCGCTCTGGGCAGGGAGCATCCTCTCCGTCGTCGTCGGCATGGCCCTCTACGGCGCGCTCTTCGCGATCCCGATCTTCGCGCAGTCGATCCTCCACTTCACCGCCCAGCAGACCGGCCTCCTCCTCCTGCCCGGCGCGCTCGCCTCCGCGTTCACGATGCCGATCGCGGCGAAGGCCACGCGCACCTACGACCCGCGCGTGCTGCTCGCGATCGGCGCGACCGTGCTCGCGATCTCGGTGTTCTGGCTCGGGACGCTGTCACCGCAGACGGGCAAGGACGACCTCTTCTGGCCGCTCCTCGTCCGCGCCTTCGGCACCGTCTTCATGTTCATGCCGCTGACGATGTCGGCGCTCGGGCCGATCCCGAAGCAGGACGTCGCCGCCGCGACCGGCTTTTTCAGCCTCACTCGTCAGCTCGGCGGCTCGATGGGCGTCGCGCTCCTCACGACGCTCCTCAGCAGCCGGAATGCGTTCCACCGGTCGACGCTCGTCGCGCACCTGCCGACGACGGATCCGGCGGTGCAGCAGCGCCTCCAGGCGCTCATGGGTGGCTTCATGGCCAAGGGCGCCGACTTCGCGACCGCGAAGCAGCGCGCGCTCGCGGTGCTCGACGGCAGCGTGAACATGCACGCCGCCGTGCTCTCGTTCAACGACTGCTTCTGGGTGACGGCGCTCCTCATCATCGTGACGACGCCGCTCGTCGTCCTCCTCGGCCGTCCGCCGAAGGGCGCCGCCCTCGACGCGGGCCACTAGAGCTATTTTCGAACCGACGCTCACACTCCGGCAGAGGGGCTCGCGGGGACGGGACCGGGGTGGAGGCTCGGCTCCCTCCGCAGGGGCGCGGTCTTCCGACCTGCCGGCGTCGTTTCGGCGGGTCCTCCCCCCGAACCAACCGATTCGACCTGCAGGGTCGTGCCGAGCGATGTGAACGTGGTTCGCCTTGGGAACATGGTTCGGGGCCCCCGAGTAGGTCGGACCCTCGCGACCTCGTTCTCACCTGCGATGCTCGGCCCGCGCCTGTGTGCTCGGTCGCCGAGCCTCCACCCCGTCCCCTTCGTCGCGGCTCGGGGGGCCTACGTTCCCGCTCGTCGCGAGCAGGTCGCGGCTCGATCTGCCCGTGAACGTGAACGTGCCCGTGCGCCGGCAGACTCACTTCGAGCGGCAGACGCCCGCGACGCACCCGCACCGCTCGGCCGGAGGCCGGTCGTACTCCCAGTTGCAGCCGATCTGGTCCACGGCGAAGGGCGGGTTGCGCGTCTTCGACGTGCACGTCGCGACCTCGTGACACGTGTTCGAGACGATGACGCAGTCGGCGTCCTCTCGGCAGGCCGGGCAAGCCGCTCCCGCGCTCGGGCAGTCGTCGCGGAGCTCCTGCTCGCCGCGACAGGCGAGGAGGACGAGCGCCACGACGGCGCCCGCTACGAAGCACGTCCGCGTCGTCATCGGAACGAGCCGATGTCGACCGTGCCGAGGGATTCGTCGAGATCGTTCTTGCCGCCCACCGAGTAGAAGAACGTACCCCACTGCGGGAGCTGGTGCACGTGCCCGCGCGCTTCGGGCAGCTTCGCGTTCGAGGTGACGAACGGCGTCAGCTTCCCGTCCTCGGTGAACGTCGCCCGCCGCACCGTCGTCGTGAACGCGACGTCCTCGAGGCCGCCGACGACGTACACCGCGTCGTCGCGGAGGAGGGCGGAGCTGACGGAGAGCTCCGCGGGGAGCGCGCCCGCGTCCTCCCACTCGCCGAGCATGCCGTCCGCGTCGATCGGCGCCGAGACGACGTCCTTGTGCCCGGTCGCTGCGTTGCCGACCGGGTCGCCGGTGATTCCCCCGACGACGTAGAGGCGGCCGCCGCGGACGAACGACGCGTGGTGGCTCCGGTCCGGGGTGAGCGGCGTCTGCGCCTCGAACGCGGGCGCGACGCCGTCCGGCAGCACGCGGAGTCGTGCGCTCATCCGCGTGCTCCGGCTGTTCGCGCCGCGTCCGCCGAGCGCATAGACGTAGTCTCCCTGGCGGTCGCACGTGAGGTGGAGGACGGCGGTCGGCAGGTTCGGGCCGGCGGTGCTCGCGCCGACGTTGCCGTCCTTGTCGAGGCCGACGAGCACGCTCGTTGCGGTCGTCGTTGCCTTGCCGACGATGCCGCCGGCGAGCAGCACGCGGTCGCCGAGGTCGACCATGCAGTGCCCGGCGCGCGCCGCCGGGAGCTTGCCGACGACTTCGAAGGCGCCGAGCGAGCCGTCGGGCGCGATCTTCGCCCGCTGGATGTCGTCGTGCAGCGTCTTCCACGCGTCCGTCCCGCCGAAGACGTAGAGGTAGGGCCCCGCGCTCGTCTCGCGCACGAGCGTCGTGTGGTGATCGCGCGCCGGCGTGAGCGTCACGGGCGAGCGCGCGATCGACACCGTCGGGAACGCGACGCACGCTCCGGCGAGCGTCCGGTACGTTCCGTCCTCGCAGGGCTCGGGCGCGGCCGGCGTCTCCGGTTGCGCAGGCGCGGTCGTCGAAGCAGGCGCGCTGCCCCCGTCCGAGCATGCAGCGACGAGCACAGCGAGCGATCCGAGCACGGCTCCGAGCGAGAGCTTCATGGCGGCGCCGCTCGAGCAGGCGACGTGCCAACGGCATTCCACGCGGGAGAACGCGGGATCGGCGCTTCCTGCGGCTCGAACCACGCACCGACCGTCAGCGCGCTGACACGTCCGGCGTCCGACTCTGCACGCCTCTCAGTTCGGAGCGCCGAGGACCTTCGCGTCGTCGCCGCGGAGCTCGAGGGCCTGCGAGGGACCGCCGTAGAACTTCGCGAGCCCGGTGTCGATCCGCCATGCGCGCTTGTCGCACGCGGGCTGGATCCCGGGCTTCTGCGGCGTGTGCCCCATGACGAGGCGCTTGGCGTTCAGGAGCGAGAGGGTCTCTTCGAGCTGCTTGCACTCCTCGCGTCCGGGCGCGGCCGAGTACATCCGGGTCCAGACCGGGCCGTCCTCGGCCATCACGTTCTTCGGCGGATCCTTCTGCCGTCCTTCGAGCCACGCACGCGTCTCGTCGTTGATGCGGTCGAGGCCGTAGCGGACGTGCTTCGGCAGGACGCCGCCGTGGACGAAGATCGAGTCGCCGACGCGGGCCACGACCGGCCGGTGCGCGAGCAGGCGCGCGTACGGCCCGCCAGGGGCGAAGGCGAACGCGCGTGCGCGCTGCGCGGGATCGAGCGCGAGGACGGTGGGCGCCGCGTTCTGGAGGTTCATGTCCGCGAACGCGACGTACGCGCCCGGCGTGACGTAGCGGAAGTCGAAGGCGCTGTTCATCAGCTCGTGGTTGCCGACGAGCGCGATGACGTCGCCGCCCGCTTTCTTCGCGCTCTCGGCGAGGCGGTCGAAGAGGTCGAGGATCTTCCGGTCGTCGTCGCCGCGGTCGATCTGATCGCCGGTCTGGACGACGACGAGCGCGCCGCCGACCCACGCGTCCTTCTCGTCGATCGCGCCCGCGAGCTTCAGCACCTTCCGCGTCGCCTCGAGGTCGCCGTGGAGGTCGCCGATCGCGACGACGCGTGCCGGGGCCGCGTGCGCGACGGCGAGCGACCCGGCGTCGAACGTTTCGGCCGGCTTCGCGACCACCACGGAAGCAGACGGCTGCGCCGGCGCCGGCTCGGGAGTCTTCGTCCTGTCGCACGCCGGCGAGGCGAGGAGGGCGAGGAGGGCGAGGCAGGGGAGGAGCCGGCGAGCCATGAGGCCATGAACGTAGCCGAATCGCGGACTCGCGTCGGCGTTGTACGCAGGCGAGCGGCGCGGTACACGCAATCGGTGATGACCCCGAGCCTCCTCAGCGTGGGGCTGCTCGCCCTCGCGGCGTTCGGGGCGGGGCTCGTCGACGCGATCGCAGGTGGCGGAGGTCTCGTCACGGTGCCCGCGCTCCTCGCGGCCGGGCTGCCGGTCCCGGTCGCGCTCGCGACGAACAAGGGGCAGGCGGCGTTCGGCGCGGTGTCGTCGTTCGCGTCGTTCTGGTCGAAGGGCGGGATCGACCGGAAGCGCGCGCCGCTCGGGTTCGTCTTCGGCTTCCTCGGCTCGCTCGCAGGCGCGCGCGTGCTCCTCATGATCCGGCCGGAGCCGCTGAAGCCGATCGTGCTCGTGCTCCTGCTCCTCGCCGCGGGCGTCGTCGCGTGGCCGCGCAAGCCGACGCACGGCCACGCGCATGCGTGGGCGATGCAGGCGCTCGTGCCGATCGCGTTCGCGCTCGGTTTCTACGACGGCTTCTTCGGCCCCGGCGTCGGTTCGATGCTGATCGTCGCGTTCGTGCTCGTCTTCGGCGACACGCTCACGCGCGCATCGGGCAACGCGAAGGTGGTGAACCTCGCCTCGAACCTCGCGGCGCTCGCGCTCTTCACGATGCGTGGCACGGTCGAGTGGCGGATCGCGCTGCCGATGGCGCTCGCGAACGCGTCCGGCGCGTTCGTCGGAGCGCGGCTCGCGGTGAAGCGCGGCGACAAGCTCGTGCGCGTGGTCGTGCTCGCCGTCGTCGCTACCCTCGTCGCCAAGCTGACGCTCGATCTCGTGCGCGCGGGAGGCTGAGGCACCCGGCGGAGTTGCGCCGCGCGCGCTGCACGGCCAGACTGGGGCTCTCGTGTCTTCTCCGCGCGTCCGCTTCGGCCTCGTGGCCCCGTCTCCGAACGAGGAGGCGTCGCGCCGTGTCGGGCTCGTCGCGAAGGCGATCGGCGAGCACGCTTCCGTCGAGCTCGCGCCCGAGCCGTGCCCCACCTACGAAGCGCTCGCCGAGCGCGTGAAGACGGGCGAGCTCGAAGCGGCCTGGCTCCCGCCGATCGTCTACGTGCGTGTGGGCACCGCGATGGAGTCCCTCGGATGGGTCGATCGCGGCAACGACGCCGGCTACGAGGCAGCGCTCGTCGTGCGCGAGGACTCGGGGATCGAGTCCGTCGACAGCCTCCGCGGCACGCGCGCGGGATGGGTCGATCCGTGGAGCGCCGCCGGCTTCGTGATGCCGCGCGTGAAGCTCGCGCTCGTCGGGGTCGACCCACGGACGCTCTTCCGGACCGAGCGCTTCCACGGCTCGCACCGCGCGGCGGTCGAGGCCCTCGTCGAGGGCGCGTGCGACGTCATCGGCACGCACGCGCAGGCGAACAAGGAAGGCGTCATCGCATCCGGCGCGTGGAAGGAGATCACCGACGCGCCCGTTCGCGTGCTCGCCACCTTCGGCGCGATCCCGCCCGACGTCGTCGCGGTGCGGAAGGACGTGCCGGCGGCGCTCCGGAGCGCGCTCCTCGAGGGGTTCCGCCGTACCGCGGAGGACGAGCAGGCGAAGGCCGATCTCGCTGCGATGTTCGGCGGGACGTCGCTCCGCGAGGGCCGCCCGCAGGGCTATGCCGCGCTCGAGAGCGCGCTCTTGCTCGCGACCTCGCGCGGGCTCTTCGACTGACTCAGCGCGGCGCCTTCGCGACCGTGCTGCGCTTCGTCGGGCCGAGCGCACGGAGCGCGCGGCAGACGTCGCCTTCGCGGCACGGACCGAGGTTGCCGCCGTGCGCCGGCCAAGGGACCTCGATCGAAGGCTTGCTCTTGTCGCGCAGGTCGGGACCGCGCCACGGAGGCGCCGCGTGCGCGAGCTTCGCCTCGCGCTCCTGCGAGCCGCTCTCGGTCGACGCGAACGGGAAGCGGATGTTGGGGACGAGCCCGACGCGCTGGACGGGCGCGCCGTCGGGGAGCGCGTAGACCAGGGTCGTCAACCGGAGCACGCCTGCGTGCGCGTCGTCGTCGACGTACTCCTGCGCGCAGCCCTTGCCGAAGGTCGGCGTCCCGATGCTCGGGCCGCGGCGGTACGCGGAGAGCGCACCCGCGATCATCTCGGCGGCGCTCGCGGTCGTGCCGTCGACGAACGTCGCGACCGGACCCGTCCAGAGGTCCCGGTCGCGCGGGACCGGGGCGCGGTCGATCTCGACGGTGCCGTCGCGCCGCTTCATCGCGAAGAGGGGAGAGCCCGGGAGGAACAGCGAGAGCGCACCGAGCGCGCCGTCGGTCGAGCCGCCGCCGTTGCCGCGGAGGTCGAGCACGAGGCCGACGAGCTTCCGGGGCTGCGCGTCCCGCTCGGCGGCGATGCGCGTCGCGAGCTCCTCGCCGAGGTCGTCGCGGACGTCCTCGATGTCGACGACGAGCACGTCACCGTCACCGAAGGCGATCCGCTCCGTCGGCAGGCCGGTCGCGGTCGGGCGAGCGACGGGTGCCGGCTCCTCCGGCTTGCCGAGCTCGAGGGTCGTGATCGCGCCCTTGCGGAGGACGACGGCCGAGAGCGGCGCCTTCGCGTCGCTCGACGCGAATCCGAGCTGATCGATCTGCTCGAGCGGGAGCCCCGCCGTCGCGACGTTGCCGACGGCGAGCACGACGTCGTCGACCGCGAGGGGGGCCGTCGCGTTCTCGGTGATCCGCACGCCGACCGCGGTCGGCACCGCACGCGACCAGAGCCGCGTCGGCGGACGCGAGGCGAGGTCCACTTCGTAGATGCGCGACTCCTCGTCGAACGGCGCCCACTCGCCGTGCGGGTCGACGAGCGGCACGTACGCGCGCACCGCCGAAGCGAGCACCACCTTCGACCATCCCTTCGCGTCGAGGGTGGGGAGGAAGCGCTTTCGGGCCGCCTCCGCGAACGCGCGGCCCTTCGCTCCCTGCTTCGCCTCGAACGCGCCGACGCGCTTTCCGATCTCGACCGCGATCTCGCGCGCGGCGCCGGACGGCGGCAGCGGCTCGAGCGCGGCGAAGCCGGGGTCCATCGCGCCCGGCTCGGCGCGTCCCTTGTCGAACGCGTCACGGAGGTCGGAGACCCACGAAGCGAGCGCTGCACCGGGCCCCATCGCCGAGCTGCATCCACGCTGCCGTCGTCCTTCGAGGTCGGCGAGCAGCTCGGGGGCGGCCTTCTGGATCGCGCGCGCCGTCGGGGCATCCTTCGCGAGGGTGAGGAGACCGTGCGGATCGATCCAGTCCGCGGTCGACGTCGCGAGCGCGGAGGCGTCGACGTTCTCGGGGTTGTAGGCGAGCCCGGCGCGGACCTGGTCGATGATCGCGCGAGCCTCCTCACACGTGAGGGTCGTCGGGTCGCCGGACGGCATCCGGAAGACGAACGAGCGCTCGTCGTCGTGCCCGTCGTCCTGATCGACGACGGGCGCCCCGGACGCGGAAGCGGACGGGCCTGGAGCGGCCGTGGCTGCACGCTCCGTGAACGCCTGCGGACGCGGCGTTCGCGCGAGGATCCAGCCACCTATGGCGATCGGCGTGGCGATCGCGAAAAACCATCCTCGACGACGCATCCCAGCCGTTCGAGGCTAACAGGAGCGCATGGGCTCCGCGACAATTCGGGCCCAGACGGGGCGCACCCTAGGCGACGAGGTCGGCCAGTGCCGACAGCTCGGTACGTAGCTTCGTCCGTGCGCGTTCTTCGAGCTGCCGCACGCGTTCCTTGCTGACGCCGAGCTTCTGGCCGAGCTCCTGCAGCGTCGGCGGATCCTCCTGCATGAGTCGCGCCCGCACGATCATCGCCTCGCGCTCGTCGAGGAGGCCGACCGCGTTCTCGACCGCGCTCTTCGCCTGATCGGCGAGCTCTCCGCGTGCGGCTTCGTCCTCGGGCGTCGGCGTCCCCGCGTCGAGGCGCTCGATCGCAGGCGGCAAATCGTGCGCCGACGCATCGAGGCTCACTTCGCGCGCGCTGAGGAGCGGCATGAGCATGCGAACGCGTTCTTCGCTGAGGCCCGACTCGGCCGCGAGCGAGGCGGCGTCGGTGTTCTTCGTCTTGCGATAGGCGCGGAGCGCGCGCCTTTCGCTCTTCGTCGTCCCGAGCCTCACGACGCGGAAGGCACGCACGACGTACTCGCGGATCTCGGCGCGGATCCAGTACGCGGCGTAGGTCGCGAGACGGCACTCCTTGTCGGGATCGAACTTCTGCGCCGCCCGGAGCAAGCCGAGATTGCCCTGCTGGATGATGTCCTCGAGCGGAACGCCCCAGCGGCGGTACTCGAGCGCGATCGAGACGACGAACGGAAGGCACGCTTCGACGAGCTTCTCGCCGGCGCGCTTGTCGCCCGCCATCCACTGTCGAGCGAGCACACGCTCCGTCTCGCGGTCGAGCGCATGCAAGTTCGCGAGGCTCCCGCGGTAAGCGTGGAGCGCGCCACCCTGGCCAGTCGAGCTCATGGGCAGACTCCTCCCGTGACGCCACGAGGTCGCGCTCACGCGACGCGCGTGAGGGCGGTGGCATCTCGATTCAGCTGTGCGCGGCTCTCCGGTTTCGGTCCTCGGAGCTCCGGTCGTCAGGCTCCGATGCACGGCCGGTGCCACGCATCGCGCTCGAAATCCACGCGGAGTTTGCAGGCGCACGCTTGCGTTGCGCGAAATGTTGTTCCGCGCGGTCCGGAGCCGCGCAATGGTTTCGCGAAGCCCACGCCGCGCGAACGGCCCGACCTCAGGCTTCGAGGACGAGGCCTTCGCGAGCCGCCTGGCAGTCCGGGAAGAGCTCGCGTGCGCGGCGCTCCTTGTCGGCGACGGCCGCATCGCTCTGCATCGGGTCGTGGTGATAGAGCACGAGCCGCTTCGCGCCCGCGGCCTTCGCGAGCTTCGCCGCTTCCTCGTACGTGCTGTGACCCCAGCCGAGCTTCGGGCCGCCGTTGCCTGCCGTGCCCGCGTACTCCTCGGGCGTGTACTGCGAGTCGTAGACGAGGAGGTCGACGTTCTTCGCGAGCTTGGCGAGCTTCGGGTCGATGACGGCGTAGTGCTCGGTGTCCGTCGCGTACATCACGCTCTTGCCTGCGTGATCGACGCGGTACGCCCAGACGCCGTTCGGGTGGTTGCCGCGGGCGGCGGTGATCATCGCCTTCGTGCCGTCTCCGGCGTCGAGCTCGACCGGAACGCCTTCGAGCACGTCGTGGAACACCATCTTCGCGCCCATCTCGGTGAGGTGGACCGGGAAGCTCGGGTGATCCATCTGGCCGGCGAGCGTCTCCTCGAGCGTGCGCGAGACGTTGTTGCCGCCGTAGAGGTTGATGACGTTGCCCGGGACGAAGGCCGGATCGAAGAACGGGAAGCCCTGGATGTGGTCCCAGTGAACGTGGCTGAAGAAGAGGTGCGCCGTGATGGGCATCTCCTTCAGCAGCTTCTTCCCGAGCAGACGGAGCCCGGTGCCGCCGTCGAAGACGAGCAGCAGCTTGCCCGCGCGGACCTCCACGCAGCTCGTGTTGCCGCCGACGCCGACCGTGTCCGGCCCCGGGGTGGGGATGCTCCCCCGGACGCCCCAAAAGGTGATCCGCATCTCCCTCCGACCCTTCAAGGCAATACGGCGTCCGAGCGCCGCGCGTCAAGCCGCCCGGGTAGAGGGGAGCCAGAGGCGAGCGTCATTGCCAGTCGCCGGTTGCCCGTTTCCTGTTTCCTGTTCTCTCGATCACGCCTGATGGCGGCGCCTCCGTCCGTCGCGTACCGTTCGCCCTGATGACGACTGCCGTCTGCATCCTCGGCTGCCGGCCTTCGAGCGATGCGTTCGCGCGGAGGGTCGCGGCGGGCGTCGAGGCGTTCGCGGCGAAGCGCGCGTCGCTCGTCGTCGCGTGCGGGGGCCGCGCGTGGGGAGAGGGACCGGAGGTCGAAGCGGACGTCATGGCCGAGCGGCTCGCCGCGGCCGGAATCGGGCGCGACGTCGTCGTCCGCGAGCGCTGCTCGCTCGACACGCGCGACAACGCGCGTTTCGCCGCGGCGCTCCTCGCCCGGCGGAGGCTCGACCGCGTGCTCGTGGTCACGTGCGCGTGGCACCTGCCCCGCGCCGAGCGCCTCTTCCGTGCTGCCGGGCTCGAGGTGGAGGGCCTCGGCGTCCCGCGGCCCGACACGAACGTGGTCACGTCGGCGTGGCTCTTCGCGCGCGAGACGGTCTCGAGCTGGAAAGACGCACGCAAGCACGTGCGCATCGTGTGACCTCCGCACGGCGGTGCGGTATCAAGGTCCGCGTGACGCGCTGGACCTCTCGATGTGCTGCGCTCGTCACGCTCGCGACCGCGTGCAGCGGCCGCGGGCAGACGACGTCCGATGCCGGGGCGGATGCGGCCGCGACCGCGAAGCGAGCCGCCGGCTTCGATCCCGCCGCCGTCGCGCGGGCGGAGGACACCCGGCGCGTGCGTGACATCGACCCCGCGCTCGCGACGAGCCACGACGTCGTCGTGCGCCGCCGCGTCGCGCGTGCGTATGCGCGGATCGCCGATCCGCCGAGCCGTGAGGCGCTCCTCCCGATGCTCGCCGACGAGGACGGCGAGGTCGTGGCGTGGGCGGCCTACGGGCTCGGCTTCGCGTGCAAGGGACAGGAGGACGCGACCGTCCGCGCGCTCTCGGCGCGCGCCGCATCGCTCGGCGCCGCGCCCGAAGCGCGGCGGAAGGGCACGACGCGGGGAACGGGCGAGCTCGATCCGCACGTCTCGGTCGCGCGTGCGATCGGCCGTTGCGGAGGACCGCTCGCGGAGCAGGTGCTCGTCGGTCTCGGCAAGGCACGCGAGTCGGCGTGGGCGGAGCCGGCCCTCCTCGGGCTCGGCGACGTCGCGACGCGGAAGAAGCAGCTCGGCGCCGACGCGATGACGCTCCTCTTCGAGCGCGCCGCGCCGAAGGACGGACCGCCGCGCGACGCGGCGTTCTACGCGCTCTCGCGCGCCGAGCCGGGCGAAGGTTTCGCGAAACGGCTCGTCGCGGCCGCGCTCGACGCGCTCGCGCGCCCAGGGGCGTACCGGATCCTCGCGGTGAAGGCGCTCGGCCGCGCGAAGGCGGCCGCGCGCGACGCCGCGGTCGAGCTCGGGCGCGTCGCGGTCGACGCGAAGGGGTTCGACGCGGGCGAGCGGGCGGAGGCCGCGCGCGCGCTCGGCACGCTCGGCGAGCCGGGGAGGGAGGCGGCCTCGTCCGCGCTCGCGAAGCTCACGCCCGACAAGGACGCGGTCGCGGTGCAGGGGCTGCTCGGTCCCGAGTTCCATGTGCTCTACACGTTGATCGGCGCGCTCGGCCCCGAGCCGCCGAAGAGCTCGGAGCCGTCGCTCCGTGCGCTCGCCATCGTCTCGGCGGCGTCGGATCCGGGGCCGGCGCTCGGGCGACGTCTCGCCGAGCTCCGTTGTGCAGCCGCGCTCGGGCTCGCGCGCGGGGCGAGCGACGCCGAGGTCCTCCGCAAGTGCGACGCCGAGACGAGCGAGATCTCGCAGCGCGCGCGGCTCGCGTCCCTCCTCCGCCGGCCGCTCACGGGCGAGCGGCGCGCAGCCTTCCGCGCGTTCGCGAAGAGCGAGCACCTCCGGGTCCGCGAAGCGGCCGTCGACGCCGTCGCGCAGCACGGCGAGCTCTCGGAGACGGCCGCGACCGTCCTCGCCGACGCGCTCGCGTCGAAGAAGCCCGGCCTCGTCGCGACCGCGGCCGAGGTCGTGCACATGCATCCCGAGCGCGCGCACGTGCTCGCCGAGCGCGAGAAGCGCGCCGCGCTCGATCCGAAGGCGCCGCCGCCGACCACGACTCCGGCCCAGGATCTCGCGCCGACGGTCGCGAAGGCGCTCTCGGCCGCGCTCGCGGAGAGCTGGCCGGAGGATCGGTTCGAGACGCGGATCGCGCTCGTCGAGGCCGCGGCGGCGGTCCGTCACCCCGAAGCGAAGAAGGTCGCGCTCGCGGCATGCAAGGACGCCAATCCCGTCGTCCGCGAGCGGGCGCAGCGCGCGCTCCGGACGCTCGGCGAGAGCCTCGCGCCGTGCGAGGGGGCGCCGCGGGATGTGAAGGTCGCGGAAGATCTCGGGCTCTCGCTCGGCGCGCCCCGCCGCGTCGTCCTCCGGACCGACGTCGGCGAGCTCACGGTCGCGCTCGAGCCCGACCTCGCGCCGGTGACGGTCGCGCGCCTCTCCGCGCTCGTCGGCTCCGGTTTCTTCAAAGGGAACGTGGTGCATCGCGTCGTCCCCGGCTTCGTCGTGCAGCTCGGGGATCCGGAGGCGGACGGCTACGGCGGCTCGGGCACGCCCCTCCGCTGCGAGACGTCTCCGGTCCCGTTCGCGCCCTTCGACGTCGGGATGGCGCTCGCGGGGCGCGACACGGGCTCGAGCCAGTTCTTCGTGACCCTCTCGCGCACGCCGCATCTCGACGGCGAGTACACGCGGGTCGGGCGCGCGGAAGGGCCGTGGGCGTCGGTCGCGGAAGGCGACGTGATCGCGGATGCGAGGCTCGTCGAGTGATCGCACGGTGGCATGCTCGCTGCTTCGAAGGGTCTCGCGATGCTCCTCGGTCTCCCGCATCTCGCCCGTCTCGTCGCCCTCGCCTCGGTCGTCACGACGTCGTCGGGCTGTTTCATCCTGCCGGGTTACGGCGACCCGGAGGACAGCCCGCCGCCGGTCGAAGGCGCGATCGTCCAGACGGGGCCGCGCGCCGACTGGTCGCTGACGGTCGGCGGGGGCCCTGACAAGTACGTCGCGCTGGCGGACGGGGCGACCGTCGAGAAGGTGCACGGCTTCCAGGGCGGCTACCACGTCTGGACCTCGCTCCTCGTCGAGGGCGACCTGCCGAAGTACGTCGGCCTCGAGCTCGAGGTCGCGTCCGCGACCGCCGTGATCAGCCGGTCGAGCACGGTCGCGTCCGGCGCGCACGGGCCCGAGGGCACGACCTTCGCGAACCTCTACGCGTACGTCGACGCTGGTACGACGGGGCCGGTCGTCATCCGCGTCACCCTCTACGAGATGGACGGCGCGAAGCGCTGGGCGAAAGCCGAGAAGAGCGTCGTGCTGAGGTGACCTTCGTTTGGTACCCTGACCGGCCACGATGCTGCTCGCGATCGACGTCGGGAACACGAACATCGTCTACGGGCTCTTCGACGGGGCCCAGCTCGTCCACCAGTTCCGCGTCGAGAGCAGCCGCGGTCGCACGGCCGACGAGTACGCGGTCACGATCCGCCAGCTCCTCGCGATGCGCGGGATCGAGCCTTCGCAGGTCGACGCCGCGATCGTCGCGAGCGTCGTCCCCGCGCTGACGGAGCCGATGCTCGACCTCGTGCGCCGCGCGTTCGGCCTCGAGGCGCTCGTCGTCGGCCCCGGGATCCGCACCGGGATGGCGATCCTCTACGAGAACCCGCGCGAGGTCGGCGCCGACCGGATCGTGAATGCGGTCGCCGCCTACGAGCGCTATCGCGGGGGGCTCCTCGTCGTCGACTTCGGCACCGCGACGACCTTCGACTGCGTGTCGCCGAAGGGCGAGTACCTCGGGGGCGTCATCTGTCCGGGGATCCAGATCAGCGCGGACGCCCTCTTCCAGCGCGCGGCGAAGCTCCCGCGCGTCGAGATCGCGAAGCCGCCGCGCGCGGTCGGCCGCAACACGCAGCACTCGATGCAGTCGGGGATCGTCTTCGGCTACGTCGCGCTCGTCGACGGCATGTGCGAGCGGCTCGCCGAGGAGCTCGATTTCCCGTGCAACGTCATCGCGACGGGCGGCCTCGCCCGCGTGATCGCGCCGCTCTCGAAGCGGATCGAAGCGGTCGACGACGACCTCACCCTCGTCGGCCTCCGCATCCTCTACGAGCGGAACGCGGACAAAGCGGGATGAGCCGGCGCGAGGTCCTCGTCCTCGCCTCGTGCGCGCTCGCGCTGCTCTTCGCGATCGCGCTCGGAGCGAGCTTCGGGACCGACCCCGTCTCCCTCGCGCGCGCCGTCACCGATCTCGGCTCACGCGACGCCGACGTCGTCTTCCAGGTCCGCCTCCCGCGCGTGCTCCTCGCCGCCGTCGCCGGCGCCGGCCTCTCCGTCGTCGGCGTCGCGCTCCAGGCGCTGCTCCGCAATCCGCTCGCGGAGCCCTACGTGCTCGGCGTCTCGGGCGGCTCCGCCTTCGGCGCGACAGTGGCGATCCTCCTCGGCTTCTCCGGCGCGACGCTGCTCGGCGCGTCTCTCGTCCCCCTCGTCGCGCTCGCGGGCGGGCTCGCCGCGACCGCGCTCGTCATCGCGTTCGCGTCGGCCGCGCCGTCACGCGGGATGTCCGTCCTCCTCGCCGGCGTCGTCGTGAACGCGATCGCGTCGGCGGCGATCACGTTCTTGAAGACGCTCGTCGCGCCGGCGAAGGCGCAGGAGCTCCTCTTCTGGCTGATGGGGTTCCTCGACGTGCCGTCCGCGCCGTCGCTCGTCGCGCTCGTCGTCTACGTCGGGCTCGGCACCGCCGTCCTCCTCTACGACGCCGCGCGCCTCAACGTGCTCTCGCTCGGGGACGACGCCGCCCATCATCTCGGCGTCCGCGTCCGCGACGTCGAGCGGCGCACCCTCGTCGCGAGCTCGCTCGTCGTCGGCGCGGTCGTGAGCGTCACGGGCCTCATCGGCTTCGTCGGGCTCGTCGTCCCGCACATCCTCCGCCGGACGCTCGGGCCCGACGCGCGCGTGCTGTTGCCCGCTGCGATCGGCCTCGGCGGCGCTGCGCTCGTGCTCTGCGATCTCGCGAGCCGCGCCGCCTTCCGCTTCCTCCACACCGAGCCCCCGGTGGGCGCCGTGACCGCGCTGGTCGGCGGCCCGCTCTTCCTCGTGCTCCTGCGGCGGCGCGCTTAGGACGCTCACACTCCGGCGTGGGGGCTCGCGTGGACGGGGCCGGGGTGGAGGCTCGGCTCGCCTCGCATGGGCGCGG
>JBDHVE010000164.1:0-21196 GCA_039809485.1 Polyangiaceae bacterium | reverse complement strand
GTCGTAGTGATTTTCGACGAGCTTCACGATGTCGGCGAGGCCATCGCCCGTGACGTCGTGAAACATGGTCTCGCCATCGAACGGCAAGGGGCTGTTGGGTGCGGGGGGGAGAGCGAGGGCGTAATACGGCGTGATGCCGACGGACGAGCACGGCCAGGCCTGCCGTTCGGGCGCGCAGGCGAACGCGCCACGACCGTCGCCGGGGCGCACGGAGGGCGTACCGCCGTCGATGCCGTCGTTGACCGAGACGAGGTCGACCAGCCCGTCCCCGTTGATGTCCACGTAGAAGTAGCGCGGCGTCGGCGTGTTCGGGTCCGTGTGATCGTTCGGGGCGAGCGACGACGTCGAATCGTCGAGGAAGGCAAACGGAACCTGCTCGGGCTTCGTGTGCCCCTCCTCGCCCGTGGCGAACCGCTTGGTGAACCAGACCTTCGCGGGAAGGAAGTCACCAGGCCCCTCTGGCATCTCCCGCTCGAAGCGGTCCACGAGTCCGTCTCCGTCGACGTCGGCGAACCAGTTCGCCAATGTCGACGTCGCCGGCATCGCCCAGCCGACGCCCGTGTCCCTCTTCCACGCCCATTGCGGCCGGAACTGCGTCTCGTCGAACCCCGCTTCGCTCGGGCGCTGCGGAAGGTGACAGCCATCGTCGGTGCCGCCCGTGACCGGCCACGCGATCATCGGCAGGAAGTCGGCCTTGCTCCAGGCGAGCCCGGAGCGGTCCCAGCTGCCGAAGAGAGTGGCTCCTCCCTGGGAGGTCAGAAAGCCCGCGCTCTGTCCGGCGAGGCCGAGCGGAGTCGTGACGTCGTTCGGGGTCCCCGCGTCCATGCACTGATGGCGAAGGAGCAGCCCGGACGGATCGCGGCCCTCGTTGAGGTAGCCAACCATCGGGCGAGCGTACGTCTCGGGCTCGGTCACGCTGTCACCGCCCTCCTCCGTGGCGCAGGTGACGACGTCGAGGTCGAGTACGGTGTGCCCTGGCACGCTCAGCCAGCTGGAACCACCGTTGGCGCGCCGCTGGCACTTCGGCCACGACGACCAGCTCTGCACGAAGTCGGGCAGGCCGTCGCGATTGATGTCGACGATGCCGACACCGCTCACGTCGTAGAACGTCGTCCGATTTTGGACGTACGTGCCGTTCGTCGTCCTGGACAGCTGCCCCACCGTCGGGACGATTGGGCCGGGCTCGTACGAGAACGTGAGCGGCGGAAGGATCGCACAGTCGCTCGAGAACGGGATGTGATTGCCCGACTCGGTGCGACCGCACCGGCCTTCCTCGCGAACGCGATGAAGGAAGGCCTCGTGGAACATCGGCGCATCCGTGGTCGGGTCGTACGCCGACGGGCCGCGGGGCGACATGTACTCGAGCTTGTAGATCCTCTGCACGAGCCGAGCGCCTCTCGTGCTGAACGGCATCGCGGCGACGCCGATCGCGGAGAGCAGCTGGCGCGGCGAGGTCTTGAGCGGCGAGCCGTACGTCGTCTGGTAAGGACGCGCGGTCCACGAAAGCTCCACGTGGTACGCCCAGTCCGCATCCGACGGCTCGCCGGCGAACGCGGGCGGCGTGTAGAAGACGTCGGTCAGAGACGAGTGTCCCGTACCCGCGTCGTCGCGCGACCAACGGTAGAGCGCGCGATCCCTCGCAGCAGGCTCGGGGTTTCGCGCGTCGACCTCGCTCGTGAGATGCCACCTGACAATCCGTGGCGTGGCCGACGTGATGGGCGCTCGGTCGAGCTCCCGGGCGGCTTCCTCGCCGCCGAACGTCAGCTGGAGCCCGCCCATCACCTGGACGCGCCAGGTGCTGCCGTTGTCGCTGAGCAGCAGGCGTGCCGGCGTGCCGTCTTCGACCTGAACGCGAAAGTAGGCGAAGTTGCCGCCTTCGGGCCAAACCACGGAGTCGGCATCCGTGCCCGAGCACGGATGCGCGAAGCTCCCCTTCTGGCAGACGAACACGAGTGGACGGCCGTCGTACGCGAATCGCTCGCGGGACGGATCCGAGTCGAACGCCGGGTTCCCAGAGAGCGGCTTCCGCTCGATCGATGGAACCGACAAGCTCCAGCCGAATCCCGCGTTCCCGGAGCGCGCACCCGAGCTGTAGCCGAGCGCGATCCTCGGCTGCACTCTGCCGCGCCCTCTGGGTAGGTCCAGAGGAACCGCATAGGAGAACGCGCCGCTCGCATCTGCGTTGCCCTGGGCCGCGCTCCCGAACATCCCTTCCGCGACCGGGCTGGTGACCGTCGCCGGGTCCGCGGTGGCAGGACGAGGGACTCCCGCAACCACGCTGAAGAGGAACACGGCCAAGACGTGGCGCGAGAACATGCGCATGCTTATTCTTCCTCCAGGGAGATCGGCGTCAGCGAGCGGCGTCGCGCGGTGTCATCGACACGAGCGCGCGAGCCGCTCTCGCTGCGCTGCGCACCGGGCGACGGTCTGCTGCGCGCGGACCGGATCGAGCATCGACGCCTCGAGAGAGGCCGTCGCCCTGGACGCCACCTCCTCGCCTCCGCAGCGTTTCAGCAGTGCCACATAGGCGTTGCACGGCTCCCGGTCCGGGCCTGTCCGTGCGGTGTCGCACGCGCATGCGACACCGATGAGCACCACGACGAGAAGCATCGTGCGCGAGCGCGCGCCCGGTGGGCGAGCTCCGGCTTCGATGGCAACCGTGGCGACCGGTGCTCGCTTCTTTCGGTGCGTGTTACGGCGCGGAGGTTTGGTGACGCGCATGACAGCTCCTTCCGTCGACGCGAGAGGGAAGACGAAGGTGACCGACGCGTCCTGCCTCGGCAACGACTACGGGGACTCTGCATTCATTTCGGAAGGACACTCCGCGCCGGTGAGGGGCGTTGGTCGAGGAGCGCTCAGGCCACGCGACAGCGGTCACCTCGGTAAGCACCAATTGACAACGCCGTCGATCTGAGTCGAGGGTCCTTTCCGAGAAACCGAACTGTGAGCTACAGCGTCGTTCTCATCCTCGTCCTGAGGACGCGCTCATCCGCGATGGCGTAGATTCCGAGCTGCTCGAGACATTGGAGGGCGCCTCGCGGCGAACCTCGACGCTCAGAACCTCACCCCCGCCATCGCCGTTCCCCGCCACGCCAGCGCGGCATGGCCGAACGCGAAGACGTCGTCGCCCCACTGCATCCCGACGCTCGGCTTCAGCGCGACGAACACCGCGCGTCGATCGCCGAGCGACACGGCGTCCAGCGACGCGAGCGCGAACGCGTCCGCGACGAAGCTCCCGACGATGCCGCCCGCCGGCGTCGTCCGCCCGATCCACGCGTAGCCGAGCTCGACGCCGCCGCCGAGGCGCGCCGGGCCGAGCACGGCCTGGATCGCGCCGCCCAGCTTGATCTCGCCGATCGCGAGGCCATTCGGCGAGGAGCCGAGCTGCACGTCGACGAGGAGCGGCGCGAACAGACGCGGACGATCGATGCCGAACCCCACACCCGCATGCACCGCTCGGCTGCCGAGACCGAGGACCTCCGCCGCCGAGCCGCCCGCCGTGACCACGCCGCGGATCTTCGTGCCCGACGTCGGCAGCGGCGACGAAGTCGCACGCGGGACGACGGGCGCGTCCGACGCCGGAGGCACCGCGTACACGATCTCCGGCTCGTCCGCCCGCGCGACCCCCGGCGCGAGCACCAACGCGAGCGCCACCGCCACCACCGCCCGCTTCACGGGCACCTCTTCGGCGTCGAGCTCGCGCGCTCGTTCCGCGCCATCACGAGCGCCTTCACGCCCTCACACGACGTCGGGTCCGTCGCCGGGCGCGCCTTCATCTCTTCGCACGACGCGTCGATGATGCGCGGCGAGAGCGACGCCGACAGCGCCGGCCACACGTCGCGCTCCTCACGCCCCGTCGTCCGCGGCGAGTCGCAGCCGCAGTCGTCGTCGATCGCCTCGTAGTGATAGAACGAGCACGTCTTCGCCGGCACGCCGAACCCGCAGCACAGGGCGGCGTGCGCGACGGCCTCCTCGCAGAGGATCACGTCCTCACGGAACTGGTTGTCGTCGTCCTCGAGGACGTCCGTGGCCGCCCTCGCCTTCACCGCGAGCCCGCTCGTCAGGAGGAGCCCGACCACCATCGACCTGAAGAGCGAGGCCCGCACGCGTGTCTTCCGCATGCGAGAGGAAGTGCGACCGCCCCCGGGTCACCGCAAATGACGCCGCCTGACGCGACGTCCAGGGACGCGAATCAGCCGAACGCGCGCGCCACGATCGGGGCGCCCCAGGCGATCCCGACGACGAGCGACACGACCGCGCTCACACCGACGACGGCGGTGAACGCCCGCCCCGACCGCGCCAGCCTCGCGAGCGGCCAGCCGAGCACCCCGGCGAGGGCCGACATGCCCGCCGCCGCGCCGATCGCGTAGACCGCGATGAACGACACGCCCGACGCGGGCGACCCGACGTGGCTCGCGACGAGCGCCGCCATCGCGCCGCTCCCGGCGAGGCCGTGGACGAGACCGACCAGGAACGGGAGCCGCGCGAGGGTCACGCTCCGGACATGGAGGTGATCGACCGGGCCCGCGTGCGTGTGCGCGTGCTCCCCGTGGCTGTGCGCGAACGTCGGCGCCTTCGCCCGCCCCGCAGTGATCGCCTGCGCGATCCCCCGCACGCCGAGCGCGACGAGGACGAAGGCGACGACGAGCTCGAGGGCGTCGGATGCCGCAGGCGGCAGCTCCTTCTCCATCACCGCGAGCGCGCCGCCGACCAGCACGAGCATGGCGGCATGCCCCGCGCCCCAGGCCGCCGCATAGCGGACCGACGCCCGCGCGCTCTTCTGATCCGCCACGAGCGTCGAGACCGCCGCGAGGTGGTCCGGCTCGAGGGCGTGCCGGACCCCGCTGGCGAAGCCGAGGACGCAGAACGTGAGCGGCGCGAGCATTCGGGCCGGGGTGTAGCACGCGCCGGGCCGGTCGTGCCACGAGGAGGGCGCGGCCGCGCTCCGGCACCCGGAATCCTCGCCATCTCCACGACCTTGGGTGCCCTCGCGCGCCGCACGCGCCTCCCGAATGGCACCCCCGCCGACCAGCGGAGGGTTCGGCACCCTTGGCCACCGATGTTGGGTCGTCGATGAAGGTGACCGCCCCCCTCTCCGTCGACCTTCCATACGTTCGCAGGGGGAGGGGTTCGATGCTCGGGAGAGTGCTCGCGGCGTTCGGTCTCGTCGGCGTGGTGGCGTGCAGCGGCGGCAGCGGAGACGTCCCCTCCCCGACCGATCCTGCAGCGCCTCCTCCTTCTCCGACGACGACGCCAGGCTCGTCGTCCGGCGACCCGGCAGCCCCTCCGATCGAGCTCGCCGCGCCGACCGCGGTCGACAAGACCGTCGAGGGCGTCCCGGGCACGACCGTCATCGCCTCGCTCGAGGCGAAGGGCGCGACCGACACCACCTCCGAGATCGTCACGCCCCCGGCCAAGGGTTTCGTGAACTGGATCGACGCGAAGAAGGGCGAGCTCGTCTACCGACCGAAGGCCGTCGATGCCGCCGTCGGCGACGAGCTCACCTACGTCGTGAAGGGCAACGGGAAGACGTCGGCCCCCGCGAAGCTGACGATCACCCAGAAGGCGCTCGACTTTACCACCGGCCTCACCGTCGTCGCGCCGAAGGAGCGCTGGTACTCGTACAACCTCGCCGCGAACTTCAACAACGCGGGGTCGTCGGACTGCGGCGCCTCGCAGCCGCTCACCATCACCTCCGGCAAGCTCCTCGAGCGCGCGTGGCCGTGCGGGACCTATCCGGAGCTCTCCGTCACGATCGGCGCCGCCCGCATCTCCGGCGGGACGAGCACGGCGGGAGGCTCGTTCCGGCGCGTGACCATCGCGCGCAAGCAGTTCGATGCGCCGCTCCAGTACGTCGAGGAGAGCACCGACTGCACGAGCTACAACTCGACGCTCAACTCCTGCAACGCCGGCATGAGCGCGAGCACGACGGGTACCGTCCATCTCGGCGCGGCGCCGACGACGAAGACCGCGCCCGTCTTCCTGCCGACGACGTGCGAGACGAAGGGCGAGGAGATCTGCTACGGCCTCTTCGCCGCGACCGACGCCGACGGTGATCTCCTCGACTTCGAGATGACGGAGCCGGCGAACGGCCAGGCGGCGCCGGTCGGCGACATCAAGGGCTACGCCTACAAGGCGAAGCCCGGCTTCGTCGGCACCGACTCCTTCACCGCCACCGTCACCGACGGCGTGAACAAGAGCGCGCCCGTCACGATCTCGATCGTCGTGAAGTAGGTCACGCCTCGCCGGTCCAGAGGAGGAAGACGCGCTCGCCCTGCGCCGCGAGCCCGATCACGTCGCGCTCCGCGCGCGAGAAGAGACCGGCGAGGACCGAGAGCACCGCCGCCGGCGGCTCGAGCACCGGCAACGGCTTCCGCGGCGCGCGGACGAGGTGCGGCTCCGCCTTCTCGCGCACCGCTTCGGGCACGAGCGCGCGGAGCTCGCGGAGCGCGACGTCGAAGCCGCCGAGCACGTCGACGAGCTTCTCGCGCGACGCGTGCGCGCCGGTGTAGACCCGCCCGCGCGCGAGCTTGTCGACCTCGTCGCGCGGGAGCTTCCGTCCGCTCGAGACGACCTCGAGGAACGCGCCGTAGGTCGCGTCGAGCTCGCGCCGGAGCGCGGCGCGCTCCTCGTCACCGAGCGGCAAGGACGGCGAGAGGAGGCCGGCGCGTGCGCCACGCCGCACGATCTCCGTGTTGATCCCGAGCTTCGCGAGGAGCGGCTGCACCCCGAAGCGCGCGGCGACGACACCGATCGACCCGGTGATCGTCGTCGGCTCCGCGACGATCCGGTGCGCCGGCGCCGCGACGTAGTACCCGCCGCTCGCGGCGACGTTCGCGAAGCACGCGACGACCGGCTTCTCGCGCGCGAGCTGCGCGATCTCGTGGTGCATCCGATCGGACGCGAGCGCGCTGCCGCCAGGCGAGTCCACGTGGAGGACGACCCCGACGACACGCCGATCGAGCCGCGCCCGCCGGACCATGCGCGCGACGCGCTCGTCGGTCGCGAACGTCCCCATCGGGCCGTCCGCATGCGCGATCGTCCCGTGGACGGGGATGACGGCGAGGACCGGCTTCCGAAGGATCGGCCGGAACAGAGGCCGCTTCCTCGCGGCGAGGTAGCCCGCCGCGCCGATCATGCCGCGGAGGGGCCGCGCGCCCGCGGCCTTCTCCTTCTTCGGCTCCTTCGCCTCTTCCGGCGCGAGCTTCGCGCCGAGCTCGTCCTCGTACGCGACGTCGTCGGCGAGCCCCGCCTCGACCGCCGCGCGCCCGAAGTAGGGAGCTTCGTCGACGATCGCGCGCGCGCGCTCGAGGCTCACGCCGCGCCCTTCCGCGATCGCCGAGACGAGCGCGTCTTGCATCCCGTCGAGGAGCGCCGAGACCTGCTCGCGCTGCGCGTCGCTCATCGACTCGCGGACGAGCGTCTCGCCCGCCGACTTGTACTCGCCGCACGCGAACACCTCGACATCGACGCCCGCCTTGTCGATGGCGCGCTTCGCGTACCGCGTCGCGCTGAGGAACCCGAGCGGCGCGAGCTGCGCGGCCGGCCCGACGACGAGCTTCGTCGCCGCGCTCGCGACGTAGACCTCCTTCGTCCCCCCGCCGACCGGCAACGACACGACGAGCTCCTTCCCCGCCGCGCGGACGCGCCAGAGCTGGTTCCGGAGCGACGTCGCGCCCGCCATCCCGGCGCCGACCTGCTTCAACGTGACGACGAGCCCACGCACGCGCGGGTCTTCGACGATCGCAGAGACGAGCTCCGCGACGGCGTGGATCGACGTCGTCCGCGGCCTCCCTCCGGCGAAGAAGCGCCATGCGGGCTGCGGCGGCACCATGTCCGCGAGCGGCCCGTCGATCGAGAGCGCGACGAACGAGCCCTTCCGTACCGCGCGCGAACGACCGAGGAGGCGGATCGGCAGGAAGAGGACGTCGAGGACGAGCCCGAGCAGACGGAGCAGCACCATCGCTGCCCACCATAGCAATCAGGGCAGCGCGCGGACCGTCACGAAGCCGTGGCTCCGGAGGAGCGTCTGGTCCGCATCTCCCGAATGCGTCCCTGGGCCGTCGAGCATGCCGCCGACGAGGACGCGGTTGCCGGGCAGCCTCCGCGCGAACCGCGCCTGCGACTGACGCGGGCTCTTCGGGAGCTCGAGCTTCGTGATCCCTTCCGGCCGGAGCACCCACGCGAACGCGTTGCCCTCTTCCGAGATGCTCGCGCCGTGCGGGTTCTGCGCGTAGCCGCTCGTCCCGGTCGTGACGAGCATGCCGCCGCCGAGCGGCAGCGCGTCGAAGAGCACGTCGCCGCGATCGACGTTCGAGCGGCTCACCTTCGTGAGGCCGTTCCGATCGACGTGCGTGACGAGCGCGTCGTGCCCGGTCCCCTCTTCGTTCCACTTCTCCGTCCGGCCGACGGCGTAGACGCCGTCGTCGGACCCATGGAAGCCGTAGAGCTGGTCCTCGTCGTCGGTGCCGACCGCGACGACGCCGAGCCGCTCGCCGTCCGGCGCGATCCGGGTCACGTAGAAGTCGCGGCCGTCGGGATCCCCAGAGACCTTCTCGCCGAAGACCTCCTCGAGCGCGCGCTTCACGCCTTCGGTGTAGACGCGCTCGTGCTGGAGGCCGACGTAGACGATACCGGCGTCGTCGTGCGCGATGTGGACGTGGAAGTGCGCGTCGAGCTGGCTGAACGCGTCGTAGCTCCCGCCGGTGAGCCCTACCGCGTAGAGATCGTGCGCGGGGAGGACGAGCGTGCGGCTCTTCACGGCGAACGCCGCATCCATGCGGTATGCAACGACCGAGTGACGGGCGGTCCGCGTCGCGAGGAGGATGCCGTCCCCGATCGCGTCGAGGCGACCGGTGTCGTGCGAGAACGGCTCGATCGGGCCCGAGCGCTCTCCTTCGCGGAGCGCGGGAGGATCGGTCGCGATCGCGTCGTCGACGAGCAGCGTCTCGCGGATCCGCGCGAGCTCGGAGGTGGCGCGGACGAGGTGATAGCCCTCGTCCGACGCTTCGAGGACGGTGACGGCGCCGGTCGGGTGGACGGCGACGTCGAGGAGCTCGCGGCCCGGGGTCGCGTCGAGGCGCCCGCGCGGGCGGCCCTTCGCGTCGACCGCGATCACATAGCGATCCGGCCGCCCCGCGCGGTCACGGATGTAGCCCGGCCGTTCGAGGACGAGGACCAGACCTCCGTCAGGCGTCGCATGACCTGCCCGGACAAACCCGTCGTCGAACCGGAGATCGAGCGGATCGGGCGGCGGCGAGGCGTCCGGCGGCGGCGAGGCGTCGACGGCGGCGCCTCCGTCGGGCGGCGGCGCCGGGGTGGAAGGGGAATCCTCGGCCGCGATGGGTGGCGCGACGGACGCGCAGGCGACGAGGGCAGCGAGCGAAGCAGGAAGCAGGAAGAAGCGGAGTGACACGGGGACCTCCGCTCGGACAAAGGCGCGAGCACCTCGGATCGATCACGAAATCGTCCGCGACCTCAGCCGCACGGCGTGCTCACCCGGCCTCGCGCTCACCGCGGTGCATCTGACCGCGACCTCACGGAGGACCAGCTGCCTGTCGACCGGCCACCGCGAGCACCTGGTCGACGAGCGCTTTCTCCGCAACGAACGACGAATACGCCGTACGCGTGCCCGGCACGCAGGTCTTGTTCGGGTCGTCGCCGAACATCGTCGCCAACACGCCGACGACGACGACGTCCTTGCCGGTCCCGCCGACCTGGAGCAACGGGCCGCCGCTGTCGCCGTAACAGACCGCGCCCGCGCCGCCTTTCGGGTCGACGACGTAGTAGGTGTCCGGCGTGCCGCCGACGAGGCTCATCGCGAGCGACTTCCTCTTCGGAGGACCCGGCTCGACGAGATCGTACGGTCCCGTCTTCGTCCGACCGTAGCCGACGGCAAGGTAGGGGCGAGACGGATCGGCCGGCGCGATCTTCGCGGGCGTCACGCCGGGGACAGCGTCGTCGAGGACGAGCAGCGCGAAGTCGTGCGCGTAGAGCTCCTTCGCGGAGTAGGCGGGGTCGAGCGGATCGTAGAGAGGGTCCTCGTACACGAGGCGCGCGTACGACGGCGTACGCGCGCCCTTCGCGGCGCCGGTCGCGAACGTGATGTACGGGCCGGCCGCCGAGGTCTGGAGCTTCGTCTCGTGGACGCAGTGAGCTGCCGTCGCGACGACCTTCGGAGCGATGAGCGTCGCCGTGCAGAACAGCGTGTAGTGCGCGCCGGTACGGTCGGCGTCGAGCGCGAGGTAGCCGACGGGCGAAAATCGCGTGTCGTTACGTCCGCCGACGATGTCCTCGTCGGCGCTCGAGATCTCCTCGCCGTCGCCACACGCGACGATCCCCGCGACGACCGCGAGGAGGAAAGGGAACCGGAGACGGTGGGCAGCACGGACGGTGTTCATCGGAATGGGGCCGCTGTCGCAATATGTGTGCCTCGAAAGGTTCCGCGACCTTGGATATGTCGGGCGAGGGCGGATGGCTCGCTCTGCTGGTGCATTCGATCCTGCCGGCCTCTGGCCACCATCCCTCTCCAATGCCTCGAACCACCCGCGCAGACGCGGTCGGCGAAGGTTTCGGCCGAGAATCGCGCGCGGTCCGCTGCTTGCAGTCGCTCGGCCTCCGATGCGTCTGCGCCTCCGCCCTTCCCTCGCGCTCGTCGCGCTCCTCGCGGTCGCGAACGGCTGCGCTCCGGAAGAGAGCGAGGACGCCGGCGCGGATCGCGCGGCCATCGTCGGCAACACGCGGGCGGACGCCGAGCGCCCCCTCGTCGTCCGTCTCGCGATCGGCGAAGGCGCGACGTCCACCTGTACCGGCACGCTGATCGGCCCGCGCACCGTCGTGACCGCGCGCCACTGCCTCGAGCGGCACACGGACGGGAGCGGTCGCTGCCCGGTCCGCGTCCTCTTCGATCGCGCCGGCGTCGGCACGGAGGACCCGAGCGCCGAGCGCTACGTGGCCGACCGTTGCGACATCTTCGCGCCCTTCCATCGTCAGGTCCCGAGCAACGACCTCGCGATGATCCGGCTCGCGTCGGCGATCCCGAACGCGCCCGTCGCGTTCGTCGCCGACGACGCGACCCCGCGCGGCCGCTACGACGTCTACGGCTACGGCTCGTGGGGGGACGGGCCCTGGTTCGGCGTCCTCTGCGAGAACCACTCCGACGGCCACAAGCGGAAGGCGAGCTACGAGGGTCGGCTCGGCTTCCGCTTCGGCCAGGCGACCTGCCCCGGGGACTCCGGCGGCCCGCACTTCGTCGCGGGGACGAGCATCCTCGCCGGTCTCACGAGCACCGGCTACGCCGTCGGGATCGCGTACGAAGCGAACGTCGACGTCGCCTCGCACCGCGCCTGGATCCTCGGGCAGCGCGACGCGTACGAGCGCTGAGTCGGAGACGCAAACGTAACGCAGCCCTGAGTGACCTTTCCATGGGACGACCCCGTCCCCTCGTGCTACTGCCGTGGCCCGCCCGTGCTGGTCCGCGTCCCCGCCCGTCAGGTCCTCGCGTCGCTCGCCTTCTCCGTGGTGATCGCCGCGGCTCCCCGTGTCGCGTCCGCGCAGCAGAACGAAACGCCTCCGCCGGCGACGACGCCCGCGCCGGCCGGCACGAGCGCGGCGACCGGCAGCACCACCGCGCCTCCGACGCCGCCCGGGGATCCGATCCCGAAGCCGGACGCGCCCGTCGTGAACGACACGAGCGCGCCCTCGGTCCCCGGCCGCGTCGACGCGAAGAACGCCGAGCCCGGTCGCACCGTCCAGGCGCCGTCGAACGGCCACGAGGGCCGCTTCGAGTTCGGCTCCTACGGCCGCGTCCAGGTCGGGAGCGATCTCCGCGGCGGCACCGGCCGGGGCACGAACGTCGTCGCCTTCGGTCCGCGTCTCGTCGACGAGGGCAGCTACGCCGAGCTCGAGCTCCGGCGCGAGGACAAGTGGAGCGAGAAGGTCTCGGGGCGGATCGTCGCCACCGTCGGCCTCTTCCCGCCGTTCTTCCACTTCACCGGCAAGGCGATCCAGAACATCGGGGTCCGGAATCTCTACGCCCAGGGCACCTACGACAAGGTGACGATCTGGGCCGGCTCGCGGATGTACCGCGGCGACGACATCTACCTCCTCAACTGGTGGCCGCTCGACAACCAGAACACGATCGGCGGCGGCGTCGCGCTCCCCGTCTACAAGAGCGTCCCCGAAGGCGACGGCAAGCAGAGCGCCTACGAGACGATCCTCCAGCTCCACGCCGGCCAGCAGCGGCTCGACAACCCGTACCAGTTCCAGCAGGTGCCCGTCGTCGCGCCGTTCGGCTTCGGCACCGTCGACGTCACGAAGCTCGATCGCCCGCGCACGATCGAGACGCTGAAGCTCACGCAGTTCATCCGCCCCGACACCGGCCCGTCCGGCTTCAAGGCGGTCCTCTACGGCGAAGCGCACCAGATCGCCGCCGGCGTGTTCCGCGATCCGCTCGTGAACCGCGATCGCGGCCTCCCCTCCGACACGGGCTTCCTCGTCGGCTCGCAGCTCACCTGGTTCAAGGGCGAGAAGGACACCTACGCGACGCTCTTCATGCGCCACGCGCGCGGGATCGCCGCCTACGACCCGCTCGCGGTGCCGATCACGTTCGCGCTCGATCGCTCGACCGACGGCGCGAGCGAGACCCAGATCGCGATCGCCGGCAACTACGAGACGGACGCCTTCGCGGTGATGGGCGCCGGCTACGTCCGCTTCTTCCGTGACGCGTCCACCGCCGAGACGTCGACCCAGAAGTACGACGAGGGCGCGATCGTCGCGCGCCCGAGCATCTTCCTCGGCGAGCACTTCGGCGTGTCGGTCGAAGGCAGCTACCAGCAGCGCCGCCTCCAGATCCTCCAGCCCGGCACGAACGACCCGCTCACGGCGTCGGTCGCGAAGGTCGGCTTCATCCCGTACTTCTCGCCCGCCGGGAAGGGCAGCTTCCGCCGCCCGCAGATCCGCCTCATGTACGTCGCGAGCTTCCGCGACTCGGGCACGCGCGCGCTCTATCCGGTCGAGGATCCGTTCGCGCAGCGGAGCGTCGAGCACTTCGCCGGGATCAGCACCGAGTGGTGGTTCAACTTCAGCTCGTATCCGTGACGAGGGTCGCCATGCTGCACACGAAGACCGCGCTCACCTCTGCGTTCGCTGCTCTCGCCGTCCTCGCCGCGTCCTCCGGCGGCTGCGTCTCGGTCCCGAACGAGGGCACCCAGCCCGTGATCGCCACCCACGTCGGCGACTGGCGCGACGAGGTCATCTACCAGGTGCTCGTCGACCGCTTCGCCGACGGCGACGTGAACAACAACTACCTCGTCCGCGAAGGTTTCCTCGCGCGGTACCAGGGCGGCGACTGGCGCGGGCTCATCGATCACCTCGACTACGTGAAGGAGCTCGGCGTCACGACGCTCTGGATCTCGCCGGTCGTGAAGAACGTCGAGACCGACGCCGACGTCGACGCCTACCACGGCTACTGGGCGCAGGACCTCACCCAGGTCAACCCGCACTTCGGCACGCTCTCCGATCTGCGCTCGCTCACGGCCGCCGCGCACGATCGTGGCCTCAAGGTGGTGCTCGACATCGTCACCAACCACATGGGGCAGGTCTTCTTCTACGACACGAACCTGAACGGCAACCCCGACATCAACGCGGGCGGCACCGGTCAGTGTGCGCCGGGGCAGCCCGGCTGCCAGGGCGCGAGCTCGCCCGTCACGCGCATCACCGAGTTCGATCCGGACTGGGATCCGCGCGGCGTCCAGGCGTGGACGTCGCTCGGCCTCGCCGGCCGCGCGCCCCTCGTCTTCATCCAGAACCCGTCGATCAACCGCGTCCCGCCGCCCGGCATCCTCGGCACCGCGCGCGCGTACCACGGCTTCGGCCGCATCGTGAGCTACGAGGACCCGAAGCAGGTCATGCTCGGCGACTTCCCCGGCGGCCTGAAGGACGTCGCGACGGAGCTCCCCGAGGTCCGCGCGGAGATGATCGACAAGTACACGCGCTGGGTCGAGGTCGCGGACCTCGACGGCTTCCGGATCGATACCGTGAAGCACGTCGAGTACGAGTTCTGGAAGGAGTTCGCGTCCAGCGTTCGCAAGCGCCTCGCGGCCCAGGGCAAGCAGCGCTTCCTGATGTTCGGCGAGGCCTTCGACGGCAACGACAAGCTGCTTGGGAGCTACACGCAGGAGGACATGCTCGACAGCGTGTTCTACTTCTCGCAGCACTATCAGGTCTTCCGCGACGTCTTCGTCTACGCGCACGACGAAGCGCAGCAGAAGCCGACGAAGCAGATCGAAGACCTCTGGGCCCAGCGCCGGGTGAACTACCGGATGGAGCCGCAGCCGGGCGGAATCGGGATCGCGCCGGCGAAGTCGCTCGTGAACTTCATGGACAACCATGACGTCGCGCGCTTCCTCTTCTTCGCGAACAACGACAAGGACGCGCTCCGGAACGCGCTCACCTTCCTCATGACGGAGGAAGGCATCCCTTGCCTCTACTACGGCACCGAGCAGGACTTCGCGGGCGGCAACGACCCGTCGAACCGCGAGGTGCTCTGGACGACGGGCTTCCCGACGAACGGTGAGACGTTCCGCCACTTCTCGAAGCTCGCGCGGATCCGCCGCGAGTCCCGCGCGCTGAAGTACGGCGACACGAAGGTCGTCTGGGCCTCTACCCACACGAAGGACGAAGAGGACGCGGGCATCTTCGCGTTCGAGCGCACCGGCGGCGACGCAGAGGACGCCTACGCGCTCGTCGTGCTGAACACGAATGCGCGGCATCCGAGCGCGACGAGCGACGCGGGCAAGCTGATGAAGCTCTCGCGCCCCGGCGCGGTGCTCGTCGACGTCCTGAACCCCGACGGGCAGACCGTGACCGTGCCGGCGAACGGCGAGGTCCGCCTGACCGTCCCGGCCCAGCGCGCGATGATCCTCGTGCCGGAAGCGGACGCGAAGCGCTGACCCTGGCCCATCGGCGATCCAGGCCCGTCGCCTTGCGCGAGCGGCGGGCGCGGGTCAGAGTGCCCGCCGATGTTCCGTTCCCTGCGTGCCACGACGGCGTGGCTGTCCCTCGCGGCGCTCCTCGCCGCGGCCGCGTGCAGCTCGGCGGATCTCGCGGCTTCGGCCGAGCCCGGGCTCGACAGCGGCGCGCAGGCCGCGCCGGACGACGCCGCCGGCACGTTGGAGGAAGGCGACAGCGCGGCCCCGAAGCCCGCTCCCGCGCGCGACGGTGGGGCCGACGCGGGCGACGACATCCTCGGCACCCTGTCCGGCTCGTGCGGTGTCCTCCGCGCGCGTCTCCCCGATCCGGCGCCGGCGCTCGACCACGACAAGCTCCTGTTCGTCGCCGGCGAGCTCTACGTGAAGTCGTCGCTCTCTGCCGACGGTCAGCGCCTCTTCGACACGCCGAACGCGGGCGGGAGCTCGAGCGAGTCGGAGGTGATGAGCATGGAAGTCCTCCGCGCGTGCGAAGGCGCGCGTCTGCTGAAGACCGAGACCGAAGTGCTCTACTCGCCGGACGCGGGGCCCGGCGCGATCACCGACATCCTCGTCGAGATCGACGGCAAGAAGGTCGGCGTGAGCGTCACGCGCGCCTACAAGCCGAAGTCGACCCCGCTCACGGACACCGAGCTCACGAACCTCCTCGTGAAGAAGCTCGACGGGATCAACCAGAGCACGCAGCGCGTCGCGCCGGCGGACAAGTGGGTCCGCCAGATCCTGCACGTCTTCGCGGTCGACAAGGCTGCGGCCGACGCGGTCGAGCGTGTCTGGGCGACGCTCTCCCCCACCCTCCGCGCCGACACGCTGATCCTCGTCACCGAGACGCAGGGCGGCGGCTTCATCTACTGCAACCCCGACCCGCCGCTCGGGTCGGAGTGCAACTGAGCGCTTCGCGGCAGCGGACGCGACCGACTATGGTGGGGGCCGTGCTCCGCCGCGTCCTCGCCCTCGTCTCGTCGCTCGTCCTCTTCCTCGCGCTCGCGGCGTGCTCGAAGCCGCAGCCGCCGAAGCTCGTGCCGAAGGCCGCGCAGGTCATCGCGATCGATCCGCAGGGGATCTCGCTCGAGCTCACGGTCGAGATGACGAACCCGAACTCCTTCACGCTCGGCGTCCAGAGCGTCACGGGGCACGTCGTGCTCGGCGACGGCAGCGACCTCGGCGAGGTCCGCGTCGCGCAGGCGATCTCGCTCCCGCCGAACGTCCCCACGCTCGTGAAGGTGCCGATGAACATCCGCTGGGCCGGCGTCGCCGGCCTCGCGGCGAATGCGATGAGCGGCAAGGACGTGCCCTTCACCGTGAGCGGCTCCGTCGGCGTCGGAAGCGAGAAGCTGAACGTCGACGTGCCCTACTCGATGGCGGGGACGATCACTCAGGACCTGATCCGTCGCTCGATCATCACGTCGCTCGGGAAGCTCCCCTTGCCGGTCGGCTCGATCAACGGGATCCCGATTCCCGCGCTCCCGCTTCCGACGGCTGCGCCGGTCGCTCCCCCGAAGTGACCCGCTCGATCGTCGCGAGCTCGCGACCGAAGAGCGACGACCACGCGCGCGCCGCGGCGGACGCGAGCGCTTCGCCGCCGACCTCGGTGAGCGCGCGATGCGCGTGCGCGAGCCGCGCTTCGTCGACGCGACCGGCGACGAGCAGCGGCGAGACGCCTTTCACGTCGAGGACGCGCGCGAGCGTCTCGATCGCGACGAGCGCGGCGTAGGACTCGGCGCCGCCTCGCTGGCCGGGATCGGCGAGGAAGCGGGCGAGGAGGTCGAAGGTCGTCTTCGCGAGCTCCGGTGCGCGTGCCATCTGCGCGAGATACGCCGAGAGCTCCGCCTGCACGCGCGTCCGCTTCGCTTCGGCGCCCGCCGCGGGGGGCACGAGCGCATCGACCTCGCGCGGGAAGCGGAGCGGGCGAATCGCATCGAGCCGGTGCTGCACTTCGTGGAGCTCGATCGCGGCGAGGAGCTTCTCGCGCAAGGTCGTGAAGGCGCGGACGGTCTCCGGTTTGTCGAGCCGCGCCTGCGTGCGCTTCAGGTCGGCGAGCTCGTTCGGCGGGAGGAACGCCGCCGCCTCGCGCTCGAACGCGGCGACGTCGAACGCGAGCTGCTTCGGCGCGCCCACCGTCTTGCCGAGCGGACGGAGACGCGCGTCCCACGCCGTGAACGACGCGCGCCGCGCCTCGAGCGCTTCGCCCAGCTCCTCTCCCGCCTTCGCATCGACGCCGAGGAGCGCCGCCTCCGCGCGCAGATCACGGCCCGCACGCGACGCGATCCCGAGCTCGTCCCACGGCGTCTTCTCCTTCGCCGCCGTGGCGGGCGCGGCGACGGGCGTCCCTTCGCCGCCCGGCTCGGAGGGCGCGAGGAGCGGCATCGGCGCGTTCGCGCGGAGCGCGGGGAGGATCGACGTGACGAGCTCGTCGTCGGTCTGGTCGAGGAGCACCGTCGCGTACGGACGATACGGGTTCACGAAGCCCATCAGCGTCCGCTTCCAGTTCGCGCGATCGAGCCGGCGGAGGCGCAGCGCACGGACGCGCGCGCCTTCGCTCGCGTAGAGCGACGTCTCCACGATCGCGAACGTCGAGACGGGCGCGACGCGACGCCCGCTCGGATCGAGGAGCACCACCGCGTCGACGAAGTACGGGAGCCGCGCGGCGAGGAGCGCGTTGTCGAGCTTCGCGACCGCGATCTCGAGGGCGCGCGCGTGGGCTTCGTCGTCGACGCCCGCGTCGAGCGCGGGATGGCGAGGCTGCTCGGCGGAGACGAGCATGGCCGCGAGCTCGCGGAGTGCGTCGGAAGGACCTTCGCCGAGCGCTTCGCGCACGTCCGGCGCGAGCACCGCATCACGCGCCTTCACGACGTCGGCGGCGGCCGCGGCCTCCGCTTCACCGCCGACGGCGCGCGCACGGCGATCGAGCGCCGCGACGAAGTGCGTCAAGCGCTCGCGGAAGATCTCGTCGGTGTGTGGGGTCGGCGCCGCGAGCGAGAGCGGAAGGAGCGCGCTCGGCTCGTCGATCGCTTCGGGCCGTTCGGCGAGGAGCGTCGGCGTCGCCGCCGGCGCCGGCAACGCCCGCGCGGGACCGAACGCGGCGTACACACCGACGCCGACGAGGACGAGCCCGACGCCGGCGATCGCCAGCGCACGCGACTTCCGCTTCGGTCTCGCCGGCGCGTCCCCGTCCCACCAGGCCACCCACAGCTCTTGCGCGCGGGCGCGAGCGCCGTCAAGCGGCGCAGCGGATCAGAAGGCAGGCCGCGGCGGCGGCTGGCCCTTGCACCACCACACACCGTCTTGGTGCGTACCGTCCCACGCGACGCCTTCGCACGGCGCGCCGTGTGTTGCGGCTTGCTCGATGTCTCCGTAGCAGACGCTGCAGTTCACGTTGCCGCGCGCGTGGGTGACACGCGGGCGCTTCTCCACCCGGAAGCAGGTCCCGGTCGACTCCAGCTGCGAGAAGGGGAGTGACACGGCGCCTTCGAAGCAGGGCTCGGGTCCGCCCGGGCAGGGCCCCTCTTCGGGATCTCCGAACGTTTCACACGTGCACCGCTTCGGACGTGCCTTCATGCACAGTACGAAGCGCGTGAGCTGGCCGTTGGCCCGCACCTCGTGACACACGCAGCGCGCTGGGGCTCGCTTCGTCGCGACCACCGGCGCGGAGCCGGCGTCCTCTTCGGCGCTGACATCGGCGGCGTCGCGGATGTCGCTCATCTCCGCCGCCGTGTCGCCCGCGTCGAGCGGCTGCGGCGCGAACGCAGCCTCGACCGGCGGAGGGCGCGCGCGTCCCCCCACGGCGACCGCGAACGCGACGACACCGACGACGACGACGGAGAGCGACGATGCGACGAAGACGACCGGGCGCGCTGGTCCGGACTTCTTCGTCGGCGGCCGTGATCGCTCCTCGCGTGGGACCCGCCCCATCGGCGCCGTCTCGGTCAGCGGTGACTTCGGCGCAGCGAGCGCCTCGCGCATCTCGCGCGCCGTCTGCGGTCGCGCAGACGGCGTCTTCGCGAGGGCGCGGCGCACGGTCGACACGGCGTGGGCCGGGACCTCCGGGCCGAGCGCATCGAGCGGTGGGTCACGCGAGAGGATGTCGACGACGGGGTTCGTCCGGTCCCACGGAGAGCGCCCCGCGAGCATCTCGAAGAGGACGACGCCGACGGCGTGGACGTCCGAGCGCGCGTCGGCTTCTCCGCCGCGCAAGAGCTCCGGCGCGAGATACGGCGTCGTGCCGACGACGTACCCGGTCGTGGTGCGGACGCCGTCGCCCGCGTCGCCCTTCACGATCCCGAAGTCGAGCAGCTTCACGCGGTCACCCGGTGAGAGCCACACGTTCGACGGCTTCACGTCGCGATGGATGAACCCGGCGTCGTGCGCGGCCTCGAGCGCGGAGAGCATCTGCGAGGCGATCGCGACGGCGCGCGCCGGCGCGAGCTTCGTCTCGCGCTTCAGCACGTGCGCCAGGGAATCGCCCTCGAGCAGCTCCATCACGAGGAACGGCGGCTCGCCGTCGTTCACCTGGAAGTCGAGGAGCGCGACGACGTGCGGGCTCGCGAGCGCCGCCACCGCGCGCGCTTCGCGACGGAGCCGCCCGAGCGACTTCTCGTCGGTGGCGAGGAGGACCTTCACCGCCACGCGGCGGCGGAGGTCGAGCTGCTCGGCTTCGAACACGACGCCCATGCCGCCGCGGCCGATCTCGCGGATCAGCCGGTACTTCCCGCCGAGCACTGCGCCGATGGCGACGCCTTCCACCCCGTCGAGTCTACGAAAGGATCAGGACGAACGCGCGAGCGGCGCGTCGTCGGCCGCGCGCGCCTCGGCGGCGCGCACCCAGGCCGCGAGCCGCACCTTCGCGAGGTCGTCGACCGACGAGATCGTGACGAGGACGCTGCCCTCGTCGTCGCGCGGCTGCTCGACGACCCCTTGCAGCACGAGCGGAGGAGCACCGTCCTCGAGCACCATGTCGAGGATCACGTCCTGACCGGCGTCGAGATCCACGAACGTCGCGAGGGCGACCTGCGTTTCCGAGACTCGGGACGCGAGGACCGGGAACGAAAGGCCCGTCTTCGGAACACGGACCTGGACGACGACGTGTCGTGGGTCGCGGGCCACGGGAGCGCTTCGCTTCGGGAGCATGCCTCTCGGGGTGCAAGCCACGCGCCCGTCGGCCGGTCCGGTCAGCGCGAGCGATCCCGGGGAGATCTGGCTGATGACGACGTCACCTCATGGATCGGCCGAGGAGGAGCTGCCGCGTCCTCGGCCCGCGGCCGGGACTCCGCTCCGAGCGCGCGTCGCGCGAGTGAAATCCCCTGCACTCGAAGGCCTCTGTTTCCCGCCAGACCCACACCCTGGGACATGGAGACCATACCCGCTGGAAAATTCCAGGGCTCAGCCATGTGAAATCGCACACTTACAAAATGGCCTTCCGTTTGCTTCAAGAAAGGGAACGCCATGCTGTCCTGCGCGCCTCGCGCTGTCGTCTCCGCTCTCGCCCTGATGCTCGTCGCGTCTCTGGCCGCTTGCACGGCGGACGCTCGGCCCACCGCTCAGGACTTCGAGATGCGCGGGCGCACCGGCGGGCAAGTCGCCACGCCCCAGGACGACGACGAGACGGCCGACGCGCCGGAGGGCTCCGATCGCGCGCGGCTCGAGACGAGCCACGGTCCTTCGTTCGCGGCCGACCTCGCCGACGTCGCCGACCTGCGGCACGACTGATCGTTCAGCGATCCTCTTCGACGAACGCCCTCAGCCGGTCGAGGGCCGCGTCCCAGTCACGACCGATCGCGTCGAGCGCACGCTTCGCCGCGTCGAGGCGCTTCGGCCGGAGCTCCCACACCGTCGTGCGCCCGCGCCGGCTGCCGCGGACGAGACCGGCGCCCTCGAGCACGTGGAGGTGCTTCGTGATCGCCTGACGCGTGACGTCGGCTCCTTCGGTCAGCTCGGTGATCGACGACGGGCCGCTGTCGCAGAGGCGCTTCACGAGCGCGAGACGTGTCTCGTCCCCGAGCGCGGCGAACACGACGGCGGCGTTGCTCTCCGTCGACATGCGGACTGCAACCTCCTGGTTGCATCTTCGTAGACGAGGAACGGCACCTGCGCAATGTTCAGGCGACGGGCTCGACCCAGTACGTCTGCTTGTGCCCCGACGCGGTGAGCCGAGCCGCAACGCAGCGCGCGCGCCGCTCGAAGGGCGTCTCGAGCACGACGAACGTGTTGCCGTG
>JBDHVE010000163.1:0-21379 GCA_039809485.1 Polyangiaceae bacterium | reverse complement strand
GCAGGACGGACTTCGGGTTCGCGCCGACGCCGGCCCGGCCCCTGACCGTCAGCAGTACCGCTTCACCATCCGCGCGCAGAACTCGGCGAACTCGGACGGGTCCTTGGGAGGGGACGTGTGGTCGTCGCGGATTCCGCGCGAGCCCGGTGTGAAGCAGAAGGTGACGGTGACGTCGAAGTCGCGGAGCGCCTTCATCTGCTTGTCGAACCATGCGTCGGCGTTCGGGCGATGGCTGTCGGCCCACGAGAGGCCCGTGCGGAGCCGCTTCACGCCGAGCTTCTTCAGCCACGTGACGGCGGGCTCGAGCCGATGGTCCTCGAAGTGGAACCACTGACAGATCCCCATCTCCGGCGTGTAGTCGGAGAAGTGGCGGAGCGCCTTCTTCGGCGAGCCGTCCTCCTTGAGGAGGCCCATGTAGAAGTGGCGGTAATAGGACGAGCCCTCCGCCTCGCGATGGCGCGTCGTCGCGGGCCACGCGCGCGGGAGATCGTAGAGGCTGTACCAGTGGATGCGGGGCGCCTTGCCGAGGAGGAGCTCCGCCGTCTTCCGGAGACCGAATTCCTGGACTTCCTCCGCGCCGAAGGTCGAGACGCCGACCTCGCTCACCCAGATCGGCTTGTCGGTGACCGCCTTGATCTCGTCGAGCTTCGAAGGCCACTCCTGGATCTGCCAGTGGTTCCAGTCGAGCGGGAAGCCGTGGACGGCGACGACGTCGACCGCGTCGAGGACGCCCTTCCCTTTCATGTTCGTGACCCAGCCCGGATCGATCGGCGACATCCCGCCGAGCACCTTCGGGAGATCGGGGCGCTCGCGCGCGATCTCCTTCGACGCGAGCTTCACCATCTTGGCGAAGATCTCCCAGTCCTTGTCGATCTGGAAATCCCAGTGCGACATGTTGTTGGGCTCGTTCCAGAGCATCACGGCTTCGACGGTCATCGTCCGTTCTCCTTCGGCAGCCACGCCTTCGAGCGCGTCCCCATCCCGACTGCGCGCGGAACGGTGTCCGCCACGGCGCACATGTAGACCTCGGGCTCCGGATTCGCCTCGATCCGGAATCCCGAAGATCTCAACATGCCCTCGACGCAGGCCCGATTCGGAATCCACCAATTGGTCCAATCGTGCGAATAGCTCTTCTCGACGAAATGCATCTTCGGCCAGCGCGGGTCGTCGAAGATCTTCGTCTCCTCGAACGGGTAGTCGTCTCTCGGCTCCACGACGTCCTTCGCGCCGCGCTGCATGCTCTGGAAGAGGAGCGTGCCGGTCGGTTTCAGCACGTGGTCGTGGATCAGATCGAGCGCGAGGAGCGGATGGCGGAGGTGGTAGAGGACACCCATGAAGATGACGACGTCGAACTTCTCGCCGAGCGCCGCGACCTCGTAGACGTCCATCTTCCGGAGCTCGATCTCGAGGCCGGTCACCTCCGAGGCGAGCTCCGCCTGCGCGAGGTAGTGGTCGTCGGAATCGACGCCGACGACGCGCGCCGCGCCGCGGCGCTTCATCTCGAGGCTGTAGAAACCCGCGTTGCAGCCGATGTCGAGCACCGACTTGCCACGGAGATCGGCCTCCAGCGCGTGCGCGAAGCCCTGGTACTTGATCCGCGGGTAGTCGCCGAGGAAGTGCCCGGGCGCGGTCTGCACCCCGCCGAGATCCATGTTGTGGAACCACGGGCCGAGCTTGCGGACCTCGCGTTCGATGCGTTCCCTGTCCAATGCTGCCTCCTTCATCGTGCCGAGCCGTTCACCGCGGCGAGCGAGCCGGCCGCGACGCGCACGACGCGGCTCGTCGGGTAGTGACCGTTGCCGCCGCCGAGCGCGCCTTCGAGCCGCGCGGCGGCCTCGAGCAACGCCATCGCCTCGCGGTAGCCGCCGACGGTGCCGGTGTCGACGTAGGCCTTCCCTTCCCGCACCGCCTTCGCGCGGCCGCCCTTCGCCGTCCAGGCGTTCACGAGCGTGCCGATGTACGGATCGCGCCGATCGCGCTCGAGCCACAGCGCGTGGAGCTCGCGCATCGCGCGGCCGCGGACCTTGAACGCGCCCCAGACCCACTTCGAGCTCGCGCCCGCCTGCTTCACCTGCACCTCGCGGACGGTGCCGTCCTCGTCGCTCACGACCGCGTCGAAGAGCTCCGGGTGCTCGACCGGGAAGCAGAGGAACGAGAGGTCGTCGTCACCGAGGGTCGCGAGCCCGTCGGACGGGAACCAGACCGTGTCGGGGAGGCCGACGAGGACGTGCTCGTCGTCGCCGATCAGCGGCAGCGCGCGGAAGAGCGCGTCGCAGAGCCCGCCGGGCTCCTGCTGGACGACGTAACAGATCGGCGTCTCGGCCGTGCCGGCGCCGTAGTACTCGAGGATGTCGCTCTTGCCCGGCGACACGACGAAGCAGATCTTCGTCGCGCCGCCGAGCACCATGCGCTCGACGAGGTACTCGCTGACGGCCCGCGGCCGCTCCACGTCTCCGTCACGGACGCTCCCCACCGGGAGGAGCTCCTTGCTGAACGCGAGCGGCTGGATGCGGCTGCCGATGCCGGCCGCCGGGACGATGCCCCACATCGGGTGCCTCCCTTCGAGACGGAACAATGCGCCCGCGGGACCAGCCCGCGAGCGAGTCTGGATTCAGCGCGCGTTGCCGTTGACGTGGCTCAGCGCGTAGCGCGCACGCGTCTCGCCGATGAGGGTCGGCGCCGATTCGCGCTGGGCGCGGTCGCGCGCGACCTCCGCGAAGTAGGCGATCGTCTTCTCGAGCCCGTGGCGGAGCGGGACCTTCGGCTCGAACCCGAGCGTGCGCTTCGCGAGGTCGATCACCGGACGCCGCATCTTCGGGTCGTCCTCCGGAAGCGGCCGGAAGACGATCCGACTCTCGGTGTCGACCATCTCGAGCACCATCTCGGCGAGCTCGATCACGGTGAACTCGGTCGGATTGCCGAGGTTGACGGGCCCGGTCGTGTCCTGCTCCATCAGCGCCTGGATGCCGTCGAGGAGGTCGTCGACGTAGCAGAAGCTCCGCGTCTGTTTGCCGTCGCCGTAGACGGTGAGGTCTCGCCCTTCGAGCGCTTGCATCACGAAGTTCGAGACGATGCGACCGTCGTCCGGGTCCATCCGCGGGCCGTACGTGTTGAAGATGCGCGCGACGCGCACTTCGGTGTCGTACTTGCGTGCGAAGTCCATCGTGAGCGTCTCGGCGCAGCGCTTGCCCTCGTCGTAGCAGGCGCGCGGCCCGATCGTGCTGACGCAGCCGCGGTACTGCTCCGGTTGCGGGTGCACTTCGGGGTCGCCGTACACCTCGCTCGTCGAAGCGAGGAAGATGCGGGCGCCGCAGCGCTGCGCGAGCTTCAGCGCGTTCAGGTGGCCGACGACGCTCGTGAGCGTCGTCTTCACCGGGTCGGCCTGGTAGCGCGGCGGGCTCGCCGGGCACGCCAGGTTGTAGATCCGATCGGCCGGCACCATGAACGGCTCGACGATGTCGTGCTCGATGAACGTGAACCTCTTGTTCCGGCGGAGGTGCGCGATGTTCTCGAGCGCCCCCGTCTGGAGGTTGTCCATCGCGAACACGTCGTGCCCTTGCTCGACGAGCCGGTCGCAGAGGTGGGATCCGAGGAAGCCAGCTCCTCCCAGCACCAACACACGCTGCTTGCTCATGGTGTACCTCGAAGGGTCGTCGTGTCGATCGTGCGCGCGTCGTGGGACACGCGCGAACGCTTGGTCTTGTGCTCGAGGAGCTCGAACGCGTAGCCCTCGAGCTCGGCTGCGCGGTGCATCGCCGTGTGCTCGGCGAGGATGCGCGCGCGGGCGGCCTCGGCGACGGAACGTCGCTCGGCCTCGGACACGTCACGGAGGATGCGGAGTGCATCCTGCGTCGTGTCCGCGATGAAGATCTCCTTGCCCGGGACGAGGATCGTCTCGAGCCCGGGCCACCGATCGCTCAGGATCGGCGTACCGCACGCGGCGGCCTCGAAGATGCGCACGCTCGGGGAGTACCCAGCGCGCACCATCGCTTCGCGCGTGACGTTGAGGGTGTAGCGCTGCGCGCAGTAGAACGCGCGGTGCTGCGACGGCGGAAGATGGACTTCGTGCGCGACGTTGTCCGGCCACGCGACGTCGGCGGGGTACTGCGCGCCCGCGACCTCGAAGCGCCCCGCGGCCCACACGCGTGCCGGCTCGAAGAGGAGGCGCTCGACCGCGGGCTGGCGGTCGTGGCTGTACGTGCCGAGGTAGCCGAGGTCCCAGCGGACCTCGGTGGCCTCGGGGTAGTAGAGGTCGGGGTCCACCGAGCAGTAGAGCGGACGCGCCGCCGGTGCGCCGTAGGTCTGCTCGATGAAGCGCAGCGTGGGTCCGCCGGTGAACGAGAGATAGAGCGGGTAGCGCGCGATCTGCGATGCGGCGACGTACTCGCCATCCCCCGCCGCGAGCTTCGCGAGCGTCACCGGCGTGTCGATGTCGTAGAACGCGCATCGCCCTGGAGCGAGCTCCTGGACCCACGCGCCGACTTCCTTCCCTTGCGGCACGTACGAGCCGACGACGACGAGGTCTGCGCGGCGCACGTCATCGGCGAAGCGGTCGTGGAGCTCCTCGAGCGAGTTGTAGAGGAACGTCTGACCGAACGGTGGCTCCGCGAGGTCGCGGTTCGACGCGTAGAACGGAAGGTCTCGTTCGAGGAACGTCACGCGGTGGCCGCGTGCAGCGAGCTGCTTCAAGAGCGCGCGATAGGTGGTCGCGTGTCCGTTGCCCCACGATGACGTGATCGAGAGGCCGAGGAACACGATGTCGAGCTGGGTCCTCGCCGGCTTCGGCGGGGTCTTGGAGATCACAGTCACGGGCTCACCTCGAGCTGCGTACGACCCTGCAAGAGGAGAGCCTCGACCTCGCGCGCGCGTTGCGCGTACGTGTGGTGCGCGAGGACGCGCTTCTTCGCCGCCTCGCCGATCGCGCGAGCGCGTGTCTCGTCCACGCGCTCGACGAACGAAGCGACGTCTTCTCCGTGGTTCGCGACGAGGATCTCGCGTTCCGGTTCGAGGAACACCTCGATCCCTTCCCACGCGTCGGTCACGAGACACGCCGCAGCGCCGGCGGCTTCGAACACGCGCGTAGCAGGCGAATAGCCACACGTTGCCATGCTGTCCCGCGCGACGTTCAGGACGAGACGCGCGCTGCAGTTGAACGCGTTGTGATCGGCCGTGTAGACGTGACCGACCGCTTCCACGTTCGACGGCATCCCGTGCCCCTGCCAGCCGTTGCCGCCGAGGAGGAACCTGCGTTCGGGAAGACGGCGCGCGGCATCGAAGAAGAAGGCGTCGATCCGTGCCTCGCGATCGGGGAGGCGGTTCGCGAGGAGCGAGAGGTCCGCGCTCCATCGCGCATCGGCCGGCACGGGGAAGTGCGTGCTCGGATCGAGCGCGTTGTAGATCGGAACGCAGAGACGCGCGCCGAGCTCGGTGTATCCCTTCACGATCGGCGGGCCACCGCCGTAGGTGAAGACGGCGTCGTACTTCGGGATCAGCGCGCGGAACGGGTCGGCCGGATTCTCCCGGACACGCGCGAGCGTCGCCGGCGCGTCGACGTCCCAGAAGACGGCGAGGCCGCCCGGCTTCCGCACGTTCAGCACCTCGCGCTCGAGGAGCTCGTCCCAGACGCCGACGCCGCTCGCCTTCACGACGACGTCGGCGCGGCGTGCGCGCTCGAGCATCGTGAGCGCTTCGCGCTCGTCGGTGCCCGAGTAGACGACGACCTTCGCGTACGGCGGGTCCTCGATGTCCCGGTGCTTCTGCCGCTCGTAGGCGTCGGGCTCGTAGAACGTCACGCGATGGCCGCGCGCGGCGAGCGCGCGGATCATCCCGCGGTAGTACGTCGCCGCCCCGTTCCAGTACGCGGAGACGAGGCTCGAGCCGAAGAACGCGATGTCGAGGGAGCGGGTCATGAGCGGCTCATCTCCTGGGTCATGGGGCGGGGGTCTTGCGCGCTCGGCCGGGCACCGGCCGCGCGAAGGCTGTTGGGCGCGCCGAGCGAGCGCGCGATCGTGAGGAGCTCGTCGACGCGATGGGCGCACGTGTGGCGTCCGAGGACGGTCGACCGCCCCCGCGCGGCGAGCATCCGGCGCATGACGCCGTCGTTCACGAGCGCGCGGAGGTGCTTTTCCATCTCGGCGCCGTCCTTCGCGACGAGGAAGTCCTCTCCCGGCGAGAAGAGCCCCTCGACGTCGTTCCACGGCGCCGACACGAGCGCGATCCCGCACGCGAGCGCCTCGAACACGCGGATCGTCGGGATCCCGGGGAGCGCCTTCACGTAGGGCCGCCGCGGGACGTGCACCGTCACCTTGTGGCGGGCGAAGACCTCCGGCGCCTTGTAGTTCGGGAGCCAGCCGGCATAGGTCACCCCGTGCTCGTCGAGCATCTTCCGCGCGTGGTCCGGATACCGGACGCCGTGGACCTTCGCGCGGAGCCGGAGGTTCCGCGCCGGGCCGAGGAGGTGCTCGACGAGCTCCTCGGTGCGCTCGTCGTCGCCCCAGTTGCCGATCCAGACGAGGTCGCCCTCGTAGGCGACGTCGTCGAACCGCGGGCGGAACACGCGCACGTCGGCGGCCTCGTGCCAGACCCAGGCGCGCTTCGCCCAGCCGCGACGCTCGTAGACGTCCTTGATCGCCGCTCCGAACGCGAGCACGCCGTCGTACCCCGAGAGGTCGTACGAGCGCATCGCCGCCTCCTCGGTGATCGAGCGGTGGTGCGTGTCGTGGAAGAGGAGCGTGTAGTGGCTCGACCCGCGCTTCTTGTGGTCACCGATCCGGCGGACCAGATCGTGATCGCTCCACTCGTGGACGATGACGAGGTCGGCGCCTTCGAGCGCTTCGTCGAGGTCGAGCGTCGGGAGCTCGTAGCGCTGCGACCAGAGGTGCGGGTAGACCTCACGCGCGCCGAAGAGGGCTTCCTCGCCGTGGTCGCGAACGAGGTTCTGGACGCTCCAGGCGTCCTTCGGTTCGAGCACGCGGACGTCGTGCCCGCGCGACAGGAGCTCGGTGACGACGCCGCGGAGAAAGTGGGCGTTGCCGTGGTTCCAGCAGGAGAGGAGTGAATGGCAGAAGATCACGACGCGCACTGGTCACCTCCGTTCCGACGCTCGGCCTCGAGCACCGCGCGAGCCTGCGGGACGCCGGCGCGCACGTAGCCCGCGAGCGTTCCCTTCGTCATCGCGAGCGCCGTGTAGCGACCCGCTCGCTCACGCGCGCGCGTCGCCATCCGAGCGCGCAGGAGATCGTCACCGGCGAGCTCCGCGAGCACCGTCGCGAGGCCGTCGGCGTCGTCCGGCGGCACGAAAAGGGCGGCATCCCCCCAGATCTCCCGCAGGCTGTCGACGTCGGCGAGGACGAGCGCGCACCCGCGCTGCGCGGCCTCGAGCGGGCCGAGCCCGAACGGCTCGTACCGCGCGGGCGCGACGAAGATCGAGGCACGCTCCATCTCGCGCCCGAGCGCGACCGGCGAGAGCCAGCCGAGCGACGTGACGCCGGCGAGCGGACGATGCGAGCCGTCGGGATGCGCGTCCGAGCCTGCGACGCGGATCGGCCACGGCGAACGCGGCGCGACCTTCTCGAGCACGGCGAGGTTCTTCGCCTGATCCCAGACGCGACCTGCCGCGAGCACGAACGGCTCGCGCGCCCCGGTCGAACGGCGCGGCGCCGGCGGGAGACCGTTGTGGACGACCGAAGGCGAAGGAAGCGGACCGTAGTGCTCCTCGAGCGCGTAGAGCATCGCCGCCGACGGTGCGAGGACGACGTTCGCCCCTCGGATCCCCTCGCGCACCCGCGTCCGGTACGTGTCCCACGACGACGGCGCATCCTCGTGGAGGACCGCACGCCACCACGAGAGCACGCAGGAGTGGCCGACGACGACGACCGGCGAATGGAAGCCGGCGTTGCCGTGCGCATAACCGTTCAGGTGCACGACGTCGGGCTCCACCTCGCGCTCGAGCGCGACGAGCCACTGTCCGGCACGGTCGACCTCCGCCCACGGCTCGTTCATCCACTCGAGCGCGTACGAGCTCTCGTGGACGACGAGGGAGGGCACGTCGCGGACGGCGGCCCGCTGCTCGGGGCGCATCGCGTCGCCCATCGTCGCGAGGTGCACCTCGACGCCGACACGAGCGAGCTCGCGCGAAAGCCCGAGCGCATACGAGAAGACGCCCCCGACGCAGTCGGCGGTCATGAGCACGCGGAGCGACGGCGGTGAATCAGCCATGCCCGGCGACCTTCTCGAGCTCCGGCAGCGGGAGCGGCCGCGTCTCCTGGATCTCGCTCATCTGGTCGAACTGACCGAGGTAGTGCGCGTGCGCGCGCTCCCACGCGCGCTCGTCGACCATCCCCCAGCGCTGCGTGTACTCGGGCGAGCCCGGGTACGGGAAGAGCGGCACCGGGTCGTTCGCCCACACGCCGTGCGACCGGAGGTGGTCGCGCCACTTCGCGATGAGCGGCTTCGGATCGAACGTCGCGTCGAGGAGGTTCGCCTGGACGAACGGGACGAACTTCTTCGCGTGGATGAGGAGCGCGGTGAGCTCCTCGGTCGTCAGCTTGCACTTCTTCGCGAGGAGGCTCCTCCCCTTCTCGGTGACGCTCTCCATCCCGGCCTCGATCGAGACGCAGCCGGCACGGCCGAGGAGCTCGAGCATCTCCTCGTTCCAGTTGTCGATCCGCATCTGGCAGCCGAACTGGACGTCGCGCTCGGCGAGCGCTTCGAGGAGCTTCCGATCGGGGACGAAGATCTCGTCGATGAAGTAGACGTACTCGACGCCCTTCGCGATGAGCCCGTCGAGCTCCGCGAGGACGTTCTCGAGCGGACGCTTCCGGAACGCGTCGCGGAAGTTGTCCTTCGCGCAGAAGGTGCAGTGGTAGGGGCAGCCGCGCGACCACTCGATCTCGGCGCCGGGCTTCTGCGGCGCGCGGTCGAAGCGATGATGGTGGTGGCCGTGCCGCGCGAGCGCCGCTTTCGGCCACGAGAGCGGAGGAAGCGACTTCATCTCGGTCGCGTTCTTCCCGCCGGTCACGCGGACCTCGCTCGGGTCCGGATCGAGCGTCGCGGTGGAGGGCACCTCGCGCCAGCGATCGACGGGCGTGTCGGCGAGCCGCGCGAGGACGTCCTCGCACTCGCCGACGACGGCGAGGTCGGCGCGGAGCTTCTTCAGCGTCGTGTGCGGCGTCGTCGAGGCATGCGGACCGATCGCGACGATCTTGCCGGCGACGTCACGCACCTTCGCGAGCGTGTGGATCGGGACGCGCAGCTCCGGCGGGGCGCACCGCCAGAAGAGGTAGCTCGGCGCCGTCGTGATCACGGTCACGTCCGGCGCGAACGCTTCGAGCGCCTGCCGCACGCCGTCGTCGTCGAGCGGCGCGGCGGCCGCGCGCACGGTGGCCGGGTCCCCCTCGTCGCGCCCACCCCAGACGAACCCCAGCTGCGCGTCGACGAGCAGCACCTCGTGTCCCTTCGACTCGAGGAGCGCCTTCGCGTACCCGAGCTCGAGGGGGAGGTGCGGCTCGCGGCAGCCGAAGTAGATGCTGCCTTCGAAGGTCCAGGGCGGGTTGACGAGGGCGAGCTTCACGGCCGGACCTCGTGCCGTGCAGAGGGCACCGTGTCGCGCGACGCGCCGGGTCGGTTCTCCGGCTGCTCGAGGAGCCACGCGTAGAGGCGGTCGATGCCGCGGCCCACGTCGGTGACGGGCGCCCAGCCCGTCGCCTGGCCGAGCGCCTGCACGTCGGAGACGTAGTAGCGCTGGTCGGCGCGGCGCCAGGGCTCGAACGAGAGCCGCGGCGCGCGACGCTGGAGCATCTCGATCCGCTGCACGAGCTCGAGCAGGCTGATCGTGTTCGTCACCCCGCCGCCGACGTTGAATGCACGGCCGGTGAGACGGGTGATGTCGCGGCGCGCGCGGAGGAACGCGTCGACGAGGTCCTCGACGAAGCAGATGTCGCGCACCTGCTTGCCGTCGCCGTAGATCGTGATCGGCTCGCCGCGGAGCGCCTTGATCAGGAAGTGAGCGACCCAGCCCTGGTCCTCGTTGCCGAACTGGCGCGGCCCGTAGATGCAGCTCATCCGGAAGACGACGGCCGGGATCCCGAACGTGTGCGCCCAGTCGAGGACGTATTGATCCGCGGTGCCCTTGCTGCAGCCGTAGGGGCTGTGGAAGCTGAGCGGACGCGCCTCGGAGATGCCGTGGGTCCGGAGCTGCTCGTCCTCCGGCTCGTAGCGACCGAGGGACATCCGGAGCTTCACGTCCTCGAGCGCGCCGTAGACCTTGTTCGTCGACGTGTAGATCACGCTCGGCGGCTTCGCCTGCGTGCGGACCGCCTCGAGGAGGTTCAACGTGCCGCGCGCGTTCACGTCGAAGTCGAGCCGCGGGTCGACGAGGCTCGTCGTCACCGCGACCTGCGCGGCGAAGTGGAACACGTGGTCGACGCCGTGGACGGCGCGCTCGACGGCAGGGACGTCGCGGATGTCGGCCTCGATCAGCTCGAAGCGGCTCCCGTGGTTCGCCTCGAGCCACGCGACGTTCTTCTCGACGCCCGCGCGCGACAGGTTGTCGAAGATGCGGACGCGCTCGCCGTCCGAGAGGAGCCGGTGCGCGAGGTTCGCGCCGACGAAGCCGGCGCCGCCGGTGATGAGCGTGGTGCTCATAGCGTCAGCCCTCGGCGCTCGAGCTCCGCCTTCGCCTCGGCGGCCCGATCCTGGGCGACGCCGACCTGCCCTTCGAGCCACTTCGAGAGCTCGGTGAGCCCCTTGTCGAACGAGACCTGCGGCTCGTAGCCGAGGACCTGCTGGGCGAGGGTGATGTCGGCGAAGCAGTGGCGCACGTCGCCCATGCGGTAGCGGGCCGTCACCTCCGGCGTGAGCTGCGGCTTGCCGATGACCTCGGCCATCGTGCGCGCGATCTCGAGGATGGTGCGCGGCTTGCCGCTGCCGATGTTGAGCACCTGTCCCGTCGCCTCGTCCTTCTCGAGCGCGAGGCGGCAGCCGCGTGCGACGTCGAGCGCGCTGACGAAGTCGCGCTGCTGCATGCCGTCCTCGAACACGAGCGGACGGTTGTTGTTGAGGAGGCGCGACGCGAAGATCGCGAGCACGCCGGTGTACGGGTTCGAGAGCGCCTGGCGCGTCCCGTACACGTTGAAGAAGCGGAGCGCGGTCGTGGGCACACCGTACGCTCGGCCGAGGCACAGGCACATCCGCTCCTGGTCGTACTTGGAGAGGGCGTAGACGGACTCGAGGCTCACGGTCTTCGTCTCGGGCGTCGGATGCGGAGAGAGCTTGCGGCCGTCCGCCGTCGTGAGCTCCCACCGCGCCTGGCGCAGCTGATCGAGCGAACGGCTCTTCGCCTCGCGCACGACACCTGCATCGTCCTTGAAAAGGCCCTCGCCGTAGACGCTCATGCTCGAGGCGACGACGAGCTTCTTCAGCGGCTTCTTGATGACGTGCTCCATCAGCACAGCGGTGCCGAGGTTGTTGACGGAGGTGTAATGCTCGACGTCGTACATGCTCTGGCCGACGCCGACGGCCGCTGCGAAGTGGAAGACGGCGTCGACGCCGTCGAGCGCTTCTTCGCAGGCGCGATGATCGCGGACGTCGCCGACGATCAGCTCGACCTCGGGCGCGAGATACGAAGGACGCTTTCTCCCTTCGCCGTGGACCTGCGGCGTCAGGTTGTCGAGCGCACGGACCTTGTACCCATGACGAAGGAGCTCGTCGGCGAGGTGCGAGCCGATGAATCCGGCGCCGCCGGTGATGAGGACTTTCTCGATGCGCATGTCGCCTCGCGGGGGATCGAGCGCACGAGATCTCGTGCGCTGCTGGGGTGAGCAGAGCCTGTGGACAACGTCGAAGTTGGAGATGTGCTCGAACGACAGCGCCGGCCGCACGGGCGCTCCCTCGCTGCGTCAGCGAGAGCACCACGGAGGCCGGGTACGGCGCGTTCCGCGGCAGGGCCGCGAGTGCCAGCGCGCCACAGGGTCAGCCCGTCGGCGCGCGCGTCACGAGCGCGCTGTGCAGACCACGTGCCGCTGCAACGTTTGTTGGGGAAAACGTATGTACCTCGCCGGGAAGGAACGCACGCTCATCGCGTCGCGTCACCGCGGACGTGGCGATGCACACCCCAAGCGCCACATCGCGGGACTCTTTGCTACGCCGTCGGGACACGCGACGACGCGCCGTGCGCGAATCGCGCACGACGACGAATCGCACGTCGTCCGGGCATGGCTCGCCGCTGCGGGGCGTAGGGCTTCTCAGCGGAATGCGGGGATCCAACGCTGGGACGTGGGCGCGGAGTGTCCGATCGGCAGGAGCAGTCGTCGCATGTCTCGTCGTCGCGGCCGCGACGGGGTGTGCGCGGCATCGCGGCGTTGCGGAGGTTCCGTCGGCGCCGCGTGCGGAGTCGCGTTCGCCGGCGACCACGTCGTCGACGGTGGTGATCGCTTCGCATCGAGGAAGGCGGGTCGCCTACGTCGCCGACGAGGACCTCCGTGCGATCGTGACGGTCGACCTCGATACGAAGGAGGAGCTCGCGACGACCTTCGTCGGCGGGGTGCCCGCGCAGATGCTGATCCTGCCGGACGGCCGGCTCGCCGTCGCGATGAGCGACGCCGCGCAGGTCTTGCTGTTCGAGCGGCAGGCAGCGTCGATGGCGCTCCGTCCGTCGGACGTCTTCTTCGAGACCGCTTCGGAGCCGCGCGGGATGGCGCTCTCGGCGGACCGGTCGATTCTCTGGGTCGTGACGGGCTTCGGGCACACGCTGAGTGGGTTCCGCATCGCGGATCGATCACGAAGAGTGGAGGTGGAGCTGCCGCGCGAGCCGCGTGCGGTGATGGCCTCGGACGACGGGAAGACGCTCTTCGTCTCGCACGCGGTCGGCGGGCGGATGTCGGTCGTGGAGCTCGGCGGTCCGGAGCCGCAGGTCCGATCGGTGACGCTGCGCGCGCGGCCGCGTGCGCTCGTCCGCGAGGTCGCGATCGCGAAAGGGGATGTCGCGCCGGAGGACACGTCCGAGCCGCCGCGGGTCCGCTCCGGCGAGATGACGCCGGAGGAGCGGAAGATGGAGAAGGCGCGGATCGCGAAGCTCGAGAAGCGGATCGCGCAGGGTTTCCCTACCTGCCAGCACTTCGCGCTCGCCAAGGCGACCGACGGTCGCGTGTTCTTGCCGGGCGTGAGCGTCGATCCGGGGGACCTCGCGGAGCCACCTCCCGCGGAGACGTACGGCAGCGCGCAGTCGGAATCCGAGGTCGACGGCATCGCCGTCATCGACCCGACGACGCGCGCGCCGAGCCCCGCTTCCCTCGAGCGGACCGAGGGGCCGGCGACGCGCTCGCAGCTCCCCTGCCTCTTGCCCCGCGCGGCAGCCTTCGATCCGACGTCGAAGGCCGTGCTCGTCGCCTGTCAGGGAACGAACCTCCTCGCCGCCTACGACGGCGACGCGATGTCGCCGGTGGAGAGGCCGCGCGGCACGTGGCGGGTCGGCGTCGGACCGACGGGCATCGCGGTGGACGCCGCGAAGCGCGAAGCGGTCGTGTGGTCGCAGTACGATCGGACGCTCGCGATCGTGAAGCTCGACGACATGCCACCGGCCGCGCCGATGCATTCGGTCGAGGATGCGGTGTCGCCGGCGGAGAAGCCGCCGAAGCCCGTCGCCCGCATCGCGCTCTCGCCGGCGCCGCGCGGCGGCGAGGCGGTCGCGCTCGGGCGGCGCCTCTTCCACTCGTCGGTCGATCCGCGGATCGCGATCGACGGGCGTGCGTGCGCGAGCTGTCATCCCGACGGCCGCGACGACGGCCTGACGTGGGCGACCCCGGAAGGGCCGCGGAGGACGATCTCGCTCGTCGGTCGGCTCGACGTGAGCGCCCCGTATTCGTGGCAGGGCACCGCGCCGACCGTCCGCGACCACGTCAAGACGACGTTCAAGCGCTTGCGCGGAATGGGCCTCGAGCCGATCGAGCTCGACGCCCTCGTCGCGTACGTGAAGGCGCTGCCCGTGCCCGGTCACAAGGGTCGTCCGAACCAGGAGCAGATCGACGAAGGCGAGCGCCTGTTCCGGTCGGCGCGGACGGGGTGCGGGAGCTGCCACAGCGGAGGGGCGCTGACGGACGGCAAGCCGCACGACGTCGGCAGCGGGCGTGCGTTCGACACGCCTTCGTTGCTCGGGGTCGGCGCGCGAGGACCGTACTTCCACGACGGGCGCTATCCCGACCTGAAGACGCTGCTCCGCGAGACGGACGGGAAGATGGGGCGGACGAAGGGGCTGACCGAGAAGGAAATGGCGGCGCTGGAGGCGTTTCTCGCTGCGCAATAGCGCGTCGCCGAGGAGAGTCGAGAGAACAGGAAACAGGGAACAGGCAACAGGCAATTTGGAATTGCGAGACAGGCCAGCGGCATTGCCGGTTGCCGGTTCCCTGTTTCCTGTTTCCTGTTCTTCTCTCTCTCTCGCTCGGGTCAGGGCCCCAGCACCCGATCGAGACTCCCCGTCTGCGCCGCCTTCCCGTAGAGGATCTGCACCTTCACGTCGATCACGTCGTTGAGCTGGATGTTCACGAAGCCGTACTGCTCGACCTTGATCTCGGTGTCGGTCTTCACCGTGTCGACGTAGCGGGAGAAGTCGCCGCGCGGGAGGAACGCCTGCGTGTCGACGCTGATCTGCTTGTAGTTCTGGACGTTGACGAACCCGCGCTGGGTGACGTCGACCTTCACGTCGCGGCGCTGGAGGACGTCACGCATCGAGACCGAGCCTTCTTCCGCGCCTTCCATCGTGTCCGGCTTCTGGATCTCGAGCTTCCAGGCCTTCACGAGCTGCGTGAGCTGCGCGCTCGTCATCGATGCAATCTTGTCGAGGGCACGCTGGCGGATGGTCTTCTGCTCGTCGCCGGCGACGTCCGAGGTCTCTTCCTGGATGATCCGCGTGAGCTCCGTCTTCACGGTGGAGGCCGGCTTGCCCTCGAGACCGCCGAGGCGCTCCTTCAGTCGCGTGATGATCTTCCGGAGCGCCGCACGCATCAGCGTGCGCGGCGTGCCGACCGGGTCGAGCACCGTCCAGCGGATGCCCTTCAGCGCCTCGAGCCCACCGACGAGGTGCTCGCCTTCGTTCCACTTGTCGCGGAGCTGCGAGGACGTGTGGATCCCGACGCGACCGAAGTACGCGGTGCGGACGCCGATCCGGAGGCGCGATCCGGTGAGGACGAGATCGCCGCCGATCTGCCCGTTGGGGCAGACCTCGATCGACTGGAAGAAGTGATTCGGATACCCGTCGAGATCGCGATAGTAGTACTTCAGGAATTCGACCGCCGCCTTGAGCTGGACGGCGATCATCCCGACGTCGCGCTTCGAGTCGATGTCGTTCTGCCAGACGCCGGTCATGCTGCCGGAGACGTCCTCGGTGAAGCAACCCGTCTCGGCCGGGACGCGGAGCTTGCCGCGGAAGGCAGCGAGCGCGGCGTCGCGCGGGTCTTCCTTCCGCGCGATCTGCGCGTCGAGGAGCTTGTCGGCCTGTGCGGTCAGGCAGCGTGCGCGGGCCTCGGTCGCGGACTCGCCGTTCGTCGGCGGCTCGGCGTGACAGGCGGCGTCGCCCTCCGTGAAGGCGGCCGAGTCGTCGCCGGCTTCATCGGTCTCCTCGGCCGGGGCGCAGGCTTGCGCGGCGACGGCGGCGGAGAGGACGGAGAGCGAGAGAAGCGTACGAAGCGCGGGGCCCATGGTCGTGCTGCAGCACGGAGCAGGCCAGGGGCGCGGGGGGTGTGATTGCAGGGAGATGCGGGGGGCGGCGCGGCGTCGGTCGTCCGAGGGTGGTGGGTAGCCATCCCACCCGGGCGAGCGCCTGTGGACCAAGCGCGCCGGGCTCGGCGGGCGTGTGAAGGGTCACCCGTTGCGTACTCTTTCGACCGGCCGCTCGTGAAGAGCAGTGCCGCGGCAACACTGAGAGCGGGAATCTCATCACCTCAGGCGCGCCGAGCCTTTCCCCGCGAACATCTGCACGTCGTCGATCGCGGTCTCGGCATACCCAGCCGTAGCGGGGTCTTCGAGCAGCGATTCCAGGCAGGGCATGACCCTTTCGAGATCGAGCTGGCCATGAATTCTTGCGATATGACCGATACAGGTCGCGGCAACCGAGCGAACGCTGGCGTCCGCGTGCGAAGTGAATGCCAAGCACTTCTCCTGTACCCAATGCCAGTCGTATTCGTTCAGAGCCATCGAAACCAGCGCCTCTCGCAAATTGTGCAGGTCGGAGGATGCAAAGATCCGCTCGGCTTCGGCTTTTGAGAGCTTTTTCGGTTCATCATAGATCACTTAGTCACCCATCAGGATGACGCCCCTACGGTTCGCCATACCTGCCCTTATCAAGGCGTTCTGCATCTTTGGGTCGAGGAGGCTCCAAGGCCTCACGTGGCCGTGGAAGATCCCCTGGCCGGGATGCGTCTCGTCGAAAACAGTGAACTCGCCCGCCTCGTAATCGATCCCCACACGCCGTGCAGTGTTTGGCCCCACTCCTACCGACGAATCTAGCGCTGCTTGACCGTTGGCGGGGCCAGGACTCACCCCTGGACGAGGAGCGACCCCCATCGGATGCTTGGGCGACGCCTCGAAGATGTACCGACGCATCGCCCCGACGCTCCCCCCCTCCGCCGCGGCCCCCTCTGTGGCGATCTCCGCCGCACCCTCGAGCGCGCCGCCCGCCTGCCCCAGCGCAACTACACTGCCGAAGGCCGCCACATGCTCGACCCATCTCGCGCGCTGGTCGCTCTTGATGCCGGCCCACCCGAGACCGTCGGCAACTGATACCGTTCCCGGAACTCCGGGGAGGCCGACAAGCGGCACCATGTGAAGCAGGCCGAGGTAGTAAGCTTGCGGATACGCGAACGCGCCCTTGTCGTCGAGCCACTGCAACGCTTGCGTCGTCTGCGAAATCGCGCCCGACGCACCCACGCCTGGCGGTGCTGCAGGAATCGGCGGAGGCGGAGCTGGTACCCCGGCGGCGGCTCCTGGACGCGCCTCTTGACGCTGGCCGCCTCCGAAGAAGCCGCTGACCGCTCCCACCACCCAGCCGATGACGGCGCCCGCATTGACGCCATACGAGTATGGCGCTCGGCAGTCCTCGTTCCCCATGCAGGGGTCGAGGCCCATCGGATCGGTCAGGTTGAAGACCTGCCCGTACGCATACCCGTAAGGGTTGAGGTCGCCGCTGACACCGTGGATCGTGACGGGGTCCGGACTGAGGAACCGACCCAAGAGCGGGCTGTACGGGCGCATTCCCATCGCCACGATGCCGAACTCGACGTCCTCTTCTCGCCCGGTGAATCGAAGATCTTCGCGAAGACTCTGCCACCTCTCCGAACGGAGGTCCGTCTCCGTTCCGCCGTGCGGCAAGTAGGTGATCATCTCGACGATCTCGCTCGTCCCCTTGTCGATCACCGTGCTGGTGGACCCGAGGTGATCGGGCACCATGAGCAACGTGTGCTGATCGCCTGTGGTGCTCGGGAGCCCAGCTCGAGAGACGACGCGCGCCAGGCTTCCGAGGTTCACTTGCTCGACCGACGCGTCGACCGCGTAGGCCTGCGTTCCGAGCCAGCTCGTGTCCTTCAGACGTAGTGAGCCGAAGACGTCTACCGTATACGTGCTCGGGCCGATCGGGTTGACGAGCTCCTTGTGGACGCGTTGCCCATCCGAGTAGCGGTAGAGCGCCTCCGCGGCGGCGGCGCCGTTCGGGACCGCCGGGAACGGCGGCTGCTCCTGGAGCGAGGCCATGTCCCAGCGACGCGCGCGAGTGAGCTCACCGACTTCGTCCCACTCGAAGAGCATGCGCTGCGCGCACTTGCCTGTCGGCGCCGAGCACGTGCCGACGCGAGACACATCGAGACCGACCACCTGTCCGGCGGCATCGTAGTGGGGCGTAATCTCCTGCAGCCCATCGATCGATGTCGTGCGGACGAGTTGGTGTGGCGCCGTCGCAGAGATCTGCGCTGAACCGAACCCACGCTCGACGACCTCACCGAGATCTGCCGTGGCAACATCTAGGTTGCCCAGGAAGTCATGGCTCAACAGCTGATGCCCGACGCGCGACGCGGCAACCGTTCGAGGGAACGGCCGTGGATCGAAGGAACTCTCTTCCGCGAGGAACGGCGAGACCTGCTCGTCAGAGCCGTGCTGGTAGGTGACTCCGCTGACCCGATGCTCCGAGTCGTATTCGATGGCCCGTGAAACGGGCTTCGCACCAGCCGGCCACTCGTCTGGAGTGCGGAGGTCGTCGATACCTCGCACGTGACCGGTGCCGTCGTAGGTGAGGGTCTGGTTTTGAATCGTGCTCTGGGTGCCCGCCGCGTCACCCGGCGGCGCATATCCGTCGGGCGGCGCCGCCCAGAATCCGGGGTTCTCGCGAAGGGTGGCAATGGCGCTGAGGCGCTGCTCGGACGTGTCATACGTCAGTGTGGTCGCCGTCTCCGCGGAGTCGCCGTAGCGTCGACGAGTGACCCTGCCGAAGGCGTCGTACTGGATCGTCGGAACGAGATCGCCGTAGCTGCTTCCGACGCGTTTCAAGAGCCCGCGCTCCGAGTAGTCGTAGTCGATGGCACTCAGGCCCCCGACTCCCAGGAGAGCGGGCGACACGGCGCCCGTCGTTTCGGAAGCCACCCTGTCGAACCCGTCATACGCGATGGTCTTCCGGAACCACGTGCCGTCGAATCCCACGTTTGCCGGAACGGACGAGACGCCGCGGGGCGCCGTGACGCGCCGGGCCAAACTGACCTGTCGGCCGTAGTCGTCATAGCCGTACCTGTTCCACGTCCCCCGATCCCTGTAGGCGGCGAGACGGCCGCGGAGATAAGCCGTACTCCAGCCGTAGTCCGTGGTCTGTCCCGACTCGGTCGTGTCGTACGTCCACACGCGCTCCGCCGACGAGGTATAGGACGGATGGTAGGTCTTACACGGGGAGAAATCTTCCGCCGTCTTCCGGCTGAATCCATCCCATTGAACGTTCTTGCCACAACCACGCGCGTCGCGCGTGCCGACAAGGCGCCCGACGTGGTCATAGGCATATCGCCAGGCTTTCATCGTCCCGGCGGACGCGTAGTTCATGGTGAACCCGTCTGCCGTGTTCGGCTCCGCGTTCTCGACGACATGCCCGAACGCGTCGTATCGCAACCACCTGACATAGGCGGGCGAAGTGGACGGCGCGCCTGTCGTGCGGTGCACGCCGGTCACGTCGCCGAACGCGCTATGGTCGTAGGTAGTCGTTTCCGTATACCCGAGATCGTCGAAGTTGGACGTCCGTTCGACCCAGCCGTGGCCCGATAGCTCCGTCGTCCGGAACTTCCCGTACTGCGAGCTCGAGGGATCGAGCGCGTTCGCGTCCCAGTCTGTTCGTGAGAGCGGCCCGTAGTCGACCTGGGAAACGAGTCGTCCGGGATACCCATTCCCCTTTCGAACGCGCCGAACGCGCGCAAACGGATCGTACTCGTACTCCGTGACGACAGAGCTGAGGCCGAAAGGCGTTCCGACCGGAAAGAGTGAACCGTCGCCGCTCCAGAAGTGCGGTGCCCATTCCGTCGTGACTTGGCCGTCCTCGTTCAAGTACGGGCCGGGCGTGACCACCCAATCACCGCCGTCGCCGACGCCCGGGTCCGCCTGAACGAGCGTGGCGAGCGTCGCCCCGAAGGCGTCGATGTAGCTGAAGCCGACGAGAGCTCTGTTGCCGTCGAGGCTGAATCGGGTCGTTCTGATCCGCCTGACGTTCGTGACGTCAGGATCGGCGTATTCGACCTGGACCGTCGTGCGCGCACCGGACTCATCCGCATTGATTGGCGAACGCGCACTCCTGATCAACCGACCGAACGAGTCGTAATAGTAGTAGTCGGCCGGAACGGCGGTGCCGCCCTGGAACAGGGGCTGCCCGAGTCCGCGGTCGTACCCCGTAGTGCGTGCGATACTAAACGAAGCCGCACACGCCCCCGCATAAGAGAGAGACTGCGTCGGAAGATCCTGATATACGGAGTCGTACGAGAACGAGGTACAGTCCACGGGCGACGTGGCTGACGTCTTGGCGGCGCCGGTGCGTCGTGCAACGTTTCCATAGCCATCGTAGGTATAGGTCGCGAAGACGACGGCGGACGTGTCGGTCGGCTTCAGTGCTGTCGTTGGTTCCGGTGCAATCGCAGAACCGGCTTCGTGGAAGCGTGAAAGCGTCAGAGCTCCGTTCGGAATCCCTTTGATTCGATAGAGTCGCCCTCGCGCGTCGTAATCGAAGAAGGTACGCCGGGACGGCGCGTCCGGTCCGATCCGCTGCACTGTACCCCCGGCATCGAACAGCGTCTGTCGGTCGGACACGAGCTTGACGCCGGACTGCGAGACGAGGGTGTAGTTGAGCACCGTATGAATCGGCCGGTCGATCGCGTCACCGGCCAGACCAACGCGTCCGTCATCCCACGAATGTGTTGGGTAGCCATAAGCGTCGAGCTCCAGCCGACTGCGTAGCCGAACCGCGGGCCCTCTCAGCGGAACCGACGTCGTCGTCGTCGCGCCGTCGACGAACTGAGTCGAATACAATGAAATTTCAGACGGGCTGCTCGTGAAGTTCGAGGTGTCATAAAGGAAGGTGTTGAGCTCGAACGGGTAGCCCAACCACCGAGCACCTCCCTGCTGCGTCACGACACGGTAGCTTCGGTGGACGGTAGAAAGCGGAATAGGCTCTGCCCCCGCCGTCTCGACCCCGAGCGTCTCGGTTCGGTACGGCAGCCCATTCACGGCGTCGAAAGGGTCACGGTCTGGAGAGAGGCACTGCTCCTCGACCGGGAGAGACGGACCGGGGACGACTCCATCGCGAACCTGACACCCGCCGAAGAGAAAGCGCGTGTCGACCACGCGCGATCCGGTCCTCACCTGCGTCCGCCGAAAGCCGCGAAGCTCCGAGCGCCACGAGTCGAACACTGCGTCGCGGTAGCTGAAGGTCGACGTGACATTCCGGGAATAGGAGCCCGGGGCCAAGGGCGCCGTGCTCACGGTCTTCACGATGTACGACGGCGCGGGCGACTTGTTCTTCCACTCACCGGACTCGAGGTCGCCCGCGACCTCTGGCCAATCGAGGGACGCGCGACGGGCCTCCCGTTGCACCGTGGTGTACTGGTACCAAGTCTGTGCGCCCTCCGGCGATCTCACGTAGACGAGGAGGCCTGGAAGGAGGCCTCGTTGAACATCGACGGCACTGCCGCCACGAGGCCCGAGGATCGTGATGTCGTCAATACCCGAGGCGTTCACGTCCGCAAAGAAGACGTGCTTGTCGAGCGCCCCAGAGTACGGAACCTCGACCGTCCACGGCAGCAGCGAGGGTCACGTCCGTCAAGGTGGTGTTTGAGGTCGCGTCATCCGAGACCTGCGGGGGCCGCGTCTACGGGATCGT
>JBDHVE010000162.1:0-21534 GCA_039809485.1 Polyangiaceae bacterium | reverse complement strand
CAAGAACACGCCGTTCCAGACGTCGGTCGGCGTGAACCTCACGTGCCTCGTCCCCGGCGCGCCGCCGATCACGGTCAACGGGCCGGACGGCGAGCCGATGATGCCGGAGGAGAACACGCCGGCCGTCCCCGAGCGGCTCTCGCTCGGCCAGATGATCCGTCACTGGCTCGACTTCCGCATGCTCACGGTCGAGCGGCGGCTCCGGTTCGATCTCGGTCGCTTGAAGAAGCGGATCCACGTCCTCGAGGGCTTCGCGAAGGTCTTCGACGCGCTCGACGAGACGATCCGGATCATCCGGAAGAGCGAGGGCAAGGCCGACGCGGCCCAGAAGCTCATCGCGCGCTTCAAGATGAGCGACGAGCAGGTCGACGCGATCCTCGAGCTGAAGCTCTATCGCCTCGCGAAGCTCGAGATCCTCGTCATCATGGAGGAGCTCGAGCAGAAGCGGAAGGAAGCGAAGGCGCTCGAGACGCTCCTCAAGAGCGAGACGAAGCGCTGGGACCTCGTGAAGACCGAGCTCCTCGAGATCAAGAACCAGTACAACGACAAGCGCCGGACGAAGGTCGGCGGCGGCGGCGACGAGCAGGAGTACTCGGCGGAGGACTTCATCGTCGCCGAGGACGCGAACGTCATCCTCACGACGCAGGGCTGGATCAAGCGCCTCCGCGAGGTGAAGGACCTCGGCGCGACGCGCGTGCGCGACGGCGACGGCGTCCTCGCCGCGGCAGCGGGCTCGACGAAGGCGACGGTCGCCTTCTTCTCGAATCTCGGCGCCTGCTACGTCATGCGCATCCACGACGTCCCGGCGACGACCGGCTACGGCGAGCCGGTGCAGAAGTTCTTCAAGATGGCCGACGGCGAGAAGATCATCGCGATGATGTCCTTCGACCCGCGCGTGCTCGACGTGCCGGCGCCGCAGGAAGGCGGCGAGCCGCTCCCGCCGTACGCCGTCGCGGTCACGAAGAAGGGCCTCGCGTTCCGGTTCTCGCTCTCCGCGCACCGCGAGGCGTCGACCCGCGCCGGCCGCCGTTACGGCAAGCTCAACGAAGGTGACGAGATCGTCATGGTCGCCGTCACGAACGGCGACCGCGACGGCGTCCTCGCCGCGACCAGCGACGGTCACGCGCTCGGCGTCCCGGTCAAGGAGCTCGCGCTGCTCTCCGGCGTCGGCAAGGGCTCGATGCTGATGAAGGTCGACGACGACGCGCGCGTCATCGGCGCGATCCTCGCCCTCGGTCCGATCGACTCGATCGTCGTCGAGACCGGCAAGGGCAAGGAGCACAGCATCACGTACAAGTCCGTGCTCGGGAAGCGGGCCCAGGCGGGGCATGCCGTCGTCCGGCGCGACGGCTTCGCCCGCATGGTTCCGCCTGCTCCGACGCTGCCGCCCCTGGAGGTGAACTGACATGGCTGCCAGCTACAGCGCGAAGGACATCGAAGTCCTCGAAGGGCTCGAGCCGGTCCGCAAGCGGCCGGCCATGTACATCGGCGGGACCGACACGAACGGTTACCACCACCTCCTCTGGGAGATCCTCGACAACGCGATCGACGAGGCGATCAACGGCCACGCCAAGCACATCGACGTCGTCCTCGACGCCGACGCGAAGGGCGTGAGCGTCTACGACGACGGGCGCGGCATCCCGATCGACATCCACCCGAAGTTCAAGAAGCCGGCGCTCGAGATCATCTTCTCGACCCTCCACGCCGGCGGGAAGTTCTCGAGCGGCAACTACAAGGTCTCGGGCGGCCTCCACGGCGTCGGCTCGAGCGTCGTCAACGCGCTCGCCGAGCAGCTCGACGTCACGGTCTGGCGCGACGGCCAGGAGTACAAGCAGTCCTTCTCGCGCGGCCTCCGCCAGACGCCGCTCAAGAAGGGCCCGAAGGTCCGCAAGCGCGGCACGCTCGTCTACTTCCGCCCCGATCCGAAGATCTTCGGCGACAAGGCGAAGTTCGACACCGAGACGATCCGGGAGCGCCTCGAGACGAAGGCGTACCTCCACGGCGGCCTGAAGCTCCGCTACGTCGACAAGCAGGCGAAGCAGGAGGTCGAGTTCCTCCACCCGCAGGGGATCGCGGACTACCTCCCGATCCTCGTCAAACGTCGAGGCAAGGCGGTCAGCAACGCGGTGCCGTTCGTCCTCTCGCGCGAGGTCGAGGGGAACGAGAAGACCGGCGAGCTGCCCTTCCGCATCGAGGCCGCGCTCCAGTGGACGGAGTCGCCCGACGAGCACGTGAAGTCGTACGTGAACGGGATCCCGACCGGCAACGGCGGCACGCACGTGAGCGGCCTCACGTCGTCGATCGTGAAGGCCGTCCGCGGCTTCATCGACACGAAGAACCTCCAGCCGCGCGGCGTGACGCTCACGGCGGAGGACATCCGCGAAGGCATCGTCGCGCTCGTCAGCGTCTACGTGTCGAACCCGCAGTTCCAGGGCCAGACCAAGGACCGACTGAACAACCCGGAGGTCGCGGGCCTCGTCGAAGGCATGCTGCGCCCGGCGCTCGAGCAGTGGTTGCTCGAGAACGGCACGGTCGGCGAGCAGGTCGTCATGCGCGCGGTGCTCGCCGCCCGCGCGCGCGAGGCCCGTCGTGAAGCGACGCAGCAGGTCACGCGCAAGACGGCCGTTTCGCACCGCCTCAACCTGCCGGGCAAGCTCGCCGACTGCGCGTCCACCGATCCGAGCGAGAGCGAGCTCTTCATCGTCGAGGGCGACAGCGCAGGCGGCTCGGCGAAGCAGGGGCGCGACCGGCGCACGCAGGCGATCCTCCCGCTCCGCGGCAAGGTCCTCAACGCGGAGCAGGCGTCGACCTCGAAGGTGACCGGCAACAAGGAGCTCCAGGACGTCGTCCAGGCGCTCGGGTGTGGGATGGGGCCGACGTTCGACGCCTCGAAGCTCCGCTACGGGCGCGTCTTCCTCCTCATGGATGCCGACTCCGACGGCCATCACATCGCGACGCTGCTCCTCACGTTCTTCTACCGGCAGATGCCCGGGCTCATCCGCGGTGGTCACGTCTACCTCGCGCAGCCACCCTTGTTCCGCGTCGACCACGGCAAGGAGACCCACTGGGCTCTCGACGAGGCGGAGCGTGATCGAATCATCGCGAGGCTCCCGAAGAACGCGAAGGTCGAGATCAGCCGGTTCAAGGGCCTCGGTGAGATGAACCCCGACGAGCTCAAGACGACGACGCTCGACAAGAACCGCCGTCGCGCGCTCCGCGTGTCGATCGAGAGCGAGCTCGAGACCGACCGCGTCCTGAACGAGCTGATGGGCAAGGACACCCAGGCGCGCTTCCGCTTCATCATGGAGCGGGCGCGCGAAGCGAGCGCCGAAGAGCTCGACGTCTGACCGGCCCCCTTCCGGCGAGGGGCGCCGCGGCGTATCTTCGAACGGATGGGGTGGACGTCGGCGCGTTTCCGTGTCGCTGCGCTCGCGGTCGGTCTGGCCGGCGCGGGCGTGGCGAGCGCGTGCGGGGCGTTCACGAGCGAAGAGGACCCCGGAACGCCCCCGGCGGACGGCGGCGTCGAGGGCGCCGTCATCGCGGACGGCGCGCCCGCGAGCGAAGCGCCCGACGGGGGCTTCTGCGCGAGCCCGCTCTACACCTTCGTCGACGACTTCAGCGGCTCGTTCTCGTCCACGTGGCGCACGGACGTGACGCCCGGGTGCAGCATCGCCGTCGACGACGGGGGCGTCCTCGTCGCGCGCACCGGCGGGGCGCCCGAGGACGAGGCATCGGCGGACCCGCTTCGGCTTCCCGACCCGACGCTCGCGTTCGGGTCGATGCACGTCGCGTTCGACCTCCTCGACCTCGCGCCGCTCCCTCCCGGCTACACGAACGCGGTCATCGGGTGCGGGGTGGACTTCCAGCAGGAGGGGACGGGGACCTCGTCGACGATCTCGCTCCGGCTGTCGACGAACGACTTCGAGCTGCGTGACGGCGTCCGTCTCGACGGCGTCCTGCAGGACACGCCCACGTCGCCGACGATCCTCGTCGCACCCTATCCGGCTCGCGTCCGGCTCCATCTCGCGATGCAGGTGCGCGACGTGACGCGCGCCGACGGCGGCCCGGGGCGGGAGGTCGTCACGACGGTGCTCTACCCGGGCGGGCCGTCGAAGCCGATGACGACGCCGCTCTACCGCGCCCTCACCGCGATCAAGGTCACCTGCGGAATCGACAGCACCAACGTGGTCGACGGCGACGCGGGCGCGGGCCCCTTCGTCGTGAAGCTCGACGACGTGGCCGTCCAGCTCTGTCCTTGAGTGCTCGCGTCACTCGACGTCGAGGCGGACGTCGTCGAGCGCGCCGTCGAACGGAACGTCCGACGCGGACGTTGCGTCGTGGTCGCCGAGGACGAGGACGGCGGTGTCGAACGGTTTCGGCTTCGTGCGGTTCTCCATCCGGCCGAAGTCGTTGCCATCGACGACGAGGGAGGCGGACCAGCCGTCCTTCGCCGGGGTCGTCGTGAGCTCGAACGCGACGTTCGCCCATCTCCCCGGCTCGAGCGGAGGACCGTTGAGCAGCATCCGGTCGGCCTCACCGGCCGCGCGGAGCGTCAGGTACGACCCGTCCTGCGACGTGACGAACAGCACGTCCACCACCGTGTCTCGCACCGCCGTCGCGTTGCTCAACGCGAGATGGAGCGGGTACATGCCGCGCGTCCCGACGGCGTCGGCGCGGACGGCGAACGCGACGCGGACGCGACGAGCGCCCGTCACCGGCACCGCCTTCACGAGGCGCAGGTCGCAGCCGCTGTCCGTCACGCGGAGGGCATGGGGTAGGGAGCGCGGGGACGCCGCCGTGACGAGCGGGCCGCTCGCGATCGAGCACGGGCTGCGGTCGAACCCGGCCGCGATCGTCGCGCCGTCGAAGTCCGCGCAGAACGCGGCTCCAGGCTGGGAGGCACACCACGTCGCGCTCGGCGGCGCGGGCGAGCTCCCCGCCGGCGGCTCCGCGCTCGGCGGTGCGGAAGGGGTTGCAGGCGGCAGGGGCTCCGCGGGCACCGTGACGTCGGCGGGAGGCGCGGGAGGGGTCGGATCGGCGCCGCACGCAACGGCGCTCGCTGCGATGACAACGCACGAGAACGGAGCGAAGGAAGAGGTCTTCATCGCCGCCGCGTGTGCAGCTCATGTGCCGTGTGCGCGCACGCGCGTTGTCACGCGTGCACGCGAGCTCGAGGCATGACAACGCTGTCGTGCTCGCGCGACGCGTCGCGGTACGGCGATTGCTGCGAGCTGCGTCCACGAAGGAGGTGACGATCATGGGCGAAGCTCGTGGATGGACCTATGGGCTCGCGGTAGGGGCCGGACTGATGTTCGTGCTGGATCCGCGGCAGGGCGGGGGACGTCGTGCCCTCATCCGTGACAAGTCGGTGCGCGCGGTTCACGAGGTCGAGCATGCCGCGAAGATCGGCGTGAAGGACTTCGGTCATCGCGCGGAGGGCGTCGTGGCGCGGCTCTTCGGTGGAACGCACGCGCCGGTCTCGGACGTGACCCTCGTCGAGCGCGTCCGTGCGCGGCTCGGCCACGTGTGCTCGCATCCGCATGCGATCGAGGTCCGGGCGAAGGGGAACGGCGAGATCGAGCTGAAGGGGCCGGTCGAGGCCGACGAGGCGGATCGCATGGTCGCCGCCATCTCGCGCGTTCCGGGTGTGCACGGCATCGACGACGATCTGCAGCGCGCCCCGCACCTGCCCGGTCATCCGCGGCCGAAGGTCGAGCCGATCCAGCAGCTCTGGAACCCGACGACCCGTCTCGCGCTCGGTGTGGCGTCGCTCGGCGTCGCCGTCTCAGGGCTCGTCCGTGGCAATCCGCTCTCGTTCGGTCTCGGCGCCGCGAGCGTGCTCGCGCTGGCGCGGAACATGGTGACGCGCGGCGGAATCGCCGGCGCCGCCACACAGATGAAGGCGCTCGCGCGCGGCGCGCAGGCCGTCGCGCAGGGCGACCTCTCGCAGGTGAAGCAGACCGTCGCCGGTGCGCTCGGCGCCGTCGGTCCCGACGGCAAGCCGATCACGGGCCTCCGCGAGGCGTATCCGACCGAATCGGAGTGGAACGCGCCGAACACGCGTCCCGAGCAGGGTGGCGAGCCGCGGACGAGCGGCGAGCTCCGCGAGCGTTAGACGCGTCAGCGACACTCGTACGTGTCGGTCGCCGGCTCGCAGGTGGAGAGCGCATTGCAGATCATCGACGACGGACAGTCCTTCGTGCTCGTGCAGAACCGGGTGCAGAAGTACGGTCCGTCGCCGAGGCCCTGACAGAGGCCGCCGGCGCACTCCGAGCCGGCCTCCCCATTGCCGCGCGCAGCGCAGCAGTCGCCGTCTTTCCGCGTGCCCGGCACGAAGCGCTCGGGGGGAACGCACGTGAAGCCGGGCGGGGGACGGCACGAGCCGTAGTCGGTGACGCGGTCCCAGTCGCAGGTGAAGCCGGCGCCGTTCGTGGCGGCGTTCTCGCACGTGACGGTCGCACGGCAGCGGTCGAGGCAGATCTTCTGGCCCTCGACCTCGACGCAGGCGTGGCTCCGGCAGTCCGCATCCGAGCTGCAGCAGTAGCCGCCCGGGCGGACGATGCGTGCTTCCGGCGCGGGCTCGCCCCCATCCGGTTGCGACGGGGATCCGGCCGGCGCCGGCAGCGCGGTGTCGCTCGACGACGCTTCGTCGGGCGACGCCTGCTTCAGCGAGCCGCAACCGAGCGCGAAGGTGAGGAAGAGGAGCGATGCGCGCAGCTGCCGCGCCGCGGAGAAGGACATGACGTGCCACTCCTACGTCGCGCGGCGCCGTTCCTTCCCCGCGTCACGCGTTCGATGTGCGGGGTCGAGGCTGACATCGGGGGCGGGCTCGGGCATGATCGTTCGTCATGGCGGACACGACCCTCTTCGTGGCGGACGATGCTGCGTGTGCCGCGCTCTTCGTCGCGGTCCGGAGACCGCTCGCGCAGCCGATCACGAAGGTCGGCTTCAACCCGCTGACGCGTCAGATGCTCGGCGGCGCGTCCTGGGACCCCGGCGAGAAGAAGGCGGACGACGAAGAGGTCCCGTCGTCCGTCCGCAATCCGCCGGAGGCGGTCGCGTCGCTGTCGGAGCCGACGAGCGAGCCCGTCGTCGATCCCGTCGTCGCGCCTTCCGACGACGCCGATCGCGCCCGCGAGCAAGGGGCGCCGGTTCGCCTCCGCGTCAGGCCCCACGCGGTCGTGCGTTCCGTGACGGGGTTCGAGCTCGAGGCGCTCACCGAGGTGCTCCTCGGGCGCGCGGCGCCGCCGGCTCGCATCATCGAGCCCCACGACGCCGACGGCTTCGTCGAAGCGCTCGCGAGCGAGGCCGTCGAGCCCCTCGCGACGCTCGACGAGGAGGATCTGCAGACCGTGCTCGATCGCTGGAACACGCGGCTCGCGACGAGCCGGCGGAAGGTCGAGATGCGCGCTCTCGTCGCGCTCCGCGCCCTCGCGCGCGAGGCGGTCCACCATCGCGCGCACGTGCTCGTGCACATGCCGCGTCCGTAGACGGCTAGCTCGAGACCGTCACGAGCCCGTGCGTCTCGACGGGCGTGTCGAGGAGGAAGGGGAGCGCCGGGATCTCGTCGGTCCGATCGAAGAGCGGCTCGAGCGCTCCCGCGAGCGCGTCGGCGCTCGGCGTGCTCGGAACCGGCGGCGGCGCCGGCTCCGGATCGTATGGCACGGCGACCGCGATCTCGGGTGCGCTCGGGAGCCACGCGCGCGGTGTGGCCTCCTCCGGGTCGCGTTCCTCTTCCAATCCGAGCGGCGCGGAGGCCCACCCGCCCGTGAAGTCGCTGCACGAAAGCTTCATCGTCCCCCCCGTGACCCCTACGACGTCGCGCGTGGCCCCCTCAGGCCACCGCGACCTGCTGCTTCTCGCCCGGCTTGGTGCCCTTGCCCTGGGCCGACTCGCTGATCTTCACGCTGACGAGCCGCGAGACACCCGGCTCGCCCATCGTCACGCCGTGCAGCATGTCGACCATCTGCATCGTCTTCTTGATGTGCGTGATGAGGATGAACTGCGAGCGGTCGGTCATCTCGCGGATCATCTCGCAGTAGCGACCGACGTTCGCCTCGTCGAGCGGCGCATCGACCTCGTCGAGGACGCAGAACGGCGAGGGCTTGATCTGGAAGATGGCGAAGATGAGCGAGACGGCCGTGAGCGCCTTCTCACCGCCGCTCATGAGCTCGATGCTCGCGAGCTTCTTCCCCGGCGGCTGCGCGACGATCTCGATGCCCGTCTCGAGCATGTCCTCCGGGTTCGTGAGCCGGAGCTCGGCGCGCCCGCCACGGAACATCTTCGGGAAGATCTCCTGGAAGCGCGCGTTGACCGCGTGGTACGTATCCGCGAAGAGCTTCTTGCTCTCGCGGTTCATCTGCTGGATCGCCTTCTCGAGATCGGAGAGCGCCTTGTCGAGGTCGTTCTTCTGCGTCGTGTAGAAGGCGTAACGCTTCTCGGCCTCCTCGTACTCGCGCGTGGCGTCGAGGTTCACCGAGCCCATGCGGTCGATGAGTCCGGAGAGCTCCGTGATGCGCGTGCGGCTCTCGCCGTCCGGCGGCGGACGGAGGTGGTAGTCGCCGACGACGCGACCGAGCTCGAGGCCGCGGAACTTCTCGCGGGTGCTCGCGAGCAGGTGCTCCATCGCGATGCTGCGCTCGCGGAGCGACATCTCGTGCTTGGCGAGCTCGGAGCGGGACTCCTCCGCGCGCGTGCGGAGATCCTTCAGCGAAGCTTCGCGCTCCTGGAGCCCGTTGCGGAAGGCATCGAACACCGTCCGCGCGGTCACGAGCGCTTCCTGCGCTGCCCTCCCGGCGAGCACCGCCTCGCCGAGGCGCTCGCGATGACGCACCAGCGTCGCCGCCGTCTCGCCCATCTCGCGCGCGCCCGCCTCGAGCTCGGCGTCGAGACGACGCGCGCGCTCGGAGAGCTCCGCTTCGCTCTTCGCGAGGCGCTGGAGGGTGCCGCGTGCGGCGGTGAGCTTCTCGCGCGCACCGGCGAGGGCGACTTTGCGGTCCATCACCATCTGCTGCTGCGACGCGACCTGCTCGCGCCACTCCGTCGCCTTCATCTCGGCTTCGGCGATCCCGGACTGTGCCGCGTCGAGGCCTGCACGCGCTTCGTCGAGCTGGGCCTGCGCGCCGGCGCGCTCCACCTCGGCCTCCGCGATCGCCTCGCGGAGATCGGCGAGCTCGGTCTCGAGCGTCTCGATCCGACGCCGGTGGCTCTCGAGCTCGGCCTCGGCCGCGCGGAGGTCCTTCTCCGCGTGGACGAGCGCGAGCTCGCTCTGGTGCGCCTGCTGCTTCGCGCGCTCGAGCGCGCCCTGCGTCTCGCCGATCTGCGCGCGGAGCGACTGGTGGTGCGCGAGGCGCTCGGCGACGAGGGCCTCGAGGCGCGTGACCTCGATGTTCAGCTCGCGCATCTCGCGATTCACGTCGAGCATGTGCGCGGCCGCTTCCTCGCCCGTACCGCCGGAGATCCTCCCGTCGGGGTGGAACACGGTCCCGTCGCGCGTCACGACCGGGATCTCGATCCCGCGGAGCCGCAGCGCGACGGCGATGTCCTCGACCACGAGCGCATCGCCCACGACGGTGCGGACGAGCGGCTCGTCCTCCGGCGCGAAGCGGAGCGCGTCGACGAGGCGGCCGACGATGCCTTCGCCGCTCGGGAGCGCGGTCGCGCGGCCGGCGACGAACGCGGTGTGACGCGGGACGATCGTGGCGCGGCCCTTCCGCGCCGACGCGAGCCCGGCGAGGAGGTCCATGCCGCGGTCGACGTCCTCGACGACCACGTCCTCGAGATGGCTGCCGAGGAGGCCGGCGAGGGCCGCCGTCAGCTCCGCCGGTGCTTCGACGCGATCGGCGAGGAGGCCGCGGAGGGCAGGGTCCTTCGTCTCGACGAGGGCGCGGGCGCCGGCGCCGATCCCTTCGCGGCGGGCGTGCATCTCGGTGAGCGCGTGGAGGCGCGAGCGCTTGCGCGACGCTTCGTGCTTCGCCTCGTCGAGGAGCTGCTCGCTCTCCTGGATCGCGCGGCGGAGATCCGCGAGGCGCTCCTCGAGCACGATGCGCTCTTCGGCGGACGTGACCTTGCCGGACCGGAGATCCTCGAGCGCGAGCCCGAGCTGCTCGACGCGGCCGCGCAGCTCGAGGACGTTGCCTTCGCGCTCCTCGCGCTCGGACGCGAGCTTCTCCTCGCGCGCCATCATCTCGGCCTTGCGGCGGTCGAAGCCTTCGAGCTTCGCCTCGGCGCTCGCAATCGCGGCCTGCGCGCGGGCGACCGCCTCGCGGAGCTCGACGACGTCCTTCTCGGCCGCCTGGTGCGCGGCGGAGAGCTCGGCGAGACGCTCCTCCTCGCCCGCGACGGCGGTGGCGACGCCGGTCTCGCCCTCCTCGAGGATCGACACGTCGGCGGCGACGGCGTCGCGCTCGCTCTCGAGCCCGGCGGCCTGCGTGCGGATCTCCTCGAGCTCCGCTTCGGCCTGCGTCTCGCGCCGCTGGAGGGTCTCGATCCGGTCCTTCGCCCGCGCGATCGCGGCTTCTTCGACGCGGACCTCGTTGTCGGCGGCGAACGACGCGTTGTTCGCCGCCTCGAGCTCCGCCTCCGCCGCGTGGGCCTCCTGGCGTGCGGCCTCGAGGTCTCCTTCGCGCGTGACGAGATCGTTCTTCGCCTGCTCGGCCTCGACCGCGAGGCGCTCGACCTCGCCCTTCTCCATCATCACCCAGCCGCGCAGCTCGAGGAACTTGTGCGAGGCCTCGTGGAGCTGGAGGTCCTCGAGCTCGTTCCGGTACGCGACGTAGCGCTCCGCCTTCGCGGCCTGGCGCTTGAGGGAGCCGAGGCTCCGCTCGATCTCCGCGATGATGTCGCCGACGCGCAGCAGGTTCTGCTGCGTGAGCTCCATCTTGCGTTCCGCCTGCTTCTTCCGGCTCTTGAACTTCGTGATGCCGGCGGCTTCCTCGATGAGGAGGCGGCGGTCTTCCGGCTTCGCGCTGACGATGAGCCCGATCTTGCCCTGCTCGACGATCGAGTACGCCTTCGTGCCGACGCCGGTCCCGAGGAACAGGTCGGTGATGTCCTTCAGGCGGACGGGCGTCTTGTTGATCAGGTACTCGCTGTCGCCGGTGCGGTGGAGGCGACGCGTGACCGCGATCTCGGGGTAGTCCTTGTATTCGAGCGGCAGCTCGTCGGCGTCGTTGTTCTCGAACGTGAGGGTCACCTCGGCGAAGTCGGCGGGCGAGCGCGACTCCGAGCCGTTGAAGATGACGTCGTCCATCGAGCGACCGCGCAGGTGCTTCGCGCTCTGCTCGCCCATGCACCAGCGGATGGCGTCGACGATGTTGGACTTGCCACAGCCGTTCGGGCCGACGATGCCCATCACCTCGTGGTCGAAGTTGACCACCGTGCGATCGACGAACGACTTGAATCCGCTGAGCTCGAGGCGCTTGATCTTCACTGGATCCTCCCGAGACGGCGGCGAGCGACAGGAACGAGGGACAGACGGGCCCCATCCCGGCCCGGAGCTTCCTGGTCGCAGCCACGTACCGCGAACGACGGCTGTGCGCTACTTGTGGAAAACTCGGAGACGCGAGTGGGAAGTCTGTGGAGAGCTCGCCGCGTGACCGTAGGCAGGACGTAACGTCACTTCACATACGGTCACTGTTCACGGGTTACGCCTGAACAAGTGCGCACGCAAGGGAGAAGATCGCCGCAGCGAGAAATCGCTCGTGGATCCGGGGCTTGCCGAGGGGATACAAGGTGAACGCGCGTCTCGGTGCCCCGTACCGGGACCTGGCTGCGCTCGCGTGAGGGCAGCGAATGCCTCACCCTTGACTCTGCCAACGCATGACGCATGGTGGCCGCCGAGCGGCCAAGCCCGCGAATCAAAAGGCCCCCAGATGCCGACCTACGAGTACGTGTGCAGCGAGTGCGCCAACCAGTGGGAAGAGATCCAGAAGATCTCCGAGCCGCCCGTCGACGTCTGCCCGAAGTGCGGAAAGCAGACCGCCAAGCGTCAGATCAGCGGCGGCAACTTCATCCTCAAGGGCGGCGGCTGGTACGCCGACCTCTACTCCTCGTCGCCGAAGAGCGGCGGCTCGAAGAGCGAGACGAAGACCGAGTCGAGCACGACGAGCGCTTCGACGTCGACGAGCAGCAGCACGACGCCGTCGACCGCGCCGAGCGCCTCGAGCGGCTCGTCCGACAAGTAGCGCGACGCGCGCGTCATGGTCCGCGCGCGGTCCATCGCGTCTTCGCACGGAGAAGAGCGCGGGCCCGTGTGTGGCCTCGTGTTTGCTTTGCGCTCGCGCCATGGCGTGGACGAGGCGAGCGACGACCCTCGCGTCCGCTGTCGTGATGGGCGGTTGCTTCAGCGCGAACAGCGGCGGATGCGATCTCTCCTCCGGTAACGGCCTCCTGGGCGGGAACTTCGAGTATCGGTGCCGCTCCGGCGCCGACCCAGGATGCGACTCTACCGCGGTCGTGAGCTACGGCACGCCGCTGCCGGAAGCGGTCGCGCGCGAAGCTTCGTTCGGGATCGCGTACGACGGACGAGGCGTCGTCGACCCGGTGTCGTCGACCGTCGTCCGTCGCGACCAGGGCTGGTTCCGCGCGAATCGCGCCGGTCCGGTCGGGTTCGTCGTCGACGACGGGACGGAGCTCCTCGATGCCGTGCGCCTCACGATCGTCGAGCCGACACGGCTCGTCGTCGAGCCGGTCCCGACCGCGTCCGCACCCGCGTCGCGAGGGGAGGTAGGGCGCCTCTTCACCGCTCGCGCGGTCTCCTACGGCACGAAGAGCTCGGGCGAGATCCGGCTCGCCGGCGCGCTCCCGGTGACGTGGACGATCGACCCGCCGCAGCCCGCGGCCGACACGTCGGCGCCCGGCTGGGTGACGTTCCACCCGGACCGCGCCGGAACGCTCGTCCTCCGCGCGTCGTTCGAAGGCAAGCTCACCGGCGAGCTCCTGATCACGGTCGTGCCCAGCGGAACGCCGCCACCGGACGCGGGCAGCGACGGAGGTGACGCGAGCGTCGATGCCGATGCCGGCGAGGACGGAGGTGGATCGTGAGACCGTGGCTCTTCGTGGCATTCGTCGCGACGACGGCGCGCGCGGGACCCGCGCCCGACGAGATCACGCTCGCGACGAAAGGCGGCGCGAACCTCGCCGTCGGTGGTCCCCTCGACGCCGAGACACGCATCCAGCTCGGTGACCTCGTCGCGGTCGAGGCGACCCCGCGCGATCACGGCGGCGACGCGATGAAGCTGTGCCTCGAGGTCACGAGCAGCGCGCCCGAGGTCGTGGAAGTGCGTCGTGCCGCAGGAGCGTGCGACGAGCCGCGCGTCTTCGTCCTCGCCGCGAAGAAGGAAGGCACGTCCCGCGTCCGCTTCGGCGCACGCGGCACGTGGCGAGAGGTCGCCGTCATCGTCTCGCCGTGACGGTCTTGCGATCGCCGAGGACGAGCCTCCGCGCTTCGTCCTCGTCGACGCCGAGATCCGCGGCGACGCGCGGCCAGACGAGATCGAGGAGGCGCCCACGCGGAGGGCGCGCGATGTCCTCGAGCGCGTGTGCCCAGGCGGAGCTCTCCTCGCCTGCGGCGGCGAGCGCGCGCTTCGACGCGTCGTCGATCTCCTTCCGGCCGGCGAGCCAGCGCTTCGCGCCGAGCACGGCGCGCGCGTGCGCGTGGAAGACGAGCTGCGCGCGCATCCACGGCTCGATGCGGCTCGCGTCGTCCACGGCCGCGGCCAGCGCACGCTGGCGCGCGCGCACGACGTCGAGCGGGAGCTCGTCGAGCTCGCGGAGCGATCCGGGCCAGCGCGCGGCCAGCGCCGCCATCGCCTCGCGCGGGTCGGCTTCGGGCGCGCCGGTCGCGCGCGCGTGGTCGTGGGCTTCCCGGAGCGCGAGGATCCGCGCGTACTTGTCGCCGAGATCCGCGACCGCGGACGAGGTGACGACGGCAGCGGCCTTCGGTTCGCGCACGGTGCTACCATCGAAGCATGGACGGTAAGCGGCAGGTAGAGGAGCTCCGGGCAGAGATCGGGAAGCTCGACGTGCAGCTCCTCGCGCTGATCGAGAAACGTGCGAAGCATTCGAAGCGCATCGGTGAGCTCCAGAAGGGCTTGCCGCAGGTGATCGCGTTGCCGGACCGCGGGCAGATCGAGCAGCTCGTCGCGAAGGCGGGCTCGGACGTGCCGAAGGAGGCGCTCCGCGAGATCTTCCGCGAGATCTTCGCGACGTGCTTCTCCCTCGAGGCGCCCGTCACGGTCGCGTTCTGGGGCGCGGACGGCGGGTTCACGCATGCTGCCGCGCGGAGCCGCTTCGGCGTCGCCGCGCAGTACACCGCGTCGGAGGCGCCGGGCGGCGCGCTCGACGAGGTGACGCGCCAGCGCGCGAGCTACGCGGTCGTGCCGTTCGAGACGCGCGCCGACGGCCTCGTCCAGAGCACGATCGCGGCGCTCACGACGAGTGAAGTGAAGATCGTCGGCTCGTTCGACGCGACGATGAACCTCCAGCTCGCTTCGAAGGCGTCGTCCGTCGCCGAGGTCGAGAAGGTCTTCGCGACCGCCAAGGATCACGCGCACTGCGAGCGCTTCCTGTCGACCGAGATGCCTGGGGCGCAGGTCGTCGACGTGAAGACGCCGCAGGCGGCCTGTCAGATGGCGGGCGCCGATCCGCGCTCGGCGGCGCTCGTCCACGAAGCGTTCACCGCGGAGTACGGGCTCGAGGTCATCCGTCGGAACGTCCGCGACACGGGCGACGAGCGCGTCCGCTACGCGATCATCGGAACTCGCCCGTCGAGCCGCACCGGAAACGACATGACGGGGCTCGTCGTGAGCGTCGACGACTCGCCGGGAGCGCTCCACGAGCTGCTCAAGCAGTTCGCCGAGCGAGGGGTGAACCTGACGAAGATCCAGTCGCGTCCCGCGGCCGGCGAGAGCTGGCAGTACCTCTTCTTCATCGAGGTGCAGGGGCACCCCACGGATCGCGCGCTCGTCGGCGCCCTCGAGGAAGTCCGCCGCCAGGCGAAGTTCTTCAAGGTGCTCGGCAGCTACCAGAGCGGCTGATCGGCGCCGCCGGTCCGGCCGGCCATGCTAGCCTCGCGGGCTGATGAGAGCCTTGCGACTGCTTCTGCTCGCGCTGTTCGTGCTGGTCACCTCGTGCGGAGGAAAGGACAAGGAGGGCGCGAAGACGGCCGAGAAGAAGCCGGCGTTCGACGACGCGTTCGCGCTCCTCCCGTCGAACCCGATCCTGCTCGGCACCGTCGACGCGCGCGCGTTCTTCGGGAGCCAGACGTTCGGCGCGCAGCTCACGCAGAACGTCGAGAAGCTCGTCCCGATCGGCCAGGAGGCCGGCTTCTCCGCCGCGCGCGACGTCGACCGCGTCACTTTCGCGAGCTACTCGTACCAGGGGCTCGACGTGGCGGCGATCGTCATCGGTCGGTTCGACCAGGCGAAGATCAAGCAGGTCGCGACGAGCCAGACGCCGACGAAATCCGGCGTCCCGCTCGTCGTCTCGCAGTACGCGGGGCGCGACGTCTACACCGTGTCGAACACGGGCTTCACCGTGCTCACCGAGCGCGTCGCCGTCGCGGGCACGGAGAGCGGCATCCGTCGCGTGCTCGACCGGATCAAGGACGACCGCGTGAAGCGGGACATCCCGGCGTGGATGCTCACGCATGTCGAGTCGCCCGGTGCGTCCGCGGCGGTCGCCGCCGATCTCGCGACGAACCCGATCCCGCCCGATGTGCTCCGCCAGGTGCCGCTCCCGTTCGTCGAGAAGCTGAAGGCGGTCCGTGCGCTCGTGAACTTCAAGGACACCGGCCTCCAGATCGCCGGCAGCATGACGTATCCGGACGAGGCCTCGGCACAGACGGCTTCCGACTCGGTGCGCCAGACGGTGAACCTCTCGCGCTGGCTCGCCCTCATCGGCGTGAAGATCCAGAACCCGACCGTGGCGGTCGAGAAGAGCGACGTGCAGGTGACGCTCGCGGTCGACGACCAGTCGCTGCGCCAGCTGCTCGCCACCGTCCCCCAGATGACCGGAGCCGCGCGGTGAGATGAGCGCGATCGTCGTCCATCCCCTCGACACGGCCCTCGTCGGGAGCGTGCCCGTCCCGTCGGACAAGAGCATCGGCCATCGCGCGCTCCTCTTCGCGGCGCTCTGCGAGGGGACGAGCGAGATCCGCGGCTTCTCGTACGGCGAGGACAACGTCTCGACGGCGAACGCGATGCGGGCGATGGGCGCCGTGATCGAGGACGTCGAGAAGGGCGTGCTCCGCGTGACCGGGAAGGGGATCTTCGGCCTCGAGGCGCCGAAGTCACCGCTCGACTGCGGGAACTCCGGGACGACGATGCGGCTCCTCACCGGCGTCCTCGTCGCGCAGCCGTTCGAGTCGACGCTGTTCGGCGACGCTTCGCTCTCGAAGCGCCCGATGCTGCGCGTCGCGAAGCCGCTCCGCGCCCGCGGCGCGCGGATCGAGGGCGCGCCGCATCCTTCGAAGCCGGACGAGATCCTGCCGCCGCTCGTCATCGGGCCGCTGCCCGAGGGCGAGCACTTGAAGGAGCTCGAATGGGAGAGCCCGGTCTCGAGCGCGCAGGTGAAGAGCGCGGTCCTGCTCTCGGGCCTCTACGCGCACGGCGCGACGTGGTTCAAGGAGCCGACGCTCTCGCGCGACCACACCGAGCGCATGATGCACGCGCTCGGCGTGCCGCTCCGCACCGTCGGCACGATGGTGGAGCTCGATCCCGGGGGCTGGGATGGCGTGATGAAGGGGTTTCCGATCGAGATCCCCGGCGACGCCTCGGCGGCCGCGTTCCTCGTCGTCGCCGCGCAGATGTACCCCGGCTCGCGCGTGACCGTCCGCAACGTCGGCACGAACCCGACCCGCACCGGGCTCTTCGAGATCGCGCGGCAGATGGGCGCCGGGATCGACGTGACCCCGCTCGGTGATCAGGGCGGCGAGCCCGTCGGCGAGGTCCACGCCTGGCACGCCGATCCGCGTGGGGTCCTCGTCGGCGGCGAGCTCGTCCCGCGTGCGATCGACGAGATCCCGATCCTGTGCGCGCTCGCCGCGCGGGCACGCGGCACGACGACGATTCGCGATGCCGAGGAGCTCCGCGTGAAGGAGAGCGATCGGATCGCGACGATGGCGCTGGTCCTCCGCTCGTTCGGCGTGACGTGCGAGGAGCTACCCGACGGCCTCGTCATCGAGGGCAGGGAAGGCGCGCTCGAGCCTGCCGTCGTCCAGAGCCGCGGCGACCACCGCATCGCGATGACGGCTGCCGTGCTCGCGCTCGCGGGCAAGGCGCCGAGCCGGATCGAGGACTGCGACTGCATCGCGACGAGCTTCCCGCGCTTCGTCGGGACGCTCCGTGCGCTCGGGGCGCGGATCGACGTCGAGACGTGAGCCTCTTCGACCCGCGGGTCCTCGGTGCAGCTCCGGCGGGGCTCCGCCGCGAGCGGATGAGCGCGTCGCCTCGGTGGCGGGACGGGCGCTTCGAGAACAGCGACCCCGTGCGCGACCCGATGCGCGGCGTGGCGTTCCGCGAGCGAATGGCCATCATGCGTGACTTCGCGCTCCGCGGCCGGCTGCGGACGCCGCCGGGGGCGCTTCCGATCGAGAGCCCGCTCGAGGCGTGGCGTTCTCCTCCGACGACGAGCCTCCGCGCGACGTGGCTCGGACACTCGACGGTGCTCCTCGAGATGGACGGCGTCCGGGTCCTGACCGATCCGGTGTTCGGCGAGCGCGCGTCACCGTTCGCGTGGGCGGGCCCGAAGCGCTTCCACCCGGTGCCGGTCCCGATCGAAGCGCTCCCGCCGCTCGACGCCGTGATCGTCTCGCACGACCACTACGATCACCTGGACTACCCGACGATCCGCGCGCTCGCGCGCCGCGACGTGCCGTTCTACACGTCGCTCGGCGTCGGCGCGCATCTCGAGGCGTGGGGCGTCGCGGCGTCTCGCATCACGGAGCTCGACTGGTGGGAGGACGCCGTCGTCCCCCGAGGCGACCTCGTCGTCACGGCGGCGCCGAGCCGTCACTTCTCCGGCCGCGGTATCGGCGCGAACGCGACGGCGTGGTCGTCGTTCGTCCTCCGCTCGAAGAGCAAGCGCGTCTTCTTCAGCGGCGACACCGGGCTGACGCCCGAGTACGAGGAGATCGGGCAGCGGCTCGGTCGGTTCGATCTCGTGATGCTCGAGGTCGGCGCGTACCACCCCGCGTGGGGCGACATCCATCTCGGTCCCGACAACGCCCTCGTCGCACACCGCATGCTCGGCGGCAGGACGCTGCTCCCGGTGCACTGGGGAACGTTCGACCTCGCGCTCCACGCGTGGGACGAGCCCGCCGAAGTGCTCGCGCGTCGTGGTGTCGAGGAGCGCGTGCACATCGTCACGCCACGCGTCGGCGCCGCGATCGAGCCGAGCGAGGTCGAGCGCATCGACCCGTGGTGGCGCGAGGTCGCGGGCGGCGCGGCGAGCGTGCCTTCGGACGCGGAGCGCGAGCCGGTCGCGAGCCCCGTCACGCGCTGAGCCGCCGAAGGCCGCTGCCCAACCGTTCGGGCCCGTGCTAGACGAGGGGGCGTCATGCGCACGCGTCCCATCATCGCGATCGACGGCCCGGCCGGCGCCGGGAAGAGCACCGTGGCCCGCCGTCTCGCGGACGCCCTCGGGTTCGTGCTCGTCGACACCGGCGCGATGTACCGGACCGTGGCGCTCGCCGCGTCGCGTGCGAGCACGCCGTTCACGGACGGCGCACGCGTGACGGAGCTCGCGCACGCGCTCGTCACGAAGCACGCGCTGTCGTTCGAGCGCGACGTGAAGCTCGGCGTCCGCGTCCGCCTCTCCGGCGAGGACGTGTCCGACGCGATCCGAACGCCGGACATCGCGCAGGGCGCGAGCCTCGTCTCCGCGCATCCGGGCGTCCGCGCCGCGCTCCTCGAGCTGCAGCGCCAGGCCGGCGAAGCCGGCGGCGTCGTCCTCGAAGGACGGGACATCGGCACCGTCGTGTTCCCCGATGCCGAGGTGAAGTTCTTCCTCACCGCGAGCCCCGAGGTCCGTGCCGGACGCCGCCATGCGGAGCTCGTCGCGAAGGGGCAGCAGGTCTCGTTCGAGGACACCCTCGCGGACGTGAAGCGGCGCGATGCGCAGGACGAGGGCCGGGAGCACGCGCCGCTCAAGAAGGCGGAAGGCGCCGTCCTCGTCGACTCGACGAACCTGTCCTTCGAGGAGACGGTCGCGAAGATGCTCGAAGCGGTCCGCGCCGTCACGGCATGAGGCGGCTCGCGGCGCTCTTCGTCGCGGCGTCGATCGCGACGACGTCGCTCGCGGGGTGTGGCGGCGAGAAGGCGCCGCCGGCGGCGCCGAAGCGCCCCGCGGTCGCGCGGTGGCAGGACGCCTTCGACACGACGCCGGAGCTGCTCGTCGTCGTCCGCCCGAAGGCGCTCGAGCGCGACGGCGTCTACGGAAACCTCTTCAAGTCGCTCGTCCGCGGAGCGCTCGCGCGCGAGCGCATCACGGGCACGAACGCGCTCGAGCTCTTCGAGTCGTGTGACGAGGTGATCGTCGCCGCGCACCGCGACGAGGAGACCGGCGCGGACGACGCCGCCGTCGTGTTCCGCGGCGTGCCCGCCTCGATGGACCCGGCGAAGCTCGTCGACGGCGAGGGTCGCCCACTCTTCCGCTCTCACGACGACCGCGCGAAGGTGCCAGAGTTCGTCCCCGCCTCCGCGACCGCGGGCAACGCACGGCGGAGCGCTGCGCTGTTCGTCCTTCCGGAGCGCACGTGGGTGATGGCGAGCGGGACGGCGCGCGCACGCGCCGAGCAGGCCTTCGCGACGCCGAGCGGGCGGCCGGCGCCGAAGGTCGACGAGAACGCGCTCGCCGTCGCACGCGTCGGGCCCGAGTTCGTCGGGAAGCCGCGCTATGCGAAGAGCCCCGTCTACGGGCCGCTCGTGCGGAGGCTGACCAGCGCGACCTTGCTCCTCGATCCGAAGGGCGGCGGTATCCGTCTCGTCCTCGCCTACCAGGACGACGACGGCGCGGCCTTCGGCGAGGCGCACGCGAAGCGGATCGCCGAGGCCCTCCAGGAGGACAAGCGCCTCACGTGGCTCTCGCAGGCGAAGATCACGCGTGGCGTGAGCACCGTCACGGTCCACCTCCCGGTCCCGCCGCGCCTCCTCGAGGAGCTGCCGCTCGCGTCGCCTTCCGACCTGAACCTCTGACGATCAGCGCTCCGAGAGCGCGCGGACACGGTCGGTGACGTGGACGACCATCCACGTGAGCGCGACGAAGTGCACCGTGCCGAGGACGCTCGTGACGAGCCCGACGTAGAAGAAGCTCGAAGGCTCGTGGCCGCGCACGGCGCCGAGCGCGCGCTCGATCATCGGCATCGGCGTGACGAGCACGGTTGCGAGGAGCGGCGCCATCGACGCGCGAGAGCGGAGGCCCTGGCGCGACGCGAAGGCGTTGTAGGCGGTCGCCCAGCCCGGCAGGGCGCGGAACACCCAATAGAGGTTGTAGAAGGGCACGAAGAGGAGCCCGACGGCGCGACCCGGCGTGATCGGCGCTTGGCCGTCCTCTATCGCGCTCCACATCTTGTAGACGAGCACGCAGAACGCGACGGCGTTCACGAGCGAGAAGACCACGCCGAGGCCGAGAGCGAGCGCCTGCGTATCGCTGTCGAGAAACTTCGACGACGCGTAGCTCGAGGCGTAGAGACCGAGGTGGTTCGCGCCGACGAGGGCCGCGAGGTAGCCGACCGTCGAGAGGTTCACCTGCGGCCGCGCCATCCGGGGCGCGAAGCCGGAGGACGGCGGCGCGTAGCCGTAGCCGCCCGCCGGCGGGCTCTGCGAAGGGGCCGGAGCGTAGGGCTGCGGAAGCGTGTTCATGGCTCGTGCTACGGGCCGTCCTCGCAGACCTTCCTCGCCGGGGCGGCGGTGAAAGGCCGCGCTCGCCGCGCCGGCAAGCGTCACGCCAGCGCCCTTTGACAGTGAGGCGGGCCTGGGCTACATCCCGCACCCCCCGAAAAGGCTCGGGAACGCGCGGCGTTCCTCGTGTCCCTGGGGGGAGAAAGGCGTCGCGCGACACATGAGCGCGCGACGAAACGAGGCGAAAAGCACGCTACATGTCTACTGAAACCGTGAAGTCCGAGCAGGGCGGAGGAATGGACTCCTTCGCTGCCCTCTTCGAAGCCAGCATCTCCGGTGGAGACTTCGGCAAAGAAGGGGAGATCGTCCAGGGCACTGTCGTCGCCGTGCAGCGCGACAACGTCATCATCGACATCGGCGGCAAGAGCGAGGGAATGATCTCGCTCAGCGAGTTCAACGATGGTTCCGGTGAGGTCACGGTCAAGGCCGGCGACCGCATCGATGTCTACATCGAGAGCCGCGAGAACGACGATGGTCTTGTCACCCTCTCCAAGGAGAAGGCCGACAAGATGAAGGTGTGGGACGAGATCTCGGGCGCGTGCGAGCGCGACGAGCTCATCGAGGGCACCATCAGCCAGCGCGTGAAGGGCGGCCTCTCGGTCACCATCAAGGGCGGCGTGAAGGCGTTCCTCCC
>JBDHVE010000161.1:0-21637 GCA_039809485.1 Polyangiaceae bacterium | reverse complement strand
GCCACCCGGGTCGGGAGCCAGCCCGGGGCGAGGCGCTCGCCTCCGAGCGTGAGCGCGGTGTCGAACAGGCCCTCCGTCGCGTAGCCGCGGATGAAGGAGAGTCCGACCTCCAGCGTCCGGATCCGCACGTCCGGCAGCGCGCGCACGATGCTCGGGACGAAGGACGTGAGGTACGAGGGCGTCGCGATCGTGACCCGCCGCCTCGGGGCGTCGAGCTTCTCCTCGGCGAGGTTCCGCGCCCGGGTGACGAGGTCGTCGAGCGCGGGGACGACCGACGAAGCGTCCTCCGTGAGCGCGACACCGCGTGCGCGCCGGGAGAGGAGCGTGCGTCCGAGCACGCGTTCGAGGCGCGCGACGGCCTTGCTCACCTGTGAAGGCGTCACCCGCTGGTCGCGCGCGGCCGCCGTGATCGACCCGAGCCGGGCGACGGCGAGGAAGGTGACGACGTCGGGGATGCGCAGCTCGGCGAGGTCTCCCATCCGGAAACGATCTAACAGCTTCCATGCTCCGCGAGAAAACGTCACCGCCAGTACGAGCCGCTCGCGGGCGGACATGCTCGCGGCAGCCACTTTCCTCTCCGGAAAGGGTGCTTTCCGTCGCGGCGCGTGGCGCACGCCCGCGCTCGCGCTAGAGCCGCGCTCATGAAGAACCGCGTCCTCCTCGTCCTCGTGCTCGCGTCGCTCGGCGCCGGCGTCGCGTGCACGTCCGAGACCTCGCCCGCCGGGGCCGGGTCGACCTCCCGCGAAGACAACCCGTCCGACCCCGAAGCCGAAGACGGAGCACCGGACGCGGGCGAGAGCCCCGACCCGAAGGCGCCGTCGCCCGACGGCGGCCCTTCCGACACCGGGACGCCGAGCGGCCCCGCCGCGTTCACGAAGGCGGAGGCGCAGGCGCTCGTCGACCAGCGCTGCGTCACGTGCCACTTCGAGGCGCCGTCGAACTGGTCCGGCGACTTCCTCGCCGCGACGGTCGGCGTGCCCTCGGCGCAGGTGCCGGCGATGGCGCTGATCACGAAGGGCGACCGGAAGAAGAGCTACTTCTTCCACAAGATCGCCGGCACGCACGCCGCAGCCGGCGGGAGCGGCGCCCGGATGCCGAAGGGAAAGCCCGCGCTGAGCGCGACCGAGATCGAGCGGCTCGGGAAGCTGATCGACACGCTCTGACACGCGCGCCGCATTGCGCGGCGCCGTTCGTTTGCGTGTAGTCGAGGACGTGCCGTCTGCTGCGGAACGACGACTCGATGCGCTCGTCGCCGACGTAGGGTCCGTGATGACGGCGGTGCTCGCGACGACGATCGCGGACCCGTCCCGCTACAGCTACGAGCTGAAGTGGGACGGATACCGGATCGTCGCGTTCAAGTTGGGCGGCGCCGTGCGCCTCGTGAGCCGCAAGGGCAACGACTACACGAAGGAGTTCCCCTCCATCGCGCGTGACGTCGCGAAGCTCGACGCGGAGGAGGTCGTCCTCGACGGGGAGGTGTGCGCGCTCGACGCGCGCGGCCTTCCCTCCTTCCAGCTCCTCCAGAACCGGCGGCGAGGCGTGTCGCTCACGTACTTCGTCTTCGACGTCCTCCGGCGCGACGGGCGAGATCTCCGCGCGCAGCCGATCGAAGCGCGGCGCGCCGAGCTCGCCGACGTGATCGGCGAGCACGACCGCCGCGGATCGATCGTCGTGTCCACGGCGAGCGAAAATGATCTGACGAGCGTCCTCGACCTCGCGTGCGCGCGTGGTCTCGAGGGCGTCGTCGCGAAGCAGAAGGGGTCGAGCTACATCGCCGGGAAGCGCCCGACGTGGCTCAAGATCAAGTGCCACGCCCGGCAGGAGCTCGCCGTCGTCGGATGGCTGCCGCTCGAAGGCACCCGCAACGCGATCGGGAGCCTCCTCCTCGGGGTGATGGAGCCGGACGGACGCTTCCACTACGCCGGGAAGGTGGGCACTGGCTTCGACGACCGCATGCGCGGTGAGATCGCGCGCGCGCTCGCGAAGACGGCGTCGAAGACGCCCACCGCGGTCGGCGTCCCGAAGCTCGGCGGCCTCGTCCGCTTCGTGGAGCCGCGGCTCGTCGCCGAGGTCCGGTTCACGGAGTGGACGGAGAGCGGTCACGTCCGCCACCCGAGCTTCCTCGGCTTCCGCGCGGACAAGCGGCCGGAGGAGTGCGTGCGCGAGGTCCCCGTCCACGCGGCGGCCCCGGCATCGACACCGGCGCGACCGAAGCCGCGCGGCCCCGTCGTCCTCGGGATCGCGATCTCGAACCCGGACCGCGTGCTGGCGCCGACGCCGCTCACGAAGCTCGATCTCGCCCGTTACTACGAGGCGATCGCGAGCGAGATGCTCCCGCACGTCGAGGGCCGCCCGCTCACGCTCCTCCGCTGGGAGGAAGGCGCGAGCGAGACGGAGAAGGGCGGCGTCTTCATGCGGCACCGGAAGGCGTGGGGCCCGGATGCGCTCCGGCGCGTCTCGATCCGGGAGAAGACGAAGACGGGCGAGTACCTCGTCGCGGACACCCCCGCCGCGCTCGTCGCGCTCGCGCAGATGGACGTCCTCGAGGTCCACACGTGGAACAGCCGCGCGGACGACGTCGAGCACCCCGACCGCCTCGTGTTCGACCTCGATCCGGCGGAGGACGTCCCCTTCGGCGACGTGGTGAAGGCGGCTCACGTCGTCCGCGAGCGTCTCGCCGACCTCGGGGTCGTGAGCTTCCCGAAGACGACCGGAGCCAAGGGGCTCCACGTCGTCGCGCCGCTCGTCCCCTCCGCCGACGTGAGCGCGTGCCTCGCGTTCGCCCGTGCGTTCGCCGGGCTCCTCGCGCGGGAGGATCCGAAGCGGTTCACGACCGCGATGGCGAAGGCGGCGCGCCCAGGGAAGATCTTCGTCGACTACCTCCGCAACAACCGGACGAACACGTCGGTCGCCGCGTTCTCGACCCGCGCCCGTCCGGGCGCGCCCGTCTCCGTCCCGCTCGCGTGGGCCGAAGTCGACCGGAAGCTCCGGCCCTCGCGCTTCACACCGCGCGTCGTGCTCGCACGCGTGCGCGAGATGCCCGACCCGTGGGACGCGTACTTCCGCACGGCGCAGCACCTCCCGCGTAGGGCGTAGCTCACACGTGGGCGTCGGGGCGCGCTCGCCCCGTCGCGGCGCGCTCGATCGCCTCGAGGTCCGCTTCGAACGCCGCGACGAGCGCTTCGGGCGCGCCGAGCCTCCGCACGTCGGCGCCGACGCCCATCCGCACTTCGCCGGCATAGCTGATCAGCGTGACGGTGATGCCGACCGAGCCCGAGACCGGCGCCCACACCATGAGGCTCGCGAGGCGACCGCCGAACAGGCGCACACGCTGGGTCGGACCCGGCACGTTCGTGACGAGGAGCGTGGCCTTGCCGGTGAAGAAGTCGACGCCGATCCGCTCGACGGTCGGGCTCGCGAGGCCGAGCGCACCGAGGACCTTCATCGCGACGATCGCGTCGGGCGCGTTCTTGATCACGTCCATCCGCTCCTTCGCCACGCGGACGCGGTCGAGCGGAGCGCCGTCCTCCGGCAGGTCGACGAAGACGAGACCGAAGTGGTTCCCCATCGCGTCGTCCTTCCCGCGGACGTACATCGGGACGAGCGCCCGGAGCGGCGTCGCGCCGGCCTGCTCGTCGCCGCTCGCGAGATACGCGCGCGTCCCGCCCGCGACCGCGGCGAGGAGGACGTCGTTCACCTTGCCGCCGACCTGGTGCGCGATCGACCGGATCCGCTCGAGCGGGATCGGCTTCGACCACGCCGCCCGCTTGCGCGGGCCGAGGTCCCCTTTCAGCGCCGAAGGATGATCGGCCGGAATCGCGACGAGCCGGATCGCCGTCGCGATCTGCGAAGCCGCACGTGCGGTCACCGCGAGGAGCCCGCGCTCGCTCGCACGCGCGACGCCGACGATCGCCGGCGCCTGCGACCGCGGCTCCTCCTCCTCGCGCTCGCCGTCGCCCTCGGAGACGCCGAGCAGCACCTTCACGAGCGCGACGCCGTCTCCGACCGCGTGGTGGATCCGCGTGACGATGACGGTGCCCGCCTTCCCGCCCTCGACGACGTGCGCGTCCCAGAGCGGCCGATCGCGCTCGAGCGGGGTGCTCATGAGCTCGCTCACGAGCGCGCGGAGCGCGGCGTCGTCCCGACCGCCGCCGAGCGTGACGCGCTTGACGTGCGTATCGAGCGAGAAGCGATCATCCTCCTCCCACGACGCGAGCGCGAAGGGCACGCGCGAGGGGACGACCCTCTGCCGGAAGCGGGGGTTCGCGAGGAGGCGCTCTCCGATCCCGCGCCTCACGTCCTCGAAGGGCACGTCGCCCTCGAGCTGGAGGACCGCCGTGATCATCATCGGGTTCGTCGGCCGGTCCATCCGGAGCCACGCCGCGTCGACCGGTGAGATGCGCTCCCTCGAGGCCATGAGAGCGTCATAGCGCAGCTGCCCTCGCGCGGGCAGGCTGGTCAGTTCGACGGTGGGCACTTCGCGAGCGACGCGTCGGCGATCGCATTCGACACGCTCGCCGCGTCGTCCGGACGCGCCTTCGCCCAACGCGTGAGCTCCGCGCGGAGCGCCGCGAACCCGGCCGCGTCCTGCTCCTCGCAGAAGGCCTTCCGGAGGCGCGCGAGCGTCACCGTCGCGCGCGTCGTGTGCTCGGCGCGGTCACGCTCGAGCAGCGCCGGCAGCGCCGCCGCGACCCGGGCGTCGCGCGAGGCCGTGCGCGCCAGCGCTTTCCACGCCGCAGGCGCGAGCTCGACGGCGCGCGGCCCGAACGCGAGGAAGTCGGCGAGCACGTCGTCGGAGGCGGGGCCGCCGTGCTCCGCGGCGAACCGCGTCGCGGCGCTGTCGCCGTAGTGCGGGCCGAGGCTCTCCCAGTGGCGCGCTTGCAGGAGGAGGACGAGCCCTCGACGCGAGGGCTGCTCTCTCCACCACGCCCCGGACATCCCCTCGAGGGCGGAGGCGATCCCGCTCTGCGACTCGTCCTCCACGAGCCACGTGGTCGCCTGTCGGAACATCGTCGGGTTCGATCCTCCGACCGCCTCGAGGAGTGCGATTGCGGGTTTCGTGCTACGGATCGTGCCAGTCGTGAGCGCGCTCTCGAGGAGGCGTGCGTCGCGTCGGTCCAGGATCGCGTTCGCGAGCTTCGCGCGCCAGCCCGGATCCGCGAGCGCGACTTCGAAGAAGCGCCCGCAGCTCCGGGAAGGCGAACGCCCGCGCAGGCGCGGGCACACGATCTGGTGCCAGAGCTCGCCACGCGCCGTCTTCGGCGGCTCGGTCGTCGCTCCCGCCCGTGCCCAGTCCTCGTGCACGGCGAGCCCGAACGCGAGCACGTCGAAGGACGGGAACGCCGGCGTCGCGACGCACGTCCCGCAGCTCTGGAACCGCTTCTCGACGAGGCCGCGGTACACCGCGAGCCGGTCCTCGTCGTCGAACGACGCGGTCGTGCGCACGAGCCACTCGTCGTAGCCCTTCACGAGCTTCGCCGAAGTCGCCTCGTCCGCGTGGTCCGCCCACCGTCCGAGGCGCGGCGTGCGGTCGGCGAGCTCGAGCTCGCGGAGGAGATGCGCCTTCACCTTCTTGCCGAGCGCCGAGCGCGGGTCGATCGCGTTCCCGAGCGCGACGATGCGCGCGAGGTGCTCGATCCGGAGCGTGTCGGTCGTGCGCGCGCTGCGCTCGCCGGCCGCTCTCTCTCTCGCCGCGAGCCACGCCCGCGTCTTCGTCATGTACGCGAACCACGCTTCGGCCTCCGTCGTCGAGAGGCGGCTCGGATCGGCGTCGCCGAAGCGGTCGTCGAGCGCGCCCTCGTAGGCGGTGACCAGGGCCTCGGTCGCGACCCCCCGCTCGAGGAGCGGGAAGCGGTCGGGAGGCGACCGCACCTCGAGCACGCGTCCGCCGTCCGCGAGCGCCGCGCGGCTCTCCTTCGCGACCGCGTCGTAGGTGCAGAGTACACGCTCCAGCTTCTTCGCCTCGGCGAACACGCCCGGCGCGTGGGTGCGCAGGACCGCGAGCTCTCCGGCGAGCCCTTCGAAGCTCGCGAGCACGGTCTCCTCGAGGGACGAAGCGATCTCGGGCGACAGCGCCGTGTCGAGCTCGAGGACGACCGGGTGTCCGAGCAGCGCCGTCACTTCTTGCGTGACGCGCGTGAGGCGCCCGCCGCGCGCATCGAACGGAAGGGGCGTCGACGCGCCGGTCCGCATCACGACGACGTCGCGGATCCCGGCCGCCGGCGCCTTCGTCGCAGGCTCGGCCCCTCCACACGCAGCGACGAGCGCGGCGACCGCGAGGATGCGCTTCACCATCGGCTGCCTCCGCCGCCCGGGAGCTCGTTCGGCATGAGCGGCGGCTTCGGCGGAAAGAGGTCGGGACGTGGATCGGGCCGCGGCGTCGCCGGTCGCGGCCGCGGCAGGCGGCCGTTCTCCGCCGCGCGCCGGTTGCACTCGTTCGGCTCCGTCGCCTCGAGGACGTCGGTGAAGCCCGCGCCCGGTCGCGCCGTGAGCTCACCCTGCGCGAAGGCGCGGAGCTCCGCGACCTCGGTCGTCGCGTGCTCGGCGCACAGGAGACCGCCGACGATCGCGAGTGTGCGGGTGACGCTCGGCTCGGCGCCGCGGCCGCGCCCGTCGCGCCCGCGGTCGAGCAGCGCGCGCGCCGCCTTCGTCACGCGCGTCGTGCGCTTCGCGTCGTTCACGAACGCGGGCCACACCGCCGGCGTGAGGTCGAAGGCCTCGAGCTCTCCTTCGTCGAAGTACGCCGTCACGACCGAATCGTCCGCGCGGGTGCCCTGGAGGAAGTCGGCCCACGTGGCCTTCACCTGCTCGGGGTACAGGTGGCTCGCCTGCCGCCCGAAGAAGAGGAGCGCGGTCGACCGGAGCGGCGGGCTCGTGCGCCAGATGCGACGGAGCTCTTCGCGGAGGAGATCCGCCGGCATCTCGGCGTAGTCGACCCATCCGCTCGCGATCCGCCACGACTCGGCGTGCCCCTCGAACCTCCGCATGAAGCGGACGTAACGGGCTGCGCCCTCCTTCGACGACGTCGCGCTCCGCATCCCGTGCGCGACCGCGGCGGTGAAGCGTGCGTCCTTGCGCGCGAGGACCGCGTCCGCGAGCTGCGCCTCGCGCTCGGGCTCCGTCGACACCCAGCGGTAGAACCACGTCTCGCAGCGCCCCGCGCCGGAGAGGCGCGCCGTCCCGTTCCGCCGGAGCGGCACCGTGCGGCCCTCGCCGTCGTCCGCCTCCGCGGCGAGCGGGCAGAACGACTTCTCGTAGAGCGAATCGCCTCCGCGTGCGGAGGCGGGATGACCTCCGCGGATCCACTCGTCGACCGCGCCGAGGACGAACGCCATCCGATCGATCCCCGGGTAGATCCAGGGCGCATCACGTGGCGCCCTACCCTGGTTGTCGACCGCGAAGATCCACGTCGTCAGCTCGGTCTTCTCGGCGTGCGACATGCGCGGGAGCTCGGCACGGAGCCAGGCGAGATACGCGGCCTCGGCCTGCCGGAACGACGAGCCCGGCGGCGCGTCGACGCTCGCCGCGCGCTCGTTCAGGTAGACGCGCCCGAGTGTGTCGATCGTCTTGACCAGGTACGCGCGCGCCCGCTGCGCGAGCTTCGCGTCGCCCTCGCGCGTCGCAAGGGCGTGCACCGTGATCATGCCGCGTACGCGGAAGGCGTCGAACGTCCCGATCGACGCGTACGGGTCGGCGTCCCGCACCGCCTTCGGCGCCTGGCGCTCGTGCTCGTGGAACGAGACCCAGGCGGCGCGCTCGCTCGCCGGAAGCGACTCGGGCGGCGTCCGCTCGTAGCGCGCCGTGCTCTCCGCTTCGTGAGCGCGATGCAGCTCGCGTGCGAGCGCGTACTCCGAGATCGGCATCCACCGCGCCTCGCCCTGCACGACGTCGATCGTGCGCGTCTTCACGTCGAGCTTCGCTGGATTGCCGCGCGCGCCGATCCACGCCGCGCGCTGTCGCTCGGCGGCCTCCGTCGGGGCGTACCGGACGACGAGGCGCTCGAAGCGCTCCTTCGCGAACGCGAACGCCGCCGGCTCTTCCTTCCGGAGCGCATCCATCTGACGGGCGACGTCCTCGACGAGCCGCGCGATGACGTCCTGCGCGCCCTCGTGGTCCTGCGGGAGGAGCGAACCGTCGATCTCGATCTGGATCGAATGCCCGAGGATCGCCGTGAGCTGCTCGTTCGCCCGGAGGATCCGCGCGACCTTCGGCTGGAACGGGACCCGCGCCGCGCCTTCGCGGAGGACGACGACCAGCGTTCCGCTCGGAGCGACCGGCGGCGCCGCGTCCGGGCTCGGACCACACGCGACCGTCCCGAGGGCGAGCGCGAGAACGACCGAGAGCACGCGCATCCGGATCAGGATACGCGCTCTCGTGGACGTTCTTCCCGATTACTCCGCGGCGAGCGGCTCTTCGAGCGCCTCGAGCTCGTCCTCGCCACGGTCGTCCTCTGCTGCACCGCGGCGGAGCCGCTCCCGGAGCCGCTTCCAGGCCATCGCCGCATCGTCGAACAAGGAGTAGGCGACGGGCGTGACGAGCAGCGTCAGGACGAGGCTGAGCGTCTGGCCCCCGACGATGACGCCGGCGGTCGCGCGGTTGTACCCGGCGCCGATCCCGGTCGACGTGACGAGCGGGATCATGCCGGCGACGAACGCGATCGTCGTCATCAGGATCGGCCGCAAGCGGTCCTTGTTCGCTTGGAGGATGGCCTCGAGCCGCGGCATGCCCGCGCGCCGGAGGTTCAGGGTGTGGTCGATCTGGAGGATCGCGTTCTTCTTCACGACGCCGAAGAGCACGAGGATGCCGAGCGACGAGTAGATGTCGAGCGCCTGCCCGAAGACGATGATCGACACGAGCGCGAACGGCACCGTCAGCGGGAGGCCGAGCAGGATCGTGACCGGGTGGATCCACGACTCGAACTGCGCGGCGAGGATCAGGTACATGAAGACGAAGGAGAGGCCGAACGCGAGCACGAACGCCTTCGCGGTGCGCCCCATCTCGCGCGAGTTGCCGGTCGCCGCGACTTCGTACCCGCGCGGCAGCCCGAGCGACGGAATCGCCTTCTCGAACGCCTGCTGCACGTCGCCCTGCGCGACGCCCGCGCCGACGTTCGCGGTGACGAGGACCTGACGGCGGCGGTTCATGCGCTCGATCTGCGAGGGCCCGGTCCCGTCGTCCACCTTGACCACGTCGAGGAGGCGCACCGCGCCGAGCTTGGCGGACGGGACGGTGAGGAGCTCGAGGTCGTCGACGCTCCGCCGCTGCTCGGCCGCGGCGCGGAGGTGCACGTCGTAGGTCTCGCCGTCCTCGACGTAGGTGGACGCGTCCGCGCCGCCGACGAAGAGCTGCAAGGTGGAGGCGACGTCGGCGACGTCGACCCCGAGCTCGGCGGCGCGATCGCGATCGGCGCGGAACGAGAGCTCCGGCTTGCCGAGGACGAGGCTCGTGTCGACGTCGACCGCGCCCGGGATCTTCCGGAGCGCATCGGCCGCCTTCTCCGCCGCGCGGCCGAGCTCGTCGAGATCGGCGCCGCTGACGACGTACGCAATCGGCGAGTTCCAGGCCGCGTCGCCGCCGAAGAGCGCGACGTCGAAGACCCGGACCTTGATGTCGTCCGGCTGCTTCGCGGCGATCTCCTTGCGCGCGCGCTGCATCAGCTGCTCCTGCGAGGCCTTGCGCTTCTCGGGGTCGACCAGACCGACGTAGATGCTCGCGACGTTCGCCTTGCGGTCGTAGCCGCTGCCGATCGTCACGACCGTGGTGGAGACGCCTTCGAGCCTCCGCACCTCGCGCGCGAGGCGCTCGGCGACGATCGACGTCGCCTCGAGGCTCGTGCCCTCGGGGAGTCGCGCCTGGAGCTCGAACCGTGCTTCGTCGCTCTTCGGGAGGAAGCCCTTCGGCGCGGCCTTCGAGAGCGGCGCGCAGGAGCCGAGCGTCGCGAGCGACAGCGCGACGACCACCCAGCGGCGGTGCATCACCCACCCGAGGACGCGGACGTAGAGGCGCTCGATGGGCTTGTAGGCGACGTCGATGATGCGGGCGAGGATCGGCGGCTTCGCCTCCTTGCCGGCCTCGCCGCCGTGCGGCTTCACCCCTTCGGGTGTCACGAAGCGCGTCGCCCGGAGCCAGCGGGCCGACATCATCGGCGTCAGCGTGAAGCTCACGAGGAGCGAGACGCCGATCGCGAACGACATCGTCACGCCGAAGCTCTTCAGGAACTTGCCGACGATGCCGCTCATGAACGCGACGGGGAGGAAGACGGCGACGAGCGAGAGCGTCGTCGCGAGGACGGCGAGGCCGATCTCCTTCGTCGCGAGCACCGCGGCGGGGAAGGGCTTGATGCCCTTCTCCTCGATGTGGCGGACGACGTTCTCGAGGACGACGATCGCGTCGTCGATGACGATGCCGACCGAGAGCGCGAGGGCGAGCAGCGTGATCGTGTCGAGCGTGAAGCCCTCGATCCACATCAGCGCGAAGGTCCCGACGATCGAAACCGGGATCGCGACCGCGGCGATGACGGTGCTCCGCAGGTTGCCGAGGAAGAGGAGGACGACGACGGCGGCGAGGAGGCCTCCGATCACGAGGTGCTCGGTGACCGCGTGGACGCTCGTCCGGATCGTGCGCGACTCGTCGCGGACCACCCGGAGCGAGTAGCCGGCGGGGAGGTCCTTCGTGATCTCCGCGATCCGCTCCTGCACCGCGTCGACGACCGCGACCGTGTTCGCGCCCGACTGCTTCCCGATCGCGAGGAGGACGGCAGGCTTGCCGTCGACGTAGGCGGCCGTCTCGACGCGCTCGGCGCCGTCCTCGATCCGCGCGAGCGAGCCGAGCTCGACCTGGCTCCCGTCGCGCTTCTTGATCGGGAGCTTCGCGAGCTCCGCGGGCGACTCGACGCGCCCGCGGACGCGGAGGGTGACGTCCTTCGGACCGCTCTCGACGCGGCCGCCCGGGGTCGTGACGTTGTCGCGCGCGATCGCGCGGTGCACTTCGAGCGCGGTCAGGTCGTGGGCGCGGAGCGCGCCGACGTCGAGCTCGACGTTGATCTGGCGCTTCGTCCCGCCGAGGACGTCGACCCGACCGACGCCGTTCACGGTCTCGAGGTTGCGGCGGACGGTCTTGTCGGCGATCTCGGTGACGGCGCGCACGTCCGCCTTCGCGTCGAGCGCGAGCTGCATGATCGGCGCGTTCTCGGTCCCGAACTTCTGGACGAGCGGCGCATCGATCCCCTTCGGGAGCTGCGCGATCACGGTCGCGACCTTGTCGCGGACCTCCTGCGCGGCGACGTCGGCGTCCTTCTCGAGGACGAACGTGATCATCACCTGCGAGACGCCCTCGCTCGAGATGCTCTTCAGCTGGTCGATGCCGCTGATCGAGTTGACCGCCTCCTCGACCTTCTGGCTGATCTCGGTCTCGACCTCCTCCGGAGCGGCGCCGGGCATCCGCGTGATGACGGCGACCGTCGGGAAGTCGACCTTCGGGAAGCGGTCGACGCCGAGCTGCGCGTAACCGGCGAGGCCGATCACGCAGACGAGGAGGATGAGCACCGTCGCGAAGACGGGGCGTTTCACGGAGAGCTTGGCGAGGAATTGCATGGCTTCACTCCGCGCGGATGCCGTCGCGCAGCTCGGCGGAGGGCTTCACGACGACGGCTTCGCCGCCCTTCACGCCGCCGGCGACGAAGGCTTCGGCGCCTTCGCCCTCGAGCGGTTCGACGACGCGGTCCTCGAGCTTGCCGTCACGGACGACGAACAGTCGCGTGCTCGCGCCGACCTTGCGGAGCGCGGTCGCGGGGACGACGACGGCGGACCGTTCGCCCAGCGCGAGCTGCGCCGTCGCGAACCCGCCGGGCTTCAGCGTACGGCCCTCGTTCGCGACCACCGCCTCGACGACGAGCTCGCGGCTCGCGGCGTGGAGCTGCGGGCCGACGTAGCGGACGCGGCCGGAGAAGGACTTGCCGGGGTCGCTCGAGACGGTGAAGGTCACGTCCTGCCCCTCGCGAACGGCGAGCGCAGCGGCCTCGGGGACGAAGAGCTTCAGGCGGAGGGTGGCGACGTCGAGCAGCGTCACGATCCGCGTCGGCGGCGAGACGTATTCGCCTTCGTCGATCCATCGGTCCGCGACGAGACCGTCGAACGGCGCACGGACGAGGCCGTCGCCGACCGTCTTCGCCGAGAGCGCTGCGCGTGCACCTGCAGACTGCACGCGCTGATCGGCCGCGTTCTTGCGCGCGCGCGCCCGGACGAGCTCGGCTTCGCCGATCGACCCGGAGGTGACGAGCTTCTCGGTGCGTGCGAGCTCGTCGGCGGCGAGCGCGGCGTCGGTCTCCGCGCTGTCCTTGTCCGCCTTCGCCTGCGTCGCGGTCAGCGCGGCATTCGTCACGTCGAGCCGCGCGAGCAGCGCGCCCTTCTTCACGAACGCGCCGCGCTCCACGAACGTCGCCGACACCTTGCCTGCGGCGTCGGCCGCGACGTCGGAATGCCGGTTTGCCTCGAGCGTTCCGCGGAGCTTCAGCGTGCGCGGGACGTTGCGCGTCTCGGCCGTCGCGGTCTCGACCTTCACGACGGGGTCCTGCACCTCCGCCGACGTGAGGCCTTGCGCCTTCGCCTCCGAGACGGGCGAGCGACAGGCCGCGGTCGATGCAGCGAGAGCGAGGACGATGACGGACGCAGCCTGTCGGAACGGCGACATGTTCGAGGCTCCTTGTGCGTCCCGCCCGTGCAGGGCCCGCGCCACGCCGAAGGCTTGCGAATCCTCGGGAAACGAGGCCCGGACACGTGTCCGCGCGGGTGTCAGGTGTCCGGTCGTCCGGACGCCCGGACGCGGGCTACGGGCAGGTGTCCGCCGGGCTTTACGCGCGGGCACGACGCGTGCACCGTCTCTCCCCGAGAGGCCGCATGAGCAACGTGACGTCCACGACCGTGCCGCGCGCGGATCTCGAGAGCCGCGCGCGCGGGATCTTCCAGCGACTCGGCGCCGTGCCCTCGTCGCCGGAGGAGATGCGCGCGTTCCTCCAGCGGCGCATCACGTTCATGTTCGGGCTCGCCTCCGCGCTCTGGATCGTGACGTGGCTCATCGATCAGACGCTCTGCCATTTCATGGGCGCCGAGTTCTGGCAGCACTCGCCGGCGCACCTCGACACGGCCCACCTCTACGTCCACCTCGGCACCGGCGTCGGCCTTGCGCTCCTCTCGCTCGTCCTCTCCCGCGTGGCGCTCGGGAGGCGTGCCCTCGGTGTCGTCGAGGTCACGGTCACCCTCGCGCAGCTCGCCGCGTTCTGCGTGATGATGGAGCACGCGCCGCTCGACCTCCGCCCCGACCTCGGGATGCTCCTCGGGACGGCGCACGTCCTCGTCCTCCGCGCCGCGCTCGTCCCGGCGGGGCCGCGCACGGCGGCGGTGCTCGGCGTTGTCTCGGGGATCCTCGTCGGCTTCTACTCGTACGCGATCTGGCGTGACGCTCCGGCGGGGATGGCGTTCGCGGGGAAGGTCTCGATCCCGATCATCAACACGACGATCTGGAGCGTCGTCACGGTCGTCGGCACCTCCGCCGTGTCGTGGATCATCTACGGCCTCCAGAAGCGCGTCGAGCGCGCGATGGAGCTCGGGCAGTACACGCTCCTCGAGAAGCTCGGCGAGGGCGGGATGGGCGTCGTCTACCGCGCGCGACACGCGCTCCTCCGCCGTCCGACCGCGGTGAAGGTCCTCCGCGGCGAGGACAAGGCGCCCGAGCCGTGCGCCGTCCTCGGCCGGGCCGGGATCATGCGCGCGTGCACGCCTTCGTCGGCCCCGGACGACGCGACGCTCGCGCGCTTCGAGCGCGAGGTGCAGCTGACGGCGCAGATCTCTCATCCCAACGTCGTCTCGGTCTACGACTTCGGCCGCTCGCCCGACGGCTCCTTCTACTACGCGATGGAGTTCCTCGACGGCGTCGACCTCCAGCGCCTCGTCGAGGAGCACGGCCCACTGCCGCCGGCGCGCGTGGTCCACGTCATGGGCCAGATCGCCGAAGCGCTCTCGGAGGCGCACGCGGTCGGTCTCATCCACCGCGACATCAAGCCGGCGAACGTCATCCTCTGCGAGCACCCGCGTCGCCCCGACCTCGTGAAAGTGGTCGACTTCGGCCTCGTGAAGGAGATCGCGGCGCCCGCTTCGGGCCTGAGCGAGGCGCGGGTCGTGACCGGAACGCCGCTCTACATGGCGCCCGAGTCGATCACGCGACCGGCCGACGTCGATGCGCGGAGCGACCTGTACGCGCTCGGCGCGGTCGGCTACTTCCTCCTCACCGGCGAGCCGGTCTTCGACGGCAAGACGGTCGTCGAGGTGTGCGGCGCGCACCTCCACAAGCCGGTCGTCCCTCCCTCGCAGCGGATCGCGGCGCCGATCCCGAAGGACCTCGAGGCGCTCGTCCTCCGGCTCCTCGCGAAGAAGCCCACCGACCGCCTCGCGAGCGCCGACGACGTGCTCGCGGCGCTCCGCACGATGGAGGCCTCGGCCTGGACGACCACCGACGCACGCGCGTGGTGGGAGGACCGCCGCCGCGGCGCCCTCGAGCGCAAGGCGCCGGAGACGAGCGGCATGCACACGCTGACGATCGCACCGCGGGACGCCTCGCTTCGATCGCGTCCTGGGGCGGCGTAGCTTCCCTCGCGCGCCGAGTCTTCAGGCCTGCGGTCGGATCGACGCGAGCGCGAGCTGGAGTCTGAAGACAGAAGACTTCCGTCACCCGTGCGTCAGCGTGATCTTCGCCGCTGCCGGGGAGACGACGACGTCGCGCGCCGGGAGCGAGCACGTGACGCAGAGGCCGCCGCCGTCCCGGTTCTGGAGGCGGATCTTGCCGCCGTGCGACTCGACGATCTCGCGGCAGAGCGCGAGACCGAGGCCGGTCCCCCGCTCCTTCGTCGAGTAGAAGGGGAGGAGCGCGCTCGAGAGGACCTCGCGGCTCATCCCGGGGCCGCGATCGGAGACGATCACGTCGGAGCCGCCATCCTCCCGCATCTTCACCTCGAGGTGGACGTCCTCGCGCCGGCTCCCGGACTCCTCCGCGTTCTTCAGCAGGTTCAGGAGCACTTGCTCGATCTGCGTCGGATCGAACCAGCCCTCGGCCGACGCGGCCGGCTCGTCGATCACCGCGAGGGGGAACATCTCGTGGAGCCGCGCGAGGAACAGGGGCCAGGCGACCTTCTGCGGTCGCGGGCGCGGGAGGCGCGCGAAGCGGACGTAGCCCTCGAGGAACTCCTGGAGGTGCGTCGTGCGCTCCTCGATCGTGTCGAACACGCGCGCGAGCTTCCCCTCGTGCTCGGGCTTGCCGGCGATGACGCGTGCAGAGTGCACGAGAGAGGAGATCGGCGCGAGCGAGTTGTTGATCTCGTGGGAGATCGTGCGGAGGAGCTTCTTCCAGACCTCCACCTCCTGGCGCCGGACCTCCTTCGTCACCTGCTCGACCGTCAGCAGCATGCACATCCGTCCGTCGAGCTCGACGTGGCGTTTGGTGAGCCGGAAGGTGTCGCCTTCACCACCGCCGTCGGCGCCGACGGTGAAGAGCGCGTCCTCCTCGCCGACCAGCGCCTCGCGGAACGCCGGCGGCGCGTTGCCGAGCAGGGTGAGGAAGTTCTGCCCTTCGAGCTCCTTGCCCTCCGCGAACATGTCGCGGGCCGGCGCGTTCGTGAGGACCACGACCCCGAGGTCGCTCAGGAGGACGGTCGCCGCGGGCGCGGCGTCCATCGCGGTCCGGAGCATCCGGAGCGCCTCCCCGGCGTCCCGCGCCCGCGCTTCGGCCTGCCCCCGCGCCTTCCGCGCCGATCGGACGGCGAACGCGAGCGCGGCGGTGCTCAGGGCCGCGGCCGAGGAGGACACGACGGTGACGGCGAGCAGAGCATCCAAGGCTCGGCTATCGTGCCTGCTCGGGGCCGCACATGAAAGTCCTCGTCGTCGACGACAACCCGGCCGTCTGCACGGCCCTCGAAGTGCTGTTCGACGTCCACGGGCTCGAGGTGCTCGTCGCGCGCACGCCCGCGGAGGCGCTCGACCTCGTGAGCCGCGAGGATGTCGGCGTCGTCGTCCAGGACATGAACTTCCAGCGCGACACGACGAGCGGCGTCGAGGGGATCGAGCTGTTCCGCGCGATCCGGAAGCTGGACCCCGACGTCCCGACCCTGCTCATGACGGCGTTCACGGCGCTCGAGACCGCCGTGATGCTGATCAAGGAAGGCGCGAGCGACTACGTCGCGAAGCCGTGGAACGACGAGAAGCTCGTCGCGACCGTGAAGAACCTCGTGAAGCTCCGCGAGCTGTCGCAGGAGCGCGTTCGCTTCGCCGCGCGGACCGCGCGTGCGCGGAAGGAGCTCGCGGACAAGTACGACCTCGGCGGCCTGGTCTACGCGAGCCCGGAGATGCACGACGTCGTCTCGCTCGCCGTGCGCGTCGCGGCGGCGGACGTGCCGGTGCTCGTCACGGGGCCCAACGGCGCGGGCAAGGAGCGGATCGCGGAGATCGTACAGGCGAACAGTCGCCGCCGGACGGCGCCGTTCGTGAAGGTCAACGCAGGCGGGCTCCCCGACCAGCTCCTCGAGGCGGAGCTCTTCGGCGCCGAAGCAGGCGCGTACACCGGCGCGACGAAGACGCGCGTAGGCCGTTTCGAGGAAGCGAGCGGCGGCACGCTGTTCCTCGACGAGATCGGCAATCTCTCCCCGGCGGGGCAGATGAAGCTGCTCCGCGTGCTCCAGACCGGCGAGTTCCAGCGGCTCGGGAGCAACGTGACGCGGAAGGCGGACATCCGGCTCGTCTGCGCGACGAACGCGGATCTCCCTCGCATGATCGCGGAGGGGACGTTCCGCGAGGACCTCCTCTTCCGGATCAACGTGATCGACCTCCGTGTCCCGCCGCTCCGCGACCGACCGGAGGACGCGCTCCTCCTCGCCGAGCACTTCCTCGCCGCGCGTGCGCCCGGGCAACGCTTCAGCGAGGAGGCGCGTCGCGCAATCTCCGAGCACGACTGGCCCGGCAACGTGCGCGAGCTCGAGAACCGCGTCCAGCGCGCGGCCCTCGTGCGGACGGAAGGGGCGATCACGCGCGAGGACCTCGGGCTCGCGCCGCGGAGCGCGGGGCGCGTCAGCGTCGCGACGCCGCCGAGCCGGAACCCGCCCGAGACGACCGCTCCCGCCGAGCCGAGCGAGCTCGGACCGGCCGAGCGCGCCGAGCGCGCCGAGGTGGAGCGCGCGCTCGCCGACGCGCGCGGCGTCGTCTCGCGCGCGGCGGCGATGCTCGGTCTGAGCCGGCAGGCGCTCTACCGGAAGATGGAGCGGCTCGGGATCGGGGTCGAGCGCCGCGTGCGCGACCTCGGCTGACGTTCGTTCCGGCTCACACCCGCATGCTAAGGTCCGCGCCGATGACGCCGCCGCGCGGGCTCCTCTGGCTGCTCACGATCGCGGCCGGTGTCAGCGTCGCGAATCTCTATTACGCGCAGCCGCTCGCGGCATCGATGGCGAGGGACCTCAGCGTCCCGGCAGAGGCGATCGGCGCCGCGCTCCTCGCGACGCAGGCCGGCTACGCGCTCGGGATGATCCTGCTCGTGCCGCTCGGCGACAGCCGCGAGCGGCGGAGCACGATCGTCGCGACCGTCGCCGTCGCCGCGCCCGCGCTCCTCCTCGTCGCGCTGTCGCGTTCGGTGCCCACCCTGACCGTGAGCTGCTTCGCGGTCGGGGTCGCCTCGTCGGTGCCGCAGATGATCCTGCCGTTCGCGGTCGACCTCGTCCCCGCCGAGGAGCGCGGACGCGTGGTCGGTCTCGTCATGGGCGGGCTCCTCACCGGGATCCTCCTCTCGCGGACGGCGAGCGGGGTCGTCGCGACATGGATTGGATGGCGAGGCGTCTTCGTCGCCGCGTCGGCGATCATGCTCGTCCTCGCCGTGACGCTCCGCGCGGCGCTCCCGCGTCGTGAGCCGCGCGAGGCGATGCGCTACGGCGCTCTCCTCCGCTCGCTCGGGGACGTGCTCCGGACCCAGCCCGTCCTCCGCCGGCGCGCGCTCGTCGGCGCGCTCGGATTCGGGAGCTTCAGTGTGTTCTGGTCGATGCTCTCCTTCGAGCTCGCGACGCAGGGCCACGGGAGCGCGGCGGCAGGGCTCTTCGGCGTCGTCGGGATCGCGGGGATCGTCGCGGGACCGATGGCGGCGCGGTTCGCCGTCGGCGCGAAGCCCGCGCGCTTGAACGTGGTCTCGCTCCTCGCGGTGGCGCTCTCGTTCCTCGTCTTCTGGGCCGGCGTGCGCTCGCTCGTCGTGATCGGGATCGGGGTCGTCCTCCTCGACGCCGGCGCGCAGGCGAGCCACCTCACGAACCAGACCGTCATCTTCGGCCTCCGTCCCGATCTGCGGAACCGATTGAATGCACTCTACATGGTGACCTACTTCCTCGGCGGCGCGCTCGGGACCGGCGCCGCGTCGCTCGCATGGTCGCTCGGGCGCTGGCCCCTCGTGTGCGCGACCGGCGCGGCGTTCGCGCTCGCCGCCCTCCTGCCGCTCGCGGGAGAGCCCGAAGAGCCAAGGAAGGAACCCTCGCCCGCGTCGTAGATCCATGAGGATGACCTCGTGGACGCGTTGGGCGAGCTTGCTGGCTCTCGCGTGCGGGGCGTGCGCGAATCGCGCACGTCCCGTCTCGACGGTGACGCCGCGGATCGCGGTCGCCGTGCCCGAGTCGCCCACCGCCAAGCCGAGCGTCCCGGCCTCGACTTATGCGGTCGTCGCAGTCATCGCCTCCGACGAGTCGAGCCGCATCGCGCACGTGCAGCTCGTCGATCTCGGTGACCGCGTCGTGCTCGTCGACGACGTGCCGGTCGCGCAGTCGATCGCGGGAGGTCCGCTCGTCGCCGCGCGCGAGCTCGCGAAGGGCCTCCCGGTGAAGGAGGAGGGCATGGTCCACGGCCTCGCCGGGACGTATCCGGACAGCGTGTTCGCGATCTACGGAGCGCCGCCGACGCGCGGCTCCCCTCCGTCCGGGCGCGCGTTCCAGCTGACGGCCAAGGGATGGCGCGCGGTGCCGGGGTTCTCGTTCGGAACGACGAAGAACAGCTATTCCTATGCGCAGGAGATGTTCGCGACGGGCGACAAGAGCGCCGTGTTCGTCGAACACGTCGCGTCGAGCCTGGACGACGACGTGTCCGTGCGGCTCTGGTCGTTCGCGAAGGGCGCGCGCCCGACGAAGCAGGTCGGCAAGCTCCACCACGGGAGCGCGGCCGCGTCGCGTGACGGCCACGTCTGGGTCGAGGGCTGGACGGCGAACCGGGGCACGTGGCTCCTCCACGCCGAGGGGAACCGGAAGCCGACGCTCGAGCTGATCCCCGACAGCGACAGCTGCGACGAGAACGCGAGCACGTCGATCGGGCTCGTCGCCGGCGCGGGCGGCACCCTCACCGTTCGGTTCCAGAGCACCGGCGGTTGCGAACGGATCGAGGGCAATCGAGTCCTCGTCCGCGATGCTGCGGGATGGCGCTCCGCCGGCGAGCTGCCGATCGACGCCGAGCTCGTCGCCGTCGACGCGCACGGCACGCTCTGGACGCGACAGGGCGAGGAGCTCGTCGCGCAGGACCGCGACGGTCGGACGACGACCCAGCAGCTGCCGACCTTCGATCCGGAAGCGTTCGGCCTCGCGACGCCGAAGCTGCACGGCATGCGGTGTCGTGACGTCCGCATGCTCGTCCGCAGCGATGACGAGCGCTGGCTACAGCGCTCTTGCGGCAGCGATCTCGTGTCGTTCGACATCGTCTTCCGCGAGCACGCGAAGCAGGCTCCGATCGTGATCCGACGCGCGGAATGAAGCGGGAGCTCGCGCTCGTCTCCGTGCTCGTCACGACGGCCGCCCTCGCCGCGACGCCGGCACGCGGCGAGGACGCGCGCCCCGGCGCGCCGCCCACGGTCGAGAGCGAGAACGGGCGGTGCGCGTCCTGTCACACGGAGATCGCGGCGGAGTGGTCGGCTTCGCTCCACCGTTCGTCGTTCCGTGACGCCTCGTTCCAGCGCGGCTTCGCGATCGAGCGACTCCCGTCGTGCCGCAAGTGTCACGCCCCCGAGGCCGAGCCGGCGTCGGCGAAGCCGGACGCCTGGGCCGCCGAGCACGGCGTCGCGCGCACGACCTGCCACGGCACGACGGCGCACGCCCACGAGAAGACGCGGCGCGCGGACCTCGGGACGAAGCTGTGCGCCGGCTGTCACGAGTTCGGCTTCCCCGAGCACGACCGCGATCCGGTGGCGCCGAAGCACGCGCCCGCGAACCGGATGATGCAGCGCACGGCGAGCGAGCACGCCGAGAGCCCGCACGCGGAGAAGAGCTGCGCGTCGTGCCATCTGCCGAAAGTCGGCGACGGCGCGGCGAGGCACGCGTCGCATCGCTTCGACGTGACGCGGAACGAGGGGGTGCTCCGCGCGGCGCTCTCGGTGTCCGCGCGTCGCGACGCGAGCGCCGTCGTGCTCGACCTCGCGCCGAACGGCGTCGGCCACGCCTTCCCGACCGGCGACATGTTCCGGCGGATCCGGATCGAGGTCCTCGTCGGCGGAGACGCGGCGCACCCTGCGTTCCGGTTCGAGCGGCGCCTCGCACGCACGTTCGGCGTCGCCGACGGGCGCAAGGTCGAGGTCGCCGACACCCGCCTCACGGGGAAGGCGGTCTTCACGTTCCCGCTCCCGGCGGCGGCGGCGACCCAGCCGGCGCGCTATCGCGTCACGTACCAGCGTCTCACGGTCGCCGCGATGAATCCGGCGCTGACGCGAGGCCCCGAGCACGTCGAGCAGGAAGTGACGCTCGCGGAAGGCGTCGTCCCTTAGAGGAGCTACTTGATGACGACGAACGTCTGACGGTTCATCGAGACGAGGCGTCCGCCCGGCGTCCACAGCTCCCGGTCCTCGACGACATAGCCCTCGTGCTCCGCGATCGCGACCGCGCGATGGAGGAGCGGCACGTTCGGCTCGACGACGGCGACCTCCGCCGTCCACGCGAGCGAGAAGGCGACGGTCGCGAACGGGCGGATGCCCTCGAACCGGGCCGCCGCCGCCGACCAGTACGCGTCGGCGAGCGCGGCGACGTAGGCCGCGTCGATTCGCGAGGACGGGAGGTGCGGTCGCACCCAGCCCGTCGTGCGGGCGTCCTCGCCGCCGAGGAACGGCGGTCCCTCGACGAGGCGCATCTCGAAGTTCTCCGCGAACCGCGGCCACGGCGGTGACGCGAACGGCAGGACAGGCGTGTCCTCCCACCGCGCGACGACGGGCGCGGCGACGGCGGCCGGCATCGGCCGGAGCGGCGGGACGAGCGCGCGCTTCGCTCCGAGCACGAGCACCGCGTGCGCGACGGTCTCGTCACGCTGCTCGATCGACGCGGCGACGGTCGTGACGGTGTTGCCGGCGCGGAGGACGCGCGCGCGCAGGGTCGCCGTCCCCGGCTCGAGCGGGCCCGTCAGCTCGGCCGTGAGCGAGCGTGGCATGCGCGACGGGTCGGCGACGACCGCCTCGCATGCGCGGACGAGGGCACCGATCCCGAGGCCGCCGAACGCGCTCCGGCCCTGCTGCCAGCCGTCGGGCACGTCGAGGGCGAAGACGTCGCCTTCGAGGCGGCGGGGCGTGAGCACGTCGTCGAGGCTGCGCATGCCCCGCAGCCTAGCGC
>JBDHVE010000160.1:0-21881 GCA_039809485.1 Polyangiaceae bacterium | reverse complement strand
CACCACGATGCGATGTCGGACGCGGAAGCGTGCGCCGAGATCGTCCTCCGCGCGTGGGCGGCGTGAGAGGGTCAGGCTCGGAGCCGCTCGCCCGTCTTCCGTGCGAGCGTGAGCGTCGCGTCCATCGCCGCACGGGAGAGCCCCGTCATCAGCGCGAAGCCGTGCGGGAGCGAATCGAAGCGAAGGAGGTCGACGCGCGTGCCCGCGTCTTCCAGTCGCTTCGCATAGAGGACGCCTTCGTCGAGCAGCGGGTCGAACCCCGCGACGCCGACGATCGCGTCGGGCGCTCCGCGGAGGTCGGCCTCGTGGAAGGGCGAGACGCGCGGGTTCGTGCGGAGGGAGTCGTCCCCGCCCAGGTACTGGCGGAGGTACCACGCGATCGAGCCCTCGGTGAGGATGTAGCCCTTGCCGTTCGTCACATGGGAAGGCTGCGAGCACGTCGCGTCGACGGCGGGGTAGACGAGCAACGTCACCTTCGGCCTGATCGCGTCGCGCCGCGTCGCGAGCCCGACGACAGCGGAGAGGTTCGCGCCGGCGCTGTCGCCTCCGAGACCGAGGCGCGTCGGATCGAGGTCGAGCTCGCGCGCGCGCTCGGCAACGTGCCGGAACGCCGCGAGCGTGTCCTCGACCGGGGCGGGGAAGGGGTGCTCGGGCGCGAGCCGCGGCGCGATCGCGAGCACGCGGATCTCCGCCGTCAGCGCGAGCCGGCGACAGAGGGTGTCGTGCGTGTCGAGGTCGCCGGTCACCCAGCCCCCACCGTGGACGAAGACGAGCGCGGGCGAAGGAGCGGCAAGACCTGCGGGGGCGTAGAGGCGGGCGTGGAGCATCGACGCCGCGCCGGGGACGCGGAGCTCCCGGACGTCGAGTCGTCCCGCCGGCACGTCCTCCACCATCCCGATCGAGACCGCCATCTCGCGGCGCTCCCGTGCGGCGGTCCCGGTAGCGGTCCCCGTCTGGCCGACGCGGTCTCCGAGCGCGAGCAGCACGGCGACGTCGGGGTCGAGGCCGCGCGCCACGTCGGCGCGACGCGTCTCGAGGAGGTAGCGATGGAGCGAGGGCGTCCGGAACACCGTCCGCGCGAGCTGGCGGCCGGCGCGGACGCGCGCCTGCGAGAGGAGGTCGAGCGGCACGCGCGGGTTCGTAGTCCAGCCGCGCAGACGACGCCACGCGCCGACGTGGTGGGGATCGCGGGTGACGGTGTGGGCTCCGTGGGATCCACCTCGATGTGGGATAGGCGTGCAAATGCGCGCGGTTGCGACCGCCCGGTGGCGCGCGGACCATTGGCATCCGACCTGCAACCACACCCGTCATCATGCGCGTCGAAACCTTCCGCCGGTCGCTTTCCCTTGCCGCTCTCGCAGGCGCCGCCGCCCTCGCTCTCGGCGTCGGCTGCAGCGCACCGTACAAGGCGAAGGACGGACTGCCGGTCTGCGACGACGGCGACCCGACCTGCAACGGCGACTCGAACCGCGAGACCACGCGCAAGGGCAGCTCGAACACGAACAACAGCTCCCCGAGCGCCCCTTCCACGACGAACGAGCCGACCGAGCCCGAGGAGACGACCCCGACGACGACGGCCGACGCCGGCACGAAGGCGGACGCTGCGCCTCCGCAGAAGGAGCCGTCGTGCGTGAAGCTCGACGCGTGCTGCGACGAGCTCAAGCAGGCCGGCTACGACCCGGCGACGTGCAAGGGCGTGGTTTCGACGAACAACAACGCCGCCTGCTACAGCCAGTACTCGCAGTACAAGCAGTTCGGCGACTGCTCCTGAGCGCTCAGCGACCCTGCATGTAGAGGTCGAGGCCCTGCTTCGCCTTCTTGCGGAGCGCGGCCTGGACGGGCGGGAGCCAGCCGAGGAGCGTGCCCTGCGCGCCGAGCGCCATCCGCATCCAGCGCCACAGATCGAAGCTGTCGACGTGGCGGACGATCTTCCCGTCGCGGAGCTCGAACGTCGCGTCGATCACGTTGTGCACCTTTCGGCCCGTCGCCGAGAACGTGTACGTCGCCTCCCAGTGCGCGCGTGCGCTGCCGCCGTCAGCCGCGACGTCGCGGAAGGTGACCTCGAGATCCTTTCCGCGCTCGGTGAGCATCCGCCACATCGCGCCGACCTCTTCACCACGAAGGTCGACGAAGACCGGATCGCTGAAGCGCGCGTCGCTCGCGTAGAAGGCTGTCATCGCGGAGCCGTCGCGGCGCTGGAACGCTTCGTAGAACTGCGTGACGATCCCGGCGTTGTCTCGGTCGGCCATGCGGGCCGCAGCATACGCGAGACGCATGCGTCTCGAACGAGCGCCGATGCGCGTACGAGGCCGCGCGATCCGCTCGCGAATCGTCGCGAGGCAGGCGGCGAGAAGACGCGGCGACACGCGAGATCTCGCGAGGCGTCGCGACGCCTCGCGATGATCGGTTCGTTCATCGTGCGGACCTGAAACCTCAGTTCGTCTTCCGAGCGTCTCAGCTCAGCCCGTCCGTTCGAGAGGTGTTTCTCCCACACGGGGGCGATGTCTAGGGTCGCCGATTCGTACGGAGACCGCATGAACCTCGATCCCCACAGCTCGAGCCCGACGACCCCGGCCCACGAAGACCTCTGGCGCGTGCAGCTCGCGACCGGCGAGGTCCGCGCGATGACGCTCGATGCGCTCGACGAAGCGTTCCAGGCAGGGACGATCGACGAGAACACGCGCGTGCTCGCGCCGGGTGCTGCCGGCTGGGCGAAGCTCGCGGACGTGGCGGGCCTCGCTGATGCGGGCGATTCCGAGCCGCGCCCGGAAGAGGGGATTCCGAGCCTCTCGCCGATGGCGGCCGACGTCCCGCAGTCGCGCCTCTCGCTCGAGTCGCTCGACCTCTCCGCGTACGACCCGTCGCCGAAGGTCCCGGCCGACTTCGAGATCGACGAGAACGCGCTCAAGGCGAAGAAGGGCCGCGTCGCGGCGTTCGTCGGCGTCGGCATCGCGGCCGTCGTCGGCGTCCTCTTCCTCGGCGCGAAGGTCGCCGGCAACCTCGAAGGCGTCGCGGCGTCGAACGCGATGCGTCCTTCCGCGGCCGCCGCGCCGCCCGCCGCCGTCGACGTCTCGGACATCGACGCACGCGCGCGTGCACTCTCCGAGGATCAGAAGAAGCGCCTGATGGAAGCCGACAAGGCCCGCGAGGCCGCGCGCAAGGCGAAGGCGCCGACCGCGCCGGCCGGCGGCCGCGCGGCTCCGCGGCAGCCCGGTGAGAAGGGCGCGCCGTTCGTCAACGGCGGCGACAAGTACGATCCGCTGAACGGCGCGCTCTGACTTCGCGTTTCGGCCTTCGGCGCTGCGCGCCTTCGGCCGAAACGCTCGCCAGAGCCCTTTGTCTTGTGGGGACTTCGTCCCGTTCAGGCGCTCGTTCCGCCTCCGGCGCTTCGCGCCTTCGGGGTACGAGCGCCAGAACGTTTTGTCTCGTGGGGACTTCGTCCCCCTCAGGGACCTTCGCTCGCTTCGCTCGCTCTCGGTCCCGAGCCTCCCCCTACTCGCCTTCGGCGAACCCGCGCTTACGCGCGGGGGCCTCGCCTTCGGCGAACCCGCGCTTACGCGCGGGGGCCTCGCCTTCGGCTCGGCGAATGGTGGGCCACGGTGCCCGCTCCCTTCTTCTCTCTCGGACGGAAGACGGAAGACGAACGTCTCGGCTCGGCTCAGCGCAGAGGGCGGATGCCGAGATCTTCGGCGTGGCGGCGGAGGACGGCGCCGAGGAGGCACGCTTGCGTGAACCAGACGAGGTTCGCGGCGGTCGTGCGGAGGAAGGCGGCGACGGCGGAGGTCGCGACCGGGAGCGCGCCGTGCGAGGCGAGGGCGTCGGTTGCGCGGAGGCCCACCAGGTCCACCGCCCAGGCGAGCGTGACCGTGAGCGCGAAGAGCGCGGTGGCTCGCGCGTAGGCGAAGGGGCCGAGGACGCCGATGACGCGCATCCACGCGAACGGCCAGAACGCCGTCGCGCCGTGACCCGACGCGACGACGGCGCCGATCGCGGCGGGTAGGTAGAGGCTCGTGACGAGCATCGCCGCGAGCACGTCGGTGTCCGAGATGGCCTGCACCGGCTCACCGGCCGCGGCGACGGCGGAGACGGCGGCGACGAACGGCATCGCGGCGACGACGTAGAGCGCGAACGCGCGGCCGAGCGTGGCGATCGCCGACGTACGCTTCGGGGCCGCGGTGAGCTCGAGGAACCCGGTGCCACCGCGTGCCACGTGCGTGACGGCGAGGAGATGCACGACCGCGGTCGCGGCGCCGGCGAGGATCGCCCACGAGCCGCGCGGGCCGATCGGCGACAGCAACATCGGCGCGGCCGCGACCGCGGCGAGCGCGATGCCCCGGAACGAGAAAGGCCGGCCGGCGTCCGCGAAGAGACTGTCTCCGCCTTCGGACGCGTCGGCTCGGCCTGTCATCGCGTATCGCTCGGGATCGTCAGTTCATCGCGGGGACCGGCTGCGTGCCGTCCGCCGAAGCAGGCTTCGCGGAGACGGGAGCGGGAGCCGGCGCCGTCGTCGTCGCGGCCGGCGTCGCCGTCGGGAGCGCGGCCGGGGCCCACATCGGACCGCCGATCGGCAGCATCATCTTGCCGGACGCGGTCGCGAGCACGAGCGAGAACGCGATGTAGAGCGCGATGCCCATCAGCGCGACGGTCGCGAGCGCGATCGGCAGCGCGAACGCCGTCGAGTGCGTGAGCTCCTTCAGGATCCGGAAGGAGTAGAGGAGATCGATGTCGAGCAGGAACAGGAAGAGGAGGCGCGAGAAGTAGCCGAACGCCGCCGTCATCACGAGGAAGATGAGGAGGAAGCAGCAGTCCACCGCGAGGACGATCGCGGGGTTCACCGGCTTGCCCTCGGCGAGCGACGAGAGCGCCCACCAGTTCATCACCCAGTTGAAGGAGAACGTCGTGAGCAGCGTGCCGCCGATCCCGTTCTTGTTCGCGAAGCTCATGACGCCCGCGAGGAACTGGCAGCCCGCGCCGAAGAGCAAGCAGAACCACGAGCAGGTGCGGAGCGCGTCGACCGTCATCGCCTCCTTCACCCCGAACGCGATCGGGAGGAGCGAGGCGCAGCCGATCGCGAGGCCGAAGAGGCCGAGCGCGGTCGCGTCTGCGAACGGGGTCTGGGCGGGAGCTTGGGAGCTTGCTTGCATGCGAGAGACCTCGGTCGTGAAGTGGAAACGGCGGGGATCGGCCGGGGTGGGGGCGCTCCTATAGCGCGGCGCCGCGAATGTGCACCCTCCTAGATCGCCGATCCGGCCGAAAGCCTCACTTCGCGGGCACGTTCGCGCGGTCGAGGATGAACAGCCGCGGGCCGATCGCCGGCCGCTCCACCGTCCCGTCCTCGCCGCGGACCTCGTCCTGCGTGCCGCGCTCGATCCGGAGGTCGCCGTCGACGTAGAGGGTCTCGAGCGTTCCGGAGATGCCCACCGGGCCGCCGCCCGGCAGACCGAGATAGCTTCGCTCGCCGGTCTCGAGGTCGCTGGCGTAGCCGACGAGGTCGGTGCCCTTCGCGAGCCGTCCGAACCGGAAGCCGCTGTTCGTGAACTGGATCCGGAGGAGCGTCCCGTCCGGGACGTAGCTGCCGCGGAGCACGCCCGTGATTCCGACGAAGCCGAAAGCGCGGCTGTCGCCGAGGTTCCAGTAGTGACCGTCGGCGCTCACGACTTGGTAGACCTGTGAAAGGTCCATCGTGACGAAGGGCGCCATCGGGTACGGGTAGTCGCTCCAGATCTGACGCCACGCGCCCGCGACGAGCGGCACCTTCGATGCCGCGGATCGCTTGCCGAAGTGCCGGGCGAGCTTGTCGACGAGCGGATCGACCTCTCTTCGCACGTCCGCGAAGTTGTCGGTGCGCGTCGTGTTCGGGTTGCACATCGCGCGGAGTCGCGCCTTCGTCGCCGCGAGCTCGGAGGGCGAGAGGCGGCCGTTCAGCTCCTCGGTCGCGACGTCGACGGCCTCGTCCGCCTCGGCCGAGCAGCCGGCCGAACCGAAGGTCGCGGCGACGACGAGGAGCGGGAGACAACGGGTCAGGAGAGAGCGGGGCTTCATGGTGGACCGCATCGATGTCCGACATGACCTCCACGTTGCGCGCGAGGGCCGTCCTCCGCACCGCCGCTGCAGACGTTACGTGATGCGAAACCCGACTGCGAGGCTCACTTCCGCTTCGGACGGCCGGCGAGCGCGCGATCGCGCGCCCGCTTGTAGTTGTCCTCGTCGACCGGCTTTCCGCGCGACCACGCCGAGAGCGCCGGCATGACGACCTCGTCCCAGCCGGAGCCGAGGCGCAGCGTGAGGAAGTCGGCGTAGAGGGCCTCGACGATCTCTTCGACCTCGCGAGCGAGGCGCATGCGCTCGTAGAACGTCTGGTGCTCCTCTTCGCTCGCGTCGAGCGCTTCGGCCTCGGCGCTCTGCTTCCGCCGCTTCGGCGGCGGCTTCTTCGGACCGAGCACTTCGGCGACAGTCTTCGGCGCCTCGTCCTGCCCCTTGTCGAGGACGGTCGGGAGCGCGAGCGACGCGATCGCGAGCGTCTCGGCCTTGAGCACGAACGTCGCGTCCTGCCCGGCCCACGAGAGGTGGAGGCCGGCGAGCTCCGGGAGCTTGCCGCGCAGTAGGCTCTCCTTCGCCTCGCGATGGTGACCCGGGAGCGAGCCGCGGATCGTCGTCACCTCGCGTCCCTCGCTGAGGACGAGGCGGCCTTCGACCCACATCCCGAACGCACCGTGCTGCGCGGTCTCGAGGGTCGCCTCGAGCACTTCGGTCTCGAACCAGAGCCAGAGGAGCAGCTCGCGACCGACGAACCGGCGGAGCTCCACGCGATCGGCGAGCTCCATCAGGCGACCTCCTCGTCGGCATCCATCTCGCGCGGCCCGCGGATCCCGCTGCCGTCCGCGAGGAGCGTCGGAACGAGGCCCTCCCACGCGGCCTCGTGCGCGCGCGACATGCCGAGGCGCGCGGCGAGCGTGTAGGGCGCCTCGGGAACGAGCTTCAACCCCGACGTGCCGAACGTCTTCTGGAACAGCTCGAGGAGCCGGCCCGCGGGCTTCGGTCCGTGCGAGAAGAAGCGGACGATCCCGTCGTTCAAGGCCCACGAGACGTCGATCGCCTTCACGGCGGGCGACATCTCGCGACGCATCTTCCGCGAGACGAGCTCCTTCAGCTCCGTCTTCTCGCGGCGGGTGAGCCTCTCGCGGCCCTTCTTCTCGAGGTACGCCCGCTCCGCTTCGCGAAGGCGCGCGCGGAGGACGGGGCCCGGCAACACCCACCGGTCGGTTCGCAGACCGAGGTTCAGGTACTCGTTCGCGAAGACGACGTCGTAGCTCAGGTCGAGCGCGTAGGCGTCGCCCATCGCGCACCAGCCGGAGCGCTCGAGATCCTCGTCGTCGGCTTCGAGCGGCTTCATGGCGCGGAGACGGATCGCGCGCATGAAGCGTTCGCGGAAGTCTTCGGGGAGCTCCCCTTCGACGAAGAGCCGGGCGTAGGTCAGAGAGCCTCGGAGGGCAGCCACGCGGACCCTCTAACAGAGCGCGTCGTCCGCAGCGACCCTCACCGGCGCGGAGATCCGCGGAGTTGGCGCGCCCACTGCGGACGCGGAGTTGGATCCTTACAGATCCATGCGAATTTTCCCTACATCGGCGCGGGCCCGTTCGGAATCACGTGCTAGCGTGACCGCACTCGCGAGATGTCGGACTCCGGTCGTCACCGCTCCCCTGTGGCCCCCGGCGATGTCGTCGGTGGAAAGTACCGCGTCGAGCGCGTGCTCGGCGCCGGCGGGATGGGCGTCGTCGTCGCCGCGACCCACGTCGATCTCGGCCAGGCCGTCGCGCTGAAGTTCATCCAGACGGCAGCGCTCGCGAGCGCGGGGTCGCTCGAGCGGTTCATGCGCGAGGCCCGCGCCGCCGCCCGCCTCCGGAGCGAGCACGTCTGCCGCGTCCTCGACGTCGCGCGCGACGGCGACCACCCGTACATGGTCCTCGAGCTCCTCGAGGGCATGGACCTCGCGAAGGTCGCGAAGCACCACGGACCGCTCCCGGTCGCCGACGCCGTCGAGTACGTGCTCCAGGCGTGCGATGCGCTCGTCGAAGCGCACGGCCTCGGGATCGTCCATCGCGACCTCAAGCCCCAGAACATCTTCGTCACCCGCCGCGTCAACGGCACGCCGCTCGTGAAGGTGCTCGACTTCGGGATCGCGAAGAACGTCGGCGCCGCCGCCGCCGGTCAGATGGCGCTCACCGACTCGTCCGCGATCATCGGCTCGCCGCTCTACATGGCGCCCGAGCAGATGCGTGCGCCGAAGACGGTCGACGTCCGGATCGACATCTGGGCGCTCGGCGTGATCCTCTACGCGCTGCTCGGAGGACAGCTGCCGTTCGACGGCGAGACGGTCACCGAGGTCTGCATCAAGGTCGTCAACGAGGAGCCGACGCGTCTCCTCGATCTGCGTCCCGCCCTCGAGCGCAAGCTCGTCGACGTCGTCATGCGATGCCTCGAGAAGGATCCCGAGGACCGCTGGCAGAACGTCGCGCAGCTCGCCGTCGAGCTCGAGCCGTTCTCGCGCAGCGGCAAGCAGGGGAGCTTCACCCGCCCGTGGCGTTCGTTCGAGGACACGACCGACTCGAAGGACGCCGTCCCGCGCGTCGTCGTCTCCGCCGCCGGGATCCGCTCCGGCGCCGACGAGACGGGGCCGTCGACCGCGATCACGATTCCCTCCGTTCCCGGAGGCGAGGTCGCCGCTGCGCTCGCCGCGATCAACGGTTCGTCGCTCCCGAATGCGAAGACGACGCCGCTGCCCGGCGCCGTCGCGCAGCCGGCCGCGTCGTCGCAGCCGCTCTCGCTGACGCCGAGTGGGATCGCGCAGCCCCGTCGACCGTCGCTGCCGGACGACGCTCCGCACGCGCTCGCCTCGACCGACACGGCGTGGGGCGAAGGCACGGCGCGCCAGCCCGCGCAGGCCGAGCGGCCCGCACGTGCAGGACGCATCGGCGCCGTGCTCGCCGCGGTGGCGTTCGCGGCCGCGGTCGTCGGGCTCTACGCGTTCCAGAAGCGCGCGGTGCCCGTCGCGGCGCACCGGAGCGACGGCGCGCCCCCTGCCGCCGTGTCCGTGCTCGCCCCTGCGGCCGAGGGCACGGTTCCTTCGTCGACCGCGGTCGTCACGCCGGCGCCGGAGGTCACGTCGATGGGGTCCCCCGAGCCCCGCACGCGGGCGGTCGCATCCGCCACGTCGACCGCCGCCGTGCCGAAGACCTCGCCTCCGTCCCGGCCGACGCGCGCGAACGAGCCCGCGTCCGTGAGGCCGAAGCCCGCAGAGCCGCCGGCGAAGCCCGCGGAAGCCTCGGCCGAGCCGGCGAAGCCCGTCGAGCCGAAGCCGGTGAAGCCCGCCGAGCCGAAGCCGGCCGAGACGACCTCCCCGAACGGCGCTCCGATCCTGCATTAGTTCGCGTGCCGTTCGCGGCGCCGCTCTAGTAGCATCGGCCCGTGTCCGTCGTCCGCCGGGTGATCCTCGTCGCGAGCATGATCGCGCTCTCGGGCGGCCCGCTCCTCGTCGCTTCGCCCGCCTTCGCTGCGCCCGAGGACCCCGCTGCCGAAGCGCTGATCGCGCGTGGCATCGAGCTGCGCGAGAAGGGCAAGGACGACGAGGCGCTCGTCCTCTTCCGCCAGGCGTACGCGAAGTCCCCGACCGCGCGCGCGCGCGCGCAGGTCGCGCTCGCGGAGCAGGCGCTCGGCCTGTGGGTCAACGCGGAGGCCGACCTCGCCGCCGCGCTCACCGACGCCGAAGACCCTTGGATCACGAAGCATCGCAGCGCGCTCGAGGGGGCGCTCGCGATCGTCCGACGGCGGCTCGGCTCGCTCGAAGTGCGCGGCACGGAAGGCGCGGAGGTGTTCCTCGACGGCGTCCGTCTCGGTGCGCTTCCGGCGAACGCCTTCCGCGTCGAGGCGGGGACGCGGCGCCTCGAAGTGCGCGCGGCGGGCTTCCATCCGGCGACGCGCGTGGTCGAAGTGCCGGCGTCGGGGGTCGCGCGCGAGACCGTGACGCTCGTCCCCGCGACGGAGGAGAACCCCGCGCCCGGACCGAGCGAGCGGCGCGTCACCGCCGAGCCCGGACAGGGCCAGCGCGTCTTCGGCTTCGTCCTCGGCGGGATCGGCCTCGGGATGGCGGCGGTCGGCACCGTCGCGTTGCTCATCCGCGAGGGCGAGAAGGCCGACTACAACGCGGACGCTTCGTGCCCCGGCCTCGGCAAGCCGCAGCCGAAGGCGTGCGACGAGCGGATCCAGAAGATCTCGACGCTCCTCACGGTGAGCGTGTCGTCGTACGTGGCCGCGGGCGTCTTCCTCGTCGGCGGCGTCGCCCTCGTGCTGACCGCGCCGAGCGCGCCGAGCGGCCCGGGGCCGGCGGTGACTCCGCGCGCGAAGTCGCGTGACCTCCCGTTCGTGTGCGCGCCGGGGCTCGACCCGACCGGCGCGAGCGTGGGCTGCGTCGGGACGTTCTAGACAACCAACGCCGTCGTCCGGCCGAAGCTCGTCTGCTCGCGCGTGATTCGTGCGGGCGGAGGAGCAGGATGACGGAGACGTTGCAGCAGCGGGTTCATGCGCGAGGTGCACGGCCGTGGACGGAAGTGCATCGCGTCGTCGTCGGCGTGAGCCGCGCGATCGGACAGGCGCATCTTCGGAAGCGCGGCCACGGAGGCATCTGTCCCGATGCCATCGCGTGCATCCCGGGGGAGGGGGCGCGCGCGCTCCGCGTCGTCGTCCCTTCACCGCGGAGCGGCGCGGGCGGCGCGCTCGCGTGGGAAGCGCTCGAGAACGTGCTCGCGACGCGTCCTCCGTCGCCGGCGTCCGACGTGTGGACCCTGGGCCTGCTCACGTACTACCTCCTCTCGGGCAGACCGTTCTGGCGCGCGGTCGACGCGAGGACGTGCGCCGTGAACGACCTCGTCTGTCTCGTCACCGAGATGAAGAGCCCGCCTCGCGCGAGCGAACGAGCGAGCGAGCAGCGCGCGACGGTCGCGCTCTGGCCCGGTTTCGACGCATGGCTCGCGCGCTGTCTGGCGAGCGATCCGGCGGCGAGGTTCCCGTCGGCGCCGAAGGCGGTCTCGGAGCTCGCGCGCTCGCGACCACGTCTCGCCAGGACGTGATCTTTGGCTATGCTGCGCGGCTCCGTGGAGGGTGTCGCCACAGACGCACGCGCGCTCGAAGAGGCGCGGTCCCGACGAACCGGCGCGCTCCTCGTGCTCGGCGCTGCAGGGCTCTGGAGCACGGGCGGCGTCGGCGTGAAGGTCGCGGCGGCGGAGCCGCTCGTCATCGCAGGGCTCCGGAGCGTGTTCGCGCTCCTCTTCATGCTCGGGGTGCTCTTCGTGACGGCGCGGCGCACGCGCGTCTCGGCGGCCGCGCTCGGCGGGCTCTTTCGGCGTCCGCTCGTCTGGGGCGCCGCCGCGAGCTACGCGCTGATGATCGTGCTCTTCGTGCTCGCCGCGCGTCGCACGACGGCGGCGAACGCGATCCTCCTCCAGTACGCCGGGCCCATCTACGTGGCGCTCCTCAGCGGACCGCTCCTCGGCGAGCGCGTCGGTGGTCGCGACCTCGGGCTCGTCGGCGCGTGCTTCCTCGGGATGGCGCTCACGTTCGGCGGCGAGCTCGGGGGAGGACGCACGCTCGGCAACGTCCTCGCTGTCGTGTCGGGATTCGGCTTTGCCGGGCTCCCGCTCCTCCTCCGGAAGGATCAGCCGAAGCTCCCGCCGGAGGTCGCCGGACACGCGCCGCTCTTCGCGATGTCGCTCGGCAACGCGATCGCCGCCGTCGTCGCGTTGCCCGCGATCGTGACGCACCCCCCCGAGGGCCCCGCGGCGGTTCGCACCTGGACCGTCATCGCCGCGCTCGGGACGCTCCAGATCGGCCTGCCGTACGTGCTCTACGGCGCGGCCGTACGGCGTCTCCGTGCGCTCGAGAGCTCGCTCCTCGCGACGATCGAGCCGGTTCTCTCGCCGATCTGGGTCGTGCTCGCGACCGGCGAGCGCCCGAGCCTGCTCGCGGTCGCGGGCGGTGCCGTGATCGTCGCGGCTGTCGCGGCGCAGTCCCTCGGTCGTGCCAAGGCGAGCTGACGCGCTAAGCTCACCGGTCCGGAGGCCGACGTGCGACCCGCGCGACAGCAGATCTTCACGCGCGAGGAGCTGCCGAAGGAGCTCGTCTCGATCGGCCGCGACGCCGTCGTGCCGCGCGGCGCGCCGTTCGATCCGTGGCTGCTCGAGCGGCGCCCGGTGCGCGTGCTCGCGGGCGGTCCGCGCGGGGCCGTCGCGGCGTACCGCGCGCGAGCGGGACGCGTGCACGTCGAGCTCTTCGCCGTCACGCCGCTCGACGAAGCGGAAGTGGAGCAGCATCTCCGCACCGCGCGCGATCTCCTCGGACTCGACGACGACCCCGGCGACTTCCTCGCGATCGCGCGCTCGCACCCGCTCGTCAGAGACCTCGCGCGTCGGTTCGACGCGCGGCTCGGGAAGACGCCCACCGTGTTCGAAGCGTTCGCCGTCGCGGTGATCGAGCAGCTCGTCACCGGCTTCGAGGCGCGCGCGTCGGTCCGCCGGCTCTGGCGGATCGCGGGCGAGCCCGTCGGGACCACGTCGCTGCGCGCGGCTCCGCGGCCCGAAGCGGTGAAGCGGGTGCCGATGTGGCGTCTCCACGAGATCGGCGTCGGGTCCCGTCGTGCGGCGACGCTACGGAGAGGCGCGCTCCGCGGACCTGCGCTCGAGCGGTTGCGCGACGTTCCCCCCGACGTCGCGATCGAGAAGATCCAGTCGCTTCCGGGCGTCGGCCCGTGGACCGCGAACCACGTGGCCAAGCACGCGTTCGGCTACGCCGACGCCGTGCCCGTCGGTGACGTCCACGCGCACTATCTCGTGACCGAAGCGCTGACGGGCGTGCAGGGGGACGACGACGCGATGCTGCGCGCGCTCGAGCCCTTCCGACCCCATCGCGCACGCGTCTGCGCGCTGCTCGACCGCGCGATCTTCGGGGCGCGCGGCGTCGCCGGGATCCGAAAGCCACGTCTGCCGCGGATCGATCCGCACCGGCGCGAGCCGTGGCGTTACTGATTCAGAAGCACTCGACGCGGTAGATCTTTCGTCCGTCGGCCGTGTAGCGATACGGCGGATCGCACGGGTTCTGCGCGTCGGCCTCGGCGAGAGCCGCCGGCTCCTTCACGACGCGCACCGCGAGCGCGCGGAGCTCCCGTGCGAGGCGCCGGTTCTCGGCCGCTGCGTGCTTCTTCACCGCGACGTCGACCTCGTCGATCGCGAGCTCCGCTTCGAGCTCCTCGGCCCGCGCGACGAGCGCCTCGTGGTCGGGCCGGTTCTGCGCTTCCGGACGCGAGACGCGCTCGCGCGCGGCCTTCGCGGCAGAACGCAGCGCGGGGATCGCCTTCGTCAAATCGGACGCGAGCTTCTCGTCGTTCGTCGCCGACTCGTCGAGCATGCGCGCTCGGGCGAGGAGCTCGCGTGCGCGCCCCACGCCGGCGTCGTCCGGCGACAGCGCGGGCGCCGGCAGCGTCGCCTGCGGGAGCGGTTGCTGCGTCCGTGCGTTCGTGCCCGGCGCGCGCTTCGCCGGCGGCGGAGCCTGTGGAGGCGCGGGCGGCGTCTCCTGCGCGGACGCGCTCGACGCGACCGCGAGCACGAACGACAGGGCGGAGAAGACGACCGTGCGCGTGAGCGATCGCATCACGCGAAGCGTATCACCGCTTCTTCGACCGGGCCTTCGCCGCCGGGCGCTTCGAGGCGGCCTTTGTGGGAGCACGTCGCGACGGGTGGGCACGCGTCGCGAGGCGCTCGAGCCACTTCGTCACGTCGGCTTCTTCGAGCGTTCGCTCGACGACGAGCGTCGGCGTGAGCGCGCCCGGCGGGGGCTCGATCTCGATCGCGTGCACGTGGTCGGGATCGCGGAGGAGGACGACGCGTCGGCCCGAGACGCGCGGGATGCTCGAAGGCGACGCGGAGAGGTCGAGCCCGTGATCGTGCGCGTGCTCGCGCGCATCGAGGGTCGCGCGCTCGTCGAGCGCGTCGAACGGGAGCAGCTCGAACGTCGCGGGTGCACGGACGGGCTTCCCGCGCCGGCTGCCTTCGTTACGGAGCGCCTTCACCGCCGCAGCCGAGGGCTTGTCGCCCGGCAGCTTGCCCTTCCGCGCGTCTCCGCAGACGGCGCTCGCGAGGAGCACGACGAGCTCGGCGTTCATCGTGAGGTCGCTCGCGCGGACCTCGAACCCGCGCTTCGACGCGGGGTGGAGCACGAGGAGCATCTCGTCCTCGAGGGTGTCGAGGAGCTGCACGACCTGGGCGACTTCGGCGACGCCCATCGAGAGCGTGTCGGCGCGCTTCCGCAGGCCGGACGAGCGCGCTTCGTCGCGCAGCTTGCGCGAGCGACTCAGACACGCCGCCGCCGCGAGGCATCGCGCGGGGAGCTCCTGCCAGGCGCGTGCCTCCTCGGGCATCTTCGCCGCGACCTCCGCGCCCTTCGCGGCGAGCGCGTCGGCGACCACCTGCGTCTTGGCCGCGCGGACGACCGCGACCCCGAACTTCGTCGCGGCGGGGAGCCCCGTCGCGAGCCCCTCGGCGAGCACCGGCCAGGCGACTTCGGCCGGAGCACCGGCCTCCTCGACGAGCGCGCCGAGGGTCAGGTGGAGGACGTCGGCGTGCGGACCGTGCGCCTTCCGGATCCCGTCCGCGAGCGCCTTCACCGCTTTGCGGACCATCGGCGCGTCCGCGCTGACGACGCTCGCGAGGACGTTGCGCGCGGCGTTGCGCATGCTTTTGTCACCCGCGACGCCGGAGGGGGTGGCCGCGAGCTGCGCGAGCTCCTTCGCGGCGGCGAGTAGATCGAGACGAGCCATCCGTCGTCCGTTACCGGGTCCGGTGCGAGGACGCAACGACGCGTTTGTGCCTGGCCTGGGCCGGGTCGGGCCAGGCGAAGGCCACCCGCAGCGCGATGCAAGTGGCCAGGATCAACGGGACGGAGTCGTGGCATGCGACGTGGAGAGGCGACGCGCATGTCGAACCGCTGCTGCCCCGCGTGTCTCTTCCTCGCGATCGTTCTCTCTGCCTGCGCCGGAGGCGAGCGAGCCGTCGCGACCGGTGAGCCGCCGCTGCCGAGGACGACCGCGTCGCCGGAGCCGTCGAAGGCGAAGACGAACCGCGCCCCCGAGGGCCCCGCGCCGGCACCGTCCGTCGCGCTCGCGTTCCGCGACCAGGCCGGGCAGGCGGTCGTCGGCCGTGCGGTCGTCATCGTCGACGGCCGCGGCGCGAGGAGGCGTGCGCTCACGGACGAGGAGGGCGGCGTCGTCGTGGACGACGTCGCGAGCCCGTACGACGTGGTCGTCGAAGGGGCGCCGAACGGGCGGTCCGCCCCGACGGTGCTGCTCGGCCTCCCGCGCGACCACGTCGCGTGGCGGCTCGACGAGCACGACGTCGCGCCCCCGCCGCCCGGCGAGCGGATCCGGGTCGCGCTCCGGAGCGGCTGTCCGACGTCGCGCTGCGACGTGTGGGTCACCACGTCGTCGGCGAGCGGGACGGGGGAGACGCGCCTCGAGGTGAGCGGCCCCGCGCCGTCCGACGAGGTGACGCCGGTTGACGTCACCGAGGTCGCGCACGTCTTCACGCGCGCGGCGCTCGAGCGCGGCGAGCGCGTCAGGCTCCGCGTCCTCGTCGCGAGCGCCGACCGGAGCTCGTTCCGTTACGCGTCCGTCGACGCCGGCGCAGCGTCACCCGGTGACGTCCTCGACCTCGGCACCATCGAACCGCTCTCCGTCGCGACGGCCGACGCGACCGTCACCGCCTCGGCGGACGACCTCCCGGGCTGGTCGGTCGGAACCGGGGCCTCGCTCGCGTTCGACGACGGCGCCGTGACGGAGCTCGCGCACGCGCCCGGTGCCGTCCTCCGCCTTCGTCATCCGGTTCTGCCCGACGGCGCGCTCTGCGCGCGGGCATGGGCCGAGCGACCCTACGAAGGCGGTCCGGATCTCCACGCCGGCGCGCAGAGCCGGGCCTGCGCGCTCGCCGACGTCTCGATGGTGCTCGCGGCTCCGCTCGACATCGTCGCGCCGCGTCCGGGCGACGGCCTCTCGGCGCGCGGCCTCGGCCTGCGCTGGACGCAGCCGGAGGGGGCGTCCTTCGTCGATGCGCGCATCGTGCACGAGGCCGTCGGCCGCGTCGTCGTGCGCGTGCTCACGAGCGGGGCGGGGATCCCGCTCGATCGCCTCGATCGCCTCGGGATCCGGCTGCCGCTGGGGGCAGCGGTCCTCGACGTCGCGTCCGTGCTCGACGTCGATCTCGAGGCCGTCGTCGATCCCGAGCGCCGCGAAGACCGTAGGGCGATGCGGACTTCGCGCCGTCTTCGGTTCGTCGTCACACCGTGAAGCGGTCTAGCGCTTCGGGAGCGCGCCGAGCCAGCCGATCGGCGTGAGCGTCTCGATCGGGACCGGCGTGCGATTGCGATGCGTGGCGAGGAAGCGCTCCGGCTGGCGGTCCTCGTCGTCCTGCTCGGCAAACGTCTCGTGCGGCTCGTCGTGGAAGCACCAGTGCGTGCCGACGAGCAGCGCGTACTCGTCGTGCCAGCGCGTGTGCTCGGCGAGCTGCGCGGCATCGAGCGGGAAGAGGAGCCAGCGGACGGTGCCGACGCCTTCGAGCGACGCATCGAGACCGGCCGGATCCTCGAGCCGCAGGAGGCACCGCCTTCCGCGGTACTCGACGACGGCTTCGCTCGGGACGTCGTACCAGTCGTTCACCCAGAGGAGCCGTACGTCCGTCTCCGCGAGCTCGGGCAACGTGCTGGTCGTGGCGCTCATCGATCCTCGATCGTACGAGGTCGCGACCAGCGTGGCGAGTTCGGTGCTAAAGGGCGGCCCATGAGGACGCCTGGCGGTTTCCGGTTCTTCTCGCGCCCGTCGCGTGTGACCGCTCGGCCCGTCTTCGCGATCGTCTGCGTCACGAGCGCTCTCGCCTCGGGGTGCGACGCGTGCGGCCGCACGCCCGGTGCTGCCTCGTCCTCCGGAGGAGGCGAAGACACACGTCCCGGCTCCGTCGCAGCCGACGGAGCGCCGACCGAGGTCACCGGAGAGCACGGCGTCGACGAGGCACTGCAGATCGGAGGCGACGGCGGTCGCGGGGTCGACGGTGGCGGCCCCGCTTGCACCGGAGCGGAGCTCGAGGCGCTCGCGGTGCTCGGCGATCCGCGCTGTGCGATCTCGGCGATGGAGGCGCGTCGCCTCCGTGCCGTGACCGACGACGCCGGGGCGGGGGTGTCGTTCGTGCAGCGCGCGACGCTCGAGGAGGACGGATCGATCACCGTGCGCGTCACGAACCGCGGGACGAAGACGGTGACGGTGCCGCTCCTCGACCACGCGGACCTCCCGGCGTTCACCGCCCTCGGACAGGAGGCGGGCGGCGCGCTCTACGAGCTCGCTCCGCCGTCGTTCGCGCCGTCGACCGAGGCGAGCCCGGCCTCCGACGGCGGTGATGCAGGACACGTACGCCGCGCGCGGATCGCGCGCGCGCGTGTGCCGGCCGGCGGTTCGCTCGTCGTCAGGCTCGCCCCGAGCCCCGTCGTGATGCGTCGGATCGACCCGCCGTGTCCCGACGGTGGCCGCTGCGCGCCCGAGAGGCTCGCACCCGGCGCGTACGTCCTGCATCTCGGGCAGCTCGTCGTCGACGTCGAGGCCGGGCCACCGGCGCGTGTCGCCTGGCTGGTCCGCTGAGCGCGCCCTCGTCGGAAAACTTGGCCGAACGGCGCCGGATGACGGAGGGTCGGGGGGAGGCATACCTACATGCACTCCTTCCGATCGACTCGTCGCTCGTTCGTCGCCGGCACGACGGCTCTCGTCCTCGGCCTCTGGGCAGGCCGCGGACGCGCGGAGACGCCGGGGTCCACCTCGCGCGTGCTCCGCACGTCCTCCGACGCACGCGGCGTGACGCTCGTGCTCGAGCTCGAGCACGCGCCGTTCCCGGCGGCCGGGAGCTGGTACCGCGATGCGACCGTGCAGGTCTTCGTTCCGAACCACTACCGCCCGAGCAAGGACTCGGGCGTCGCGATGGTGGTCCACTTCCACGGCCACAACACGACCGCCGAGCGCGCGATCGTCGCCCACCAGCTCCGTGAGCAGCTCTACGAGAGCAAGCAGAACGCGATCCTCGTCGTCCCGCAGCTCGCGACGATGGCGCCGGATTCCTCCGCCGGGAAGCTCGAGCTGCCGGGCGGCTTCGCGCGGATGCTCGCCGACGTCGTCCAGACGCTCGACACGCAGGCGGTCCGCAACACGCTCGGCTCGGCTGCTCTCCCGACCGGCGCGACCGTCGGGCGCGTCTGCGTGTCGGCCCACTCCGGCGGCTATCACGCTGCCGCGTGCGCGCTGAAGCACGGCGGTCTCTCGATCCGAGAGACGTACCTCTTCGACGCGCTCTACGCGGACGTCGAGATCTTCAAGGAGTGGGTCGTCGCCGGCAGCGGGCAGCCGATGAACGCGCGCCACAAGCTCGTCTCGTACTACACGGGCGGGACGACGGCGGTGAACACGCATCGTCTCTTCGCCGACCTCGAGCGGCAAGGCGTCGCGTGCGCGCACGAGCAGGTCGAGGGCACGCTATCGCGCGTGGAGCTGACGCAGGCCGAGGCCGTCGCGATCAAGACCCAGCTGACCCACGGCGCCGTGACGAGCGAGCTGAACGGCCTGCGGGACTGTCTCTACGCTTCGGCACTCCGTCGCCACCTGCGCTCTTCCTGGTTCGACGCGCGGGACGGTCGGCGGCCGCTCGAGCGCCGCCGCCGGTAGCGTCGAGCTCCGCGAAGCGCTTCGCCGTCTCCTCGTCGCGCGGCGCGTAGTACCGCCGGAGCCAGCGGCTCAACCCATCGAGCCCCGGGTAGAGCACGCGTTCGGTGACGTTGGCCTGATCGAGCTTGTCGCGCACCTCCCACTTCAGGCGGGCCGGCACGACGATGCGTCGCGCGAGCTCGGGGTCGTGCTCGAGCGCGTCCTCGATCCGGAGCGTCGGCGCCGGCATCAGGCTGAAGAGCGCGTACTGGTTGACGATGCGGTCGTCGAGCGAAGGCGGCTCGAAGAAGGCGACGAAAGGCTTCGTGTCGCGTCCGAGCTCGTCGAAGCTCGGGAGGTCCTCGGCGGCGCGCGCGAGCATCTCGGCGGTGAAGACGTCCGCTTCTTCGTCGTCGAGGACCCGCGCGAGCGGCGAGGGGAGCCTGCGGCGTGCACGGGCGTAGTCGACGACCCAGACGACGCCGTCGCGGTCGAAGTACTCCGGCGCCTCCGTCATGAAGTGGAGCGCGACGTACGGCGAGAACGTCCAGTCGAGCAGCCGCGTCGGGAGCCCGTGGTGCTGGGCGAGCGCGAGCCACGTCCACGCCGAGTCGTCGCTCGTCGCGAGGCGACGCCCGTACTTGCGGAACGTGCGGAGCAGCGCGCGCTCGAGCTCCGCGCAGCGCGGGCCGAGACGCGAGAGCGACGTCGCGAGGGGATGGTCGATGCACGCGACGCCGCGGTACGCGCACCACGAGCGATGGCGGGCGAGGGACGCGTCCCACGTGTCGGCGAAGAGCTCTTCGTGCAGCTCCTGGAACGACTGGACGCGCACCGTCCGCATCGACGCTACCCTCCGTCGGGGAGAGGCGCGCAGACGCCCGCGTTGCAGACGCCGCTCGGGCACGGGCGATTGCACCCGCCGCAGTGTGCCGGATTGTTCGCGAAGTTCGCCTCGCAGCCGTTGGCCGGGAGCGCGTCGCAGTCGCCGAACCCCATGTTGCACTCGAACCGACACACGTCCGCCGCGCAGGTCGGACGCGCATTCGCCGCCGGCGGGCACACGACGCAGCCCGGTCCGCAGGCGGCCGGATCCGTCACGGCCGTGCAGCGACCACCGCACGCGCGGAAGTCCGGGCGGCAGGTGAAGGTGCAGACGCCGGTCGTGCACGCGACGGTCGCGTTCTCGACCGGCGCGCAGACGTTGGGGCACGTTCCGCAGTGGTTCGCGCTCGTGAGCAGGTCGACGCACTCGTCTCCGCACCGCGTCGGCGCCGTCGGGGGACAGCCCGTTCCGCACTGGTACGTCCCGCCGACGGGCGCGCACACGGGCGTCGTCGCGGGGCACGCCGCGGTGCAGCTCCCGCACGTCGCGGGCTTCGAGAGATCGACCTCGCAGCCGTCCGCGGGGTTCGCGTTGCAGTTCGCGAAGCCCGGATCGCACGTCGCGACCGCGCACGCGCCGCCGACGCATGCCGGCGCACCGTGCGCGACGACGCAGGGCGTGCACGCGGGCGATCCGCAGCCATACGTCGGGTCGCTCGTCGAGACGCACTGACCGTTGCAGCGGTGCTGCCCGGCGGGGCAGTCGGGCAGGCCGCCGTCGCCGAGCGTGGCGGCGTCGATCGGCGCGGTGCTCCCGCTGTCGACGGGCTCGGTCGTCGGCGCCGGCGTGCTCGTGCCGGAGTCCTCGGCCGGGAAGGTGCCGGCCTCCTCGGTCGTGACGAGGATCCCCGCGTTGTTGTCGAGGATCGCGTTGCACGCGCCCGTGAGCGCGACGAGCAACGCCGACCCGGAGAGCGTCCAGAAGAGGCGGCGGCGCGACCGTGACGTGATCATGGCAACGTCCCTCCGAGCACGATCCCTCCGCCCGCGGGCCCGATCTCGGGCGAGGCGGTCAGACGACCGATCCTCGGTCCAGGCGGGAGGCCCGTCCGGGCGGCGCGGCGTCCTTCGTCCGGCGCCGTGAGGACGAGCGCGATGCCGCCGAGGATGGCGGCGCCACCGGCGATCGTCGTGATCGTCGCCGCGTTGCCGGAGCGGATCGCCGACGAGCGCAGGTCGACGCCGGTCTGATCGCAGAGGTCACCGTTGCAGTGCGGCCGCGACGAGTCGCGCTTGTCGAGCGACCGGAGGCCGAAGTAGCCGCCGGCGACGACCGCCGCCGCGCCGACACCGACCGTGACCCAGCCGATCGTCCTCTGTGGAGAGCGCTTGTCCGCCGAAGGCTCGGGGAAGCTCGACGCCGTGCTCGCGTCGGTGACGGCTGCGCCGTCCGCGCTCGTCGTGGTCGTCATCGCCGTCTCGCGCGGCGGCTCGGCGGGCGGAGGCGGTGTCGGTGGCGGCGTCACGACGGGGGCGGCCGCGACCGGCGCGAGCGGGAGGTCCTTCACGACGACGCGTGCAGTCGCCGCCTCCTTCGCCTCGACCGTCGTCTCGAACGGCGTCCGCCCTGGCGCGCGCGCGACGACCTTGTGCGCGCCCGGATCGACCGGAATCGCGGTGCCGAACGCCGCTTGCCCGATGGCGACGCCGTCGCGCTCGACGACGAGGCCCGGCGGCGCCGTCCGCACGTCGACGAGCAGCTTCGGCAGCTTCGGCTCGAGCTTCTGCGCGCGGTCGCGTGCGACGCGCTCGCGCTGCGCCTGGCCCGCGGCCTTCGCGGCGGCGGCGACGTCGAGAAAGCCGGACCACGCCGTCGCGAGCTTCCCGATGTGCTCGTTGCAGTCGGCGAGGTTGTAGGCGGTGCCGATCCCTTCGTCGAGCCGCAGGCTCTCTTCGAGCTTCGGGCACGCTTCGGCCCAGCGGCCCTTCTGCATGAGCGCGCGCGCCTCGTAGAAGAGCGCTTGGGCGGCTGCAGGGTCGGAAGCGTTCTTCGTCGGCGTCTGTGACTTCGTCTCGCCTGCGGCCGTCGCGACGGCGGGGGCGAGCCACACGAGAAGAGCGAGCACGGAAACGGTACGGCGGATCATTGTCGGTCCTCGAAGAGCGTCGTGTCGTCGTCCTCCGGAGGATGCTCCGGGGGTGGCTCTCTCGCCTCTGCGGGCGACGGCGCGGGCGCGGCGCTCGGCGCCGGAGCGGCCGTCGCCGACGGCGCCGGCTGCGCGGGGAG
>JBDHVE010000159.1:0-22177 GCA_039809485.1 Polyangiaceae bacterium | reverse complement strand
CGGGTCGATCCGCCGAGAGCGCGATCAAGCCCTCCACTTGCGAGCGCTTCCGTTCGACCTGCCGCACGTCGAGGTGCGACGCAGGCCGCGCTCGACGTCCTCGCGTCCGGCGGCAACGCGGCGGACGCGGCGATCGCCGCGCAGCTCGTGCTCGGCCTCGTCGAGCCGCAGTCCTCCGGTCTCGGTGGCGGCGCGTTCGTCGTCTACTACGACGCGGAGAAGAACGTCATCACGACGCTCGACGCGCGCGAGAAGGCGCCCCAGGCCGCGACCGAGCGCTACTTCTACGCCTCCAACACGGCGACCTCGCCGCTGTCGTTCACGAATGCGGTGCGGAGCGGCAAGTCCGTCGGCGTCCCGGGCGTTCCCAGGCTCCTCGAGAAGATGAGCCAGGAGCACGGCCGGAGGCCCTGGCCGAGCCTCTTCCCGCACGCGATCAAGCTCGCCTCCGAGGGCTTCCAGATCTCGCCGCGCATGGCCGAGTCGATCGCAGGATCGGTCGGCGTCTTCTCGCGCGACGCGACGGCGTCGGCCTACTTCCTCGACGCGAACGGCGTCCCGAAGACCGCCGGCACGCTCCTCCAGAACCCGGAGTACGCCGCCACTCTCGACGCCCTCGCGCGGAGCGGCGCCGACGCGTTCTACTACGGCGCGATCGCTTCCGACATCGTGAAGACGGTGCAGACCGACCCCGGCGTCGGCGGCCCCGGCGCGATGACCGAGAGCGACCTCGCCGGCTACACCGTCGTCCGCAGGCCCTCCGTCTGCGGCAAGTACCGCGGCAATGCCGTTTGCGGCATGGGCCCGCCGTCCTCCGGCGCGGTCGCCGTCACGCAGATGCTCGGCATCCTCGAGCACTTCGACATGCGCGCGGCCGGGCCGAACACCGCGAAGTCCGTCCACCTCTTCACGCAGGCCGGCCGCCTCGCGTTCGCGGACCGTAACCAGTACCTCGCGGACTCCGACTACGTCCGCGTGCCGGTCGGCGGCCTGATCGATCCGGCCTACATCGCCTCGCGCGCCGCGCTGGTCGACCCCGAGAAGGACATGGGCACGGCTCCGTTCGGCACGCCGGCGGACGTGACGACGTGGCAGAACCCCGACCCTTCGCCGCCGGTCCAGACCGGCACGAGCCACATCTCGATCCGCGACCGCTGGGGCAACGCGCTGTCGATGACGACCACGGTCGAGAGCGCGTTCGGCAACGGCCGGATGACCCACGGCTTCCTCCTCAACAACCAGCTCACCGACTTCTCCTTCGTCCCGTCGACGACGGTGGGCGGTGTGACGAAGCCGGTCGCGAACCGCGTCGAGGGCGGCAAGCGCCCGCGGAGCTCGATGTCGCCGACGATCATCTTCGACCAGAACGGCAAGGTCTCGTACGTCACCGGTTCGCCGGGCGGCTCGGCGATCATCCACACGACGACGCAGTCGATCGTCGCGATGATCGACTGGCAGCTCAGCCCGCAGGAGGCGGTCACCCTCCCGCACTTCCTCAACTCGAACGGCACGACGACGCTCGAGACCTGGAACCCCGGTGTGATCGGACCGAACGACGTCACGCAGCTCCTTCCGATCCTGCGTGACCAGTACAAGCACCCCGTCGCGATCGGCGGCATCACGAGCGGCCTCTCCGTCATCAAGGTGACGCCCGACGGGCTGGTCGGTGGGGCAGACCCGCGTCGCGAGGGCACCGTCGGCGCGATCGGCGCGCGCTGACCGAAGCCACGACCCGAAGGGCGGCCGGCGAGCATGGTAGGCTCGCCGGCCGTTCGTCATTTCAGCCACGGGGGGTTCACATGCGCGTCTGCGTGACCGGTGCGTCGGGGCACATCGGTGCGAACATCGTCCACGAGCTCGTCTCGCGCGGGCACGACGTGAGCGTCAGCGTCCGCTCGCGCGCGCGCCTCCGCGCGACGGTGGGGCTCGATCTCCGCGTCCACGAAGGCGACGTCCTCGACGCGGCGTCGCTCCGTCCCGCGCTGGAGGGCGCGGAGATCCTCTTCCACGCCGCCGCCGTCTACAAGAGCTGGACGCGCGATCCGGAGGAGATGAGGAGGACGGCGGTCGAGGGTACGAAGAACGCGCTCCGCGCCGCGAAGGACGCTGGCGTCCGCCGCGTCGTCCATACGAGCTCGTGCAACGCGGTCGGCTTCGCGAAGGACCTCGCGAAGCCGTTCGACGAGACGGTGTGGAACGACACGCCTCACCTCCCCTACGTCCGCGCGAAGGTCGACTCCGAGAAGGTCGCGCACGCGCTCGCGGACGAGCTCGGGCTCGACCTCGTCGCCGTCCTGCCGACCGGCGTCGTCGGCCGCTTCGACTACGGGCCGACGCCGTCGACGAAGAACTTCGTCGACATCCTGAACCGGAAAGCGCCGATCGGGTTCCCGGTGAACCTCGTCGACGTGCGCGACGTGGCGCTCGGGCACGTGCTCGCCGCGGAGAAGGGCAAGCCGGGCGAGCGCTACCTCCTCGGCGGCGAGAACGCCGACGTCGAGAGGCTCGCACGCGTCGTGCGCGAGGAGACCGGCGTCGAGCCGAAGGTCGGGCTGCCGCCCGCGTGGGTGCTCGCGAGCGTCGCGACGATCGGCGAGCTCGTCGCCTCGGTGACGGGCAAGGAGCCGCCGCTCACGCGCGCGATGGTCCGCGAGATCGTCGAGAGCAAAGGAATCGTCTTCGACTGCTCGAAGGCGAAGCGCGAGCTCGGGTTCGAGCCGCGCAAGCTCGACGAAGTCGTCCGCGAAGCAGCACGATGGGCGGCGTTCGCCGGCTTCGTCGACGCAGGCATCGCCGAGAAGCTCCCGCCCGATCCTTCGTGGACGCGGCTCGCGCCACCGTCGACGAAGGCGGCGTGAGTCAGTCCGCGACGTTCGGGTAGTCGAGGATGTACGCGACGAGCCAGCGCGCCTCGTCGTCGTCGATCCGCGTGTTCTCGGGCATCGGCAGGATGCCCCACGACAGCCGGCTCCCGGAGCGGACGCTCTTCACGAGGCGATCGATCTTCTGCTCTCGCGAGATCGACTTCTTCGCGTAGGCCTCCGCGACCGCGCGAAACGAAGGCCCGACGAGCTTCCGCTCGAAGGCGTGGCAGGTCGTGCACTCGGCGGCGCGGAAGCGCCGCGCGGCTTCGTCCGAGACCACCCCGGCATCCGGCGCGCTCGCGCTGGCGGCGCCTTCCGAGCCGCCGACGTCCTCGTCCGAGGGAGGCGCGGCACACCCCGCCCCGACCACGATGCCGAAGGCGACGAGAGCAGCGAGCACCGGATTGGAGGCCATGTCGCACAACGTAAGCACACCCCGTGCCTCGAGTCCGCAGGTGCGCGACCAGCCATTTCCGGTCCGATCGTGAGGGGTGGATCGGCGCCGAACCTGGATCACCCCGGGGCAGGACCGGTGCGCGCGACGGCGATCTCGGTCCAGAGCTCGTCGCTCTGACCGGGCGCGATCACGCGGACGTGCTCTCCGGAGCCGAGCGCGTTCGACGCCGCCGTCCACGGCTCGAGGCAGATGAAGTCCTTCCCCGGCAACGTCCAGATCACCCAGCGCCAGAACGCGTCCGACCCGGAGACCTCGATCCGCGTGCCGTCGCCGACGTCGAGCGTCGCGCGCGGCTCGCCGTGATCGACGAGATGGAGATCGACTTCTTCGCTTCCGAACCGGAGCGGCCCCGCGACGGCGACCTCGCGCTTCGCGACGTTGTCCCAGGCGCGCGTGGCGCGCGTCGGGATCGACGCGCGCGTCTTGTCCGCGACGCGGAAGTACGGGTGGAAGCCCGCCGCGTACGGCATCGGGGCGTCGTCTCGGTTCTCGAAACGCTGCTCGATCCGGATAAGTCCCTCGGTCACGACGTAGCGGAACAGGAGCGCGAAGGACCACGGGAACTCCGCGAGCGTGGAGGGATGCGACGTCAGCGAGAGCGAGACGCTCGACGCGTCTTGCGCGACGACGGTCCACGGCCGCTGCCTCGCGAGGCCGTGCTGCTTCATCGTCCCCGTCCGTCCTCCCCATGCGAAGCGATCGCCCGCGAGCGGCCCGGGTGAAGGAAAGAGGACGGGGTTGCCGCCGCGTACGTTCTTCGTCGGATCGAGCAACGTCGCCTCGTCGAGGTAGAGGACCTCGCGGCCGGCGACGACGAGACGCGTGAGGGTCCCTCCCCGGTCGGGCGCAATCCGCGCATGGGTGTCTCCGTGCTCCAGGCGAACCGTCTCGAGCGGCGTCGGCATCCAGCCGATCCTAGATCACTTGATGATCGGGTTCTTCGCGACGAAGGGGGCGCGGATGCGGAGAGATGTCCGGCCGAGCGTTCGCGGGATCGCCTCGAAGGGGCTCGCGCGACGGATCGCCTCCGCGCAGTTCCGATCGAACTCGTCGATCCCGCTCGGGCGGATCGGAGGCCAGGAGACCTTCGCGGTGCCGTCGGCGGCGATCGTGAACTCGAGGATGACCGTGCCTTGCTTCAGCTCGAGCATCGCCGACTTCGGGAACGCGTCGCGCCAGAGCGGGTCGACCTTCGCGTGGATCTTCCGGAAATACGGGAGGAGCTCGGGGTCGTTCGTGTACCAGTCGAAGACGTCGCCGTCGCCGGCCCCCATCGGACGCGCGACCGAGCCGCGTCCCGTCGCGGCGCCCGCGCCCGGCGTCGGCTCGGGGCCTTCGGATCCACCACGACCGACACCGGCGAACCCGCCCGCGACGCTCGCATGCACGAGAGAACGCACTGTCGTCGCGACCTCCTGGTCGCTGTCCTGGGTGTCGTTCGGGCGCGCGCGCGTGATCGCCGGAATCGCGACTGCGCCTTCGGTGACGTCGGGACGACCGTAGGCGATGCGCGCGGCGACGTGGTGCTCGCTCCCCGCGCGGCCGTCCCGGACGCCGACGCCGGGGCTCGCGGCGCTGCGGCCGAGCGCGGAAGCGCCCGCGACCGCCCCCGCCTGCTCCGGCTCCTCCGCCTCGTCCACGCGCGTGCCGGGCGCGCCGCCGAGCGCCGACGCCTTCGGCGCGACGAGCGAGCCGCGGCTCGGATCGGAGGACGCGACCGGCCGACGCTCCTGACGCTCGCCCTTCCCGGTCGCGAGGAACGTGAGCTCCATCGGGTTCGTCGTCGAACGGCGGTCCTCGCGGGTCGCCCTCACGCGTGCGGTCCGGAGGCGCTGGTGCTGGTCGCGCGCGAGATGGCTCACGAGGTCCGGACTGAGCTTCATCGCGTCGTCGTCGTCGGCCAGGTTGATCGCGCGCTCGGTCGTCGTCGGCTGACCGCCGTGCCCCGGCGAGCCGGTGTCGACGCGCGCCACCGTCGTGCCGCCATGCGCCTCCGGCGGGCTGCCCTCCGGAACGTCAGCGCGATCGTCGATCAGCGTGCCGTCCGACACGATCGGGAGCTCGAGCGCGATGACAACGCTTGGCGCGGGCGGCGCCGCCTCGGCGCGACGCGACTCCTTCGCGGCGAGTGAGCGGTACGCGGCGATGCCCACGAGCGCGAGCACGACGCCGTGCGCCGCCAGCGAGGCCGCAAAGGACCACGCCGGAGCTCCACCGCGAAGGGCCGGACCACGCGCGCTCATCGCCCTCGATCGTACGGCCGAGGCGGGCGCGTCGCCACCCGGCCCGCGATCATCGAGCGCACGCGCACCCACCCGCTCAGGACGACGGGAAGCTCCGCCGGAAGAGGCGCGCGGCGTTCTGCGTGGTCGCCTCCGCGAGCGCTTCGAACGCGATGCCGCGGAGCTCGGCCACCCTGCGCGCGGTGTGGACGACGTAGGCGGGCTCGCACGGCTTCCCGCGGAGCGGCACGGGCGCGAGGTACGGACTGTCCGTCTCGACGAGGATGCGATCGAGGGGCGCCCACTTCGCGACCTCCTGGATCGCGGTCGCGCTCTTGAAGGTGACGATCCCCGAGAACGACACGTCGAAGCCGAGATCGAGCGCTCGCTCCGCGAACGGCTTGTCCTCGCTGAAGCAGTGGATGACGCCGCCGACCTCGCGCGCGCCTTCCGCCGCGAGGATCGCGATCGTGTCCTCGGCCGCTTCCCGTGTGTGGACGACGATCGGCTTCTTCACCGCCCGCGCGAGGTGGATGAGGCGCGCGAAGACGGCCTTCTGCACGTCGCGCGGAGAGTGGTCGTAGTGGTAGTCGAGGCCGATCTCACCGACCGCGACGACCTCGGGCGCGGCGGCGAGGCGCGCGAGCTCGTCATGAGCGGCCTCGTCGAGCGACTTCGCGTCGTGCGGGTGGACGCCGACGGCGGCGCCGACCCGCTCGGGCATCCGCTTCGCGAGATCGACCGCCGCGCGCGCGGGCGCGAGATCGCCCCCGACGCCGACGACGACGAACCCGGAGACCGAGGCCGCCCGCGCGCGCGCGAGCACGTCGTCGGGCCCCGACGGGAAGTACGTAGGGTCGAGGTGGCAGTGCGTGTCGACCAGGGACGCGGCCATGCTCTATGGTACACGCCCGTGTCCGCGACCGACCACCCTCCTCCTTCGCTCGCCGCCGAAGAAGAGGCGTTCCGCGCGCTCCTCGACCCGCATGGGCTCCTCCGGGACGACGCGCCCTTCGTGCCACCGCACCGGAGCTCGTGCTTCGCCGTGTTCGCGCAGCAAGCGGACGTGCGGCTGCCGATCGATCTCCTCCGACGACAGGCGCTCCAGTTCTTCGGCACGCGAATCGGGCTCACCGTCGAGAAGCGCTACGAGGAGCTCCCGCCCGTCGACGCGGCGCGCATCGTCGTCGCGAGCGAGGACGCCACCGTGCGCGGGACGCGGCTCGTCTACGGCCGCGCCGTCGACAAGGCCGACCTCGACGAGGCGGAGGAGGCCGAGGTCCTCACCGGTGCATCGGCGTCGGGGCTCTCGCAGCTCGCACGCCGGTGCAAGATGCTGTGGCTCGTGGTGCCGGCTTCGCCGGAAGACCGCACCGCGATCACGCTCGCGGCGATCCTCGCGAGCGTGATGCTCGGGCCGATCCTCGCGCCCGGCGGACGGGAGATCTTCGGCGTGCGGACCGCGCGTCTGAAGCTCGAGCGCCTCGCGCGACCGTATCGCTAGTCGAGCGTCGTGCAGCGCGTCGCGTAGAAGTGGCCCTTGATCGTGCCGCTCGGGAACGTCGCGTCGACGTCGAACGCGACCCACTGCGCGTCGGCGGCCGCGTCGGCCGGGCCGAGCGTCACCGTGATGCTCGTCGCCGACTCCGGCTTCGGCGAAGAGAGCAGGTTGCCCTTGAAGTCGAGGAGCGCGCCCGTGACGCCGTCGGCCTTCGTGAACGCTTGTCCCGCCGATCCGCGTGGGAGGTTCGAGACGATGAACGTGCGCTCCGGGCTCACCGAGTCCTTCGTCGGGCACGCTGGGTCGCCGCCCGCATACGCCTCGACGTAGTAGCGCGGCGCGCCGGCTTCGCCCTCCAGCCCGAACTGCGCCCGGTCGAACGGCTGCGTCGTCATGAACGCTGCTTTCGCGTCGGTCGTCTTGCACGCGCCTTCGCACGCGGGAGGCGGAGCGGCGTCGATCGACGACGCGCCGTCGCGCGTGTCCGTGCTCGCGTCCTCGCTCGACGACGAACCGCCGTCGGTCGCCACGACACCGGGCTCGGTCGGTCCCGGGTCGTCACAGGCCCAGAGGACGCCGAGGCCGACGAGACAGCACGCGAAGAAGGTCGTTCGCGAAGACATCGCCGAGAAGCGTATCAGAGCGCGCTCCCCTCGGGCTCGTGCCCGCGCGGCGTGACCGCCGCGCTCCTCCATCCACGCCGGCCGAGGACGGAGAGCACGATGCTGCGGACGACCCAGTCCACGGTCGAGCCGAGCCAGACGCCGACGAGACCCCAGCCGAGGACGAGCGCGAACGTGGCCGTCGCGGCGAGCCGGACGACGACGCCGCCGAGCACGCTGACGCCGAGGACTTCCCGCGTGCGTCCCGCCCCGCGGATCGCCTGCGCGAGGACGACGCCCATCGCCATGAACGGCTGCGCGACGGCGAGGACCGGCATCGCCTCGCGACCGAGCGCGACGACCTCGGGGTGCTCGGGCGTGAAAATCGGCAGGATGACGCTCCGGCCGAGGAGCGCGAGGACGCCGAAGGTCGTCAGCGTGATGGCCGCATAACGGGTCGCGATCCACGCCGCGCGCTCGGCCTGCTCCGGCTCGCGCGCGCCGATCTTCTGCGCGACGAGCGCGGCGGCGGCGATCCCGAAGCCGTCGCCGGAGAGGAAACAGATCGACTCGACGCTGATGAGCGACTGGTTCGCCGCCATCGTCGCATCGCCGAGCCGCGCGACGATGCCGGCGTAGGCCACGTAGCCGAAGTGATAGAGGACGCGTTCGAAGAACGCCGGACCCGCGATCCGCGCGAGCGCGCGCGCTTCCGTCGCGACGCGCAGGCGCCGGGCGCCGACGCCCGGCTCCTCGTCCGGCTTCCTCCGGAGCGACACCCGACGCGATCGGTTCATCAGCGCAGAGGCGGCGGCAATCGCGATGATGCCGAACGTGATCGCCGTGCTGATCGCGGCGCCGCGGGCGCCCATCGCCGGCACCGGCCCGGCGCCGAGGATGAGCGCGCGATTCAGCGCGACGTGGACCACGTTCGCGACGACGCCGATCGCGAGCGGCGTCCGCGTGTCCCCACCAGCCTGGAGCACCGCCACCGCGGTCATCGCGGCGAAGACGACCGGCGACGCCGCGACGGTGACGCCGAGATAGGCCTGCGCCTCGCTCATCGACGCGGGCGAGGCCGACGGCGCGTAGCGAGGGAGCAAGGCGAGGACGATCGGCGTCGCGAGGGCGAGGAGCGAGCCGATCGCGGTCGCGACCCCGAGCGAGATCCACGCCGCACGGCGAGCGGAGCCGGGGTCCCCCGCGCCGACGTGCCGCCCGACCCGCGCGATCGTGCCGACCTCGAAGGCGGCGAACACGCTCCAGATCGACCACTCCAGCGTGCTGCCGAGCTGCATGGCCGCGAGCGAGGCTTCGCCGTGCCGACCGAGCATCACGCGGTCGACGACGAAGACGAGCGTCTGGAGCAGCGAGTGCAGGATGGCGGGCACCGCCAGCCTCCGCACCTCGCGCGCCAGGTCGCGCTCTCCTCCCCCGTTCGCTCGGGAGCTCGCCACCTGACGTCAGGAGATGATGATGTCGTTGTAGCGCTTGCGGACGAGCATGCTCGCCATGTCGGCGGCGCAGTTGTCGCAATAGGCGAACCGCTGCGAGAGCCGGTCGAGCACTTCGCGCGCGTCGCGCTTCGCGTTCGCGTCGAGCCCGGCGCCTTCGTCACGGACGAGCACGATGATGTCGCGCGCGCGGCGGGCCACTTCGTTCCGTTTGTCGGAGAAGATCGCGTCGCGGAGGCGCTTCAGGAACTGCGGGAAGACGATCCGCGCTTCGACCTTCTGCCCGGCGTGGTCGATCGCCCAGGCCGCGATCGCGCTGATCATCTGCTTGCGCGCTTCCTGCGCGTCGCCCTTGATGTCGAGCAGGCGCTCGACCTCGCGCATCATCGACTCGTCGGGCTCCTCGTACTCGCCGGTGACGCGGTTGCGGATCCGCTCCTTCTTCGTCCAGACGCTGACGTGCTGGACGTACTTCTCGAAGAGGTCGTCGTACTGCTGCTCGTCGACGAGGCCGCTCGAGGCGTAGAGCTCCTGCTCCCAGCTGCCGAGGAGGCGCGTGAAGAGCGTCTCGCGGAACAACTTCACGTCGTGGTAACCGCCCGCCTGCGTGTCCTGCTGGAGCCACTCGAACTCGGCCTTCCGCTGGCAGAGCTGCTCGATCTCGTCGAGGACGGCGAGCGGCGAGAGGCACTTGTACGTGGTGGACTGCGCGGCATCGAGGAGGACGACGCGCATCTCGCGCGGGCTCGCGCCGATCCGGCCCTCGTAGATCGGATAGGAGTCGGACTCCTCGAAGACCTCGCGGACGCCGGCGCGGAGGACCTTCTGCGCGTCCGGGTCGAGTCGCTCGGGCGAGCGCCCGTTCGCGTAGAGGTCCATCTTCTCCACCGCGGAGAGGCCGGAGAGCGCGTTCGAGAGCGCGCGCGGGTAGCGGTCGGTGTTCGGCTTCCGCATCCGGGTGAGGACCGCGAACTGCGCCGCCATCGCGGTCGCGTGCGGCGCGACGTGCCGGCGGATGTGGGGCACGACGTGCGTGTCGTAGATCCGCTGCTCGTGGACGCAGCTCCGGAGGTACGGCGTCCGGATCAGCTCGAGCCGCCCGCGGAAGCTCGCGAACTCGGGGTGCTCGCGGAAGGCATCGAGGTGGAGCTCGTTCGCGCTCCCCATCATGACCGTGTTGAGCGTCACGTTCTGCTGCGTGAGCGCGACTTCGCCGGTCTCGATCGAGAGCTGGAGGTACTTGAACGCGTCGAGCGGGCGCTTCAGGAGATCGCTGAACTCGAGGACGCCGCCGGCGGCGTCGATGAGCTCGCCCTTCGCCTCGTAGAGCGTGACGGCCTGGAGCGAGGCCGGGAGCGACGCGAGCGAACGGTCCATCGTGATCTGGCGTTCGGCCGCGTCGACGCTCATCTGCGGGCCGATCGTGACCGCGCCCGTCCGATAGCGCTGCGAGATGAAGTAGCGCTCCACCTGCACGTGCTTCAGCACCTCGGTGTACGAGCCGTTGTAGCTCGCGAGCAGCGCTTCGAAGACCTGCTGGCTCTTGTGCGAGAGCTGCCCGCGCAGGATCCAGTCGCAGAACCCCTCCGGCGAGGGACCGCCCTTCGCGCGCACGAGGCGCTCGAGGAACTTCTGCCGCTCCAGGGCGGGGATCAGGAAGAGCGGATGGTCACGGACCTCGACGAGGAGCTTCGCGTCGATCTGGTCGTCGGGCAGGTGCGCGAAGGACCCGAGGGTCGACGTCGCCTCCTTCTGCCCGAAGCCGAGGCTCCCGCGGAGCGTCTTGCTCGACGGGAACACCCAGTTGAAGCGGTAGAGCGCGCCTTCGTCGAGCGTCGAGTAGTGCTCGAGACCGCGGAGGATGCAGCCGACGATCGTGCTCTTCGCCGACCCGTTCGGACCGTGGAGGAGAACGAGGCGGTTCGGACGGCCCTCGCGCGCGAAGTTCGAGAGAGACCGGTAGATCTCCTCCTGCACGTGCTCCTGGCCGATGAGCGCGTGATGCGACTGCGCCGGGTCGAACGCGAGGTCGAACAGCTTCCAGCGCTGGAAGGTTCCCCACGGCTCCTCGACCTTCACGACGCCGTAGTGATCGAACGCGTCGCGAACGTAGCGGCTCGCGTCGCGCGCATAGCGAATCGGGTCGGTCTCGAAGAGGTCGAGGTACTCGGAGAAGGAGAGGACACGCCTGCCCTTCTGGAACCTCTTCTCCACGCTCTCGGCGATCGCGCTGATCTCCGACGCGACACTCGGCCTGTCGTTCATCACATCGAGCAGCGTACATCACCCCGAGGTCGCGTTGCGACCTCGACCGGAGCGCGGCCACGCGCGACAAAATCCAAACGAGGCAGCGGCCCGCCGTCCCCGGCGCACGCTGCCTCGTCTCTTCGAGCGTCGCGACTAGCGCGTCACTTGACCGGAACGGCGATCGGACCCTTGCACTGGTCGCCGTTGCAGATGAAGGCCTTGATGGTGCCTTCGCACTTGTCGCCCTTGCCCTTGACGTGGTGATCGGTCTTCTCGCCGATCGTACCCTTGTCCCACTTCCAGGGCGCCTTGTCGTTCGTGTGCCAGGGCTTCGCCGCGGTCACGGTGACCGCGCCGCCGGAGCAGGACACGCTCACGAGGCTGGCGTCGTCGTCCGCGCGCGACTCGGTCGTCGCCGTCGCCGCCACGAGAACCGCCGCAATCGCCATCACGGAGCCCAGGAACTTCGACACTCGCATCATCCACTCTCCTTCCGGCGTGGCCGCAGCCCGCCGACTTGGTCCCAAGGTTCCTCCTGCCGACGGCGGAGGGTCAAGGAGCACGTTCTCGGAAGCAGCCAGGGTCGTGACTGGCTGTTCGTTCGACGATCGACCTCGGGCATTTCTTCACGCCCGACGACGATTTTTCTCGGCTTCTCGATCCCTAGCGCACGTACAGCTCGAGGTACGGCTCGGCATCCGTCGCGTGGCTCGAGCGTCCATCGACGGCGCGTGTACCGACCGGACCCGGAGGCTCGGGGCCGGTGCCTCGTTCACCACTCCGCTCGGACGCGAGAGCAAACGTCGTTCCGGTGGGGCTCTCGCCCTTCCCGACGACGGCGATCCCGTGGTCGTTCGGATCGCGGCGGGCCCAAAGTCGAACGAGCTCGCGGACATCCAAGCGAACGAGCGCCGGGCCGCCGGGCTCCACGACCGCCTCCGGCAGCGCCAGATCCTCGAGCCGGGGCTGGCGGGCGAAGGTCGTGGATCGTCCGTTCCACCCCTCGACGATCCGGAGGGCGTGTAGGTTGATGGAGGTCGGGTCGTCGTCGACGACGCTCGAGCGCCGCAGGACGAGGTACGCCTCGACGACCTTCGCGTTCGCGGGAAGCGCGGCCTCGAAGCGGAGGAGGAGCACCGCGCCGTCGCGACCGAGCGCGACCTGAGCGGGGAGGCCCTCTCCTTCTCCATCCGTCGGACGCGGGAACGCGGCACGGGCGGGATCTTCGGCACCGCGGCCGTGGGAGCGCACGTACCCGATGTCGACGGGACGGAAGACGAGCCGACGCGCGGCCTCGATCGACGGCTTGATCCCGGGGCGCTCCGGCTGACAGCGTCCCGCGACGCACGCCGCGCCCGCCGCGCAGTCGTTCGCGGCGGTGCACAGGCGCGCGCGGGGAGCGCACGCCGTCAGCGCGGTGAGCGCAGCGAGCACGAGCACGCTTCTCGACCCGGACACGGCCGCGAGCCTACCATGCCGCCGATGGCCGGTGAGCCGCTCCTTCGCGTCCGCGATCTCGTGACGAGCTTCCGTACCGAGCGCGGCGTCGTGCGCGCGGTCGACGGCGTCTCGTTCGACGTTCCCGAGGGCGCGACGCTCGGCATCGTCGGAGAGAGCGGATGCGGGAAGAGCGTGACGGCGCTCAGCATCCTCCGCCTCGTGCCGTGGCCGCAGGGCGTGATCGATCCGAAGAGCGTCGTCGAGCTCCGCGGCAAGAACCTGCTCGCGCTCACCGAGCGCGCGATGCAGGACGTCCGCGGGAACGAGATCTCGATGATCTTCCAGGAGCCGATGACGAGCTTGAACCCCGTCTACACGGTGGGGCAGCAGATCATCGAAGCGATCCGGCTCCACCAGAAGAAGTCGCGCAGCGAAGCGCGCGAGCGCGCGATCGAGATGCTGCGCCTCGTCGGGATCCCGGCGGCGGAGACGAACGTCGACGCCTACCCGCACCAGCTCTCCGGCGGCATGCGGCAGCGCGTGATGATCGCGATGGCGCTCGCGTGCGAGCCGAGCCTCCTCATCGCGGACGAGCCGACGACCGCGCTCGACGTCACGATCCAGGCGCAAATCCTCGAGCTCCTGAGCAAGCTGAAGAAGCAGCTCGGGATGGGCGTCATCCTGATCACGCACGATCTCGGCGTCGTCGCGGAGGTCGCGACCGACGTCATCGTCATGTACGCGGGCGTCGTCGTCGAGAGCGCTTCCGCCGCGCGCCTCTTCGCGCACCCTCGCCACCCGTACACGCGCGGGCTCCTCCGGAGCCTGCCGACCTTCGACAAGGCGCCGCTCGCCGAGCCGGCGCACGAGCCGCCGCTCGAGGGCGCGCCCGCGAAGGACACCCGGAAGCGTCCGCGCCTACCGACGATCGAGGGCCTCGTCCCCGACCTGCTCGCGCTGCCGCCGGGGTGCCGCTTCGCCGATCGCTGCCCGATGATGATCGACGACTGCTTGAAGGCGGAGCCCGCCCTCGCGCAGGTCGAGAGCGAGCCCGAGCCGCACCTCGCCCGCTGCATCCGCGCGAACGAGGTCTGAGGCCGTTTTCACGGCCCGGTCCGCCGAGTTGCGCTAGAACGATCCTCGATGGGGGACGCGCCCTCGGAACCCGTAGCAAAGGTCGACGGCACCGATCGGCCGAAGCCGCTCCCGTCGGACGCGCCCGGTCCGTTCGGCGCGCGCGGGCGCACCCTCGTCGCGACCGAGCGCGTCGGGAAGTACTACCCCGTGCGGTCCGGCTTCTTCAGCCGGACGCAGAAGCTCGTGCGTGCGGTGGACGGCGTGTCGCTCCGCGTGCGTCGCGGCGAGACGGTGGGGCTCGTCGGCGAGAGCGGCTGCGGGAAGAGCACGCTCGGCCGGGTCGTCTTGAAGCTGGTGGAGCCGACGTTCGGGCGGATCGTCTTCGACGGCCGTGACATCGGCCCGCTCTCCCCCGCCGATCTCCGCCCGCTCCGGCGGAAGATGCAGATCATCTTCCAGGACCCCTACTCGAGCCTGAACCCGCGCATGACGGTGCGCGAGATCGTCGGCGAGGCGATCCAGATCCACAAGCTCGCGAAGGCGAAGGGCGACGAGGAGGAGATGATCGTCGCGCTCCTCCGGAAGGTCGGCCTCCGTCCCGACGTGATGGACCGCTACCCGCACGAGTTCTCCGGCGGCCAGCGCCAGCGCATCGGCATCGCGCGCGCGCTCGCCGTCCAGCCCGAGTTCATCGTGTGCGACGAGCCGATCAGCGCGCTCGACGTCAGCATCCAGGCGCAGATCGTGAACCTGCTGATGGACCTGCAGGACGAGCTCGGCGTCGCCTTCCTCTTCATCTCCCACGACCTCCGCGTCGTTCGCCACGTCAGCCATCGCGTCGCGGTCATGTACCTCGGTCGGATCGTCGAGCAGGGCACGACCGAGCAGGTCTACGGCGCGCCTCTCCATCCGTACACGCGCGCGCTGCTCGGCGCCGTCCCGACGCCCGACCCGGAGAAGAAGCGCCTCCGCATCGTCCTCGAGGGGGATGCGCCCTCCGCGATCGACCCGCCCGAGGGCTGCGCGTTCCACCCGCGTTGCCCACGTAAGCTGACCGGCACGTGCGACCGCGAGGCCCCGAACCTCGCCGAGCACACCCTCGGCACCGGCCACAAGGTCGCGTGCTGGAACCCGCACGTGGAGTGACCCGGGTGGCGAAGGAACCGAAGCGCCTCGGCCGTTACGACATCGAGCGCCTCCTCGGCGAGGGCGGGATGGGTCGCGTGTGGCTCGCGCGCGACACGGTGCTCGGCCGCCGCGTCGCGATCAAGACGCTACGCGACGATCTCGCGCTCCCTCCGCGCGTGCGCGAGGAGCTCGTCCAGCGGATGCGCCACGAGGCGCGGGCGGCGGCTTCGGTGAGCCATCCCAACATCGTCACGCTCCACGACATGGGCGAGGACCCCAAGTTCGGGCTCTACCTCGTCTTCGAGTACGTGCCGGGGCCGTCGAATCCGGATGCGCCGCAGTCGCTCCGCGAGCGCCTCCGCGAAGGCACGCTGACGCTCGAAGAGCTCGCGAAGCTCGCCCGCGAGCTCGGCGCCGCGCTCACCTTCGCGCACGAAGCCGGCGTCGTGCACCGTGACGTCAAGCCGGAGAACGTCCTCTTCAGCCGCACGGGCGCGAAGATCGCCGACTTCGGAATCGCGAGGATCCCCGAGTCGACGATCACGCGCGCGAACACCGTCCTCGGCACCCCGGCGTACACGGCGCCGGAGGCGCTGTCGTTCGGGGACTTCAGCCCGCTCTCCGATCAGTTCTCGCTCGCGGCGACGCTCTACGAGGCCGCGAGCGGGACGCGCGCCTTCGCCGGCGAGGACGCGATCGCCACCGCCGGCAAGGTGTCGAGCGAGCCGCCCCCTCCGCTCGAGCAGAAGCTCGGCGAGAGCGCGACGGTGCGCGCGATCGACGCCGTCCTCGCGCGCGGGCTCGCGAAGGATCCGAAGGCCCGTTACGGCAGCTGCATCGGCCTCGGCGAAGCGGTCGCGCGCGCGATCGAGCCCGCGGGGCTCGGCTCGGCGCTCCGGATGAACGAGCGCTTGTCGGTGCCGCCCCAGCCGATGGAGCGGACGCCGCTCTCGTCGCGCGTCGCGCGGGAGCGCATCAGCCAGCCTCCGCCGGCTCCCGGCGAAGTGCCCCCTGCCCTCCCCTCGGTGTACATCCGCAAGCGCACGCAACGCTCGCAGAACATCGCGGCGGGGATCGCGCTCCTCGTCATCCTCGGCCTCGTCGTGTTCGGCCGGAAGGAGGACGAAGCGCGTCGTGAGCGCGCGCGCGAAGCGGCGGCCGCTTCGGCGAGCGCCGCCGCCGCCGCGTCCGCCGCGCGTCATGCACCGCCGCCGAAGACGGCGAAGCCGGCCGACAAGGCGCCGGTCCAGATCCGTGCGGCGCTGCCGCCCACGACTCCAGCTCCCGCGTCGGAAGAAGACGCGGGGCCCTGAAGCGCGTCAGAAGAACGACGCCGACGGGAAGTCGATCGGGATCCGGACCTCCTCGCCGGTGGCGATCGCGAATGCGTCGATCGGTGCCGCGGTCGTGAGCGGCTGGCGCGCCGGATCGATCAGGACGGCGAACGCGGTGTACGTCCCCGGGTCGAGGAAGATCGTCGTCGCGAAGGACGCGCAGGACTGCTGGTAGGAGCCGGCATCGGCGCCTGCTTCGGTCGTGACCGCGATCTCGATCGCAGTCGCGCCCCGCTGCGAGCAGAGGACGGCGTCACGCGCGCCGTCGATCGTCCAGTCGATCCGGAGCGACCCGACCGTGCTGTCGGGGAAGGTCGGCTCCGGGCTCGTCTCCACGACCGGAACGGGGTCGGTCGTGATCGTGCACGCGACGACGAGCGCGGTCCCGGCGAGCACGAACATCCGGTGGAGGAGGCGCAGCATGGTTTCTCCTCAGGGCACACGTTGCGCGGGAGGCGCAGCGCCCGGTGCGGGTGACGGCGCGCGGTAGGGGATCGGCTCCGCCGCGCCCGGCCTCGCCGCCGGCGCCTGCTGGACGTACCGGCGCTGGCGCACGAGCGCGGGCGGCGGGTTCTCGTACGTCCGCCAGACGCCGCGGTCCTCGTAGTACCAGCGGTCGCCGTAGAGGTAGACGACGTGCCCGTCGTACATCGTCGAGGGATACGACTCGATGTCCGACGGGACGACCTCGGCCGAGGTGATGCTCACGGGCTCGCGGCGCGTCGAGACGTAGCAACCGGCGAGCGCGGTCGCGCAGCAGAGCGCGAGCAGAGCAGAGCTCTTCTGGACCATGACGAGCCTCGACGAGGCGTCGAGGCAACCGAGGTGCCAGCCGTCAGCGCGCGCCGTGCTGCCAGACGTCGAGCTTGCCGAGCATCGCGCGCCACGCCTCGGCTCCCTTCCCCGTCGCCTGGACGGAGTCGGTCGGCCGACCGTCGACGCCGGGGAGCGCCACGTACGGGATGTATTGGAATGCGTACCCCGCGCTCGCGAGCCGCTCCGCATCGCGATCGGCGTCGAACACGAGCAGCGTGACGCCTCCGAGCTGCGCGTCGAGCCTGCCGGTGCGCAGCTCCTCGCGGAAGCGCTTGCACGGCGGGCACCACTCCGCGCCGGCGTAGACGACGAGCGTGCGTCCTTCGGCTCTCGCCTCGAGCCGCTTCGTCCGGACGAGCGAGAGCGCATCCACGTCGTCGGCGGCCACGACGACGCGCGGCGCGGGCGCACCCGCGTCGCTTCCCACCTCGTGCGAGGCAGGCTCGCTGGGCGCGACTCTCGTCGTGGTCGTGCTCGCGTCCGTCCCGGCCTTCAGCGGTTCTCGCGAGCAGCCGGCGACGAAGAGCGCGAGCAGCGCGAGGCGCCTCAACGTGGCCGTCCCTGCGCGACCCACGTCTCGACGAGCTGGATCTCCTCCGGGGACAGCGCCGGGTAACCGAGCGGCATCCCGCGCACGCTGCCGGTGGACGCGCCAGTCTCTTCGTCGTGGCGCGCGAGCAGCGCGCGCACGAGTCGCGGCGTGCCGTCGGGCTCCTTCGCGAAGATGCTCGTGCGCTCCCCCTTGTCGTCGAGGAACCCCGCTGACATCCCCTGGTAGCTCGAGAGGTTCAGACCGCGCGGCTTGAACCCGAACCCGCCCGAGTTGCCCGGTCCGCCGTCGCCGATCGCGTAGTCCGGCTCGGAGTGGCAGTGCCAGCACGTGCGGTGGAAGACCTTCTCGTCGACCTCGGCGAACGTCACCTTGCGAGCGAGGACCGGAAGCCGGGCCGGCTTCGCGCGCGCGCCGGGTACGGTCGTCTCGGCCGTGAGAATGTAGGCGGCGAGGTCGCGCACTTCGGCCGGCGTGAGCGCGATCGACGGCATGTCGGTGTCCGGCTTCACCGCTTTCGGATCGCGGAGCCACGCGACGAGCTTCGCCGGCGTGCTCCGACCGCGGCTCGCGCGGAGGTCCGGCGCGAGCGCGTGGGCCCGCGCGAACGTCTTCGGATCCATCGCTGGCGGCGCGGACGCCGCGATCGGCGGCACGCCGGTGAAGACGTGGCACGACCCGCACCCCTTCGTCTCGAGGAGCTTCCTCCCGTTGCCGAGGTCGGCGCCGGAGAGCTCGGGCGGGCTCGCGACCTTCGGATCGACCTCGGGCACGAGATGGGCGGCGATGTCGCGCGCGTCCTGCTTCGTCAGCGCGAGCCGCGGCATGCTCTGGGCGAGATGCGGGCGGAGGTCGACGGGGAGGAGCAGGTACTCCTCGACGAACGAGCGGGTCACGCGCTTGCCGAGGCTCGTCAGCGTCGGCGCGTGCATGTAGTCCTTCACGCGCGGCTTCCACTTCGCGAGCGAGGCGTCCGGAGCCTTGAAGCGGCCTTCCATGATGTCGACGTGACAGCCGACGCAGTCCTTGTTCTGCGTCGCCTTGCTCCCGCCCGCACCGGCGTGGCAGCGGTTGCACTCGTACGTCGCGACGAGCTTCTCGCCGTGGACGGGGTCGCCCGGCGCGTCGGCCTCCTTCACGACGGGGCTCGTGAGTGTGCCCGCGTCGTGCGCGACGTCCTTCCTGACGTCGTCCTGCCTGCGAGGGCAGCCGGCGAGGAGGAGCGCGAGGCCGACAGCGGCGAAGAGGAGGCGCGACGGGATCGATCCGCGCGATGGACCGGTCATGGAGATGTCGTATCCGGCTCTCGTCCCGAGATCACGCCTTCGCGGCGAACGAAGGTGCGACCGGCTTCGGCTTCGCCGGCTGCGCGGGTGCCGGACGACAGACGCCCGGCGTCTTCGACATCTCCTCGCAGCGCTTCACCGCCGCTTCGGCGCCGGCCGCATCGCCCTTCTTCTCGCGGAGGCGCGCGAGGGCGGCGTAGGCGTGCGGGCTGCCCATCAGATCCTTCTTGTCGAGACCACCGAGGATCTCGAGCGCTTCGCCCTCGCCCTGCGAGAGCTTCGCGAGCGCTTCGCCGAGGTCGGCGCGGAGCGACGGGTCGTTCGGACGCTTCTGATCGATCTCGCGGAGGGCCTGCACCGCCCACTCGAGGTTCGCGTTCTTCGTCCACTCGACCGTCGAACCGACGCCGGCCTTCTTCTCGTCGGCGGTACCGTCGGAGCGGACGAGCGCGAGCGCGAAGACGCGGAGGGCTCGCGTCTCGAGCGCGTCCTTGCCCGCCGTCGCCGACCGCACGCGCGGGAACGAGCCGAGCACCGCCTGGGTCGCGGTCAGGGCCTGGCCCGATTCGAGCGCCTTCTCCGCCCGCGCGATCTCCTGAACCGGCGTGGGCTTCGCCTGCGGCTTCACCTCGAGACGGATGGCGCTTCCGCACGCGGTCGCATCACGCGGTGCGGCAAAGACGACGGCGGCGGGGAGCACGGCGAGGGCGAGCAGGGCTGCGCGGGCGATCTTCATGGGTCTTGCCTCGTGTTGACGCACCGGAACGCGAAAAGTTCCTCGGCGCGTGGATGGAACGCTCGAGCGTCGTTCGAGCTTGCACGACCGTGACGAGGGGTGACCCCGCGCGGCCGATTTGCTAGGAGGGGGTGGGCCGCCTGCGCGTGAAAACGCGCTACATTCCGGCGTCTTCCGATCCCCCATGAGCAACATCGAAGCCCATTCCCCAGAGCCTTCGGGGCAGCCGTCGCGCGACGACGACCGCCTCGACGGTCCTGCGCCCGCGACCCGTCCGAGCAGCCAGGTCGATCACCTCGCCGAGCTGTATCGCCAGATGCTCCTCATCCGCCGCGTCGAGGAGGAGGCGGCGCGTGCGTACGCGCAGGGCAAGATCGGCGGCTTCCTCCACCTCTACATCGGTCAGGAAGCCGTCGCCGTCGGCGCGCTCTCGGCGCTGAAGCCCGAGGACTACGTCGTCACGACCTACCGCGATCACGGCGTCGCGATCGCGAAGGGCATGAGCGCCCGCGCGGTGATGGCGGAGCTCTACGGCAAGGAGACCGGCTGCTCGCGCGGGCTCGGCGGCTCGATGCACATGTTCGACGCCAAGACCGGAATGCTCGGCGGTCACGGCATCGTGGGGAGCCACATCCCGCTCGCGGCCGGCGCGGCGTTCGCCTCGAAGTACCGCGCCGACGGACGCGTGACGCTCTGCTTCTTCGGCGAAGGCGCCGTGAGCATCGGTGGGTTCCACGAGGGCGTGTCGCTCGCGGCGCTGTGGAAGCTGCCGATCGTCTTCATCTGCGAGAACAACGAGTACTCGATGGGCACGCCGCTCTCGCGCACGATGAGCGTCGAAGACGTGTCGATGAAGGCCCTCGGCTACGGCATCGATCGCGACCGCTTCTTCGCCGAGGACGTGCTCACCGTCGAGCAGCGGATCGGTGAGGCGGTCCAGCGCGCGCGCGAGCTGTCCTTGCCGACGCTCGTCGAGGTCCGCACCTACCGCTTCCGTGGCCACTCCATGAGCGACCCCGCGAAGTACCGCACCGCGCAGGAGCTCGAAGAGCGGAAGAAGAAGGACCCGGTCCTCCGCGCCCGCACACAGCTCACCGAGCAGGGCTTCGCCGCGCCGAAGCTCGATCAGCTCGAGCAGGCCGTCGAGGCCGAGGTGATGGATGCCGTGAAATTCGCCGAGGACAGCCCGGAGCCGGACGCGTCGATCCTCGAGCCCACCACCTACGACGGCCCCTTCGCGGCCTGACGTCCGAAAGACACGAGCACCGAGATGGCAAGGGTACTCCGATACCGTGAAGCGCTCCGCGAGGCGATGACCGAGGAGATGGAGCGCGACGACCGCGTCTTCCTCATGGGAGAGGAAGTCGGTCACTACCAGGGCGCATACAAGGTCAGCGAGGGCATGCTCGACAAGTTCGGGCCGCGCCGCGTGATCGACACGCCGATCGCCGAGAGCGGCTTCGCCGGCATCGGCGTCGGCGCCGCGATGGTGGGTCTCCGCCCGATCATCGAGTTCATGACCTGGAACTTCTCCGCCGTCGCGTTCGATCAGATCCTGAACAGCGCAGCGAAGATGCGTCAGATGTCCGGAGGGCAGTTCAACTGTCCGATCGTCTTCCGCGGTCCGAACGCGAGCGCGCGCCAGGTCGGCAGCCAGCACTCGCATGCGATGGAGCACTTCTACGCCCACGTCCCCGGCCTCAAGGTCCTGGCGCCCGCCTTTCCGGCCGACGCGAAGGGCCTGATGAAGGCGGCGATCCGCGACGACAACCCCGTCCTCTTCATGGAGTCGGAGACGCTCTATTCGGTGAAGGGCGAGGTGCCCGACGACCTCGACACCGTTCCGATGGGCAAGGCGCAGATCGTCCGCGAGGGGAAGGACTGCACCATCGTCGCCTACTCGCGCATGACGCACGTCGCGATCGAAGCGGCGGCGACGCTCGAGAAGAAGGGCATCGACGTCGAGATCGTCGATCTCCGGTCGCTCCGCCCGCTCGACGAGGACACGATCGTCCATTCCGTCCGGAAGACGCACCGCTGCGTCGTCGTCCACGAGGGCTGGCCCTATGGCGGCGTCGGCGCCGAAGTGTCCGATCGCGTCCAGCGCCTCGCGTTCGACTTCCTCGACGCGCCGGTGCTCCGGATCACGACGCTCGACGTCCCGATGCCCTACAACGCGAAGCTCGAGCAGCTCTGCATGCCGCAACCGGACCGCGTCGTCTCCGCCGTCGAGCGCACCGTCGGCAAGAATCGCGCATCCTGATCGATCGAGAGGAGCCGGAACGTCATGGCGAAGATCCTGGACATGCCGAAGCTCTCCCCGACGATGGAGGAGGGCGTTCTCCAGACCTGGCACAAGAAGGAGGGCGATCCGGTCGAGGTCGACGACCTCCTCGCCGAGGTCGAGACCGACAAGGCGACGATGGAGTTCCGCGCGTTCGACAAGGGAACGCTGCTGAAAAT
>JBDHVE010000158.1:0-22205 GCA_039809485.1 Polyangiaceae bacterium | reverse complement strand
ATTCGCACCTCGCGCTATCTCGTCCAGGAGTACGGCCGCGAGCCGACGCCGGAGGAGATCGCGGAGAAGATGGAGCTCCCGCTCGACAAGGTCCGCAAGGTCCTCAAGATCGCGAAGGAGCCGATCTCGCTCGAGACCCCGATCGGCGAGGAAGAGGACTCGCACTTGGGCGACTTCATCGAGGACAAGAGCGTGGTGTCGCCGGCCGAGGCGGTCATCAACTCGAACCTCGCGGAGCAGACGCGCAAGGTGCTGAAGACGCTGACGCCGCGCGAGGAGAAGGTCCTCCGCATGCGCTTCGGCATCGGCGAGAAGTCGGACCACACCCTCGAGGAGGTCGGTCAGGACTTCGAGGTCACGCGCGAGCGTATCCGTCAGATCGAGGCGAAGGCGCTCCGCAAGCTCCGTCACCCGTCGCGGTCGAAGCAGCTCAAGAGCTTCATCGAGAGCTGAGCGCCGACCCACGAACGCGAACGAGGCCGGTGCTCCCGCGAGGGGCGCCGGCCTCGCGCCATTTCAGAACACGGCGCGGACGCCGAGGACGCCGCCGTCGCCCGCGGTCGTGAACGACGGCGCGAGCACGATGCGGTCGCGTCCGTTCGGTCCGAGGCGGATGTCGCCGAGGATGCTCTTCGGGCGCGATCCCGGCGAGCCGTAGTGGAGCCACTTCGGGAGGAGGTAGCCGTAGAACCACCCGAGCGGCACGCCGAGGAGCACTTCGCTCGGCCAGTGGGCGTCGGCGACGATCCGGCTGAAGCTCGTGATCGACGCGACCGTCACCGCCCACGTGCACGCCCACGCGTCGGGGGCACCGCCGCCGTAGAGCGGGATGTGCTGGTGGTGGAGGCAGGTGAGCCCGGCGCTCGTGAAGGCGACCGCGGCGTGGCCGCTGAAGAAGCTGCGGAGGTCGCTGAGATCGCCGCAGACGCGGGACGTCGTGATCCCTCCGCCGGCGGCGCAGTCCTGGACGTACGGGCGGGGATGGGACGTGAGCCGGGAGGCGATCCGCTGCGTGGTGGCGGCGAGGGTGATCGACTGGAGGTCGATCAGGAAGAGCTGGAGCCCGACGTCCGGATTGCGATGGATGCCGGTCGCGACGACGCCGGCGTCGACGACGTACGGGAAGAGCGTCATCACGCGGAGGCCGACGTTGCTCCAGTCCTCCGCCAGGTTCTGCACCTGCGCGGTGCGCCCGCGGAAGACGCCGCGGACGCCGTCGTCGAAGAGCGGCACCTCGACATCGAGGACGGGATGCGTCGGATTCGGGAGCTTCTGGTCCGTGATCCAGGTGCCCACCGTCACGCCGACCGTGAAGGCACCCTCGGCGGGGGTGAAGCGGTCCCACTCCTTCTTCCAGCGGACCTCGCCCGCCGGGGCCGCGATCGGCGGCTCGCCCGCCCGTGCCGGCGTGATGTCGGTCGTCAGCGCCGCGGCCGTCGCCAGCATCGCCACGGGGAGACGTCGTCGCAGGGTCACGCGCGGGGGCACCGTGGCGCCGTCCTTGCGGGAACTGCGCCACCCGGGATTCGAGCGTGAAACCGCTCGATTCGACGGCGGTGAGGTCTCCACGGCGGCCATCGTCGGACCGTGGCATCCTACGCCGCGCGCGCGAGATGCCCCATCCCGCCTCGCCGACGTTTCGGCGCGACTTCGTCGCGCATCGGGTAGGGTGCGCGCGCCATGCCGGACGCCGTGAAGCGCCCCGTGACGAAGCGTGCCCTGTGGTTCGTCCTCGCGACGGTGCTCGTCGACATGATCGGGCTCGGCCTGATCATTCCCGTGGTCCCGAGCATCCTCCGCGAGCTCACGCACACGGACACGACCGGCGCCTCGAAGTACGGGGGCCTCCTGTTCTTCGCCTACGCGCTCACGCAGTTCGTGTTCGCGCCGATCATCGGCGGTCTCTCCGATGCGTACGGGCGGAGGCCGCTCCTCCTCCTCGCCGTCGTCGGGCTCGGGATCGACAACGCGCTCACCGCCTTCGCGCCCACCGTCACATGGCTCTTCGTCGGACGGCTCGTCGCCGGCGCGTGCGGCGCTTCTTACGCGACGGCGAGCGCGTACATCGCCGACGTGACGGAGCCGGAGGACCGCGGCCGCGCGTTCGGGTTGGTCGGCGCCGCATGGGGCGTCGGGTTCGTCCTCGGACCTGCGCTCGGCGGCCTGCTCGGGGGCTACGGTCCGCGCGTCCCGTTCTTCGTCGCGGCGGGGCTCTCGCTCGCGAACGCGCTCTACGGCTTCCTCGTCCTTCCGGAGTCGCTCCCGCCGAGCGCGCGGCGGCCGTTCTCGCTGAAGCGTGCGAACCCGCTCGGCTCGCTGCTCGCCGTCCGCGGCGAGCAGATCTCGGTCGCGCTCCTCGCGGCGCTCTTCCTCGTGCTCCTCGCCCAGACCGTCTACCCGTCGGTGTGGACGTTCTACACGATGGCCCGCTACGGCTGGGACGAGCGGCTCGTCGGTGCGTCGCTCGCGGCGTACGGGATCGCGGGGTCGATCGTGCAGGCGACGATGGTCGGGTCCGTGATCGCGAAGCTCGGCGAGCGTCGCGCGGCGCTCCTCGCGCTCGCGTGCGACGCCGTCGCCCTCACGGGGCTCGGGCTCGCGACCCGCGGTTGGATGGTCTTCGCGCTGATCCTCGCCGGGGCGCCGGCCGGGATCGCGTTCCCGGCCGTGAAGGCGGTGCTGTCGAAGTCGGCGCCGCTGAACGCGCAGGGCATGGTGCAGGGTGTGATGGGCAGCCTCGAAGGGATCACGTCGATCCTCGGTCCGATCATCATGACCGGGCTCTTCAGCGTGTTCGGAGACGAGGACGCCGCGCTCCGGATCCCGGGCGCGCCGTTCTTCTGCGCGGGCTTCCTCGCGCTCGCCGCCGTCGTCGTGCTCGCGCGCTCCGCTCCCGAACGGCTCACGCTGAGACCTTCCGGGGATTGACGCCCCGGCGCCCGCGGGGAAAAAGGGCTGGATGCTTCGGTCCTCTTCCTTCCTCGGTGCGGCGTTCGTCGTCTCGCTGCTCGTCTCGGCGCTCGCCTGCGGGGGCAGCGACGACGCGGCCTCGGCCCCGCCCGCCGGCGACGACGCCGGGACCACGCCGGGCCGCGACGGCTCGACCGGCGACGGCGGCTCGCAGGTCGACCCTCCGCCGTCTCCTTGCCCGCGCACCCCGAAGCCGGACGACCACGTCCGGAAGGTCGTCGTCTCGCACCCGTTCCTCGAGAGCGGGAAGGCGAAGACGTACGAGGTCTACGAGCTCTCCGAGACCGGCACGCTCTCGAAGACGGGGCAGACGTTCGAGATGGCGCCCGCCTACTCGGAGATCGTCTTCACCCCCGACGGCAAGGTCGGCTTCGTCGCGCAGGACGACAGCACGATTGGCATCTTCGCGTTCGACGAGACCGGGAAGGTGAAGGTCGTGAACCCCGGCTTCAGCGGCCAGTTCTCGGCCGGGCGGCTCGTCGTCTCGAGGGACGGGCAGTACCTCTACGTGCTCGACCCCAACACCGAGAGCAACGGCGGCGGTCTCCGCCGGATGCAGATCGCCTGCGACGGCTCGCTCACCGACGAAGGGCTCGTCGTGACCGGCGGCACCGCCCACGTGATGTCGCTCCTGCCGGGCGACCCCGACCGCGCCGTCCTCGTCAGCTACAAGGCGGGCGACTCGCCGGCGAACACGTACGCGCATCGGATCGACCTCACGCAGAAGCCGGCCAAGCGCCTCGCGAGCGGCGCCGTGTTCGACGACTCGGATGCGATCGCCTCGTCGATCGCGATCACGCAGGACGGGAAGTTCGCGCTCGTGACCGAGAACGGGTTCTCGAAGGGGAGCCGGATGGCCCCGGTCGCGCTCTCCGACATGTCGAAGCGCGCGACGATCGCGACGCCGAATCCGGCCGGCGTCGTCCTGTCGCCGTGGGGCAACGCGCTCCTCCTCATGAACTCCGACGGCGAGGACGCGCTCCGGGTCGTGAAGTACGACCCCACGAACGACGCCGCGCCGTTCACGGTCGGCGCGGAGATCTCGACGAAGAGCGGCAAGACGGAGCTCCCGTCGATCGCGAAGGTCATCGAGCGCGGCAAGCTGAAGGGGCGCGTGCTCGTCGCCGAGGTGTCCGCCGTGCGGCAGCTCGCCTTCGCCGCCGACGGATCGATCACCGACGTCGATGCGAAGCTCGAGTCCCCCGGCACCACCGGCATCATCGGGTCGCTCGGCGTCGAGCCCTGAGCGCGCGCGATGCGCCGCGTCGCCTGGGCGGCACTCGCCGTCCTGCTCCTGCCTGCATGTGAGCGCGGGTGTGCGGCGCGGCGCGTGATCGAGGAGCACCTCCAGGGCACACCCCCCGGGCCGCGGGGCGAGGGCCCCCAGGGATCGCCGCGGACCGGCCAGTTCGGAGACCTCCTCGGCACCGATTGCTCCGACGGCCTCGCCCGCTGCGTCTCCGGTCGGGTCGAGGTCTCGCGGGCCGCGCATCTCCCGCATCCGTGCGCGCCGGCCGCATCGCCGGAGAAGCCGGGCGGCCCGTGCGCGTGCCCGTGGGATGTCGTCGCGACCTGCGCGACGGGCTGCGCCGTCGACGGCCTCGAGGTCTTCGCGCAGCCGGACGTCGGCACGCAGCTCTGCCAGCCTCCGGCGATCTACGCGCGGCCCGCGCGCCCGGAGGAGCTCGCGGACGCGCGCGTCTGCGCGGAAGGCGACGGGCCGTCTTGCCGTGACGGCGTCGTCCGCGTCTGCGACGGCGCCGGCCTGCCGGCACGCGTCGCCGGGGTGTGCGTGCACGGGTGCGAAGCGAGCGTTGCACTCGACCATGGACCCACCGTTCCCCTCGATGGAGCGCTGGCGATCCTGTGCGTCCGACCGACCGCTGAACGGAAATAGTGCGCCGTCCGCTTCGCGAGCGAAGTCGCCGACGCGCGTAGCGTCACGTGCTTCCTGTCGCTGCGCCGCCACGTGCGTGGCGCCGCTGTCATGGGGACGACACCCTCCAGGGCGAACGCGTCGCGTGACGTCGCGGCCGTTTTCCCGATGCGCGATGAAACTCGGCGCTGGAAACGTGACCGCGAACGAGCGGACTTCGTACGATTTCCTTCGGGCCGCTGGAGACGTTCTCGCGCGAAGAAGCCGCGCGAACGGCGCCGGAAGCGCGCCGTCGTCCGCCCTTTTCCAGCGGTCGGCGGAGCGACCACGTGTGCCCGGGAGACGCACGAAGACCTTGGCGAGCCGCTTGCTTCGAAGTTCACCGTGTCCGCGTGGTTGGCGGCACCCGAGGGCTGAAACCTTCGGTCACGGGGGACGTCGAACGGGAGGCCGCCGGACATCGAGACCGAGAGACGGGGTGGAGGACCCGGCCTCGGACCAGGGAAGGCGGAAGGAAACATGAAGCGCTCGAAGATCGGTTCGCTTGTCGTCGTGGGCGCAACGCTCTTCTTCGTGATGGGGCCGTCGGCCGGCGCGGACGCGCAGGCAGGCAGCGGCGAGCCGACCCGGCTCGAGGACGGCGAGGGCCCAAATCGCCCGAAGGCGACCGTCGGCACGAAGGTCGCGGCAGAGGCCGAGAAGGCCGGACCGAAGGCCGCCGCGACGGGGAAGACCGTGGCGCTCGCCAACGCGGGCCTGAAGGGCGTGACGACGGCGGAGCTCGGCCCGAGCGGCACCTGCCCCGAAGACATGGTCGAGGTCGAGGGCGACTACTGCCCCGAGGTCGAGCAGAAGTGCATCAAGTGGATCGACCCGGAAGGCGTGTTCCCGCGCCGCTGCCAGGAGTTCGCGCCGACGGGCGCGTGCCAGGGCAAGACCACGCACAAGAAGTTCTGCATCGACCGCTTCGAGTGGCCGAACAAGCTCGGCGCGAAGCCGGTCGTGATGAAGACCTGGTACGAGGCGGCCGACTCCTGCAAGGCCGTCGGCAAGCGCCTCTGCGGCGACAGCGAGTGGACGCTCGCGTGCGAAGGGCAGGAGCGCCTCCCGTACCCGTACGGCTACGAACGCTCGCAGGCCTGCAACGTCGACAAGCCGCACCCGGACGTCAACGAGAAGGCGCTCGCGAACCCCGCGACGCGTGATGCCGAGGTCGAGCGCCTCTGGCAGGGCGAGGCGAGCGGCTCGCGCGAGGCGTGCGTCAGCCCCTACGGCGCGTTCGACATGACCGGCAACGTGGACGAGTGGGTCGTCAACGAGTCGGGCGTCCCCTACAAGAGCGGTCTCAAGGGCGGCTACTGGGGCCCGGTCCGCAACCGCTGCCGTCCGATGACGACGGCGCATTACGAGAACTTCGTGTTCTACCAGATCGGCTTCCGCTGCTGCTCCGACACCCCCGGCACCGCGACGGCGGCCAAGGGCGGCGGCAGCGCGCCGGCGGCGGCGGGCACGAAGGCTTCGGCACCGGCACCGGCCAGCACCGGCACGATCGCCGGCTCCTGAGCGCCAGGAAACGCGAGCGACGCGGGCTCCGCGCGAGCTTCAGGGCTCGAGCGAGCCCGCGTCGGCCTTTTCGGCCGCGCCCGCGTCCCGCGACTTGTCGCTGCCGGACGGGCGCTTCGGCGGGTCGCCGTACTCGGTGCGGAGCTTCCGGGCGAGGGAGTCGACGAGCACCTGCTCGTGGTACCCGGGCATCTGCGGGATCTGGACGACGACGCGCACGCCGCCGTCCTTGCCCTTGATGAACTCCATCGAGCCCGGCACGGCCTTCGGCCCGCCCTCGGGCGACTTGTAGTCGAAGAGCAGGTAGCCGTTCGCCTCGTCCTTCTCCGTGACCTTGAGCGCCATGTCGACGCGGACGAGGCGCAGGCCCGCGTTCCAGGTGCGGTCGAACCCGTAGCTCGACTCGTAGGCGCTCTTCGCGGCGGCCTCGTCGCTGTAGGCGAGGCTCGCGGCGGCGCCCGCCGAGATCACCACGGCGAACCCGAGGGCGCGGAGCGATCCGAAGCGCATGATCCCGGCCTACCCGGGATCGTGCGAGCGGGCCAAGTTCTCGCTCAGGGCGCGGCGCTGGTCGCTTCGAGCGAGTCGGTGTCGAGCTCGGGGCGGATCGAGTCGGAGCCGAACGCGGCCGACGGCGGCGGCGCCTCCGACGAGCCGAGGCCGGGCGACTCGCGGAGCGCCTTCAGCGCGCTCCGATCGCCGACGAGGAAGAACGCGGCCGCGAGCACGGTCCAGACGAGCTGCGACGCGTAGAGGAGGAACACGTACGCGGAGCCCGCCTGCGTGACGATCGCGGTCGGGAAGTACATCGTCATGCCCGCGTAGATGCCGGCCTGGAACACGCCGAGGAGGCCGGGCGGGCCCGGGATCAGGATCGTGACGCCGAGCATGCCCATCAGCGCGCACGACTCCCCGAACGTGATCGGCGAGCCGTCGGCATGCTGCACGCCGCAGCCCCACGCGAGCAGCCACATCCCGAGCGCGTTGAGCCCCCAGTAGGCCGTCGTCTCCGCGAGGAAGGGGAGCGCGTCGCGACCGCGGCCGAGGAAGTGGAGCCCGTTGGCGAGCTTCTCCGCCGTCTCGGCGAGCTTCTCCCCGAGCCGACGCGACACGACGCCGAAGACGGCGAGCGTCAGCTTCCGCGCCCAGTCGCGCGCGAAGTAGAAGACGGCGATCGTCGCGAACGCGGCCGTGAACACGCCGAGCATCACGAAGCCGCTCGTCCGGACCTGCGCGACGCTGACGGGCAGGCCGACCACCTTCGCGGGGAGCGGGTCGATCGTCGGCACGAAGACGAGGGCGATCGCGAGGACGAGGCTCAGGTAGAGGCCGTCGACGACGCGCTCGGCGACGACGGTGCCCGTCGCCGACGACATCGAGACCTTGCCCTTCTCGCGAATCATGAACGGCCGGACGATCTCGCCGATGCGGAACGGCATCAGGAGGATCGCCGCGAACCCGATCCACGACACGGCGAGGATGCGCTTGCGCGGGACGTCCGCGAACGAGCGGAGCAGGTAACGCCACCGCACCGCGCGGAAGTAGCTCATCGCGATGAGCGTCACGAAGTACGCCGGGAGGGTCCACCAGCGGACGTGCTGGAAGTCACCCCCCTCTGGCAGCAGTGTCAGGCCACCCTTCTGCAGTGTGAATACGATGCCCGCTGTGATGACGGCGGAGGCGATCAGCTTCGAAGCGTGTCGCCGGAAGAACCCTTGGGATTCCTTGGTATTTTCGTGCATCGTAGGGGAAGGTGTAGGGCCGCGTAGGACACCGGTGCCCCGAAAGGGCACGGCTCTATAGCATGGTCCGAGCCCGATGCCTTCCGCGTCGCAGCACGGCGCGGCCTCGGCCGCCCGCAGCGGCGCGCGGCTACAGCGACCAGTACCGGATGCGTCGCGTGATCTTCGACGGGTCGAGCGCGCTCTTCACATCGGCGAGCACGCCGCCGTCGCGGAGCGTCGCGAGGAGCTTGTCCTGGCCCATCGCGAGGTACTCCTTGTGCGCGACGGCGAGGACGAGGCCGTCGAGCGCGCGCATCTCCTCGAGCGAGGACAGCTCGAGGCCGTACTCGTGGTGCGTCTCGGCCGCGTTCGCGTACGGGTCGTGGAGGAGCGCGTTCACGCCGAACTCCCGGAGCTCGTGGATGATGTCCGGGACTTTGCTGTTCCGGATGTCGTTCACGTCTTCCTTGAACGTGAGGCCGAAGATGCCGACGCGCGCGCCCTTCACGGGGACGTCGGCGTTGACGAGCATCTTCACGATCCGCTGCGCGACGTAGCGACCCATGTTGTCGTTGATGCGCCGCCCGGCGAGGATCACTTCGGGCTGGTAGCCGAGCTGCTGCGCCTTCGTCGTCAAGTAGAACGGGTCGACCCCGATGCAGTGCCCGCCGACGAGACCGGGGCGGAACTTGAGGAAGTTCCACTTCGTGCCGGCCGCCTCGAGGACGTCCGCGGTGCGGATCTCCATCCGATCGAAGATGATCGCGAGCTCGTTCATCAGCGCGATGTTGATGTCGCGCTGCGTGTTCTCGATCACCTTCGCCGCTTCGGCGACCTTGATCGACGGCGCGCGGTGCACGCCCGCGTCGATGATCCCGCCGTACGCCGACGCGACGCGCTCGAGCGTCTCGGCGTCCTCGCCGGAGACGACCTTCACGATCCGCTCGAGCGTGTGCTCCTTGTCGCCGGGGTTGATCCGCTCCGGCGAGTAGCCGAGCTTGAAGTCCTTGCGATCGAGGCCCGACACCTTCGCGAGCACCGGCCCGCAGATGTCCTCCGTCACGCCCGGGTAGACCGTCGACTCGTAGACGACGACGTCGCCCTTCTTCAGCACCTTGCCGACCGTCTCCGACGCACGGACGACCGGCGTGAGATCGGGCACCTTGTTCTCGTCGACCGGCGTCGGGACCGCGACGACGTAGAACGTCGCCTGCGCGAGCGTCGCCGGGTCGGACGTCATCTCGAGCGGCGTCGCCTCGAGGACCTCCTTCGGGACCTCGTGGTTCCGATCGTACCCACGCTGGAGCTCACGAACCTTCTCGGCGTGGATGTCGAATCCGATCGTGCCCGGGTACTTGCGCGCGAACGCGAGCGCGACCGGGAGCCCGACGTAACCGAGACCGACGACGGCAATCCGTTCCATGGCGCGTCAGGCATATCACGCCGGGTCACTGCGCCGCGAGCAGCCCGAGGGGGCCTTCGCGGAGCAGGCGCTCGGCCTCCGGGCGCCCGACGCGCTCCTCGAGGACCTCGATCGCCTCGGCGACCACCTCGGTGTCGGCCGGGCGGTGCGCGTCGGAGCACGCCGCCTCGTAGGCCTCGTCGTCGAGCAGCTTCTCGGCCGCCTTCTGCGCCGCGCGACCGTACTTCCCGACGAGCGCGCAGACGTCGAGGAGGAGCGCCGCGCCGGCGTCGAGGAGCGGGTCGAGGCAGCGGTCGTCCTTCCAGACCGGCTGGTAGCGCTCGGGATGGGCGAGGACGGGCCGGAGGCCGGCGCGTCCGAGATCGAACATCCGGTGCGCGAGCTGGGGAGGAAATCCCTGCGGCGAGAGCTCGACGAGGACGCCGCGCTTCGACCGGCCTTCGACGCCGAGGTACGGGTAGGGCAGCGCCTCGCCGCGGACGAGGCGGCCGAAGACGACGTCGTCGAGGAAGTGCTCGCTCGAGAGATGGACCTCCGGCAGCTCCCCCTTCGGCGCGGCGGCGAGGTGCGGGGCCATCCGCGCGAAGGCCTCGACGAGGCGGGCCCGGTCGTTGTCGAACATCCCCGGCCGCATGTGCGGGGTCGCGACGACGGTGTCGAACCCGGCCCGACGGAGGCCGCGGAGCATCGCGAGCCCGTCCTCTGGCGTGCGTGCGCCGTCGTCGATGTCGGCGATGAAGTGGCAGTGGAGGTCGACGAAGCCGCGCATGGAGCAAGGAAGAGGGGGGCCTCGCGAAGGGGTAAGCCCGACACCGAAAGGACGCAAGCGGCTGCGGGCGTCATGTATCCTGGTCGTGATGGCGTCGGTGAACCCGCACACGCGGGAGCTGGTCTTCAAGCTCGTGTTCTACGGGCCCGGGCTCGGCGGTAAGACGACGACGCTCCAGTACATCCACGCGGCGACGCGCCCGGAACACCGCGGGAAGATGGTGTCGCTCGCGACGCCGACGGACCGCACGCTCTACTTCGACTTCCTCCCCGTCCGCCTCCCGCGCGTGCGCGGGATGGCCGTTCGGCTCCAGCTCTTCACCGTCCCCGGGCAGGTCTATTACGCGGCGACGCGCAAGCTCGTCCTGTCGGGCGCCGACGGCGTCGTCTTCGTCGCCGACTCGCAATCGGGTCGGATGGAGATGAACCAGGAGTCGCTCGACGACCTCCAGGCGAACCTCGCCGAGCACAACCGCACGCTCGAGGAAGTGCCCCACACGTTCCACTGGAACAAGCGTGACCTCGGCGATCTCGTCTCGCTCGAGGAGCTCGATCGACGCTTCAACAAGCTCGGTGCGCCGTCCCTCGGCACGGTGGCGACGCGTGGCGAAGGCGTGTTCGAGGGACTCGAACGGATCACGCGGCTCGTGCTGAAGGCGTACGAGGCCGATCCGAAGGTGCGGATCGAGGCGACGGCGGAGAGCGGCCGGCTCGACGGTGACGCGCAGGCCGTCGCGGACGCGACAGCGGCCCTCCACGAGGACGGCGTCGCGCGCGTCCTCCGCGGGATGGAGTCGTCGGGCGGGGAGGCGCCGACGAAGGTGTCGGTCGTGCTCCCCGAGATCGGCGCGCCGTCTTCGCGGAGCGCCCCGGTGGTGTCCGTCGTCGGAGGCAGCGCTCCGCCGGCGCCGTCGCCGTCGCCGCGCGAGGTGTCGCCGTCGCCCGCCCCGGTCGTGACGACGACCGCGTCGGGCCCGCCGCGCTCGCCTTCGAGCCAGCCTCGCCCGAGCGGCGGCCTCTCCTTCGGCGAGCTCTGGCCGCCGGGCGAGCGCGAGAGCGTGCGACAGGCCGAGGCGATGCTCGGCGCGCAGGACGCCGTGAACGGCATCCTCGCGTGCGACGTCGTCGTGACGCGTCTCCTCGCGAACGCGGCGGGTCTCGTCGGCACGCTCGACGCGCCGCGCGACCCTGCCGTCGTCGCGCTCCTCCTCGGGCTCGACGGCCCGCGCTACCTCGCGTTCCGCACGCTCGTGCGTGCCGCGCGGCATCGCGAGCCGGTCACGATGCGCGATGCGCTCGACGCGTTCGCGTTCGTGCTCGAAGCGCGGCGTGCGCGCGACTTGCTCCGCAAGTAGGCTTCGGCTCGAGGCCCTCGTCGCTCCGAGCCTGGAGCCTCAGAGCAGTTTTCCCAGCCGCTTCACGAACCCCGCACGCGAATAGAGCGCCTTCACGAGGCGCACCTGCCAGCGGTAGCTCTTCGCGGAGTAGGGGAACCAGAGCGGCTCGCCGCCGAGCTCCGGGACGCGCGTAGAGAGCACGTGCTTCTGTTCGCACATCTCGCGGAGCGCGTCGTCGCCGTGGATCCGGCCGAAGCCGCTCTGCTTGATGCCGCCGAACGGCGCCTCGGCCACACCGTAGTTCACGATCACGTCGTTCACGACGACGCTGCCTGCTTCGATCCGCTCCGCGAGACGTCGCCCCTTCGCGCGGTCACGCGTGAAGACGTAGGCGTTGAGACCGAGGTGCGAGTCGTTCGCGAGGCGGATCGCTTCGTCGTCGGACGAAACCTTCATGAACGGCACGATCGGTCCGAAGATCTCCTCGCGCATCACCGCCATCGTGTGGTCGCACTTCGCGAGGACGGTCGGCTCGAAGAACTGCCCGGGGCCGTCGAGCCGCTTGCCGCCCGTCACGATCTCGGCTCCCTTCGCCGTCGCGTCGGCGACGAGCCGCTCGGCGACCTTCAGCTGCGGCGCGAAGATGATCGCGCTGACGTCGACCGTGCTCGTCGTCGGGTCGCCCATCCGGAGCTCGCGGGTGAGGTCGCGCACGCGCGCGAGGAGCGCGTCGTGGATCGCGTGGTGCGCGTAGACGCGCTCGACCGAGATGCAGGCCTGGCCCGCGTTGAAGAACCCGCCGAAGACGATCGCGCGTGCGGCGCGCTCGACGTCGGCGTCCGCGCACGCGACGAGCGGCGCCTTCCCGCCGAGCTCCATCGTGCACGGTACGAGGTTCGCGCCGCACGCCGCGGCCACCTTGCGCCCCGTCTCGACCGCGCCCGTGAAGACGAGCTTCTGGATCCCGCTCTCGACGAGCGCCTGCCCGGTCTCCGGCCCGCCCTGCACGACGCAGAAGAGGTCCTCCGGCAGCCCCGTGGCGTCGTAGATCTCCTTCGCCTTCGCCATCGAGAGCGGCGTCACCTCGCTCGGCTTCACGACGACGGCGTTGCCGGCGACGAGCGCGGCGACGGCATCGCCCATCGGGATCACGAACGGGAAGTTCCACGGCGAGATCACGCCGACGACGCCGCGCGGGACGTAGCTCACCGTGCTCTTCTTGTGCTTGAAGAGGTGGAGCCCGAGGTCACGCTGCGCGAGCACCTCCGGCGCGCGGTTCACGTAGTAGGTGAGGAGGTCGACCGCGATCGTCACCTCGCTGAGCGCATCCTCGCGCGGCTTGCCGCATTCGCGGCTCACCGTCTCGACGATCTCCTCGGCGTGCTCGACGATCGCGTCGCGGAGCCGGAGGAGCCGCTCGCAGCGCTCGGCGACGGGCAGGATCCCCCACGCGGCCTGCGCCCGGCGCGCGCGGGCGACGGTCGCCCGCACTTCGTCCGGCGGCGCGACGCGGACCTCGCCGAGACGCTCGCCCGTCGCGGGAGAGGTGCTCGTGAGGGTCCGGAGCGGGGCCGTGCCGACGGAAGAGGTGCGCGCCTCGGGCGTTGCCATCCCGGAAGCGTCGGCGCGCGGCCCGTCTTCGTCAACTGGATCAGCGCCCCTCGATGAGCTCGATCTTGTAGCCGTCCGGGTCCTCGACGAACGCGATCACCGTCGTGCCGTGCTTCATCGGACCGGGCTCGCGCGTCACCTTGTAGCCGAGGGCGCGGACGCGGTCGCACGCGCCCTTGATGTCGCCCGTCCCGATCGCGACGTGACCGAACGCGTCGCCGAGCGTGTACTCCTTGCGACCCCAGTTGTACGTGAGCTCGAGCACCGCCTGCTCCGCCTCGTCGCCGTAGCCGACGAAGCAGAGCGTGAACTTGCCGTCCGGGTACTCGCGCTCGCGGAGGACGCGCATGCCGAGCGCCTCCGTGTAGAAGCGCTTCGAGGCCTCGAGGTCTCCGACCCGGATCATCGTGTGGAGGATGCGCATGGCAGGAGGCCATAGCGCATTCACGTCCTCGCGGGGGAAGCCGGTTCGACGGGCCAGAACGCGAACGCGAGGACGGCCGGGACGACCACCGCGCCGAGACCGAGGAGCGCGGCGTCGTAGCCGTGCGTGCGATCGATCGCCGACCCGGCGAGTGGGGCGGCGACGATGTGCGCGAGCGACTGCGCCGCCGCGGTGATGCCTCCCGCCGTCGACGTGCGCGCGAGGGGGACGCGGCCGAGCGTGTCGGCGGTGACGAGGACGTAGAGGCCGCCGCCGCCGGCAGCGGCGAGCGAGAGCAGCGCGACGGCGACGGGCGCCGACGTCGCGAACGGGACGCCGAGGAGGAGCGCAGCGAGCAGCATCGCGACGAAGAGGAGGTCGGTGTGGGTCCGCGCACGCCCGCGGGGGACGCGCGCGCTCGCGAGGAAGCCGAAGCCGACCGCGCCGACGTCGAAGAGGAGGGGCGGGAAGACGAGGAAGTGCGCGATGCCGCTCCGCGGCAGCTTCCAGACCTCGACGAGGTACTGCGGCGTCCAGTTGAGGACGAACATCAGCACCGGCGCCGAGCCGAGGACGGCGACGACGCTGCGGAGCACGGGCGGGCTCTTCGCGACCGCGAGGATCTCGCCCAGGGCGGCACCGCGTGGCGCGGCCGCCACGGGACCAGGCGCTCCGCCGGCGAGCCGTCCGCCGCGCGTCGTCCACAGCCAGAACGGGAGCCACGCCGTGCCGAGCACGGCCGTGCCGACGAAGGCGGCACGGAACCCGTACCTGCCTTCGAGGTGGAGCGCGACGGGCGCGGCGACCATCGCTCCGATCGAGCTCCCGGTGAACAAGAGGCCGTAGGCTGCGCTCTTCCGCGCGCCCGGCATCGCGCGCCGGATCGCCTGCGCTGCGGCCGGGAACGACGGCGCCTCCGTCATCCCGAGGAGGATGCGGAGGGTGAAGAGCATCGCGAACGAGGTCGCGAACGCATGCCCGGCCGCGACGGCCGTCCACGCGACGACCGCGAGCGCGAAGCCCTTCCGCGCGCCGATCTGGTCGACGCCGCGGCCGGCGAGCGGCGCGAAGACGAGGTAGGCCATCGAGAACGCACCGACGAGCCACCCGAACTGCGCGTGATCGATGTGAAGGCCTTCGCGGACGGCGCTGCCGATCGCGGCGACCGTCTGGCGATCCACGTAGCTGACGCTCATCCCGAGCGTCGCCGCGACGGCGACCGTCCAGCCCCGGCGTGCGTCGGCCCCGAGCGCCTCCCCCGCGTCGTCCACGCGCGGCATCTTGCCACGAATTCGCGTCGATCCGTGGGCTCCGGCCCGACACGAGCCGCTGCGGCCCGGACGGATCGAAGGGCAATTGGGGGCCTCGGGCGCCGTTTTTGTGTACGCTTACCGGCGATGGCCGAGCTGCTCCCCTCCGACGAGCTCGTCGAGGAGCCGTCCGATTACGGCGCGCTCGCGCCGGGAACTCGGCTCGGTCGCTACGAGCTCCTCGTGCCGGTGGCGCGCGGAGGCATGGCGCGCGTGTGGGCCGCGCGTCTGAACGGGCAGCGTGGTTTCCAGAAGCTCGTCGCGCTGAAGACGATCCTCCCGCACCTCGCGCGTGAGAAGCAGTTCGAGCGGATGTTCCTCGACGAGGCGCGGATCGCGTCGGGCGTCCACCATCCGAACGTCTGCGAGATCTACGAGCTCGGCGAGGAGAACCACACGCTGTACCTCGCGATGGAGTGGGTCAGCGGCGAGTCGCTCGCGCGCCTCCTCCGTTCGACCGGCAACGCGGAGGCGCTCGACCCGCGTGTCGTGGCGCGCGTCGTCGCGGACGCATGCGCCGGCGCGCATGCCGCGCACGAGCTCACGGACGACGACGGCCGGCAGCTCGGCGTCGTCCACCGGGACCTCTCTCCCCACAACATCCTGCTCACGGCGGACGGCGTCGCGAAGGTCGCTGACTTCGGCGTCGCGAAGGCGCTCGGGCAGCTCCACGACGCGACGAGCGCCGGCCAGCTGAAGGGCAAGCTCGCGTACATGGCGCCGGAGCAGATCACGGGCGGCGCCGTCGACCGGCGGAGCGACGTCTTCTCGCTCGGCTGCGTCCTCTACGAGGCGACGACCGGGCACCGGCCGTTCCGCGGCGACGGCGATCACCAGGTGATGCACGCCGTCCTGAAGGGCGAGTTCCCGCCGCCGTCGTCGATCATCCGTGGCTATCCGCCGGAGCTCGAGCGCATCGTTCAGCGCGCGCTCTCTCCGCAGGCAATCCTCCGTTACCCGACCGCCGAGCGCATGCGCTTCGCGCTCGAGGAGTTCCTCGCGCGCGGCTCGCTCGTCACGCAGTCGAACGTCGCGCAGCTGCTCCGCGCGCGGCTCGGCCCCGTCCTCGAACGGCGTCGCGAGCGGATCCGGCAGGCTTCCACCGTCGGCGATCGCGAGCGAGGGTGGAGCGAGCCGCCCGGCGCGATGACGCCGTCCGGCGATCCCGCGCATCGCTCCGGCGTGAAGCAGGCCCAGCCGCGGCCGATGTTCACGACGATGCAGCTCGAAGGCGGGGCCTTCGCGCCCGGACAGCCTCCGCAGGAGCGTCCTGCGCTCGACGCCCCCACCGTCCGCGAGACGGCGCGGCCGCCGACGGGCCTCGGCGGCCCTGGCGTCGCGATCCCGGGCGCGCCCGGCGTCCCGCAGGGGATGGGGCAGTACCCGCCGCACGGCCCTTCGCCGTCGCATCCCGATCGTTCGTATCCGGGCGCGGCGCCCGCGCCGGGCCATGTCCCGCCCCCGTACGCCGGAGCGCCGTATCCGCAGCAGCAGACGCTGCCCCCACCGGCGATGGGCTCGCACGCGAGCATGCACGGCTACGGCGGACAGCCGTATGCGATGACGCCGTCGCACGGCGGGATGCCGGCGGCGCCGCACAGTCACGCGCAGAGCTTCGGTCCGTCGCCCCCGCAGAGCGTCGCGATCGACGAGCGCGCGTCGCGTCCGCCCGCGACGACGGGCCAATACGCCGTCGCGATCGTGGTCGGCGTGCTCGCCGCGGCGCTGATCGCGGGCGGCGGCTTCTACGCGTGGCAGCGTCGTCATGCGGATGCGAAGACCGAACCGGCCGCGACGCCGTCGGCGGCGGCGAGCGCTGCGCCGTCGAGCGCGCCGTCGAGCGCGCCGGCGGCCAAGACGGAGCTCGTGTTCGAGACGACGCCGGCCGACGCGACGCTCGTCGTCGACGGTCGAGAGCTCCCGCCGGGGACGCGTCAGATCCCGCGTCCGCCGGCGGGAACGACCGTCACGCTCGTCGTCCGCGCACCTGGCAAGCGGGACGCGACGCGGCTCGTCGACTACTTCACCGTGAGCCCGATGAGCGTCGTGCTCGAGGACGCCGCGCCGCCCGTCATCGAGGTCGGCGGGGAGGAGCCGCCCGCGGCGGACCCGACCGCGAAACCTCGTGATCCGGTCCCCGCCGCGTCGCAGGCCCACACCGCGGCGCCGCCCGCGACGACGACGACCCCGGCCGTCACCACGCAGCCGCCGCCGCAGGGCGGGCAGGGCGCGCAGCCGCCCCCGCAGGGGTCGCGACCGCCGAAGCCGGCGAAGGATCCCTCGCTGCCCGCGAACCCGTACTGACGAGGTCCGCGACGGCGGGCGGCCGTTCCTCTAGAATGCCTCGCGATGAAGCCGAACGGCTGGACGTCGCTCGCTCTCGTTTCCGTCGCCCTGCTCGCGCCTCTGCCGGCACGCGCGGACGAGCCCGCGTCGACCCCTGCTGCCGACTCCGCCGGTGAAGCGCGCGCGCAGTACCAGATGGGAACGCAGGCCTTCCACCAGAAGCGCTACGCGGAGGCGGCCCAGCACTTCGAGTCCGCCGCCGCGTATCGCCCGCACGCCGTCGCGCTCTTCACCGCCGGTCTCGCGTGGGATCTCGCCTCGAAGCTCGAACGCGCTGCCGACGCCTACTCGCGCGCGCTCGACGTCCCCGGTCTCGACGCGAAGCAGACCGCGACGGCGAAGGAGCGCGTCTCCGTCCTCGAGAAGACGCTCGGTACGCTCACCGTGACGGGCCCCGAGGGCTGGAAGGTGCAGCTCGGGACCTTCACCGAGGCGCCGGTTCCGGCGCGCCTCCACGGCGCAGCCGGCGTGCACGTCCTCTCCGTCCGGGCCCCCGGACGGCCGATCGAGCATCGCGACGTGACGCTCGAGGTCGGCAAGGTGACGAGCCTCGAGGTGAAGGACGAGCCGAAGCCGACGCCGAAGGAGGAGCCCGCGCCCGCGCCTGCGCCTGCGCCGGTCGTCGTCCAGGCGCCGCCGCGCGAGAGCTTCTGGACGACGCGGAAGGCGATCGGCGTCGGCGTCGGCGGTGTCGGCGTCGCGGCGCTCGGCAGCGCGATCGTGCTCGGCCTCTCGGCGAGCTCCGCAAAGGACGCCTACGTCGCGGGCCCGACGCGCGAATCGTTCGACCATGCCTCGTCGCTCGAGACGTGGACGAACGTGATGCTCGTCTCGGGCGGCGTCCTCCTCGCCGGAGGGATCGCGCTCGTCGTCTGGCCGGACGACTCCGGTCGAGAGCACCGGGCTCGTCTCGGTCTCGCGCCTGCCCCTGGTGGCGCCGTCCTCGGAGGAACGTTCTGATGCGTCCGCTTCGCTCCAGCAAGATCGGTCCGGCGTTCGCTGCGCTCACTGCGGTCGTCGGTATCGGCGTCGTCGCCGCGTGCTCGCTCGGGCTCGACGAGAGCCTCCTCGCGCGCGAGGGCGACGCGAGCACGCTCCCCGACGCGGAGACCGATGCGGGCGTCGTCGATGCGGGCTCCGACGCGCCGACCGGACCGGACGGCTCCACGTGCGAGAAGGACGAGGACTGCGTCACGACGAACGGCTGCCTGAAGGGCCGCTGCGACGTCGCGCGGAAGGCGTGTGCGTTCGACGTGTGCCGACCTTCGGCGTGCAACGCGGGCGTCTGCGACACAGCCGCGAAGACGTGCGGCGCGCCGAAGGCGTACGGGCTGCGCCCCTCGCAGTTCAAGGTCGGCGCGCCTGCTTCGTGCGGGCGCTGCATCGCGGCGGTCCACCCCTATCTCTTCGTCGGGACCGCGAACGGCGTCGTCGCCTACAACATGTCGAACCCGACCCAGACGCCGCCGCCGGCGGTGCCGGTCACGGGGCTCGGGTTCGCCCCGGCGCTCTTCCTCACGACGGGCAGCCGCGTGTGGTTCGTCGGCGCGCCGATCGGCGGCGGCCCGCCGTCGAAGATGCCCGTCGCGTGGATCGACGTCCCGAACGACCCCTTCGTCACCTCGCTCCGCGCCGAGGACACGCTCGCGGGGTGGAATCGACCGTCGGCGGAAGGCATCGGCCTCCTCGCCCGCGCGCCGGGCGGCGCGCTCGTCTACTCCGGCGCGGGCGGCCTCCCCGCGGCAGTGCTCCCGGAGCCTCCGAGCGAGCGCTTCGACCTCACCGCCGTCCTCACGCCCACGCCGCCGGGCACCGGCCCCGTGTCGATGAGCGGCACGCGCTTGCTGCTGCAGGCCGTCGACGGCGTCGGCAGCGCGTCCTTCGGCTTCGTGCCGAACGCGGGGACGCCTGCCGTCTCCGATGCCGGCGTCGCGATGGCGCCCGCGGCGAAGGACACGGGCATCGTCGTCGGTCCGCAGTACTTCTCGCAGGCGTCCGACGGTGCCGTCCTCTGGAGCTTCTCCGTGGCGGACCGGACGCCGAACATCCCGGGTGGGGTCGTCCGTGCCGTCCGCGCGAGCGTCCTCGTCAACGGCGCCGCCGCGAACGCCGACGGGGCCGCGATCGACGTCGAGGTCTACGCCGCGAATCCGCCGCCCTCCGGCGGCAACGCGACGGGCCCGAACGCGTTCATCGATCCGACCGTCGCGATGATCGTGACCGCCGCGAAGGAGAACATCAACCAGACCGCGGTCTCGTTCGTGAAGCGGCAGCCGCTCGCGGTCGTCGCGGAGGCGGACGGCAAGCCCCGGCGTGCGGTGCTCCCGATCGCGGTCCCGACGCTCGTCGGAGCCGCCGGCTCGAACGGGATCGGCTACCTGCTCGCGAACGAAGCCGCGACGCCGGAGACCCAGGCGAACGCGTCCGTCTACGTGTTCGATCCCGCCTGCGCGCCCTGAGGCGTCAGCACATCGCGCCGTTCGGGACGCACGCGAAGCTCGCCCAGCAGTACATGCAGCTCTTGCCGGTGCCGCAGCCGTTCGCGCGGCAGTCGGCGATGCACTCGATGCCGGTCGCGCAGCCGTTCGCGTCCTTCTTCACCTCGATCCGACCCTGCTTGCAGAAGTCGGGAGCCGGCGGCGAAAGCTGAGGGCAGTCGGCTTCGACGATCTTGACCGAGAACGTGAACGTCTTCGCCGGCGACGCGTTCTCTTCCCACGGACGCTTGTACTCGAGCTTCACGCGGTGCGTGCCCGTCATCGGGAGCGGACCGCTCGTCTTCCACGTCATGCGCTCGACGCCCGCGGCGCCGACCGCATCGCCGTTCTTGAGGAAGCGCGTCGTCGCGGGATATCCGAACGTGCGGTTCGTCTCGGTCACCTTCCAGCGGTAGCCCGTCGACGGGTTCGACTGGAGCTTCACGACCACGCTCTGGCCCTTCGTCACGGTCACCGTCTTGCCGTCGTCGGCTTCCGTGAGCGTGAGGCTCCTGAGCTCGTCTTCGGCGGTCCCCTCGTCCGGCGTCGACACGGCGTCCTCCTCGCTCGTGTCCGCGCTGCAGCCGAGGGGGGCGAGCGTGACGGCGAGAGCGGCGACGGCGAGGAGCGAGGCGATACGCATGGGCCGGGTCCTTTCGAGGAGTGCCCACGCACGAAGCACCACACATGCCTACATCACCGTTTTCACGCGGCCGCGGAAAATCAGGCACGCCGTGAGCGTGCGCGATGTGCCCTGGGGCAGCGGCGATCCGGGTCTCGTGGGGTCCTGCTCACCCACGCGGACGCGGCGCGACGGCGAGGAGGAGCCCCGCCTCGTCGGTCGCGACGAACACGCCGTCGTCGTCCGCCGCGAGCGCGACGGCGTTCGCGAGCGCCTCGTGGTCCGCGTGCGCCACCTCGGCGCCGGTCGCGATCGTGATCGCACGGAGCCGAGGGCGGTCGGCGTCGATCACCCAGAGCACGCCGCCGTGGACCGCGAGCGGGCTCCGCGCCCGGACGCGGCGCGCGACGGGCGAGGGCTGCCCGCCCGTCTTCGGGACCGCGAGCACGACGTGCTCACCGGAGACGCCGGCGGCGACGACGTAGATCCGATCGCCCGACACGACCGGGCTCGCCATCGAGGCGGCCGCCGCGAGCGTGTCGACCTGACCGCGCGCGCGAGGGACGCGGAGGAGCTTGTCGCCGGCGATCACGTACGCGTCCTCGCCGTCGAGCGCGAGGCCGTGCGGAGGCGCCTCCAGCGTCGCGAGCCGCGCTGCCGTCGCGCCCGTCACGCGCATCACGGCGCCGCCGCCGCTCGCCGCCTCGGTGAAGACCGCGTCGCCACTGCTCGACGCGACGTCGGTGAAGAGGCCGCGATCGCGGAGCGTCGTCGGCGTTCCGCCGGTCGTCGCGACGCGGAGCACGACATCGCCGGGTGAGCCGATCCACGTCGCCTGTCCGCGGTCGACGACGAGCGCATTGCGGACGGGGGCACGGCGCGCAACGCGGACCGGGTCGCCGCCCTGCTTCGGCATCGCGAAGAGGCCGTCGTCGCCGGCATCTCCGAAGAAGACGCGGGCGCCTTCGACCGCGACGGCGCGCGTGACGACCTGCGCCAGCGTTCGCACCGCGAGCGCGTGCGACGTCTCGGCGCCGCCGTCGAGATCGCGCGGCGGCGCCGCCGGTGCCGACGAGACCGCGCGCGTGGGTGCGGCCTCGGTGCCGAACTCGGAGCGCGGGTTCTGGTTCGCGAGCCGATCCCGCGCCCTGCCGCCGCTGCACGCGACTGCGGTCAGCGCGAGGAGGAGGGCGTGGCGCGCGACGTTCACCCGCCGACCGTAGTACAGGCGGGACGCGACCCGCTACGGCGCGAACGTCACGACCAGGAAGCCGTTGTAGCGCGGCGCGGCGTAGGGCTTCGGCGCCTTCGTCTCGATCGCGCGCGCGAGGCAGCGGACGAGGCTGTCCTCGGCCCACGGCGGCTGGTTCTCGATGACGACGGAGTGGATGAAGCCGAAGTTCGTGCCGTTCTTGTCCTCGACCTCGACACCGATCCGAACGGAATTCGCATCGCAGAGCTTCGGCGGGGTGGCCCGGGCGAAGCACGCGAAGATCGGCGCTGCGAGCGCGCGCTCCCACGCGGCCGCGTCGCCGTTGTACGGGAACCCGGTGAACCCCGTCGTCTTCACGGCCGCCGATCGCCACCGGCCGCAGAGCGGCGGCGGCACCGGCGCCGCGCGTGGCGGAGGAGCGGTCGCGCTCGGTGTCGCGTCCAGCGGCGTCGCGGCCGACGCATCGACGACAGGTGCCGGCGGCTCCGGCGGCGTGGCGGTGGTCGTCGGCGGAGCGGCGGTCGACGGAGGTGCCGCGAGC
>JBDHVE010000157.1:0-22413 GCA_039809485.1 Polyangiaceae bacterium | reverse complement strand
TCGAGCCGCGCGGCGAGAGGAGGTCCTTCGCGCGCGCCTGGAGCTCGTCGGCCGAGGCGTAGCTCACCGGGATGAGGCGCGTCTCGAGCGGCGTGAGCTCGTACTCCTGCTTCGCGGCGGCGAGCCGGAGCTCGCGCTCCTTCTGCAGGGTCGCGAGCGGCGCGACGCGAATCAGGTTGCCCTGCCGCACCATGCCGAGGCCCTTGGCCTGGAGCACGACGTCGAGCGCCTGGTCCCACGGGACGTTCCGCATCCGGATCGTCACGTTGCCCTGCACGTCGTCGGCAGTGACGATGTTCACCCGGCCGACGTCCGCGAGCAGACGCAGGATGTTGTGGATGTCGGCGTCCTTGAGGTCGAGGTCGATCCGGCGGCCGTTGTAGCGGCCCGCCGCCTGCGCGTTCAGCGTCGAGGTGAAGCCTGCCGCCTCGCTCGCCCCCTGGACCTCGATCTTGGTGTCGTCGCCGTGGATCGACGTCTCGACCTTCGGCGCGTCGCCCTGGACCTCGCGCGCGACCGTCACGCTCCGACGCGGGAGCGGCCGGGCGATCGGCGAGCTCACCTTGTCGGCTTTCGGATCGAAGGTCCAGACGAGGTTCCCGCCCTCGACCGCGACAGAGCCGTTCGCGCCGCCTTCGCGATCGATCTCGATCACCGTCGTCCGGCTCGCGGCGTCGAACTGCGACGTCACCGAGCGGAGCGCTCCGCGGTACTGCGAGACGTCGAGCGTCTTCGCGAGCGCGGAGGGGAGCTGCGTCTTCTTCAGCTCGAGGCGCACGCGACCACTCGGGGTCGTCGTCAGCGTGTACTCGGGGACGCTGCTGGTCGCGACGACGACGCGATCGCCGCCCTTCGCGCGCTCGAAGCGCACGTCGGAGACGCTCGGCCCGTCGGTCGCATCCGCCTTCGGAGCCGCCGCCGCCGCGTTCGTCGCGTCGGCGGGCGTCAGCTGCACCTTCAGCGAGGTGCCCTCCGCGCGGACGCGATAGCTTGCCTGGCGCGTCAGGTTGATCGACAGACGCGTCATCGCGCCCGCTTCCGTCTTGAACGATTGCGTCAGGAGCCCGCCGACGACGCCGACCTGGGACGTCAGCGCTTCCTTCGCGCCCTCCACGTCGGAGTTCGCGATGTCGACGACGAGGCGCTTGCCCCCGTTCTCGACGCGGACGTTGTAGACGGGCGAGGACGTCCCGACGATCTCGATCTCGGTCGCGCCGCTGGACGCGTCGAGCGCCCGCACCTTCACGTCCTTGACGTGGTTGGGCGCCGAATCCGCCCACGCGAGCGTCGCCGAAAGCAAGATCGCGCTGGTCGCGATACCCGCGATGGTCCTCTTCTGAATCGAGCCTCTCATCCGCCGTTGCATGCCTCGGCTCCTCACGTCGTCGTATCGATCGACTGACACACGACTTCGCAACCGAAACGGTAGAACGCCGCGATCGGAACGGACCAATTTGTGGCGAAACCAGAAATGCGAAAACGCCCGCGTGTCTCCACGCGGGCGTCCTCTTCGCGAGCCGCGGCGAGCAGCTCAGTCCGTCATCTTGTCCTTGTTCTCGCCTTCCGGGTGCAGCGTGACGACGCGGGACGCCGGCGGAATCCCGGGCTGGGCCGGGTCTTCGCGCGAGAAGACGATGTCGCCGTCGCGGACGCGGTCGACGCGCCAGTGGAGCTGGTAGTCGGTGCCGTTCGCCCCGCCGGTGTGGACGATCTCGGGCCGCCCGACCCAGTCGCCCTTCTTGATCACCCAGCCCTTGTTTCCCGGGTCGAGAACCATCGCGCGGGGGTACTCGCCCCCGGTCACGATCGCGACGAGCTTCAGCTCGTCGATCGAGTACTGCGGGAGGACGACCGCCTTCTGGTTCTGCGTGACCCGCTTCGTCGCCTCCGGCACGAAGAGCTGCGCGTAGGAGCGGAACGGGTCGCGATTGCGGTCGCTCTCGACGAAGTCGTTCTCGGCGAACTCGACGCGCGGCATCGGGGGAGGCGCGAGGTTCGCGACGGGCGCGCCGGCGTCCACCACCGCCGGCGCCGCCTTCGGCCCCGAGTTCGCGGTCTCGAGCGTCTTGTCGGGGCTGCACCCGAGGAGCGACGCGACCGAGGTCGCAGCGATCGCGGCGGCAGCGACGGTGCGGAGGCTCACTTGCCACCTCCCGCCGGAGCGCCCGGCGTACCCGGCTGACCCGGCTTCGCGCCCGGCGCCGCCGCGGGCGGCGCCTTCTTGATCAGGTGGAAGGTCGTCGCGAGGCACTGCGCCTTCAGGACGATGTCCTCGCCTTCCACCTTCGGGTCCGTGAGCTCGAGGTTCTCCATGTTGATGATCCGGTCCTGCCGCCCGATCTCGTAGACGAACTTCGCGATCTGGTGGAAACGGCCCGAGATGGTCAACTTCATGGGCACCTTCGCGAAGAAGGTCTGCGGGACCTCCTCCATCGGCGACCACGCCTTGAGGTCGATCCCGCTGATGTTGGACACGGACTGGATCGCCGAGAGGAACGTCGCCGCCTCGGCCTCCATCGGGAGGACCTTGTTCAGCTCACGCTGCTTCTGCTGGCGCATCGCGAGCTCGTCGCGGTCGGCGAAGTAGCTCGCCTGGGACTGGCGGACCTTCGTGAGCTCGCCTTCGAGCTCCGTCGTCTTCGCCTTCGCCCTGTCGATGTCGGCCGCGACCTCGGTGTGGAGCATCACGTAGTAGGCGACGCCGAGCAGCGCGCAGAGCAGCGCGCCGACCCCCACCTTCCCCGCAATCGGGAGCCTGTTCAGGCTGAGAGAAGCCATGGCCTAGTACCTCACCCTTGCGCTCATCTCGAACTTGAGCAGCTCGAGCTTCGTGTTCGCGTCGACCGACTTCTGGGCCGGCAGGAGCTTCACTTCGTAGAAGTAGTCGCTCAGCGCCAGGCGACGGAGGAACTCGGAGACGTCCTCGCCGTCGCGCGCGAGACCGCCGATCTTCACCGTGCGGTCCTGCTCCTTGTACTGCTGCACCCAGAGCCGGCGCGGGTCCCAGTTCGGGTTCGGCACCGACGACGGGTTGTCACGCTTCAGCTGCTCGAGCTTGTCGCGATCGACGGTCGGACCACGGCCCGGCGTCAGGATCCGCGAGAGCTCCAGCATCGTGGCGGTCGGGCCGGTGCGGGCGCCCTGCAGCTTCTGGATCGCGTCCTCGCGATCCCGGAGCTCCTTCAGCTGCGCCTTGATGTCGGCGTGGTTCGCGATCTCGCGCTTGATCGCGTCGATGTTCGCGGTGACCTCCTGATTGTGCTTCGTGATCTGCGTGAGCTGATCCTGCTTCGTCTTGTAGACGAAGAGCAGCACGATGACCTCGAGGAGCACCGCGCCGAGCACGAACGCGAGCCACGCCTGCGAGCCCGCGTCGCCCGACGCGTCGGCGCCCGCTTCGCCGCGCCGGCGAACGGCCTTCTTCGAAGGCAGTAGGTTGATCCGAATCACGAGCGGCGCTCCTTGTCCTGACGCAGGCTGAGGCCGAGCGCGACGACCATCTGGGCGGCGCGCGAGCGCAGGTCCTGCTCGTTCACGTACTTGGAATCGACGGAGAGGTTCGCCATCGGATCGAAGACCTGGACGGGCACGTGCGCCCGCTTCTCGATCGACTGGCAGAGCGGCGCGAGGTAGGCGCTGCCGCCCGACACGAAGATGCGGCTGATCTCCGACTCGCCGCTCGTCGCGAGATAGAAGTCGAGCGAGCGCTGGATCTCGCCAGCCAGCGCGTCACATGCCGACTGGATGATCTGGTGCACTTCCTGCGGAACGATGTCCGTCGGGCCGCCGCCGCACTTGTAGGCCTCGGCCTGCTCGAACGGGACGTTGCACTGCTTCTGGATCTCCTCGGTGATGGAGTTCCCGGCGTTCGTGATCTCGCGCGTGAAGGCGCTCACGCCCTTCGAGACGATGTTCAGCGACGAGACCGCCGCGCCGACGTTGAGGAGCGCGATCGTTCCGTCGTTGGGGAGCCCCTGCTGGTGCTCGAAGATGTTCTGGATCGTGAAGGCGTTGATGTCGACGATGACGGGCTTCAGCTTCGCCTCGCGCACGATCGCCGCGTAGTCGTTGATCTCGTCCTTCTTCGCCGCGACGAGGAGGAGATCCATCTGGCCCGCCTCGGGGCGGCGACGGAGGACCTCGTAATCGATCGACATGACCTTGATGTCGAACGGGATGTGCTGCTCGGCCTCCCAGCCGATCTGCTCCTCCAGCTCCTCGTTCGTCATGATCGGGACGGTGATCTTCCGGACGATCACGCTCTGCCCGTAGACACCGATCGCGACGTCCTTCTGGGAGATCTTGCAGTCGGTGAAGATCTTCATCAGACCCTCGACGACCGCCCCCGAGTTCATCACGTGGCCGTCGATGATGGTCTGGGCGGGGAGCGGGACGAACCCGTACCGCACGACCTGGAGCTTTTTCCGGGACTCTTTCAGCTGCACCACCTTGATGGCGCTCGCCCCGATGTCGACTCCGACCAGGTTCTTCCCTTCGCCGAGCATTTCGCAACAAAGTGTGGCAGTCCGGAACACGCCCCGTCAAAAAGTCGGTGCCTCTGCGCGGGCGATTCCGAGGGTGCCGACGCACGTGGTGCGACAGCGAACGGATGAGCCTCCGCGGTCGAGGCAACCTCGCGAGATCACGAGCTCGTGGATGAGGTGACCGTCGCGGGCGCACGGAACTCTTCCGCCCGGCCGGCGACTGTGCCAATCGAGGCCTCATGCGTTTCGGCGCCGCCGGGTTCGTGACCTCATCGCTGGCCCTCTCCCTCGGCCTCGCGCTCGCTCTCCCGAGCGTCGCGCGGGCCGAGATGATCCATCACACGGTCGCGAAGGGGCACACGCTCGAGGCGATCGCGAACCGCTACCGGGTGAGCAAGAAGGCGATCCTCGAGGCCAACCACCTGACGAGCGGCAAGAGCCTCCAGATCGGCGACGTCCTCACGATCCCGAAGCCCGCCGAGGACGCGAAGGCGTCGAAGGGCAAGGACAAGGACGAGCCGACCAAGAAGGAAGGCACCCGCGTCGCGCGCCTCGAGAGGGACGGGAAGGACCCGAAGCGCGAGCGGAAGAGCGAGCCGGTCACGTACGCGATGAAGCCGAAGACCCCCGGCGTCGTCCACGTGAAGCGCATCGCGACCACGGAAGAGGCCGACGTCCGGATCTCGGAGAAGCGCGGCGGCAAGGTCTCTGCGGCCGCGCTCAAGTCGTTCGAGAAGCTCATGCGGTCGCCGACGGGCGCGAACCACCCGATCGAGCCGCGCCTGCTCGCGCTCCTCTCGGCGGTGTCGAACCACTTCGGCAGCCGCAAGATCGAGATCGTGAGCGGCTTCCGTCCGTTCACGCCGACGCAGTACACGCCGCACTCGAACCACAATCACGGCAAGGCGATCGACTTCCGGATCGTCGGCGTGCCGAACGAGGCGGTGCGCGACTTCTGCCGCACGCTGAAGAACACCGGCTGCGGCTACTACCCGAACAGCACCTTCGTGCACATGGACGTGCGCGACGCGAGCGCGTTCTGGATCGACTACTCGAAGCCCGGCGAGCCCCCGCGCTACAACGCGCCGAACGTCGAGGCCGACGAGGGCACGAGCGACGTCCACGACGACCGCGCGCCCGCGCCGGTCACGACGAACGCGCTCCCGAGCGGCGAGAGCACGACGACGGAGAAGCCGGCCGAGGCGCCCGCGGCCGAGAAGCCGGAAGCGCCGACGTCGCCGACGTCGAACGAAGCGCCCGCGACGAACTGACTACTTCTTCTTCGGCGCCGGCGGCTCGACCGGGTGCACCGGCTCGAACTTGAACCCGCGCGGGAGGAGCGGCTTGCTCATCGCGTAGACGGTGGACTCGTCGTAGCGGGAGCGCGGAGGGTTCGGCGTGCCCGCGCGGTAGCTGACGCCGTGCCCGCCGGTGCCGCGGTCGAGGAGGACGGCGCGCGAGCAGCCCACCTTGCGGAGCACCGCGGTGACGCCGTCCGTCGCGGTGCCCGCTTCCGCGCGCGCGACGTAGAAGCGGCCCTGCGGCGTCGTCCCGAGCGCCGCGACGGCATGGCCGTGCGGAGGCGGGTGGGACGCGTGCTTCGATTCGTCGTCGAAGAGCCACGGGAGCTCGATCGCGTCGTAGCGCCCGGACGTGAGGCCGGCGCGCGTCGTCGCGAAGGCATCCTTCGCCGGAAGGATCGCGAGCTGCCCTTCCTCGCTCGCGACGAGCGCGGCGCTCCCGTCGGCGTCGGAGACCGGCAGCGCGACGCGCCCGTCGGTCACGAGGCCGCGCGGATGCTTCTCCGTCGAGGCGCCGAGCGTGAGCGCGAAGAGCACGCGCTGCGCATCGTCGGCGGCGACCTCCGCGCTTCCCTTCCCGCCCGCCTTGAGGTCCGGCTCCTTCGTCCCGGCGCGGAGGCGGAACGTCGCGCGTCCCGGCTCGACGACGGAGAGCTCCACCGCGCCGCTCTTCGTGCGCCAGAGGCCCGGCATCCAGGCCGGCGCAGGCTGCACGCCGGGATCCGGCTCCCACGTCGCGCCTTCGAGGGAAGGCGGCGTCGGATCGTGCAGCGCGACGAAGAAGAAGTCCTTCGGCGCGTACTCGATGTAACGGTCCGGCATGATCTCCATGTCCTTCGAGAGCAGCTCGGACTTGTAGTTACGGCCCTTCAGCTCGGTGATGTTCGTGAAGATGAGCCCGGTGTGGTGCGGGTTCATGTCGAGGTGCATCCCGTAGATGCACCCCGCCATCTTCATCCCCTTGCCGAGCGTCGTGGCGGAGACGTCGTCGCCCCATGCATAATACAAGTGTCCCGCGCTCGTGATGCAGATGCCCGAGCGCTCCGTCTGCATGCTCGTGCCCGGGAGCGTGAACCCCCAGAGGCCACGGTTCGACGGGTTCACCTTGTCGTTCTCGACGAGCGGATCGAGGTTCTGACGGAACGAGACGATGTCCGGGGTCTCGACGTCGCGGATGCCACCGACGTCCTTGTCCGTACCCCACGAGCCCATCCCGACGTGGTTGTCCTTCGTCACGATGACCGTGGCGGCGCCCGCGACGGGCGGGAGGAGGACGCGCTTCTGCACCATCATCCCGTAGTTGCCGTGCTCGGTCTTGAAGCCGCCGTTGAAGGCCGCCGCGATCCGCGTGTAGACCGCGGGGTCGCGCGGGATGCGTCCCTTCCCGGGCGGACCGACGAGCGGCTTCGGGTCTTCGCTCCCGGCTTCCATGTCGAGATCGAGCTGGCGCATGTCCATCGCGACGAGGAGCACCTTCGTGTAGGGGCGCTCTTCGTCGGGCCGGACGAAGGTCGTGTAGAAGGGCGAAGGCGGCGCCTCGAGCCCCTGGTAGGTCGGCAGTCGCTTGATCCACGGCTGCTTCGGCGGCGTCCACTGGCCCTCGCCCTGCTCGGGCGTCTTCCAGATCGACTTGATCGGCGGGGGCGGGAAGGACGCGACGTCGGCGCCGGCCTGCGATCCGTCGAGGACGGCGACGGCGGCGGCCGCTTCCTTCGCGCCGGGGCCTTCCGGCTCGGCGGCCGCGAGCGCCTCGCCGCCGCCGGTCACCCGGAACGCGGTCTGGCGGAGCGCGTCGCGCACCGCGAACGTGCGCTCCTCGAGCCACGCGATCGGTGCCGGCCCGATCCACGGCACGGCGCGGACGGTGTCGACCGCCCAGAAGACGAGCCGTTTCGGCAGATGTCGCCCGGCCTCGGCGTGGAGGCCGCTCGGCGCGACGGTGAGCTCGCCCTTCTCGAGGTCCATCTTCGCGACGCGCGAAGGTGTGCGCGCGCGTTCGTCGTCGGCGAGCTCGACGACGAGCGTCTTCTCGTCCGGCTCGATCGCGAGGCCCACGCGGACGGCCGGCTGGTCGAGGGTCACGTCGACGCGACCGATGCCTTCGCCGCTGCCGGTCTGCTGCAGGTTCGTGACCCACGCCATCGCGCGATCGTGGACCTTCTTCGTGACGTTCTGCGCACCCTCGCCGGCGAGGTCGAGCACGGTGACGCTCTGCTCCTGGCCGAACGCGAAGGTGGCGTACGCGGCGTGCGTCCCGCGGACGACGAGCGCGTGATCGTCGCCGAGCGGCGTCGAGGTCAGGTTCGACACCCGCGAGACGTCGAGCGGCGTGCCTTCCGGCGTCACTCGGACGCGGGCGCGGAAGACGTCGCGCGGTCCTCCCGGCGTCGTGCTCCCGAGATAGAGAACGAACCGACCGAACAGGAGGTCTTCGGTCGCTCCCTGCGAGGGCTCCCACCGCACGTCCGCCGGCTGGACCACCATCCCGGTCGCCTCCGCGAGCATCCCGGCGAGCTCGCCCGGGTCGCGCGCAATCGAGGCCTCGGTCGCGACGGCGAGGCCGGAGGCGGCGAGCGCGACGAGCGCGAGGAGGGGGACGCGACGGAGGAGGCGGGCGGGGAGTAGCGGGGACGGCATGGATGGGCGAAGACGGTGGGGGACGGCGAGTCGGGAGAGCCGAGAGAAGCCCTAGATCGGGCCAAGAAGCAAGTTGGCGGGCTGCTCCCGCTCGCTCTCGAACGCTCGAGCTCGTTCGAGCCGACCTGATCGCCAACCTGATCGCCAACCTGATCGAAAGGTGCAAAGCTCCTCTCGCGCTCTGTCCTCGCGGGCGCTGCCCAGGCCGGGCGGATGCCGCTATAGTCGAACGTTCAACGGTTCTGCGGGGGCGGGATCATGGTCCGTTTCGGTTCCGGATTGAGCGATGCGGCCAGTGCCGCCGAAGCACTTCGACGCGCGCTTTCCGTCGCACGCGAGGCGCTCGGCGACGCGGCGCCGCGGCTCGCGATCGTGTTCGTCTCGGTGGGCTACCCCGACCTCGAGGAGACGCCCGCGGTGCTCCGCGCCGAGCTCGGGGCGGTTCCGTTCGTCGGCGGGACGGCGGGAGGCGCCGTCTTCGGCTCCTCGGGCTACAGCCATCGGGGAGCGTCCGTCGTGCTGCTCGGCGGCGAGGTCGAGATCGCCGTCCGATCCGCGGACGTGTCCTCGACCGACATGCTCGCCGTGGTCCCCGCCGCCGAGGAGATCGCGCGCGAGGCGGTGAAGGCGTCCTCGTGCGGCTACCCGCACCATGCCTGCCTCGTCTTCGCGCCCGGGATCGTCGACGGAGATGCGCTCGTCGCGGCCGTACGCAAGGGCGCCGGAGCCGGCACCCAGCTCGCGGGCGGGCTGACCGGCGACGACTTGACCTTCGATCGCGCGCGCGTCCTCGACGGCCACGACTTCCAGAAGGATCGCGTCGTGCTCGTCGGCTTGTGCACGCGTGCACCGGTCGGCATCGCCGCGCGCCACGGCTGGCGTCCGCTCGGCCCCCAGCGGGTCGTGACACGCGCGGAGGGCCCGCTCGTCCACACGATCGACGGACGACCCGCGCTCGAGGTCTGGCGCGAGGACGCGGGGCGCTCTCCCCTTCCCCTCCCGACGGACCCGCGTGCGCTCGTCCTCCACTTCGCCAATCACTTCCCGCTCGGGATCGTCGAGGAGCCGAGCGGCGCGTTCCGCACGCGGAGCGCGAGCGCGCCGGCGGTCCGTCCCGAGGAGCCGAGCCGCGAGCTCGTCGCACGCACGCCCTACGCGATCCTCGCGGACGGCTCGATCCAGCTCTCGGCGTCGATCGCCGAGGGCTCGCGCGTCCGGATCATGCACGGTACGCCTGCTGATCTGCTGCACGCCTCGCGCGACGCGGCGACGACGGCGGCGCACCGCGCCGGAGGCAAGCTCGCGGGCGCGCTCGTCCTCGGTTGCAGCGGTCGGCTCGGCGCGCTCGGAGAAGGCTTCCCCGAGGAGCCCGTGCAGATCCGCGAGCACCTCGGCGCGCCCTTCGCCGGCGCGTGCGTGTTCGGCGAGATCGCGCGCAACGTGCGCGACGCCGACGCGTTCTTCAACGTGACGGCGGTCGTCCTCGCGTTCGGAACCGGCGTCTCCGACTAACCGACGAGCGACGCCATGTCCGCCGGCAGCGGCGAGGTCACGTCGAACGCGAGGCTCGCGTCGCCGTCACCGTCGAACGAGACGCGCGCGGCGTGGAGCGCGTGGCGCGCGAGCCCTTCGGCCGGTGCTCCGCCGTAGAGCGCGTCGCCCACGAGCGGATGCCCGAGCGCCGCGAAGTGCGCGCGGATCTGGTGCCGGACGGCACGTGCCGCGTGGGCGCGAACGAGAGCGTAGCTGCCGGCGCGCTTCTCCACCGTGAACGACGTGACGGCCGGCCGCGGCGCGTACCGCATGACGTCACGCGGATGGATGCACGGATAGACGCGCTTCTTGTCCTTCGGGTGGTTCGCGATCGGGTACTCGATCGTGCCCTGATCCGGGAGGTTCTCGGAGGCGCAGACGAGGAGGTACTCCTTCTCGATCCGCTCGTCCTGCAGCGCGGCGCGAAGCGTCCCGAACGCCGCCTCCGTGCGCGCGGCGACGACGACGCCGGACGTCTCGGTGTCGAGGCGGTGGACGATCCCGGGCTCGCGCGGCGAGTAGCCGAAGCCCGCCACCTCGGGGTGGTGACCGACGAGCGCGTTCGCGAGCGTGCCGGTCTCGCCGTCGCGGAGCGGCGCAGTCGGCTGCCCGGCGGGCTTGTCGAGGACGAGAACGCCCGCCGAGGCGAACAGCTCGACGAGCTTCGCGTCCGGCTCCGGGACGCACGGGCCCTCGGCGCCCGCGACGAGCGACTCCTCGACCTCGATGACGTCGCCGGGGTTCACGACGCCTCCCTTCGCGAGGCCTCGTCCGTTCACGCGCACTTCGCGGCTCTCGATTGCGCGCTTCACGCGGGCTCGGGACGCACCTTCGAACAGGGTGACCATCGCCTTGTCGAGCCGCGCGCCACGCAGGTCGTCGGTGACGGTCCGGGAGATCTTCGCCATCAGGCCCGGCAGTCTACACCGGTCTCGGCCTCACGCGGGTCCGAGCCACGCTTCGAGACGGCCGCGGTCGGCTTCCCAGAGGAACGGAGCGACCTCGTCGAGCGTGCCGGTCCGGGCGCGCTGGACGCCGAGCTTCCGCGCGGCCTGCTTCGCGACGGCGGCGACGAAGGGATGCGGGCTCTGGGTGAGCGCGACGAGCTCCGGCCGGAGCGCGACCGCACCGAGCTCGGCGGCGAGCACGGCGGCGAACGCCCGCGCGTCGGCCGCGGTCCGCCTCCGCGCGGCGAGGACGCGCCGGAGGAGCTCGACGGCGGAAGGCGTCGCGGAGCGGTGCGACGTGTGACGGTAGTCGGACGAGGCGAGGCCGAGCATCGCGTTCGCGTTGGCGGTCCGGAGGAACTCGCGCGCGGCGCCGAGCAGCGGCTCGAAGAAGGGCTCGTCGGGATCGACCACCACGTTCGACGCGACGAGCGGCGAGCTCGGGCGGTCGCCCTCTTCGAGCGACGCGGTCGCGAGCGGCTCGAGGCCGAGCGCGATCGGAGCGGCTTGTTCGAGCGCGTAGGCCTCGAGATGGGTGACGAGTCGCTCGAGCGGAGCGGCGCCGCGCGCTTCGCCTTCGAACCGCTCGTGCGACGTCTCGACGACGACGCGGCTCGCCTTCCGCCTCGCGAACAGCGTCTTCACCGCGGGAACGACGTCGACGCGCTTCACCGCGGCCCACCGGAGGATGCGTGGGGTCTCGTCGCGGTCGACGAGGACGCCCCACGGGACGACGGCCATCCGCGCGCTGCCGCGCTCGGGGGCCCGCGCCGCGGCGGCGCCGCGCATCGCCACCGCCGCGAACGCCGACGAGAGCGCACCGGCGAGGAGCGCGTGCCGCGTGTCCGCGCCCGCGAGGCTGACCGTCGCGCTCGCGAACGCGCCGAACGCGACCGCGGCGGCCGAAGCCTGCGCGGGCTCGACCGGCTCGAGGCCGACGTAACGGAAGTCCGGCACCGGCGCGAGGTCCTCTTCGGCGCCGAGCGGCTCCGAAGCGACCACGAGCAGAGAGGCCGAAGCATCCACCTCTGGAGTTTGACGCGAACGTGGCGCTCGGACCAGGCCGGCGAGAGGCCCGTTTCGTGATTCGCCCGCGCTTGTGAGGTAAGACCGAGGAGCGTGTCCCTCTGTCCCCAGTGTCAGCTCAGCCTGCAAGAGGGCGTGGTCGTCTGTCCGCGCTGCCGCAGCCTGCAGCCTTCGCGGTCCGAGGGCCGGGTCCTCGGGCCGGGGACACACATCGACCGCGGCTACGGGAAGATCGTGGTGCAGGACCGGATCGGGTCGGGCGCGATGGGATCCGTGTACCGGGCGTGGCTCTTCTGGGACCCGAACGGGCCGCGCGGCAACGAGCCTCCGGTTCCGCTCGCACTGAAGCAGCTCAAGCCACAGGCGAGCATCCAGCCCGAGATCCGGGCGTTCTTCCAGAACGAGGCGGAAGCCCTCCGCCTCCTCGAGCACCCGAACGTCGTCCGCTTCCACGAGCTCTTCACGTGGACGCCGACCCTCGCCGGTGTCCCCGTCACGGCAGCGGTGCCGGCGCCCGGGATGCCGACGCCGGGCCCGGGCCCCTCGCCGATCCTCGCGATGGAGTACGTGGATGGCGACACGCTCGAGGACGTGATCGCCCGCAACGTCGCGCGCCAGCGGCTCGCAGGGCGCGGCGCGCTCCCCGGGCTCGCGTTCCAGCGGGCCTGGTACTACTTCCAGCAGCTGCTCGGGGCGCTCGCGGCCGCGCATGCGCTCGGCATCGTCCACCGCGACATCAAGCCGTCGAACATCATGATCCGCCGCGACGGGATCGTGAAGCTGACGGACTTCGGGATCGCTCACCTCGTCCGCCCGCAGCACGGCGCGAAAGCGCCCTCGCCCCAGGAGCTCGCGCCGGGAACGGGCGCGTACATGTCGCCGGAGCAGGTCCTCGGCCTGCCGCTCGACGGCCGAAGTGATTTGTATTCTGCAGGGATCGTCCTGTACGAGATGCTGGCGGGGCGTCCTCCTTTCCTGCCCTCCGAGAAGAGCGAGTTCGCGCTGCGGATGGATCAGGTCGAGACCCCGCCGCCTCCGTTCCGGTCCCTGGTCCCACAGGCCCCGCCGGTGACGGACCGCCTCTTCGAGCGCGCGCTCGCGAAGAAGCCGGCCGACCGCTTCGCGACCGCATTCGAGATGGGCGAAGCGTTCCGGAACGCGTTCGGGATCCCCGACACGCCGGCGTGGCGGGCGCAGGGCGAGATCGCCCAGGTCGCACGGCTCGGCCCCCCGAAGGATCCCGCGCGCGCGCAGAAGCTCGCGACGCTGCGCCAGGTCGTCCAGCAGGCGTACCGCACGCAGCCGATGCCCTCGCGTCCGATGCGACCGCCCGCGTGAATCAGCCGATCCGCTGCTTCACGAGCCGCAGCTCCATCGCGGCCTCGCGATGCTGCGGGTTCGCCGAGAGGAGATCGCTGAAGTCGTTCAGCGCCTCCTGGAGGCGGCTCGTCCGCGCGAAGAGCTTGCCGCGATAGAAGAGCGCGCGCTCGTTCGACGGATCCTCGATGAGCACGCGGGTGAGCTCGCGGATCGACTGCTCCATCGTCGCCGGGCTGCCGCCGAGCGCTTGGATCCACGCGACGAGCGTGACGTAGTCGAACTGACTCGGGTCGCCGGCGGCGGCCTTCTGCGCGAGCTCGAGGGCGGCGCGCGTGTCGTTCCGCTGGAGCGCCGCTTCCGCCATCCGGAAGTCCGTCATCGCTTCCTGGGCGGCATCGGCGTCGGGCGGGATGTCACCGAACGCGTCGTCGCCGAGGTCTGCGGGCTCGAACGCGCTCGGCTGCGTCTGCGCCGTCATGCTCGCCGGGAGGGCCTGCGAGGCGGTCGCGTTCGGCTTCGCCGGTGCAGGCGCCGCCGGACGAGGGGCGGCCGCTTTGCTCGGGAGCCCCGGCGCGGGCCGCTGCGCGGGCGCCGGACGCGAGCCGAGCGCGGCCGGCTTCGCCGCGTGCTTCGCCTGGAACTGCGCGACGAGCTTGCTCGCGTCGCTCGGCGCGAACGCGATCGTCTTCATTTCGTCGAGGTCGTCTGCGCCCGGCGCGCCGGCCGGCGGAGCGTTGTTCGGCGCCGGGACGCGGATCGGCGGCTGCGAAGGCGCGGGGCCGCGCGTCCCGCTCGGCTGCGCGGGCTGGAGACCGACGACCGTGCTCTTCTTCGCGGTGATCGGCCGGATCTGCGGCGCGACACGCTGGCCCGGCGCCGCGGGCCGCGCGGCCGGCGCGATCGGACGCGGCGACGCCACCGGCGCGCTGCCGGACGGAGAGCCCGCACGCGCAGCGGGTGCCGCTCCCGACGGCGCCTTCGCGGCAATCGGGACGCCGCCGCCGTGCGACGGCGACGCGGCCGCGGCCGCGGCCGGCATCGGCTGCGAGACCGGAATCGCGGGACGCGACTGCGAGACGGACGGCGCGACCGGAGCCGCCGCCTGCATCGACACCGATCCCGACGCGACGGGGATCCCACTCGAGCTGAGGGCACCGAGCGCTCCGCCGGGAAGATTCGACGTCGCCTTCGCGAGGAGCTCGCCGCGCGCCGCCATCGGCCCCTTCTTCTGGCCCTTGAACGCGAACTGCCGCGTGACCGCCAGCGCATAGACGAGCGAGGCGACCGACTCGTCGTCGGCGACGCCGCGCGTGCCGAGCACCGCGAGCGTCATCGGCTCGCTCGCCATCGCTTCGAGCGCTGCGCGCTCCTGCTCGGTCAGCGCGAGCTGCGAGAGATCCGCGTCCTCGTGGAGGACGAGCGGGTGCTTGCCGATCCGGCTCAGCGTCGCGCGAACGCGCGCGCGGTCGGTCCAGTGACGCACGCTCGCGAGGATCGGGCTCAGCGCAGAGCTGATCGCGACCTCGCCGCCGCCCCACCCCTCGAGGACGTCGACGTCGCGGTAGTACGCATACGTCACGTCCGGCGAGAGGTTGGTGAGGTGCGCGACGCGGTGGAGCAGCTGCGCTTCGAGCGCCCAGCGGATCGCCTCCGGCTCGAGCAGGCCGGCGGAGACGAGGTACTCGCCGACGAGGACGCGCTCCTGCCGTGCCGCCGCGACGGCATGATCGACCGTCCCCTGGTCGAGCGCGCCCGCGTCGACGAGGACTTCGCCGAGCGCAGCGAACTGCGACGCGAGCTTGGCCTTCGCGGGCACGCCCCGGACGAAGTAGATGACGTCCTCGCCCTCGCCGCCCTCGAACACGACGCTGCCGGAGAGGCCGTGATCGAGCATGTAGACGAGCACGTGCGGAAGCGGCGTCGTGGTGAGGTTGCCGCGCGCGGTGGGCTCGCGTGCGGACGGACGCGCGCCGAACGCTTCGTCGCCCTGCGGCTGCATCACGGTGCGGTCGACGTCGCGCGGCGCCACCGCGGGCGGACGGAGCGAGTCGTTGATCATCCGCCCCATCGCCTCGCCCACGGCGGAGGGGCTCGAGCCCATCGAAGGAAGCGAGCTCGAGTTGTGCTCGCCGGAGATGCTGCTCGCGCTGTCGCGACGCGGCGGCGGCTCGGGCTCCGCGTCGGCCCACGACGCGAAGGCGTCGGACTGGGCGCGCGCGGCGGGCGCGTTCGACACCGCGCCGGCCGGCGGGTGAGTGCCGGGGATCGGCATCGGAGCGGGCGACAGCGGCGAGATCGCTGGCATCGGCGCAGGCTGCGGAGGCGGCGGAGGCGCGTCGCTGTCCGAGACGTAGCCTCCGTCCTCGCCGGTCCCGAAGGCGTCCTGCTTGAGCGCGAGGCCCTTCCGCCATCCGTCGACGCTGACGACACGCGAGACGTTGCGCCGCGTGTCCTGCGCGAGCTCGATCTCCATCGGCTTCGGCAGCGTGGTGCCGTGCGCATCCATCACGATCGCGATCCGCGGTTTCTCCGCCGCGCTCTTCGAGCCGCGGATGACCTCGGCGATCTCGCCCGTGTCGAGCTGCACCACGGTGCCGAGCGGCAGGAGTCCGAGCGCGGAGACGAGCATCCGGAGCACGAGCCGGTCCTGCGGATCGCTCAGCTCCTCGGCGAGCTGCGCGACGGCGTAGTCGGGCGTCGGCGGCTGGAGCCCCGGCTCGGGCGTGAGCAGGTCGTTGTATCGACGCGCGATCGCGATCATCTTCGCGTGGAGCGTCGGCGGGCGCGCACCCCAGTAGACCGGGCCGAGCCAGGTCTGACGACGGAGCCAGAGCGATTCGAATGCGAGCACCGTGCGTGTGATCGAAGGCTCGTTCACGCGACCGAGCGCCGTGAGGACGGCGGCGGATCCTGCCGCGAGGCGGTCCTCCTGGTCCTCGCTCAGCGTGGACGGGCCCTGCATGCCGGGCATCGCCGGACCGCCGGACGACGCGAGCGCGAGCGCGCGCGGCCGCGCCACGTCGTGCATCATCGCGGCCATCGCGATCTGTGCGAGCGTCGCGCGGTCGTTCGTGACCTCGCGCGCCATCGAGACGGCGAGGATGGCGGTGTTCGCGGCGCGCCCCGCCTCGTCGAAGTTCGCGTTCCGGACCTCGGTGACTCCGAGGAAGGCGGGGGTCGAGCCCTCGGAGAGGTCGACCAGGCTCTGCGCGATGCGCTTGATCCGGCGCGGGAGGATGTAGCGGCTCTGCTGCAGGTCCTCGAAGAACCGCCGCATGATGACCACCGCCGACGCGTACGTGCGGACGATGCGCTGCTCGGGCGAGAGGTTCTCGAGCTCGAGCCCGCGGAGGCGCGCGGCATCGGTGACGGCGCGGAGGCGGATCTTCGGGGTCGGCGAGCGGAACGATCCCGGCGCGGAGCGGAAGCCGATCGAGATCTGCTCCGCGAAGGCGAGGAGCTCCTCGCGCGTGACGTCGCGCTGGACGTAGAGATCGGAGCCGCCGAGGCGCTCGAAGATGTCGCCGAGCTCGCTCGCGGCTTCGTAGGTCGACCGCGACCCCTTGAGGAGCTGTCCCGCGACGAACACTGCCTTGTGCGCGAAGAGGATGCTGACGTTCGTGCCGGCGCGCAGGCAGTACTCGCCGATCATCTGGTGCGTCTGCTCGAGCTGACGCGTGAACGCCTGGTTCGTGAGGTCGTGGACCTGCGCGAGCTTCGCGAGCCGGTAGATCGCGATGACGACGCTCGCGCCGAGCTCGCGCGCGTGCTCGCGCCGGACGAGCTCGCCCGAGTCGTTCGTGACGATGTCGAGCCGCATCGTCATGCGGAGGCACCTCCCGGCGAGACGAGGCGCTGACCGATCTTCTTCGCCGCGTTCGCGGCGGCGGTCTTCGTCTCGTCCGACACGCCCCACCGGCTCTGGGCGAGCTCGGAGAGCGCGACGGCGACCTGACGCGAGCGGGAGAGATCCCCGAGCAGCTCGGCAGCGAGCGCGCGCGTCGCCTCTCGGTTCTCGCTGACGAGGACGCCACCCTTCTTCGCGATGTCGAGGACGAGCGGCTCTCCGCGCTCGGGCGAGAGCGCGAGGCACGCGCGGAGCAGCTCGCGACGCTCGTCGTTGCCGAGCTCGTTGAACGACTTCCCGCCGATGATGCGCGCGACGGTCGGCCACGCGTTGCGGACGCCGTAGCGCGTGATCACGCGGAGCGCGGCGATCCGCGCGAACGGCGAGGGGTTCTCGAGGAGGGCGATGAGCTCGCCCTGCGCTTGCTCCTGCGAGCCGGCGACGAGCACGCGTGCCTCGACGCGGACGTTCACGTCCTCGTGCTGCGCGAGCTGGCCGAGCGCCGCGCGCGACGCGGGCGTGTTCGCGCGCGCGAGGAGCTGGAGGAGGAACGAGGCGTTGTCCTGCTCCGCGCCTGGCGCGCCGGCGGCGATCTCGGCCTCGCGCCCCGCCATGTGCTTCTCGAGGTAGGCGAGGAGGAGCCGCTCGAGCTGCGGCACGTTGCAGTCGCGGGCATTGGCGAGCACGGTCGGGAGCTCGTTCGGCGAGAGCATCCCGAGGATGCGCGTGAACGGCTCGATGCTCGCCGCGTCGTCGCGGAGGCGCTTCAGCACGAGCTCGAGGGTCTCGCCGCCGAACATCGCGTTGACGAGCGCGAGCGCGAGCTTCGCCTGGTTCTCCGGCGCCTGGACACGCTGGCGGATGCGCTCGACGAGCGCGGCCTGCAGCTGGATCGCGACGCCGACGCGGCCGGCGACGGCGAGGTCGGCGGTCGACTTCCGGAGCGACGCGAGGACGAGCGGCGCGTCGCGATTCGTCGCGGCGTCGAGGTAGCCCTCGACGAGGGCGTCGACGTAGCGCTCGGCCCACTTGTCGCGCGGGATCTCGAGCTGCGGCGCGACCCCGGTCTTCATCTGCTCGTCGAGGGCGAACGGCGATCGCTCGCGACGGGCGCCGAGCGCTGCGTCGTCGGTCGAGAGCGCCATCGCCTTCGCCTCGATCGCGCTCGTCTTGTCGCGTGCGGCGCGCTCGGCGAGCTGCTCGAGCTCGTCGGCTTCGCCGTAGAACGCTTCACGCTCTGCCGCGTCACCTTCGGCGAACGCGTCGACGCACTCGTAGACCACGTGCGGGAGCGCCTTCTCCCAGAACGCGGCGGCGAGGTCGTCCTCGGGAGGCAGGTCGCGGCCCGGGTCGAGCATGAAGAGCGTGAAGAGCTCACGCATCTCGTCGAGGCCGAGCCCCTGCTCGAGCCGCATCGTGCGCATGCCGCACGCGAAGAGGTTGTACGGGATCGCGTCCCACGGCGCGGTGGGCTCCCAGACCGTGTGCCCGAACCCCATCAGCGAGTACGGACGGATCGTCCAGTCGACGAGCTGCGGCGTCAGCCGCAGCGCCTCGGCGAAGCCTTCGTGACACGTGCGGAGCGCGCGCTCGGTCGCCGGATGCGACCACCCGAACTGACGCACGCTCGGCAGGAGCCGGTCGAAGTGTTTCATCAGGTCGCGGAGCGCCTGCACGCGCGGATCGTTCTCGGGGATCTCCGGCGCGCCCGCCACGGCGGGGGGCGGGAGCGATGCGCCGCGCGGCGGCGGCGCGACGGGCGGCGCGCTCGGCGTGAAGCCTACGAGCGGATCGAAGGCAGGCGGCTGGGCGACCGGCGCGACCGGCGCGACGACGGCCGGCATCCCGCCCGTCGACGGGAGCGCCTGCGGCTGCATCGGCATCTGCTTCGACACCGGCGGCGGCGCGACCTGCGGGGTCACCGGCGTCGCCGCCGGCATCTGGGGCGGAGGCGGGACGGCGACGACCTCGTGCGGTCGCGGCGGCGCTTTTCCGGCGAGGGGCGAGACGCCGTTCGACGGCATCAGCTCGAGGAGCGCCTTCTGCATCTCGCGCGCGTCCTGGAACCGGTTCCGGCGATCCCACGCGAGCGACTTGTCGATGACCTTGATCAGCTCGATCGGCAGGTTCGGCGCGAGACGCGCGACGGACGGCACGGGCTTCGTCGCCGCCATCACGAGCGCTTCCTGCTCGGTCCGGCCGTTGTTGATGCGGTGACCGGTGATGAGCGCGTGCATCATCGCGCCGACGGAGAACAGGTCCGCGCGACCGTCGAGCTGATCGACGAGGCCCATCGCCTGCTCCGGCGACATGTACGCGGGCGTTCCGAGCGCGGTGCCGGTCGCGGTGCGCTCCGTCGTGGCGTCGCGCATCTGGGCGACGCCGAAGTCGAGCACTTTGATCTCGCCTTCGTTCGTGATGAAGATGTTCGCCGGCTTGAGGTCGCGGTGGATGACCTTGATCGCGTGACACGACGCGAGGCAGTCGACGACGCGCTCGCAGATCTGGAGCACGCGGCCGACCGGCATCGTGCGCCCCGACTTCTTCCACGCGTCGCGGACGGTCTCGCCCTCGAGCAGCTCCATGATGAGGAACGGCTCGCCGGCCTCCGTCATGTCGTCGTCGAGGACCTGCACCGTCGCCGAGTGATTGACCTTGTTCGAGACGTACGCCTCACGGAGGAAGCGCTCGCAGATCGTCTTCTCGCGCGCGAAGTCGGCGTGGAGGATCTTCAGCGCCGCGCGCTGGCCGTTACGGTGGGAAGCCGCGAAGACGGCCGCCATGCCACCGACGCCGAGGAGGGAGTCGATCTTCCACTTGCCCTTGATGACGGCGCCCACCCGGGACTGGGGGCCCGCTTCGTCACCGGCTTTGGAAGACTTGACGAGATCGGCCACGCGTCACCCACGACTCCCTGGCAGCCTCCGCGAGACGGAGAGCCGGGACCAGACCGGACGATGCCGCCGGGTCCGGATGGAAGGATATCGGCGGACGCGGTGGGAAGACACAGCTTTCGGGGCTCGGTCGGGCCTCGCCGGCCCGTGTCGGAACCGACCCGATAGCGGTCCCTCCCCGGGGGACGGCGGCTTGTAGCCTGGTGTCGCATTCGCTAGGAAATCCTCATGGCCGTCGTGATCGCGATCGAGGGGATGACCTGTGGGGGATGCGTCAACGCCGTCCGGAACGCGCTGACCCGCGCCGGCGTCGCGACCTCGTCCGTGGAAGTCGGACGGGCGACCGTCGAGACCGGCCCCGACGAGCAGCAGACCGTCGCGACCGCGCGGACGGCGATCGAGAAAGCCGGGTTCGTCCCCGGCGCGGTCAGCCCCGCGAAGCCGGCGTGACGGCCGTGACGTCGCGGACGAGCGCGACGACGACGACGGCGACGACGGCCCCGAGCACGGGGACGGAGGCGGCGGGAAGGACCCCGAACGCCACCCCCAGCGTCGCGAGCGCCTGAGCGCCGGCGCCGATCGCGAGCGCGGTCCGGCTGCGCTCGCGGCACGCGCGCGGAATCGCGAGCGCGAGCGCCGCGTCGCGAACGTCGTCGGACGCGAGCGCGACGCCCCACTCGCCCGGCGCGGATCCGGCTGCGCTCATCGCGACCGCGACGTCGGCCGCGCCGAGCGCGCCGTCGTCCGTCGAAGGATGCCCGACGGCCGCGACGACGTGGCCGCCGTCGGCGAGCGCGCGGACCTCGGCGCCGCGATCGGCCGGGAGGACCTCGGGCCGGACGTGGTCGATGTCGAGCGAGCGCGCGAGGCTCTCGCACGTGTCGCGGGCCTCGCCGCTGAGGAGGACGGGCTCGATGTCTGCATCATGCAAGCGATGGATCGCCGCCCGTGCCCCCGGGCGGAGACCGTCCTGGAGCGCGAGGAGGCCGACGAGCTTCTCGGCGACCGCGACGAGGAGCACGCTCCGCCCCTGCGCCTCGAGCTCGGAGATGCGCGCGTCGGCGACCGCGACGCTGATCTTCTCCTGGAGGAGGAATGCGCGGCTGCCGACGACGACGCGCTCGCCGTTGCCGACGAGCGCGGTCACGCCGAGGCCCGAGTGACCGATCGCGCTGCGCACGCTCTCGGGCTTCACCTCCCGCGCACGCGCCGCGCGGAGCACCGCGTTCGCGAACGGATGCGTCGAGCCCATCTCGGCGCCGGACGCGAGCGCGAGGACGCGCGTCGTGTCCTCCGGGCTCGTCCGGGAGCCGCCCGGTCCGACCGCTTCGACGGCCACGATCTCGGGCTCACCGAGGAGCACCGTACCTCGCGAGCAGACGACGGCGACGTCGGCACGCGCGGCGACGTCGAACGCGGTCGCGTCCTTGTAGACGATGCCACGGCGCTGCGCGGCGACATGGCCACGTGCATGCGCGAGCGCGGCGGCCGAGGTCGCTGCGCGCGTCGCGAGGAGGACGGCGCCCGCGCACGCGGAGAGGAGCACGTCGGGCCAGCTCGCGTTGCTCGCGTAGACGGCAGCGGCCGCGACGGCGGCGGCCCCGGCGCCGGCGGGTCCGGCGATGCGACCCGCGAGGGCGAGCATCGGCGCGGCGACCTCGATGTCGCCCGGCATCGAAGGGCTCGCGCGGAGCCAGGCGCGATCGCTGCCGGTGAACGTCGCCGTGATGCGGACCGGAGCCGAAGTCGCGGTGACGGACGCGCCGGCGACGACGGCGTCGCCCTCGCGCTTGTCGACGACGACCGGCGAGTCGAGCCAGGGCACGATCTCGGCCTTCTTGCTCGCGACCACGCCGTCGACGGGGACGACCTCTCCCGGCTCGACGACGACGACGTCCCCCGGCCTCACCTTCGTCACCGGGATCGGCTCGCTCCGATCGCCGCGAACGACGCGAGCGCCCACCGCGAGCGCCTTCCGCACGCCGGCGCGCGACGCGTCGACGTCACGGCGCGCACGCGACAGGAGGAGCGCAGCGACGAGCTCGGCGCCTGACGTCAGCGCGAGGAAGACGGCGAAGAGGTCGACGCGCGAAGGCGCGAGGACGCGCACCGCGAGCGTCGCGGCGAGGGTCGCGACGATCGGAACGAGCGCGACGAGCCGCGCGACGAGACCCGCGCGACCGCGGCGCTCGGAGGGCGCGAGGCCGTTCGCGATCGCGACGAGCGCGGCGACGATCGCGAGCGGCAGGCGCGCAGCGAGGGCGGGCTCACCGGCGAGGGCGACGGCGACGGCGAGGAAGCCGGCGGCGATGCCGAGGGGTGGGGCGAGCGCGAGGAGGCGGGCCGGAGAGGGCTTCGGCGGCGCCGGGCGCTTCGGCTCGGATGCGGGGGCGGCGGGGCCGGTCGCGACGGAGGTGGTGTCCG
>JBDHVE010000156.1:0-22871 GCA_039809485.1 Polyangiaceae bacterium | reverse complement strand
GCTCGGCACGAGCCTGCAGGTCGAATCGGTTGGTTCGGGGGGGGGAGGACCCGCCGAGACGACCTCGCAGAACGGAAGACCGCGCCCCTGCGGAGGGAGCCGAGCCTCCACCCCGTCCCCGTCCCCGCGAGCCCTCGCTGCCGGAGTGTGAGCGTCCCCGGAGAGCCTAGTCGCGCGTCGCGAGCTCCGCGCGCACGTCGGCGAGCGCTTCGTCGAACCAGCGGTTCACGGCCTTCGGGAACGGCCACATCCAGCCGTACTCGGCGCCGGTGAAGCGATCGACGATGTGCTCGCGCAGGCTCGCCGCCGCCTCCAGCCCGTAGACCTCCGCCGTCGCGCGGATCGTCTCGATGTAGGCCTCCCACTCGATCCGCGCGCGCCCGTAGGCGAGGAAGAGCGGGACGAACGGGACGAGGTAGACGAACGCCATCACGACGTCGCCCATCCGCTTCCGCTGCCGGAGATGGACCCGCTCGTGCCGGAGGAGGACGTAGCGATCGTCGTCCGTCATCGCATCCCACGCGTCCGGGACCCAGAGCACGCCGAAGAGGACCGTGTGATAGCGCGTCATGTACACGCGCTGTCCCCCGAGCGTGATCACCGCGAGCGCGACGTGGATCGCGCGCTGGAGCGCGCTCGACCGCTTCTTCGCGATCCGGAAGGTCGGAAACTCCGCCTTCATCTCGGCGAGCAGCGCGTCCGTGCGACTCATCGCTGGCACCGTGGACAATAGTACGTCGACCGGCCGGGGGCCGCGCCCTGGTAGATCCGGAGGATCGGCGTCTTGCAGCGGAGGCACGGCTTGCCGGCGCGTCCGTAGACCCACTTGTTCGGGCCCGCGAGCGCGAAGCGCGTCGTGCGCGGTCCGCCGCGCGCGACGTTCACGACGAGGAGCTTCCGCGAGATCGCGAGGAGGCGCGCGAGCGCGGCGTCGTCGATCGCCGAGACCGGCTTCGTCGGCGCGAGCTTCTCGAGGAAGAGCACCTCGGACTTGTAGACGTTGCCGATCCCGGCGACGACGCGCTGGAGCATGATCGCTTCGCCGATCGGCATGTCGCCGGTCGCGCGGAGACGCTCCATCGCCGCCCGCTCGTCGAAGACCTCGGCGAGCAGATCGGGGCCGAGGTTCCGGAGCTCGGGCGAGCGCTTCTCTGCCGTCGCGCTCTTCAGGATCCGGAGGACCGGGATCCGGCTCCCGACGACGCGCGCGCCGTCGACCTCGAGCGCGAGCTGCGGCGGCACACGCCGGTAGAACGAGCGAGGGCCACGCGGCCGCTCGACACGCATCCGTCCGAGCATCCGGAGGTGCACGTGGAGGATGCGTCCGTCGTCGAAGCGCACGAGCAGGTTCTTGCCCCGCGCCTCGACCGCGACCACCTCGTGCCCGACGATGTCGGAGGTCGCGGCGGACGGAAGCGGCCGCGCCTCGAAGCTCCGCACCACGCGCCCGACGAGCACCGGCCGGAGCCGCTCGGCGAGCTTGTGGATGCTGTCGCCTTCAGGCACGGACGCGCTCCGCGCGCGCGCGCTCGCGGCGGAACGCGAAGGAGTCCTCGAGCGCGTCGCGCGACGGCACGAACGCGAGCGCGCCCTGGCGGGCGGCGAACCCGTGGTACGCGAGGACGTGCGCGAACGCGCTCTCGGCTGCGGTCACGCCGTCGATCGTCGCGACCACCCACGAGCGCTTGCCTCGTGCGAGGGCCGCGAGCCCGCGCGCGAGGGCGGTCGCGGCGCGTGTCGCTTCGGGCTCCTCCTTCGGGAGGAAGGTCGCGACGTGCTGGCCGCCCCGCGCGACCCAACCGACGAGCGCGCCGTCGGCGAGGATCACGCGCGCGCCCGGCGTCCGCTGCGCGCTCCGGCCCTGCGCTTCGGGCCAGGGCAGGAGCGCGCCGTAGGGATTCGCCGGATCGGTCGCCGCGAGGACGACCGGCTCGGTGTCGACCGGGTCGGCATCGCCGGTCTCCGCGAGGCGCTCCGCGTCGAGCTCGGCGGCCTCGCCGAGCGGCCGCGCGCGCAAGCGCTCCTCCGCGCCCGGCAACGCGAACTGCGTCGCGCCGCGGCCGGCGACGAAGTAGCCGCGGCGGACGCGGCCCTGGTCTTCCATCGCGCGGAGCACGTCGTAGACCGCACCGAAGCCGTTCGGGACACCCTCCGCGCCGGCCGCTTCGCGGAGGACGACGCCGTAGCGCTCGAGGAGCGCGCGCGCGGTCGCGGCCGAGCGCTCGGTGTTCGTCGGCGTCGTCGCCCAGCGCGCCTGGCGGAGCGACCAGCGACCTTCGCTCCCCGACGGCCCCATCCGCGGCGGACGCAGGCGGCGACCGCGCCGGCCCCCTTCGTCGCGGTCCTTGTCCTTCCGCACGTAGCTGCGAACCGCTTCGAAGGTGTCGTTCGTCACCTCGCCGGACCAGACGAGGTCCCAGAGCGTGGCGAGCACGTCGTTCGGGAACACGCCGAGCGTGCGCGCGATCTCGGGGAAGAACACGGCGCCGCGCGCGGCGAGGAGATCGCGGATCCGTCCGTGGAGCGCGTCGGGATCCTTCGCCGATTCGTCGCGTGCGCGCGCGAGGAGCGGCTCGCGATCGGTGAGGTAGAGCGCGATCCGTCCGTCGGTCGATCCGATCGGCTCGATCCCCGCCCAGACGACCTCGCCGGTCGCGAGGAGCTGGTCGAGCATGTACGGCTGGTAGCCCGGGACGCGCGCGGGGAGGATGTGTCGCTCGAGGATCGACGCGGGAACCGGGCATCCCTCCAGCATCTGGATCGCGCGGAGCAGCGCGTCCTCCGGATGCATCGCGCCGCGCCGCGGCGTGCCGTCTTCGTCGTCGTCCTCGCGTCGTCGTGGGGCGGCGAGGGACGTGACGCCCTGCCAGCCGAGGAGGAAGCGGGTGAACGCGGCGGCCGACACCGGTTCGATCGCCTTCCGGAGGCGCGCGAGCGTCTTCCGCTTGAGGACGCGGAGCACCTCGGCATCGCAGTACTCCGTCGCGGCGCTGGCGCGTCCGCGCATCGCGAGGCCGGGCGCGAGCGGCCGGAACGCGCCGGAGGCCACTTTCCCGCGCGCGACGAGCGATGCGAGCGCGTTCTCCGCCGAGGCGACGCCGATCCCGTAGCGGGTCGCGACGTCCTCCGCGGTGAACGGACCATGCGTGCGCGCGTGGCGCCCGACGAGCGTGACGAGCGCGTCCTTCGTCTGCCCGAGGAACGCCTGCGGGAGGCCGCGCTCGAGCACGACGCCGAGCGCGTCGCGGTAGCGCGCGACGTCCTCGACCGCGACCGCGCGGAGCTCGCCCGCGATCTTCACCTTCACGACGCGCTTCTCGCGAACGAGCGTGTCGAGGAGCGCCTTGCCCGCGGCCGGTGTCTCCGCGCGCGCGGCGATCTCGCGCTCGGGGAGATCGCCGAGCCACAAGAGGAGGTCGTGGAGCGCGTCCTCGTTCTTGAGCGGACGGTCCTTCCGGAGGAGCTGCGCCTCGTGGTCGGCGATGACCTCGGGATCGAGCAGCTTCCGGAGCTCGGTCTCACCGAGCAGCTCGCGGAGCTGCGCGTGGTCGATCGTGAGCGCCTGCGCGCGGCGCTCGGCGGCGGGCGCGTCCTCGTCGTAGATGAAGTTGCCGACGAACGAGAAGAGGAGCGAGCCTGCGAACGGCGACGGCGTCCGTGTGTCGACGTCGACGACCCGGATCTTTCGGCTCTCGATCGCGCGGAGCACGTCGACGAGCGACGGGAGGTCGAACACGTCCCGGAGCACTTCGCGATACGTCTCGAGGATGATCGGGAACGACGGGAACTGAGAGGCGACCGAGAGGAGGTCCGCGGAGCGCTTCCGCTGGGCCCAGAGCGGCGTCCGTCGTCCGATCGCGGTGCGCGGGAGGAGGAGCGCGCGCGCGGCCGCCTCGCGGAAGCGCGCTGCGAACATGCTCGACGTCCCGAGCTCGCGCGTGACCGCGTCCTCCACTTCCTCGGCGGAGGGGAAGAACAGATCGAGCGGGGGAGGGGCCTCGCCGCCCGGGACGCGGAAGATCATGCCGTCGTCGGACCACACCGCCTCGATGTCGCCGGCGCGCGCTTCGCGGAGGCGCCGGAGGACGGCCATCGACCACGGCGCGTGGATGCGGCTGCCGAACGGCGTGAGGACGCAGATCCGGAGGTCGCCGAGCTCATCGGGCACGCGCTCGACGACGACGATCTCGTCGGACGGAACCGCGCCCGTCGTCGCGCGCTGCTCGTGCACGTAGGCGACGAGGTCGTCCGCCGCGCGCCCTTCGAGGTGGTGCGCCTTCTGGAGGAGCGCCTTCGCCTCTGCCGGCTTCTTGCTCGCGACCGCGCGCGTCAGTGCGCCGATCCGCTTCCCGAACGCGATCGCGCGGCCGGCGCGGTCGCCGTGCCAGAACGGCATCTTCCCGGGCTGCCCCGCCGCCGGGGTGACGAGGACGCGGTCGCGCGTGATCTCCTCCGCACGCCATGACGAGGCGCCGAGGAGGAACACTTCGCCCTCGCGCAGCTCGAACACCATCTCTTCGTCGAGCTCGCCGACGCGCCGGCTCGGCTTCCCCTTGCTCGATCCGCGCGACGTGTCGGCCTCGCCGCCGGAGCCGTCCTTCAAGAAGACGCCGTAGAGGCCGCGGTCCGGGATCGTGCCGCCGTTCAGGATCGCGAGGCGCTGCGCTCCGGCACGCGCGCGGAGCGTGCCCTTCACGCGATCCCAGGTGATGCGGGCGCGGAGATCGGCGAACTCGTCGCTCGGGTAGCGGCCGGCGAGCATGTCGAGCACGCCTTCGAAGCTCGAACGCGGGAGCTCGGCGAAGGGCGCGGCGCGACGCACGAGCTGCCACACGGTCTCGATGTCGACTTCGGGAGCGCGCTCCGGCTCGCTCGTCTTCTTCCGCCCCTTCGCGCGCTTCGGCGCGGGCACGACTCCGGACGCGGCGATCGCGACGATCTGCTGCGCGAGCACGTCGAGCGGGTTCTTCGCGTAGTAGGTCTCCTCGACGTCGCCGCCTTCGATCCCGGCGGACGCCGCCGCGCAGGCGAGGAGATCGTGCTTGTGCTTCGGCACGAGCACGCCGGACGGAACGCCGCCGACGTGGTGGCTCGCGCGGCCGATGCGCTGGATGCCGGACGCGACCGAAGGCGGCGCCTCGACCTGGATCACCTGGTCGACCGCGCCCATGTCGATCCCGAGCTCGAGCGACGACGTCGCGACGATCGCGGGGAGGTCGCCGGCCTTGAGGCGCTCCTCGATCGCCGAGCGCTTCTCCTTCGCGACCGAGCCGTGGTGGGCGAGCGCGATTTCCTCGCCGGCCGTCTCGTTCAGCGCCGTCGCGAGGCGCTCGGCGAGACGACGGCTGTTGACGAAGATCATCGTCGAGCGCGCCGCGCGGATCCGCTCGACGAGCCGCGCGTGGACCGCGGGCCAGATGCTGCGACCGTCGCCGGCCTCGGCCTCGGGCAGTCCAGTCGACGACGCGAACTCCTCGAAGTCGCCGCCGAGATCGTCCTCGTCTTCTTCCTTCGCCTGCGTCTGCGGAGGCATCGCCGGAGGCGCGACGGGCGGTGGGACCTCGACCGTGATCGAGAGCGCCTTCTTGGCCGACGCGTCGACGATCTCGACCGGCCTCGGCTTCACGCCCCTGCCGTGCGGCTCGAACCCGCCGAGGAGGCGCGCGATCTCCTCGAGCGGGCGCTGCGTTGCGGAGAGCCCGATCCGCTGGACGCCCTTGCCCTCGCGGAGCGCTTCGAGGCGCTCGAGCGAGAGGAACAAGTGCGCGCCGCGCTTGCTCGCCGCCATCTGGTGGATCTCGTCCACGATGACGGTGTCGACCGACGCGAGCAGCTCGCGCTGCTGCGACGTGAGCATCAAGTAGAGCGACTCGGGCGTCGTGATGAGGACGTCGGGCGGCGTCCGGAGCATGCGCGCGCGTTCGGCCGCGGGCGTGTCGCCGGTCCGGACCGCGACGTCGATCCGACGGAGCTTCGCGCCGAGGAGACCGGCCGCTTCGGTGATCCCCGCGAGCGGTGCGCGGAGGTTCCGCTCGATGTCGACCGCGAGCGCCTTCAGCGGCGAGACGTAGAGGACGCGCAGGCGCTCCTTCGACTCCGGCTCCGGCGCGCGCGCGAGTCGATCGAGCGCCGCCAGGAAGGCGGCGAGCGTCTTGCCGGAGCCGGTCGGCGCGAGCAGGAGCGTGGTCTTCCCGGCTGCGATCGGAGGCCACGCCTGAGCCTGCACGGGTGTCGGCTCCCCGAGCGCCTCGCGGAACCACGTTCCGACCGCCGGATGGAACGCGCCGAGCGGATCTTCCCGCGAAACCGGGCGCGCTTTCGGCGGACGGGCTGCCATGGGCAGCTACCCAATCTCGCGCGTCGCCGCGCGAATGCAAGCTCTGCCTGTCTCCTCGAGTGGACACGCGGCCTCGCGAGAGGACGCAGCGCGGGTCGGCCCCTGCGGGATCCCCCGAGATCTCTGCGTCGGTACGTCGGCTGCAGAACGCGAGCGCATGCGCCTGCATCGCACGCTCGCTTCGACGTCCTTGTCCCTCCTCCTCCTCGCCGCCTGCGCCGACGACCTCGCGCCCGACGCGGTCGACCCGCCCGTCGGCGAGGATGCCGCCGGTGTCACCGCCGCGTCGCCGGTGACGCGCGCGACGTTCGACGTCGCACGCTGCGCCGCGAGCGCCGACTGCAAGGACTTCACGAGCGCGCCCGTCCTCGGGTGGATGCCGAGCGAGCTCGCGCCGCTCGCGACGCCGTTCCCGCGTCCGATCCTCGCGAACGTGTGCGACGAGGGCGGGCCCGGCAAGACGACGGCGGCGACGCGGATCACGTCGCGCTCGCTCGTCTTCGGCGTGAACCCCGCCGGCGGCGGCTACGGCACGTACGTCTCGGTCGACGGCGGGAAGACGAACGAAGCGCGCTTCGGCTTCGGCGACGGATGGCAGGCCTCGATCCGCGACGAGTACCACTCCGGCAACTGGAACCCGACCCAGGCGGGCTCGGGCTGGTCGATCGGCGCACAAGCGCGCGTCGACGTCGACAAGGCCGCGAACACGGTCGCGGTCCACCGCTACAACATGCCGAACTTCCTGAACGACCGTTACGACTTCCTCGAGAACGACGCGATCCGGAAGCGCTCCGGACGCGACTGCGCCGACCGCGAAGCGAACGGCAAGGACGTCGACGGCGTCGCCGACGAGACGATGGACTCCGAGATCCGGAGCGAGTTCGACTTCGTCGGGAGCGCGGAGGACGTGTCGGCCGCGATCGGCGCGACGATCCCCGCTCTCCGCTTCCGCACGTTCATGGAGTACACGCGCCCGCCTCGTTCGGTCCTCCAGTTCCAGGGCTCGCAGATCGTCCCCGGAGCGCGCGCCTTCGTTTCGCCTTCGCTCTACGAGAACGTCGCGGCGGAGACGACCGACGCGAGCGTCACCACCTACTCGTGGGGGATGCGGTTCAAGGACGGCTCGCCCTACAGGTTCCTCGGGTACCTGGATGATGCAGACGCTTTCGTCTGGGACGAGCTGAATTCCCAGACCGGCTCGGGCTGCTCCGGCTGCCGGACGCGCACGTTCGTGGAGGTCGCGTCGAAGACGGCGGCGGAGCAGGACGCGGCCTTCGTCTCCGGTCGCGCGATCGGGCTCGCCGAGACGACGGCGAAGTCGCTCCGCCCGGTCGTCCTCCTCGCGAACGGGAAGAACGCGACGACGTCGAAGGCGTTCGCGCTCTACTACCCGACGAAGAGCGACACGAACCGGCTCCAGACCGTGGGCGTCCAGTCGGGCACGACCGTGAAATACGCCGAGGACCGGCTGATCGTCGCGAAGGTGCTCGGCGTCGCCGACCGGGAGGGGAAGAGCGGCGAGGACTTCTACAACCTCACGCTCCGCGTGTGGACGCGCGGCCTCTTCGAGCCGCGCCGCACGATGCCGGGCGTCCGCGAAGGCGTGCGCGCCGAAGTGATCGTGCTCTACGGAAGCCCCGCCGAGATCCGCGCGCTCGTGAAGAAGCTCGAAGCGTGACTCACGCCCCGAGCACGTCGCCTTCCTTCACCCCGCGGCCGACGAACCACTCTCCGCCCGCGATCGCCTTCCGGCCCTCGAGCTGCACGCGGACGAGCTCGACCCCGCGCTCGCCGCACGCGACGAGCACCTTCGTCTTGTCCGCAAAGACGACGGTCCCGGGCGCCGCCGGCGTCCCGTCGCGCGTGCTCGGAACGTCGCACACGCGCGTCTCGTGGATCTTGAGCGTCTTGCCCCCGATGCTCGTGAACGCGCCCGGCCACGGCGTCATCCCGCGGACGTGATCGTGGACGGCGCGCGCCGTCCTCGCGAAGGAGATGCGGCCGTCCTCCTTCTTCAGCATCGGGGCGGTCGTCGCCCTCGCGTGATCCTGCGGGATCGGCGTGTAGCCGCCCGCGACGAACTTCGGGAGCCCGCGCCGGACCGCGAGCGCGCCGAGGGCCGAGAGGCGCTCGGAGAGCTCCCCGGCCGTCTCGTCCGGCCCGATCGGCGACGCGAAGAGCTCGAGCATGTCGCCGGTGTCCATGCCCTCGTCCATCTTCATCAGCGTGACGCCGCTCTCGGCTTCGCCGTTCACGACCGCCCACGTGATCGGCGCCGCCCCGCGGTACTTCGGGAGGAGCGACGCGTGCACGTTCACGCAGCCGAGGCGCGGCGCTTCGAGCACGTCCTTCGGCAGGATCCGGCCGTAGGCGACGACGAGCGCCAGGTCGACCGCTTGCTCGCGGAGCCACGCCGCGAACTCGCCGGTGCGGAGCTTCGTCGGCTGCACGACCGTGAGCCCGAGCTCGAGGGCGCGCGCCTTCACCGGCGGAGGCGTGAGCTCGAGGCCACGGCCGGCCGGCTTGTCCGGCTGGCAGACGACGGCGGTGACCTCGGCGATGTCGACGAGCGCCTCGAGGCAGGGCACCGCGAACTGCGGCGTCCCCATGAAGACCGCGCGGAAGCTCATTCAGCCGCCGACTTCGACTTCGACCTTGGGGATCGTGAACTCCTTCTCCGCGCCCTCGTTCACGCCGACGAGCGGGGTGACGACCTTCACGACCACCTTGCCCTTGCCGAGCGGGCCGGCCGGCACGCGCGGGTAGCCGCGCTCGGGAGCAGCGCCCTTCACCTTCTCGGGGGCCCAGCGCGTCTTCACCGCTTCCCACGGCACCTTCGCTCGGGCGCTGCCGCCGGCGGCGATCGTCACGCGTGCGGTCTTCGCCTCCGCGGGCGGCGGCGGCGTCGCGCCCTTCGGCGGCGGCGGCGGCTTGCCCGCCGGCATGTCGAGCCGGGTCTCCTTCTTCTTCGTGTCGTAGACCTCGACCTCGAAGCGCGGGACGGGGTCGATCCGGAAGTGGAGCGTCAGCGGCTCCTTGGACTTGTTCGTGAAGGAGACGATGAGATCGGCCTTGCCGCCGGGCGCGACCTTCGTCGGGCTCGCCCCGACCGTCACCTCGAGCTTGCCCTTGAGATCGACGGGCGGAAGGCCATCGGGCTTCACGCCCGCTTCCTCGCACGCGCTCTTCGACAGGATCTCTTCGAGGTTGCCGATCTCGAAGCCGAGGCACTCGTCCTTCTTCTTGCCGTCCTCGCCTTTCGCCTCGGTCTTGGCTCCTTCCCCGCCTTCGCCCTCGGTCTTCTCGCCTTCGCCTTCCGGCTTCTTCTCTTCCGTCTTGTTCTCGGGGGTCGCCGGGGGCTTCTTGCCTCCGCATCCCACGCTCGAGAGCGCGGCCACGCCGAGAACGAGCGACAGCACTGCGGGCGAGAGGAACGACGTGCTCAGTCGATGCATGCTTGCCAGGTCTCCGGGGTAGGGGCCTTCATCGCGCAGCGGAGCTCGCTCTTCGAGATCGAAGACTCGCACTCTTCCGCGACGCGGCGGTAGCTCGGCTCGTTCTTGCGCAGCGCTTTCTTCATCTCGCGTGCAGCGCGCGCCTGTTCGGGCGAGAGGTCCGCGAGGGTCGGGTCGCCGGCGATGGTCATGTCGAGGTAGCGGTCGAGCATCTGGGCGCACTCCTCCTTCGTCGCCTTGCCGTTGCAGGCGAGGAGCCCGAGGAGGAAGAAGAGCGCTCCCGTCACACGCATCGCGATGCGCAGCATACCGCCGAACCGCGCTAGAGTGGCGAGGTCATGAGCCGCGCCATGAACTTCAGTGCAGGTCCCGCCGCCCTCCCGCTCGCCGCCCTCGAGCGCGCGAGAGAGGAGCTGCTCGACTTCGCCGGTTCCGGGATGAGCGTCATGGAGCAGAGCCACCGCGGCAAGGTCTACGAGACCGTGCACTTCGAGGCGATGGGGCTCGTGAAGAAGCACCTCGCGGTCCCGGACGACTACGAGATCCTGTTCCTCCAGGGCGGCGCCACGATGGCGTTCGCGACGATCCCGATGAACCTCCTCGAGAAGGGGAAGGCGGCCGACTACGTCGTCAACGGGGCGTGGGGCGAGAAGGCCGTCAGCGAGGCGAAGGCGGCGTCCGGGCTCGGGGTCGGCGAGGTGCGCGTCGCGGCCTCGACGCTCGAGAACGGCTCGTATTCGCGGGTTCCCCGCCAGAGCGAGCTGACGCTCTCGAACGACGCCGCCTACGTCCACGTCACGAGCAACGAGACGATCCACGGCGTCCAGTACGCCCTCGCGGGCGGCGAGCCGTTCCCGGAGACGCGCGCGCTGCTCGTCTGTGACATGTCGAGCGACATCCTCGGCCGCCGGGTCGACATCCGGCGCTTCGGCCTCGTCTACGCCGGCGCGCAGAAGAACATCGGGCCGAGCGGGGTGACGATCTTCGCCGTCCGGAAGGACCTCGTCGAGGGCGCGCGGAAGGACCTGCCGGGCATCTTCCAGTGGCGGACGCACGCGGAGGCGAAGTCGCTCCTCAACACGCCCCCGACCTTCGGCATCTACCTCGTTCGCAACACGCTCGCGTGGCTCGAGGCGGAGGGCGGCATCACCGCGATCGAAGCGCGGAACGCGAAGAAGGCGAAGACGATCTACGACGCGATCGACGCCTCGGGCGGCTTCTACACGTGCCCGGTCGAGCGCGGCTCCCGCTCGATCATGAACGTGGTCTTCCGGCTGCCGAACGAGGCGCTCGAGGCCGCGTTCGTGAAGCAGGCGGAGGCCGAGCGCATGATCGGCCTCAAGGGCCACCGCGCGCTCGGAGGCATCCGCGCGTCGCTCTACAACGCGGTCGAACCGGCGTGGTGCGACGCCCTCGCCGCCTTCATGAAGCAGTTCGCGAAGAAGAACGGCTGACGCGCGCGCCAGCCGCTCTTCTCGAAATCACTTCTGCTTGGCGAGGTGCGCCTTCACGGCGGTCTCGAGCGCCGTCGCGACGTCGGCGGCGACGGCTTCGCCGCGCGCCCACTGCGAGGCCTTCACGAGCGTCGTCGACGCCGCCTTCGCGAGCGCATCGCGGCGGTGACGCGACAGCTTCTGGAAGCCGGTCTGGGTTTCGGTGAGCTGGGTACGGAGGGCGGGGGCGAGGAATCCACGCATGGCGGCGGGGTTCTAGCGGGAAAGGTCCCGCGTTACCAGCCGAAGTTACCAACCGAACAGGCGGAGCCCGCAGGTCTCGTGCGTCCGGGTCGCGAGGACGACCGGCTCGGGGGCGCTCGTGTCGAGGAGGAAGGACCCGTTCGCGGTCGCGGTCCCCGTCACGCGCGCGATGCCCGTGATCTGGCCGAAGTCCTGGAGCGCGGCCGCGAGCGCGCCGCCTTCGGCCTCCACCTTCGCCTTCGCGAGCCGCTCGCACGGGATCGGCCCGACCTTCCACGTGCTGTCGATCCGCGTGCCTGCGATCCCGACCTCGACCGTGCCGGAGACGTTCGCGACGAACGGCCCGACGGCGACCGTCGACTTCTCGAGGTCGAGCGGCTTGCCAGGGATCCCCGACGCATTCGCGTCGATCCGGAGCGGCACCGGCGCACGGCCGCCCGGGAAGGGAACGCCGAGGACTTCGACGTGGGCCTTGGCCTCGACCCGGCCGAGCGGCGTGAGGCTGCTCTCGATCGACGCCTGGACGTCGGGCGAGGCGCCCTGCGGGAGCCCGACGACGGGTCCGGGGATGCCGAGGGTCGCGAGCGGAACGCGCGGGATCCGCACCGTGAGCGCGTCCGAGGTCGCGGGTCCCCAGACGTAGAGCGCGCTCGGGCCGTCGGGGACGGCAGGGTCGAAGAGAACGCGGACCCGGTTCGAGGCGCCGTCGACCTCGAACGAGGCGGTCCACGGCCCGAGCGATCCCTTCGGCGTCCCGAGCCACGTCCGGTCGGAGGTGCCGCGCACGACGAGCCTGTTCGGCGGCATGTTCTTCGGGTCGACGACGCGCGGCTCGCTCCTTCCCGCCGCGGCGGCTCCCGCGGCGGCGCGCATGCGCTCGCTCGGATCGCGGCGGTGGCCCTCGATCTCGAAGCCGGCGCCTTCGGCGACGAGCTTCGTTCCTTCGCCGGTCGGGTCGACCCAGTCGATGCGCGTGCGGACGACGGTGAGGTGCTTCGCGTCCATCACCGGCGCATCGTGCTCGCCGCGCGCGAGCACGCGCGCGAGGCCGTTCGCGACCTCGGCGACGGTGCCCTGCACGTCGACGGTCACGTCCTCCGCGCGCACGTCGGCGCCGCTGAAGCCGTGCGAGTGAACGTCCGCGGCGTGGACGACGACGGAAGGGGCGTCGACCGACTTGGCGGTGACGCCGTGGAGGGAGACGCCGCCGAAGCGGACGCTGACGCTGTCGATCGCGAGCTCGAGGCCGAAGGCGCGCGCTTCGGTCACGACCCGCCGCTTCACGTAGACGGGAGCGAAGAGGAGGACGCCGACGACGAGAACGAAGAGGACGATGGCGGCGGCGAGCGGCCAGCGGAGGGAGGTCTCGGGCCGCGTCGGAGCGGGGGCAGCGCGCGCGACGGCGCGGGGCGTGTCGCCGTTCGACACGTCGGGGGAGCTCGCGCGCGCCGCGAGGGCGCGGACGTCGAAGAATTCGGGCGACGGGAGCGGCTCGGGTGCGGGTGCGGGTGCGGGTGCCGCGGGTGCCGCGGGTGCGGGGGCGGCGGCGCGGGCGCGAACGGGTACCGGTACGGGGGCGGGCATCCGGACCGTGCCGTCCATCGGAGAGAGCGGCGTCGGGACCGCGAGGCGGCGCGGGGAAGGGGCAGGCGCTGCGTTCGCGACGGGCTTGTCGCGATCGAGCTCGATCGCGACGTTCGGTGAAGAGCCTGCGTCCACGCGCGTCTCCGGGGAGGACGCCCGCGCGGGGCGCGCCGGCATCACGAGCTCGGGGATCGCGGCCGCCGAGACGTCCTTGTCGGTCGCCGTCGGAGGCGGCTCGGTCGCGGCGTGGGCGGCGGAGGCGACGCGCGAGGCGAGCTCGGCGCGCCGCGCCCGCGCCTTCGCGGACAGGTTCAGCGACACCCACGCGCCGACGTCCGCGGTGCGGTCGGCGTCGAGCCGCGCCATCGCGGCGTCGACCGCGGTCATCATCTCCGCCGCGGACGCGAAGCGCTCCTTCGGGTCGAGCGCGAGCGACCGCGCGAGGACGTCGCGGACCGGGCCGGGGAGGTGAGCGGGGATCTCGGCCGGCTTCCCCGACATGAGGCGCTGGAGGGTCTCGATCGTCGTGTCGCCGGCGAACGGCGCGTCGCCGACGAGGATCGCGTAGAGCGTCGCGCCCGCGCCGAAGACGTCCGCGGTCGGGCCGAGCGGCTGGTGACGCACCTGCTCGGGCGACATGTAATGGATCTTGCCCTTCACCGCGCCGTCGGACGTCTCGCCGGCGAGGCGGTCGCGCGCGAAGGCGATCCCGAAGTCGATGAGCTTCACCTCGCCGCGCACGCCGAGGAGCACGTTCTGCGGGGAGACGTCCCGGTGCACGACGTTGCGGAGCTCGCCGCGGGCGTCGGTGAGGACGTGTGCGGCGTGGAGGCCGGCGCAGACGTCGCGCGTGACCTTCAGCGCGACGTCGAGCGGCATCGTCCCTTCACCGGTTCGCTCGAACTGGCTGCCGAGCAGGGTCGAGACGGGCTCGCCGTCGACGTACTCCATGACGAGGTAGAGCATGTCGCCCATCTCGCCGAGGTCGAACACCTGCGCGACGTTCGGATGATGGATCGCCGCCGTGAGCCGCGCCTCGTCGAGGAACATCGCGTGGAAGACGGCCTCTTCGGCGTACCGCGAGTGGATGACCTTGAGGGCGAGCAGCTTCTCGAAGCCGTGCGCGCCGTGGCGACGCGCGATCCACACCTGGGCCATCCCGCCTTCCCCGAGCAAGCTCACGAGCTCGTACGCATCGACGCGCGAACCGGGTGAAAGCACGCGGGGAGTATACGCCCGGTGCCGGGTCGGTCGCCGCCTGATACGCTCGCCTCCGTCGATGGGCACCGTCGTCGCCACTGCGTCCGCGAACCTCGCGTCCCCTCCGGCCGCGGTCTGGCCCCTCGTCACGGACACGGATCGGACGAACCGGATCCTGCTCGGGCAGGCCGTGGCGTACCGGCCCGTCGAGAAGGGCCTCCGTACCGCAGCCCGCTTCGTCGGCCAGACGCGGGTGGCCGGCTTCGCGCTCGAGTACGAGGAGTCGCCGTTCGAATGGACCGAGAACGAGCGCTTCGGTGTCGTGAGACGGATGCGCGGCGGACCGCTCCGCTCCTACGCCTTCGAGGTGAAGCTCGCGGAGACGGCAGCGGGGGGCACCAAGATCGACGTGCGTCTCGAGCTCGAGCTCCGACACTGGGTGTTCCGCCCGATCGCAGCGGCGCAGGGAAGGCGCGTCGTCGACGGCATGATCGACCTCGCTCGCCAGATCGACGCGCACGTGAAGTCCGACGCGCCGAGCCCGTATCGGAAGCCGGTCTCGCCCGTCGACGAAGAGCGCCTCGCGCGTGGCGCGCGCGAGCTCCGCGCGAAGGACCTCGAAGCACGCGCCGTCGACGTGCTCGTGAGCCTCCTCCGGGACGGCCCCGATGCCGACGTCGTCCGGATGCGCCCGTTCGAGATCGCGCAGGCCCACGGCCTCGAAGGTTCCGCGATGCTGCGGGTGTTCCTCCACGGCGTCACCGCGGGGCTGTGCGAGCTGCGCTGGGCGCTCGTCTGTCCGAGCTGCCGGACGGCGAGCGATCAGGTGACCTCGCTCGCCGACGTCGGCAAGGAAGGTCACTGTCAGCTCTGCGATCTGTCGTTCGGGATCGACCTCGATCGCGCCGTCGAGGCGACCTTTCGTCCGCATCCCCGCGTGCGCGACGTCTCCGATCGGATGTTCTGCGTCGGCGGTCCCTGGCGGACGCCGCACGTCGTCGTGCAGGCGAACATCGAGACGGGCGCGTCGCGGGATCTCGAGGCGCCGCGCGAGAGCGGTCGCTACCGCCTCTTCGCGCGCGGCGGGCAGCTCGTGTCGCTCGACGTCCGGGACGACGCTCCGGCGTCGACGCGGATCACGCTCGGCAAGGACGGGTTCTCCGCGCCCGACGTCGCCGCGTCGCCGGGCGGGAAGGTCACCGTCGCGAACGAGGTCGGCGAGCCGCTCCACGTGAAGATCGAGCGCCTCGGCTACGCGACGCTCGCCGCGACGGCGCACATGGTGACGACGCTGAGCGAGTTCCGCCGGCTCTTCTCGAAGGAGCTCTTGAAGCCGAGCACGCCGCTGCGCGTCGCGAGCTGCGCGATCCTCTTCAGCGACCTCACCGGCTCGACGGCGCTCTACACGAAGGCGGGCGATGCGGCGGCGTTCCGGTTCGTCGACGACCACTTCGACGTCCTCCGCAAGGCGATCGCCGACCGTGGCGGGACGGTGGTGAAGACGATGGGTGACGCGGTGATGGCCGCCTTCGTCGACGAAACCGCGTGCGCCGCCGCCGCGCTCGACTGCCTCGCCGGGTTCGAGGCGTTCCGCGCGACGCACGAGCACGGCCACCTCACCGGCCTCAAGCTCGGTCTGTTCGCGGGCCCTTGCTACGTCGTCACCGCGAACGACGCGATCGACTACTTCGGGCAGACCGTGAACTGCGCCTCGCGCGTCCAGCACCTCGCCGAGAGCGCCGAGGTCGTCCTCGAGGAGTCCGCGTTCGAGACCTTGCCGGCCTCGCTCTGCGCGCGGATGGACGTCGTCGAGCGCTTCGCGACGTCGGTGAAGGGCGTCGATGCGCCGCTGCGCCTGGTGCGGACGAGGCTGGTGGGGACGGCGGCGGGCGTGCGCTTGCAGACGGCCTGACGAGAGTCTTCAGTCTTCGTCTTCAGCCCAGAGACGAACGGCCGCGGTAGCCGTGAGCGATCACATCAGATGGTACGCGGCCAGTCGGAGGGGACCCGACGCCGGCGAGCAGAGGCGGCAGCGCGAGCTGCTGAAGAGGGAAGACGGAAGACTCACGTCGGTGCACACACCGGCCCCCGTGCACTCGAGGCCGCAATCGCGTGCGCCCGGGTCTCGTTTGCGTCACCGCGCATGAATACATGCGTGTTTTCATTGCTCCGGCGCGCCCCGTGTGGCGTCCTCGATGCCATGAGGACGCTCGCACAGCTGCTCGTCGCGTTCGGGATCGTCGCGTGCGGGACGGGCGACACCGCCATCCCGGGCGGGGAGGACTCGCCCGGCATCGCGCAGACGGAGCCGCCTTCGTCTCCTCCGCCGCCGACGACGAACGCGCCGCCGCCCGCGCCCCCCGCCCCGACGACGCCGCCCGGCAGCGAGACGCCGCCGGTCGTGCCGAAGACCGCGTCGGCCTGCTTCGCCGCGATCACCGGCGCGGTGCCCGGACCCGACTACGACCAGTTCGGGCCGAAGGTGCTCCCGAGCTGCGCCGGCACGAACCACCAGAGCATCCAGGGCGTCGAGAAGGTCGTCTTCCTCGGCGACTCGGTGACGGTCGGGACGCCGCCGACGAAGATCGGCGATTTCTACGCGAGCCGCCTCGCCGAGAAGCTTCGTCTCCAGTACGGCGCGGGGCTCGAGGTGAAGAGCTGCGCCGACTGGGGGGCCCGGACGGACGATCTCCTCGCCGGCAAGAACCAGATCGAACGCTGCTGGCCGAACGGCACCGAGACCAAGCGCACGCTCGTCGTGATGACGAACGGCGGCAACGACATCGCCGCATGGGCGCAGAAGAAGCTCTCGACCGCCGAGGCGATGACGATGGCGGACGACGCCGCACAGAAGCTACGCGACGCGATCGACTGGATGCACGAGCCCGGTCGCTTCGCGAACGGCGTCTACGTCGCGTTCGCGAACGTCTACGAGTACACGGACACGTCGGGTGACCTCGCGAGCTGCCCGGCCGCGGGCATCGCCGGCTTCAGCGGCGCGTGGCCCGAAGGCCGGCCTGCCGTCGTGCACCTGCAGGAGCAGTACATGAAGATCGCCGTCGAGACGAAGACGGACATGGTCTTCCTCCTCGAGACCTTCTGCGGCCACGGCTACAAGAAGGACGACCCGACCCTCCAGTGCTACCGCGGCCCGAACACGCCGCGCCTCTTCGACCTCACGTGCATCCACCCGACGCCCGAGGGGCACGCGAAGATCGCCGAGCTGTTCGAGCATGTGATCGACGGGACGTAGGTCGTTTCGACCTGCCGGCGTGGCCTCTCTCTCGCCCCTCGCCTTCCGTCTCGTCTCGAGTCAGCCCGCCCACGTCGACCCGACTCGCCTTCGCAGCGCCGTCGCTTCGCCCGTCAGCGCATAGCGGACGACGTCGCCCGCGAACGGATGGTCGAGGACGGACACGACCGCGTTCCGGCCCGGCGTCTCCGTGGCGCGGAGGAAGGGCGGGTCGACGCCGCGGAGCTCGTCGACGGTCGCGAGCACGTCGCCGGTCAGCAGGTAGGCGATCCGGAGCTCCGCGCTCGCGAGCGCGCCGATGAAGACGTCGATCGGCACGAGGCGCGCCTGCGGGCCCGACAGCACCGGGACGAGCTTCTCGAGCGCCTGCTTGTGCTTGCGCGTGAGCTCCTTCTGCAGGTTCGGCTCGTACTGGTTCACGAGCTTCATCGAGAGGACGTCGACGTCCTCGTTGCCGAACGTCGGGACGACGGCGCGTCCGGCCGCGACGAGGAAGGCCTCGATGTGCGGCGGCGGCAGCTCCTCCAGCCACGGCACGTTCAGCGCGACGCGCGCGAGCGCACGCCCGAGCGACGCCATCTGCGTCGGCTCCGGCAGCTCGGTCAGCGACCGCGGGACGGCGAGCCAGAGCGAGTCGTGCGCGAGCACGCGCGTGCGCGTCAGGCTCGAGCTCACGACGAGCTCCACGTCGGTCGTGATCCCGAGCGCCTTGGCGAGGCGGTCGAGCAGCGCGCGCGTGGGGTGCCCGCTGCGTTTGCCGATCTTGTCCTTCGTCGAGATGCCGATCTCGCTCAGGTCCGCGCGCAGCATCTTGGTCTCGATTCCGGCGACCGCCTGCGCGATGTCGAGGTAGAGATGCCGTCCCGGGGCGGGCACGACGTGGTTGACGAGCGTGTTCCGGTCGAGCACCGCATGGTGCGCTTCGAACGGCCCGAGCCGGCGGCCGCGGAGCCAGGCGTAGCGGCCTTCGTCGAGCTCGCCCGCGATCGCGCGGAGCTCGCTCACGACGATCGCTTCCTCCTGGCGCCGCTCGGCGTTCAGCGCGCGTTCGAGGAGCTCGAGCGCGGCGGCCGGATCGCTGATCTTCGCGAGCGGCTCGGCGTTCGGCGTGATCATCGCCATCACGGCGCGCGTCGCGTCGTCGTGGGCACCGAGCCGCGAGTACGCGGTCGCAAGCTCGAACCGGCTCTCGTGCAGCGTGGGGTTCATCGACACCGCGCGCGAGAGGTGCGTGACGCCGTCGCGGATCCGGTTCAGGCGCTCGACCTCGATGTGCCCGAGCGTCGCGTACCAGCGCGCGTCCGACGTCCCGAGCTGCGTGCCGCGGCCGATGACGGCCGCGAGCGCCCGCGCGTACGAGACCGCATCGACGCCGCCGCCCTCCTGCTTGAAGAGGCGCGCGAGGCGCGCGAACGCGCGCGCGTTCGCCGGCGCGGTCGCGACCGCCTCGACGAGCGCCTTCTCGGCCTGCATCGTGTCCTTCAGGCTGAGCCGCATGTCGGCGAGCTCGAGGAAGATCTCGCACTTCGTGTCGCGGTCCTTCTCGACGCCCGCGAGCTTCTCGAGGAGGTTCGCGATCTCGATCTTCGCCGCGGTCTTCGCGTTGTCGTCCGGTGCTTCCGCCTGCTTCGCCGCGAGGCGGTGGATGAGGGCGCGGATCGCGCGCGGGTTCTGCTCGTCGATCCCGAGCGCGCGGCGGAGGGCGCGCTCCGCGTCGGCGGGACGCGCGAGGATCTTCTCGTAGACGCTCGCGAGCGCGAAGAGCGCGGTGACGCGCGGCGCCACCTCGCGGCCGCGTGAGACGACGTCCTCGAGCGTCTCGACCGCCTCGGGCCAGGCCCGCTGCGCGATGAAGAGCTCGCTCAAGGTGAGGAGGGAAGGCACGTGGTCGGGCGCGGCCTCGCGGACGCGCCGCATCGCCTCGATCGCGACGCCGACGTCGCCGACGTCGTCACGCGCGACCCGCGCGATCTGGGTGCCGAGCGTGACGACCGCTTCCTTCTGGCTCGCGCGGTCGAGCGCGGTCCGGAAGACGTCGATCGTCCGGTCCGTCCGACCCTGAGCCGTCCGGACCTGCAGGAGGCGCGTCGCGGCCGTCGTGGAGTTCGGGTCGGCGTCGATCGCCTTCTCGAGCAGCTGGGCGGAGCGCTCGGTGCGCTCCGTGTCGGACCCGAGCGTGTCGCCGACGCTCTCGCTGAGGAGGAGGTTCGCTGCGTCGACGAGGTACTTCGCGCGCACCTTCGGCTGGACGGCGAGGTCGGCGAGCGACATCGCCGCGACGGCGGCGGCGGCCGTGTCACCGAGGCGGTTCGCGAGCCGCGCGAGGGTCGTCGCGGCGGTGACGCTGAGCGGATCGAGCTCGAGCACGATGCGGAGCCGGTCGAGCGCCTCGCGGGCGGAGGCGAGCGAGGCATCGCGCTCGGGCGTCTCGTTCGCGTTCACCTCGAGCAGCAGCGCGAGCCGGAGCTCGGTCGCGATCCGTGCGCTCTCGTCCTGCGCGAGCGCGGTCAGCGAGCGGAGCGCGGAGATCGCCGCCCGGCGCGCGGCCGGGTCACCGCGCCGTGCCGGTCCGAGCGAGAGACGGACGGCGGCTTCGAGCCCGGAAGGATCGGTCGGATCGAGCTCGAGGAGACGCGTGTACGATGCAACCGATTCGCCGCCGGGGAGGCGCCACGCCTCGAGCGCGGCGAGCTCCCACAGCGCGCCGAGCCGCGCCCGGATGTCGGTGAAGCTCTCGCCCTGCGCGCGGAGGGCGCGCGCGATCGCGGCGTGGCTCCCGCCGCGCCGCGCGACCGTCTCGACCAGCCGGAGCGCGCCGGGGTTCTGCGGGTCGGCGTCGAGCAGGCTCTCGAGGAGCTGGCTCGCGCGCGGGAGCTCCTTGTTCGCGGCGACGAGGAGCATCGCCTGCTGGAACGTGATCGCGAACGCCTGCGCGGGCGTGGTCGCCTTCTCCGCCCGACGCGCGAGCGCGGCGAGGTGCTCGTCCCAGGCCGTCGTCTCGAACACGCGGGGACCCGGCGCGCCCGCCGTCTTCACGATCCGCCGCGCGAGGACGCGGAGCAGACGATCGGCGACGAGCTCGTCCTCCGGCGTCTCGGCGAGCGCGCGCCCGTAGAGCGAGACCGCGCTCACGTCGTCGTCCATCCGGAGCTCGGCGATCTCGGCCGCGTGGGTCAGGTGACGCGCGCGCTCCTGCGGGGTGATCGCGTCCTGCGCGAGCTGCTCGATCGCGAGTCGCAAGGTACGCGCGTCGCCGTCCGCCTCGAGCACGCGCGCGATCTCGTCGGGCGGTACGGGGTGGATCGGGTCGACCTCGCGCGCCGCCTGCAGCGACGCGACGGCGTCCTTCGGCGCTCGGAGGCGTGCGTCCTGGATCTGCGCGAGCGCGAGCCAGAGCGCGGTCTTCTCCTTCGGCGTCCCGGCGCTCTCGATCCGCGCGCGGATCGACGCGGCGGCGAGCTCCCAGCGGCCGCCTTCCTCGTGGAGCCGGGTCTCGAGCGTGCGGGCGCCGGCGTGGTGCGGCTCCTGCTCGAGCACTTCCTGCACGATCGCGAGCGCGCGCGCCGGATCGACGCGCGAGAGGACCTGCGCGGACCGCACCCGGAGCGCGAGGACGTCCACGCCGTCCTCCGCGAGCTTCGCCTCGTCGGCGAGCGCGCGGGAGAGGGCGCGGTCGTCACCGAGGCGACCTGCGGTCCGCTCGAGGCCGAGCACGGCGCCGCGGCGGCCGGGCTCGAGCCGGAGGATTTCCTCGTAGGTCCGCGCGGCGCGCATCGGGTCGCCGGCGAGCTCCTCCCAGAGGAGGGCGACCTTCTCGAGGTAGGCGACGCGCCGGCCTGCGTCGCCGGTCGCCTGCGCGGCCTGCGCGTAGAGGTCGATCAGCGCGCGCACGTCGCGGTCGAAGGCTTCGCCGCGGGACGGCGACATGAGCCGCGAGAGATGATCGACGAGCTCCGGGTCGCCCGGGTGCGCGACCTGCGCGGCGCGGAGGTGGCGGAGCGCTTCGTCGGGGCGTCCGAGCGTCTCGGCGAGCTGCGCGGCGCGGGAGAGCGCCTTGCTGCGCTTCGCGGTGTCGTGCGTCCGCTGCGATTCCCCGTGCCAGAGCGCGACCCGGTCCTCGTCCCGCCCTGCTCGGGCGAGGAGGCGATCGAGCTCTTCGAGCAGGGTGGGATCCTCGGCCTCGAGGGAGAGCGCGCGCTCGACGTCGGCGATCGCTCCGCCCGTGTTGCCGAGACGCTCCTCGATGCTCGCGAGGCGCCGGAGCTCGTAGACGAGCGCGCTCGGCTCCGCGAAGAAGCGGAGGCGCGTCCTCCGCGACCGTGCCGCCTCGTGCCACTGCGCCTGCGCCTCGTAGAGCCGCACGAGCTCGTCGAGCACGCGACGGTCGACCGCCGGCGTCGTGGGGGCGCGCGACGCGGCGCGCTCGAGGAGCGCGATCGAACGTGCGTCGTCACCGAGAGACGCGTGTACGATGCATGCAGCATCGAGCTCGAGCCGCGCGCAGCGCGCCGACGTTGCCTCGCGCCGGGCTTCGTCTTCCAGCAGCGCCGCGAGGCGAGGGAAGTCGTGGTGCGTCGCGCAGTGGAGCGTGAACGCGTCACGGACGGGGCCGACGCCGGGCTCGAGCCGGAGCGCACGTTCGTAGGCGCCGCGCGCCGCTTCGATCCGTCCGAGGCGGGTCTCGAGGACCAGCGCGCGCTCGACGTGGATCCACGCGGCGAGGCCGGGCTGCGAGGCGTACGCGTCCGCCATCGTGCCGAGGTGCGCGACGAGCTCCTCCCAGGTGTCGTCGATGATCTGCGGGTCGGTGCTCGTCGGCTCGAACGCGCGGCGGACGAGGTTCGCCTCGAGGCCCTTCAGTGCGCCGGCGTGGTTCGGCGCGCGGCCGAGCGCGGATTCCCACGCCTCGCGTGCGTCGTCGACGCGGTCGCCCGCTTCGAGGAGGCGTGCGCGCTCGGCGAGCAGCTCGACCGCGGCCGCATCGCTCGACGCGCCGGCGAGCTCGCGATCGAGGTGCCGCAGCATCGGGACGAGCTGCGTGCGGGCGTGGAAGCGGCGCCGCAGGATGGAGTGCGCGGCGACCATCTCGGGGTCGACCTTCAGCGCACCTTCTGCCGCGGCGTTCGTGCGGGCGTCGTCGGCGAGCGTCTCGTGGACGACGGCGAGCTCGACGTGCGCGCGCGCGAGGCCGACGCGGTCTTCGTCCGCCTCGAGCCGTTCGAGCCGCGTCGTGAGGAGGTCGACGAGGGCGGCGCCTTCGGGGGTCGTCGTCGGCGCGGCGGGCGGGGCGCTCGGCACCGGCGGTCGCGACGGGCCGGCTCCGTCGCCGCCGCGCGGCAGCGGCG
>JBDHVE010000155.1:0-23012 GCA_039809485.1 Polyangiaceae bacterium | reverse complement strand
GCCCCCGCCGCGCCGTGCCCGCCTTTGCCCGCCTTGATGCGCACGCGACGGAGCGTGACGTCTCCGCCGCGAATCTGCAGACCGATGCTCGATGCTCCGGGAGCGGCGTCCTTCGCTTCGATCGCGATGTTCGTCAGCAAGAGGTTGGTCACGTCGTTCGCTTTGAACGGAGTCGCGCTCGTCCCGAAGGTGGGCTTCGCGTCCGAGCTCACCCAGTCACAGCTGAATCCGCCGATGATGGCGATGCCGGCGTGCTTCGCCTCGAGCGTGACGTCCTCGGCGTATCGGCCTTCACACACGTAGATGCGTCGGTGCTTCGCGTCGATGCGCGTGAGCGCGCGGGAAAGAGTGTCGAGGGGCTTCGCGCGGGAGCCGTTGCCCGACGCCGAGCCCTCGGGCGACACGAACAGCGCGCTTTCGTCGTCGAGGCAGGTGGAAGCGCTCGGCGTATCCGTGCATGCGTCCACTGCAGCGCCTTCGGGGGCGGCAGCGGCCGGAAGAGCCGAGTCGTTCGACGTGCTGCCGCAGGCGATTGCAGCTGCGCAGGCGAGAAGTGAGATGAGCGGGGACGCGGAAAAGCCGGGGGAGCGGAGGGTCATGGCCCTCCGTTCGGCGCGACCGGCCATGGCGTTGCTTGGATTCGGAGCGGGGTTGCACGAGCGTTCGCGACTAAGAGCGCGGTCGCGCCGCCGACGGACTTCGAGTCGGTCGGCGTCGCGGCGCACGGGACAGTCGCACGGGCGCTGCCGTATGCACCGCGATCGATGGCAGTGCTGGCAGGAGATTCCCCAGACGACGCTGTCAAACGCACTAGCGCAGAGCGGTGACACCGAGGAAGAGTGCGACTCGCTTTCCGCGCGCGTACGGAGACGAGCGCATGTTCAGAGAGCGAGGATGGGATCGTTCGCGCCGGTCTTTCCGACGTTCGTCGCTGCGCCGGTTCCGTCCTTGCCGCCAGGGCCAGGGCTTCCGAGCTGAATCGCGGCCTTCGTCGCATCATCGATGTCCAGCGAGCCGCCCTTTGTGAGGAGTCCGACGGAGACTCCGCCAGCGCCCCCGCCGCCAGCGCCGCCCTTACCCCCGATGCCGCCGCTGCCGCCGTTGCACGCGTTGCCGGTACCCACTCCGCGAAGCCCGAAGATTGCTTGTCCCATCTGCCCTTCGGCGCCGTTGCCGCCAGCGCCCCCGCTCTGCGTGCGCGCCGACGACGCAGCGAGCTTCACCCTCGCCGTGAACGCGGCGATCGCAACGCTCGCGCCGCCACCGCTGCCGCCGCCGCCGCCGGCGCCGCCGCAGCCCCCAGCCCCGCCACTACCACCTGTTCCGCCGAAGCCGCCACCGCCGCCGCCGCCTTGGCCGGGGCCACCGGGCTTGCCGTTTGCTCCCGGTTCGGGAGTCCAACCGGCTGCGGTCAGCGCGCCGACGACGCTCGCACTCGCTGCGATCCCTGCCGGAAGCCCCGGAGAGCCTTTGGATCCACCGAGTCCGCTCGTCTCGCACGCGCCGACAGTGCCACCGGCGCCACCGTCCAGCGTTGGAAGCCCCGGCTGTCCCGGATCGCCCGCGTTACCGCCCTTTCCACCGACAGTCTTCGCGCCGTCTGGGCACGTCACCGGTTTCTCAGGGCCGCCGCCGGCCGCGGTTCCGTCGTTGCCATTCAGGTCTGTCTGAGTGGGAAAGTTCTTGAACTCCTCGAGCTTGCCGTTCGCGCCGTTGCCGCCATTCCCCGCGACCAGCCTCACGCCCTTCAGCGTGACGTCCCCTCCGCTCACGAACAGCGCGATGCTGGAGCCGCCGTTGGTCGCGTCCTTGGCTTCGACGGCGATGTCGACGAGGGCGAGGCCGCTCACGCCGACGGCCTTCATCGGGTTCGCGCTCCCGCCGAGGACTGGCTTCGCGCCGGCCTTTGCGTTCCAGCTGCAGTCGACGCCGCCGATGAGCGAGACACCGTTCTGCGCGGAGTTGAAGGCGACGTCTTCCTCGTAGGTGCCTTCGCAGATGTAGATGCGCCGTCGTTTCGCGTCGATCTTCTGGAGTGCGATGCCGACGGTGTTCACCGGGTTGGCGCGCGTCCCTTCGCCGCCGGAGGTGCCGGTCTTCGAGACGAAGAGCGCCGACGTGTCGTCGACGCACTTCGGGTCGGTCGGGGTCTCGACACACGGCGAGACTGCAGGCGATCCAGCATCGTCGGTGGCGGTGCCGGGCTTCTCGGCCGGGACGCTGTCGCCACACGCTGCACCGCCGAACAGAGTACCGACGACGAGTACGAGTGCTCGGGACGACCGGCTGCGGGGTTCGATTTTGTCAGCAGGGCGCATATCGAGGTGGTCGCTTGTTCCGAGGAGCTCCCGGGGTCTGTGTGGAGCATCACCCTTACAGAGAGATGACGGTGCCAGCCTTTCCAGGCTTTCCGTCGTTCGTGCCCGGAGCGCCGCCGGCGCCCGCGTTCCCCCCGGTACCGAATTGCATCGCGCGCTGCGTCTCGGAGTCCGGTGTCGGCGCGGCGCCTCGATGGAGGACGGCGGCAGAGTATCCGCCGGAACCGCCGGCGCCCGCCCCACCGTCGCCGCCTCGACCGCCGTCTGCACCAGTGCAGCTGCCGACGCGAGTCCCGCCGGACCCGCCGACAGACCCACTTCCGCCTTTCTTCCCAACTCCGCCGTTTCCGGCGTTTGCACCCGAGAGGCTGCAGCGTTCGAGCCGTACCGGCGAGTTCAACAGTAGGAGCGCGATGCTTGAACCGCCCGCCTTGCCACCTCCACCGCCAGACCCGCCGCACCCACCGCAAGCGCCTGCGCCGCCGCCACCAGGGTTAGCGCCATTGGGCTTCCCACCTGCGCCGCCGCCGCCTTGACCCGGCTTCCCAGCTTCTCCGTCGGAGCCGTCGACGGATTTCCACCCCTGCGCGGTTACGTCGCCTCCGCTGCTTGGCGAAGGCGCGGGGCTTACGTTCGGAGCATCGGAGCCCGGTCTTGCTGGGTTAGTCGTGGCCTGACAGTCAAGCGAGGTCTGCCCCGCGCCAGTCGCGGTCGGCGGGCTCGACATCGCCATCGCCGGCGTTCCGTTCTCTCCATCCACCTTTTGGCCGTTCGTGTCGCCGCCCCGTCCGCCCGTCGATTGCCCTCCCGAGCTGCAGGTGCACGTCTTCGCCTCGCCTCCGGCGCCGCCTTCCGTCAGCGCCTTTCCGGCATTCCCATTCAGGTCGGCTGGCGTTGGCGTGCCTTCGACGCCTTCCACGCCGTCCGCGCCGGACTCCGCAGCTCCCGCCTTCAACGTCACACGTCGCAACGTCACGCTCGGGCTCTCGGTCACGAATGCCGCGATGCTCGAGAGTGCGGTCTTGTCTCCGGGCTTCGCCGTGAACTCGGCGTCCGCGACGACAACCGCTGCCGACACATCCTGGATTCGAAGCGCGTATTCGCCCGCCTTCTCGGCTTCGAACTTCGCGGCGGTGCCGGAGTATTCCCACGACCCGCAGCGGAACCCTCCGAAGACGGAGACTGCGGCATTCAGCGTGAACGGTTTGTAGCTGCCTTCACAGACGTAGACGCGATTCTTCGCACCGCGCTTGGTCAGCGCTTGCGTGACAGACTTGAACGGCGCCTCTCTTGTCCCGGGGTTCTCGTCCTTGCCACTCGCCCCGTCGACGAAGACAGCAAAGTCGTTCGCGACGCACAGAGGAGCGTCCTTCGCGTCGACGTTCGGGTCACAACCGGGCGGCACCGGGACGCCACCCTCCGTTCCCGAGCTCCCGTCCGCATTCGTCGTCGGGCCCGAGCACAGGCCGAAGTCGCAGTCGCTGCCGACCGTGCAGGCGGCGGCGAAGAAGAGGGAGGCGGTTGCGGCCGCCGTCGTCAACATGAGCCAAGTGCGCATCGCGTGTCTCCTCAGAAGCTCCCGCCCAGCGTCATGCCCGCGAAGCCAGGGCCGACGACGGGCGTAGCCCTCGCCGCCTGCTCCTTCTTCGCGTTCGGCCACAAGAACGCGGTGCCGAGGGCGCCCGCGGCAAGCGTGATACCCCCGATCAGCGCCACGTTGCTGATCGTCTGGTTCGAGTCACGGTCGTTCTTGAGCGTGGCGGCCTGGTCACACCGCGAATCGCCGGTCACGCCGACGCAGCCCGACCCCTTCAGGACCGCCTGCGCGTCCTCGACATTGCTCTGCGCCTGGCCGCGGAACACGAAGAACAGGACGCCGCCGGCGACCGCCCCGGCGCCGAGCGCGGCGACCGTGACGACCTTTCCGGTCGACCACGTCTTCTTCTCCTCCTCCCGCGGAGGTTCCGTCCCGCCATTTTCGAAGTCGAGCCTCGCCTTCGACACGTTTCCCGCGGTGCAGTCCACCGCGACGCTCTTCACCTTGCCCTGGAACGCCGCTTCGACCACGTGGCGGCCCGGCGCGACGTGGACGGGCTCCGTCGCCGGCGCTTCGAGGGGCTTGCCGTCGATCGAGACGCGCGCGTCGGGAGGCGCGTCGATCTCGATCTGGCCCGCCTTCTTCGACAGCTCCGCGATGTAGCCGCGCGTCTTCTCGCGCATCGCGTCGGTGACCTTCGGATCGGTCTCGGCCGCCTTCAGGAACTGTTTGTAGTGTGCAAGCGCTTCCATCTCGTGGCCCGTCAGCTGCTCGACGCGCGCGAGATTGAACAAGACAGCCGGCGCCTTCAGCACCGCCACGGCCTGCGTGAACTTGAGCCGCGCCTCCTCGTTCTTGCCCGCGTCCGCGAGCTGGAGGCCCTCGTTGAAGCGCGCTTGCGCCTCCGCCACCGCGGCATCGTCCGCACGCGCCTCTCCCTCGAGGCTCGCGAACGACAGCGCCACAACCGTACAAGCCAGGATCAGAGAACGTCGCATCGTCAGGTCTCCGGAGATCAGTGCATCTCGCGAATCAAGTCATCACGCGGAGGAGGCTGGGGAGGGGAAGAAGCCGACGCCGCCGGCGGCGCACTCGCCTTCACCGAACCCGAAGCCGAGGCGACAGGCGCACGCTTCACCGCAACGGCACCCGACGGCACCGTCGCGACCGGAGCCGGCTCCTCCGGCACCGGCGGCGGAATGTCCTCCCGCCCACTCGGCACCGCCGGCGGCGCGCTCGCGCCGGACGTGATCGTCGTAGCCGCGCTCGGCGCAGCCGACGTGACCGGCTTCACGGCTGCCCCGTCGTCCATCGTCGCGAGATACGCGACGCCGCCACCGATCACCACGAGCACCAGCGCCGCCGTCGCCCACCCGAGCCACGCCGGCATCCGCCGCTCACGCTCGCGATGGAGCACGAAGGTCGGCGCCTCGCTCCGCATCGGCGGAAGATCCGATACGTCCGGCGTCGGTTCCACCCGCGCCTCCCCAGGCGCCTTCTTCCCGCTCGCGTAGTAGTCGACGAAGTCCTGCGACCCACGCACGCTCCGCCGTGGTCCGCGCCCCGGACGATCGAAGCCGGCGAGGAGCTCGCTCGCTTGCCGTCGCTCTCGGTCCGCAGCCGACTCCGCGTTCACGTCCGACTCCTTCGCGCTCCCCGGAGGAGGAGGACGCGCGCCAGGGGTGTCATCGGCCTTCGTCATGGGTTGGTTGCTCGAAATTCGCCCGACCACCTCGCGGAGAGGCGCTCGTACGGACGAAAGCCCGCAGAAACACCGCTCCGATGCGGCCGGTAAAGGTACTCCAGCCGCCGCCGTCGGGCAGCGTTTCCGGCACACCCCTCGGTAAACCCTTAAGGAAGCGCCGCCGGCCGTACGACGACCATCGTGCCGGTCCTCGCTGCTGGCTCCTGGGCGCAGATCCCGCCGCGGGCTTCCATGTCTCATCTCGTCGGCGCGCGAAGCGCGCTTCGCCGAAGGCGAGGAGAGGGAGGCTCGCCGCCGTAGCGAGCTTGCGAGCGCAGGCGGTGAGGGAGACGAAGTCTCCACGAGACAAGGAGATCTGGCGAGAGTTTCGCCCGTAGGCGCGCAGCGCCGAAGGGCGGGAACTCGAGTTAGAGCGGATACGTCAGCGTCGCACCGAGCACCGTCACGAGCACCAGCACCACCGGCGCCAGGACCAGGAACACGAGGAACGTGTAGCCCATGACGTCGCGCGCCCGGAGGCCGAAGAGCCCGAGGATCGGCAGCATCCAGAACGGCTGGAGGAGGTTCGCGAGCGCCTCGCCGAGGTCGTAGACCGCGACCATCCACCCGAGGTGGACGTGGAGATCGTGTGCGGCCTGCATCACGTACGGAGCCTCGATCACCCATTTCGAGCCGCCGCTCGGGACGAACACACCGAGGACCGCCGAGTAGATCGCGATGACGGCGGGGAACGTCGCCTTCGTCGACACCGAGACGAACCAGCCCGCGATCGTCTCGTTCAAGTGCGTCTTCACGACGAGCGCGGCGATGCCTGCATAGAAGGGGAACTGGAGGAGCACGCCCCAGACCCCCGGCGTCGCCTCCTTCACCGCTCGCATGAGGCGCGCCGGCGTACCGTGGAGCGCCACGCCGAGCGTCAGGAAGATCAGGTTCACCGTGTTGAGGTTCAGCGCGTCGAGCCCCTGACCGCTCTTCGTGAAGTAGGTGAGGAGATACCCACCCGCGAGCAGCACGAAGAGGACGTTCAGGACCGGAACGTGCTCGAGCCACTCGCCCGGCGTGCCGCGACGCGGGACCTCGGCGCGCTCGAGCGGCGACTCGCCGAGATCGATCCCCATCTTCTCGGCCGTCCGCGCCCGCGCTTCGCTCGGCGCGTACGCGTAGACGAGCGCCGTCACGATCGCGATCTCGACGACCACGCTCACGACGCTCTGCCAGAGGAAGATCGTCTTCGAGAGCGGGATGATCCCGCCCGGGACCTGGCCACCCGCCTCGACGATCTTGCGGACCGAAGGCTGCAGCGCGCTCGGCGTCGCCATCTGGAGCGCGGCCGAGCCCGACAATCCCTGCGCCCAGATGCTCCCGAGGCCGAGGAACGCGCTCGCCGCGACGGCGCGGTAGTCGACGCCGCGGACGCGCCGCGCGACCTCCTTCGCGAGCATCGCGCTGAAGATGAGGGAAAAGCCCCAGTTCAGCCACGACGACGCCATCGCGAAGAGCGCCACCATCGCGATCGCGACCCGCGGCGACGAGGGCAGCGTCGCGAGACGCGCGATGGCGCGATAGACCGGACGCGTCGTCGCGACGACGTAGCCCGTGATGATCACGAGCGCCATCTGGAGCGTGAAGGGGAGGAGCTCCCAGAAGCCGCCGCCCCAGATCGACACCGCCTCGACGACCGCCCCACCGACGCCGCGCTGCGCCCGCAGCGTCAAGACGGACGCGATCACGACGACGAAGGTCGCGACGAGCGCGAACACGAACGCATCCGGGATCCAGCGCTCCGCCCAGCGCGTGAAGCGGGTCGCGAGCCGCGCGAGGAACGACGCGTCGGCGTCGATCTCCGCGAGCTCGTCCGTACCTTCACGGTCGCTCGTCTGCTTCGCCCCACCGAGGGAGCTCGGGAGATCTGCGCCCGACATCTCAGAGGTTCCGGATCAGATCCGGCCGCGTCGAGCCCGCCGGCGCCGTGGTCGGTCGCGGCGCCGCGGTCGTGACCGCGGGCGCGGCCGATGCCGACAAGGCCGGCGGCGCAGTCGGTCGCGGCGCGGCGACGCGCGCACCGACGTTCGGCTTCGTCACGCTCGCTGCGCCCGCGGCGCTCGCCGCGGTCGTCGTCGCGGTGCCTGCCGGATCGGCGACGACGGGGATCTGCTCGGTCGTCACGGGAGGCGGCGCGGCGACGACCTCGGTCTTTGCCGCCGGCGTGTGCGCTTCGATCGCGGAGCGCTTCCGCACGAGCAGGACCGCGACGAAGGCGACCATCGTGATCGCCGCGAGCACGAGCCCCGGCACGACGAAGCGCCCGAAGGCACCCGCCGCCGCGCGCTTCCGCCCCGCGTCCGTCTCCGAGGCCGCGAACGTGTCGGTGTCGACGCGCTTCGAGGCCGGCTTACCGCCCGCCGCCGCGAGGCGCGAATCGCTCGGCGGCGCCTCGAGCGTCACCGCATCGTTCGCCTTCACCGGCGGCACCTTCGGCGACGGCCGGAGCACGACCTGCCCCGGCGGCGGCGTCGCCGGCGCCGGGGCGGTGACCGCTTCCTTCGCGCCCGGATCCGACTCGCGCGCCTTCCGCGAGATCGGCGCCGCCGCTCCGACCTGGTCGCGCGCGATGAGCCCGGCGAGGAGCGCGTCGTCGTCCGGCGACGTCGGCTCGTGGCGCCCGCCACCTTCGCCGACCCCGACCAGCGTAGCGCCACGGTGCTTCGCCGACTCCGGCACCGCCGCGATCTTCCCGTCCGAAGGCCCACGTCGTTCGAGCGCGATCGCGGGACCTCCCGCGTCGGTCAGGACGCGCGAGAGCGGCCCGATCGGGCCTTCCTTCGTCCGATCGTGCGGGTCCTTCCCGTCGCTCGCCCACTCGAGCTCGAAGAGCTTCTCGGCGAAGTCGTAGGCGTCGCGCGGGCGCTGCTTCGGGTCCTTCGCGAGCGCCGAGCTGATGAGGGCGACGATCGACGGCGGCACCCACGGCGCGAGCTGGCTCACCGGCGCCGGCACCTCGCGCACGTGCGCGGTCGCGACGGCAGGGCCCGTCTCGTAGCGATCGAACGGGCCCGCGCCGGCGAGCATCTCGTAGAGGACGAGCCCCACCGCATACAGGTCGGTCGCCGGTGTCGCCTGCTCGCCGCGGATCTGCTCGGGCGCGGCGTACTTCCAGGTGCCGACGAACGTGCCGTCGTGCTGGCGGTCGGCGATCGCGACGACGCCGAAGTCGATCAGCTTCACCACCGGCTCGCCGTGGCGCGGGGCGTGGAGGAAGATGTTCTCGGGCTTGATGTCGCGATGCACGACCGGGATCTCGTGCGTGTGCGCGGCGTGGAGCGCTTCGAGCAGCTGGCGCGTCACTTCGAACGCGACGCGCGGCGGAACACGGCCGACCGCTTCGAGCACGTCGCGCACGGTGCGCCCGTGGAGCATCTCCATCACGTAGTACGGCGTGCCTTCGGGCAGCGCGTCGTAGTCGAAGACCTTGACGATGTTCGGATGATCGAGCTGCGCGAGAACGCGCACTTCGTCGAAGAAGCGCGTGCGGAACTCGTCGTGGACGGCGAGATCGGCCGCCATCAGCTTGAGGACGCCGGTGATCGCCGGCGGCTTCTGCACCTGGTAGACGACGCCCATCCCGCCCGCGCCGAGCTGGCGGACGACGCGGTACTTGGTGCCGGGGACGGTCTCCCCGGGTCTGAACAAGCGACCTGCCACCATCAGGTGTACCCCTGCATCCTCTCCCAGAGTCGCCCTGCCGCGGCGCGTGCGCGGGGCAGGAGCTCGCGTTCGTCGACGTTCACCAGCTTCCGGTCGCGTACCACGAATTGACCGGCGACCATGGTGTCGCGCACGTGGCCGCTCGTCCAGCCGCGGACGACGTGCTCGAGCAGGTTCGACGCGTTCGCCGGTGTCGCAGCGGGATAGTCGAGGACGACGAGGTCCGCGCGCGCTCCGACCTGGAGCTTGCGGTGGACCGGCTCGCCGAAGAGCGTCGCCGCGAGCTCCTGGCCCGCGACGAGGCGCGCGCCCGTCTCGCGCGCGAGCCCGTCGCGCGCTTCGGTGTGGCGGAGCGCATACGCCCGCGCTTCGGCGAGGAGGTCCTGATCGAGGCCGTCGGTGCCGAGCGCGACCCGCGCGCCGCCGTGCGCCGACAGCCCGACGCCGTGGGCCATGTTCGAGCGCGGGCATGCGACGACGAAGCCGCCCGCGTGCACGATCCGCTCGGCATACGCGGCGGGGAGGTGGACGGCGTGGGCGGCGACGGAGCCACGCCGGGCGAGCCCGACGCGATCGAGCCGCGCCGCGAGGGTCGCCTTGCGGTGGGTCGCGTCGATCTCGTCGGAGGCGTCCTCCGCGACGTGCATGTGGATGCCCGCGCCGTAGGCTTCGGCGAGCTCGCGGACGGCGTCGAGCGAGTCGTCGTTCAGCGTCATCAGCGCGTGGGCCCCGACGAGGGCGCGATGGCGCGTCTTGCCGGCGCGCACCTTCTCGAGGAAGCGGCGGTTCTCGCGCAGGCCGCCGTCACGTCGACCACGGCCGTCGCGGTCGCTCGTCTCGTAGGAGAGGACGCCGCGGACCCCGACCTCGTCGAGCGCGGCCTCGATCCGGTCGAGCGAGCCTTCGATCGCGCGCGGCGAGGAGTGGAGGTCGACGACGCACGCCGCGCCCGCCTTCGCCGCCATCGCCGCGCCGACGAGCGCGGAGGTCTGCACGAGGTCGTCGTCGAGCGATTTGTCGAGCGCCCACCAGATCCACTGGAGGTGATCGGCGAGCGTGCGCGGCGTCGTCGCAGGCGGCGGCATCCCGGCCGCGAGCGTCATGTAGAGGTGCGTGTGCGCGACGACGAACGCCGGCGTGACGATGCACCCGCTCACGTCGATCCGGGGAAGCGAGTCGGGGACGCTGCCGCCGACCTGCGCGATGACGTCGCCCTTCACGACGATGTCTGCTTGTCCCATCCGCGGCGGGTGGAGCTCCGCGAGCGTGCCGCCGGAGAGCACCACGATCCCGGCCGCACGTGACGAGAGGACGTCGTCGACGACCGGCGCGGCCGATCGGAGCGTGCTCTCGGAGGACTTCATGACCTCCGAAGTATAGGGGACCGGCCCGGGATGGCCGAAGTTGTCGGTCTCCCCACCCGAACGAGGTCAGCGCGCCCGAGCGATCGCGTGGCGCTCGAAGAACCGCAGCTGCTCCTCGGTCGTGTCGAGATCGGTGCTCGTCACGCCCACGACGAGCTCGGGCAGAGCGCTCCCGTCGCCGCCCGGCCAGGCATGGCCACCGCCCTCGACGCTGTAGAGCGCGACCTCGGCGCCGTCGCGACACTGGGTGTGACGTACTTCGTGGACGCGGGTGCCGTCGTCGGTCGGATCGAGCGTGCGCGTCACGTCCGCGGAAGCGCAGCCGTCGAGAGCGACCCAGCGCGCCCGTGTCTCGTCGGTGGAGAGGACGTCGCCCCGATCGCGGGCGACCGTTCCGCCGCCGTACGGAACAAGGGGATCGTCGACGCCGGCGACGATCATCACGGAGACCGGCCGTACCGGGCTACACGTATCGGCGCCGTTCACCGGCATGAGCGAAGCGACCGGCGAGAATGCGGCGATCCGGTCCGACAGCTCGCACGCGAGCCGGAACGACATCATCCCGCCGTTCGACATGCCTGCAACATACACGCGATCGGCATCGACGCCCTGCTCGGCGACGAAGCGGTCGATCAGCGCGCGCACGAACGCGACGTCGTCGACGCCCTGCTCGCTCGCCTTCGTCGCGCCGCGCCGGTCGTTCCACGAGCGATCGACGCCGTCCGGGTAGACGACGACGAACCCGTGCCGGTCTGCCGCGTCGCTCGCACGCGAGCTCCGCTCCATCTGCATGCCGCTCCCCATCTGCCCGTGGAGGAAGAGCACGAGGGGCCACTTCTTCGCGGCGGTCGCGGCGTGCCCCGGCGGGAGGCGGTAGAGGAAGGTGCGCTCACGACCTGCGACCTCGATCGAGGACGCCACCGTGCCGTCCTGGGGACGACGGCAGCCGGTCGAGAGCCCGAGCGACGCGACGAGGAAGAGCACGAGCGGCAGGCGCATGCTCCGAGACGAAGCACCCCGCATGCCGGCGCCGTTCCTCCCGGATTTCCGCGGCTCCGGACCCTTCGTGCACCCGCCTTCACGCGCCCGTGTGGACGCGCGTGGGTGGACGCGCGCGCGTCCACCTACGGTAGGCTTCCCGCATGTCGATCGATCTCGTCGTCGTCGGACGCCGCGTGGTCACGCCCGAAGGAGAACGGCCCGCCGCCGTCCACATCGCCCGCGGCGTCATCCAGGCCGTGACCGAACCGGAGGCGGTCCCGCCCGGCGCGCCCGTCCTCGACGCCGGCGATCTCGTCGTCCTCCCCGGTCTCGTCGACACCCACGTCCACATCAACGACCCCGGCCGCTCGGCATGGGAAGGGTTCGAGACCGCGACGCGCGCGGCCGCGGCCGGCGGCGTGACCACGCTCGTCGACATGCCCCTCAACAGCATCCCGCCGACGACGACGCTGGAAGGGCTCCGCGCGAAGCTCGAGGCCCTCGAGGCGCGCGCGTCGGTCGACGTCGCGCTCTGCGGCGGCCTCGTCCCGTCGAATCCGCACGGCCTCGCCGAGCTCTTCCGCGAAGGCGTCGTCGCGTTCAAGTGCTTTCTCGCCGAGAGCGGCGTCGACGAGTTCCACCACGTCCACGAGAAGGAGCTCCGCGAAGGCATGCGCGAGCTCGCGAAGATCGACGCGCCGCTCTTCGTCCATGCCGAGCTCCCCGAGCCGCTCTCGGAAGGGGAGAAGGCGGCGCGCGGCCTCGACCCGCGTTCGTACGCGACCTACCTCGCGTCGCGTCCGCGCCGCGCGGAGGACGCCGCCGTCGACCTCGTCCTCCGCGTCGCGAAGGAGACCGGTGCGCGCGCGCACGTCGTGCACCTCTCGTCGTCGGACGCGCTCGGCACCTTCCGCCGCGCCCGCGACGAGGACACGCTCCTCACCGTCGAGACGTGCCCGCACTACCTCACGTTCGCGGCGGAGGAGATCCCCGACGGCGCGACCGCCTTCAAGTGCGCGCCGCCGATCCGCGAATCGGAGAACCGCGACAAGCTCTGGGCCGCGCTCCGCGAAGGGCTCGTCGATCAGGTCGTGACCGACCACTCGCCTTCGACCGTCGAGCTGAAGTGCTCCGGCTCCGGCGACTTCATGAAGGCGTGGGGCGGGATCAGCTCCCTCCAGCTCGGCCTCGCCGCGGTCTGGACCGAAGCCCGGCGTCGCGGCGCCGCCGTCACCGACATCGCGCGCTGGATGAGCGCGGCGCCGGCGCGCCTCGCGGGCCTCTCGGACCGGAAGGGCGCCATCGCAGCCGGGCGCGACGCCGACCTCGTCTTCTGGGATCCGGACGCCGTCTTCACGGTCGACGCCGCGACGCTCGAGCACCGGAACAAGATCACGCCGTACCAGGATCGCGCGCTCCGGGGCCTCGTCATGCGGACGCTCCTTCGGGGCGAGACCATCTACGAGCGCGGCGTGGCGGCTCCCTTCGGCGCCTCGCGGCGCGGCCGTTGGGTGCGGCGAAGCTAGTCGCCACCGCGCGCGGGCTCCGTAGTAACCTCGGCGCCCCGTGCCCATGTCGAACTTCCTCGAGCTCGTGGACCTCGCTGCCGAGCGCCTCGGCGGGTCGGTCCTCTACGCGACCGACGATTTTTTCGCCAGCAAGGACAACCTCCTCCACGCGGACGAGGCCGTCTTCATCCCTGGAAAGTACACCGATCGCGGCAAGTGGATGGACGGCTGGGAGTCACGCCGCAAGCGCGTCCCCGGCCACGACTGGGCGATCCTCCGTCTCGGGCTCCCGGGGATCGTGCGCGGCGTCGTCGTCGACACGGCGCACTTCAAGGGGAACTACCCGCAGGCGTGCTCGATCGAAGGCGCGAGCATCTCGGGACATCCCGACGTCGAGGCGCTGATCGATCCGAGCGTGAAGTGGACCGAGATCCTCCCGCGCTCCGACCTGAAGGGGGACGCGAAGAACCTCTTCTCGATCCCCTCGCGCGAGCGCTTCACGCACCTTCGCTTCCACATCTACCCGGACGGAGGTGTCGCGCGTCTCCGCGTCCACGGCGACGTCGTCCCCGACCTCCGCTGGATGGGCCCGCGTGCCCGACCCCAGCTCGTCGACCTCGCCGCCGCCGAGCACGGGGCGCTCGTCGTCTCGTGCAACGACATGTTCTTCGGCTCGCGTCACAACCTCATCATGCCGGGCCGCGGCATCAACATGGGCGACGGCTGGGAGACGAAGCGGAGTCGCCGGCCTGGTCCCGACTGGGTCGTCCTCCGTCTCGCGGCCGAGGGCGCGATCGAGCGCGCGATCGTCGAGACGACGCACTTCAAGGGCAACTCGCCCGAGAGCGCAGCGCTCTGCATCGCGCACATGGCGCCCGGCGCGCCCGATCCGGACGGTGGGAGCGACGCGCCGTGGGTGCCGCTCCTCGGGCGGACGAAGCTCCAGCCCCACACGGTGCACGTCTTCGAGGAGGAGCTCGCCGCTGCGCGCGGCGCGGGGATGCCCGCGACGCACGTGCGGCTCCGGATCTGGCCGGACGGAGGCGTCTCGCGCCTCCGTCTCTTCGGCGAGGTCAGCCCCCGGGGCCGTGAGCTCACCGGGATGCACGCGCTCCGCGCGATGCCGGAGCCCGAGCTCGAGTCCGCGCTGCGCGCCTGTTGCGGCTCGTCTTCGTGGGTCTCGGCGATGATGCAGGAGCGCTCGTTCGCCTCGCTCGCCGACTTGAAGGAGCGCGCGGCGGACATCTGGAACGGCCTCGCGCCCGCCGACTGGGACGAAGCGTTCCGCTCGCATCCGCGCATCGGGGAGAAGAAGGCGGAAGGCCACCAGAGCAAGGTCGCCCGCAGCTGGAGCGCGGGCGAGCAGGCGAAGGTGTCTTCGGCGAGCGAAGCGACGCTCGCCGAGCTCCGCGCCGTCAACGCCGCCTACGAGCAGAAGTTCGGTCGCATCTACATCGTCTGCGCGACAGGCAAGAGCGCGGAGGAGATGCTCGCGATCGCGAAGGCGCGGATGGAGAACGACACCGAGACCGAGCTCCGTCGCGCCGCCGACGAGCAGCTCGCGATCACGAACCTCCGCCTCGAGAAGCTGGTGCTGCGATGAAGTCGATCTCGACCCACGTCCTCGACGTCTCGCGCGGTCGTCCCGCGCACGACGTGCCGGTCCACCTCGAGAAGAAGGAAGGCGAAGCGTTCACGTCGCTCCGCCGCGCGCGCACCGACGCGGACGGCCGCGTGAAGGACCTCGTCCCGGAAGGGCAGCTCACCGCCGGGACCTACCGGCTCACCTTCGACACTGCGTCGTACTTCGGCGCGCAGGGGATCGAAGGCTTCTACCCCGAGGCCGCTATCCTCTTCGTCGTGCGCGACGCCGAAGCGCACTACCACGTGCCGCTCCTCCTCTCCGCCTACGGCTATTCGACGTACCGCGGTAGTTGAGGGGCGAGCGATGCTCTCGGCCGGCAAGCTGCTCGTGACGGGAGGAGCGATCCTCCTCGCGCTCGTGCTCGCGTCGTCGGTCGCCTTCTTCCTCTTCGGCCTGCTCTTCTACGAGGTGCCGAGCCCCGTCATGCAGTGGCCGCTGGAGGAGTCGAAGCCGGTCCACCAGACGACCGAGATGGATCCGGGGGTCTGGACGGTCGACGTCTGGGGCGGCGGCACCGGCGGCTGCCGCCTCGTCGTGCGCGTCGCCGGCGAGCCCGTCCCGCGCGAAGACCGCGTGCCCCAAGGCGCGGCCCCCCATTGTCGGACGTCGGTGACGACGCGGAAGAAGGCTGCGTGGACGATCGACGCGGAGACCTACGGTCCGACCGACGGCCCGACGTTCGCGAACATCCGCCCTGACTATCCGTTCCCCGTCTCGTTCCGCTGGGCGAAGATCTTCGGCGGCGGAGCCCTCGGGACGATCGTGCTCGGCGCGATCGTGATGATGATCGGCCGCGCCCGTGCGCGCTGAGCCTCGCTCAGTCGGAGAAGTCGTTCGTCATGTACAGCTTGCCGCCGACGTCGACGAGGCCGACGCCGATCCGGCGGTAGCGCGGGTTCATCATGTTGTCGTGGTGCCCGCCGCCGGGTCCCTCGTCCATCATGAGCTTCAGCATCACGTCGATCTGCTTCTTGCCGCTCGTGACCGCGTCCGCGTCCATCGCGGGGACGCCGTTCGGATCGCCCTGGTTCTCGGCCGTCCGCGAGCCGAAGCCCGGCGCTCCCTTCGCGTTCGCGGCGAAGTGCGCATGCGCGACGTGGTCCTTCGCGAGCCGCTCGGAGCCCGCGCGGGCGAAGGCGCTGATCTTCGCGTCGTAGAGCAGCGGCTCGAGCCCCTTCTGCGCGCGGTACGCGTTGACGCGCTCCACGTTGTGCCGGACCCGCGCGTCGGCGGGAAACGGATCGGCCGGGCGAGGGGGCGGAGCAGGGGCCTCGACGGTGCGCTTCGTCACCGTGATCGTCGTCTTCTTCGTGCTGCCGTCCGGCATCTTCTCGACGATGACGCGCTGCTCGGTCGTCGCGCCTTCGGCGCTCGCCGGTGTCGCGCCGCTGCCGCCGGCGCGCGCATGGGTCGGGGGGCGGCCGCTCGAGGTTCCCTCGCCGCAGGCGAAGAGGACCGTGAGCACGACCATCCAGAGGTACCGCATGGGCCCGATCGTAGCGCTCAGCCCGGCAGGTTGCCGAGCAGGAGGAGCGCGACGCTGCCGATGTAGAGCGCGAGGCCGACGATGAGGAGCACGAGCGAGCGCGAGAATGCGCGCGTCTTCTTGTCCCGGAGCGCGATCACTTCGACGATCGCTTCGCGCGGCGGACACGGTGCGAGCTGGGTCGTCCACCGGATCCGCAGGATGCCGCCCATCGAGAGCGACGCTCCGACGAGCACGACCACGAGCCCGGAGACGACCAGGATCGCCGCGAGCCTGCCGGAGCGCGCGATGCTCGCGCCGCTGAAGCCGGTCACGGTGATCGTGAGGCCCGCGAGCTGGAGGAGCATCTGCGCCCGGTTCGCGAGGCTCGAGAGCTGCTGCTCGAGGAGCGCCATCACCTTCGGCGCATCCCCGCCGTAGAGCCCGAGGAGGTGATCGGCCTCCTCGCCCGGGTTCGCGGCGCGCCGGACCACGACCGGCGCGTTCATCCCTTCGCCCGTCCCTCGACGATCTTCGCGAACGACCGCGACGCGAGCTCGTCCTTCGTGAGGCCGACCGCGGCGAGGTCCGTCTCGTCGAGCGCTCCGCAGGCGACGGCGCGGAGGAAGAACACGAGGAGGCCTTGGCCCGTCGCCGCGTCGTCGAAGACCTGACCGATCCGCGTCGCGCGCGTCGCCTGGTCGACGAAGCGCGCGAGGCGCTCGGTCATCGAGGCGCGCGCTTCGAGGTAGAACGCGTAGAGCGCGCCGTAGCGTGCCGGGAGCTGCGCCGGGTGGAGATCCCAACCGGCATGGATCCCCATCGCGAGCGCGCGCCGGACGTGCACGGCGTGGAGATGCCAGGCGTCGCGGACGGCGTTCTCGTTCTCCGCGCGCTCGGCGGCGGCGAGCGAACGCTCGGCCGTCGCGCGATGCGGTGCGAGCGGAAGCTGCGTCGTAGCGCCGTCGACGACGGCGACGTCGGTTCCGGCGAGCGCGATCTGCATCATCATGCGGGCCTGATCGCAGAGCGGATGATCGAGCTGCTGGTCCGGCGCGGCGACCCCGCACGCGGCGGTCAGGTCGTAGGCGCCGAGGTGCACCGCCACGACGCGCCCGCGGCCGGCGTTCACGAGCCGACGGATCGGGACCGTGCCGTCGTCGGCGACGAGCGAAGACGGCGACTCGATCATGAGCTCGACGCCGACGGCGCCCTTCGCGAGCCCGAGGCTGGTCTCGAGCTCCTCCAGCATCGAGACGAGCGCGTCGACCTCGGACACGCTCGAAACCTTCGGCAGCGTCACGGTGAAGCCGGGCGGCACGCGCCTCGACCGCGCGAGCGCGGTCACGAAGAGGTCGAGCGTCCGCGCGCCGCGCGCGCCCGACTCGGCCCCGAGCGGCTTGATCCGGAGGCCGATGACGGGGCCTGGCGCCGTCCGCGCCGCGAGCGCCTCCGCGGTCCGCACGGCGTCGGCGTCTTCTTCCGCGTCGGGGCGCGGTCCGTAGCCGTCCTCGAAGTCGATGCACATCGCCTCGATCGGCGCCTCGTGGAGCTTGGCACGCACGCGGGCGAAGAGCGCATCGGCGTGCTCGTCCTCCGCGAGGCCCATCAATGCGGCGAACGTTGGCGCGTCGCCGGCGTGCTCCTCGAACGACGCGCGCGCGAGCTTCCCGAGCTTCTCGGGGCTGTCGGTCTTGAACAGGTGAGCGCCGCCGTAGAGGACGTGCACGGGCCGCCGCGCGGCCGCCGTCTTCTCGCGGTGCGTGGCGACGGAGGCGTTCGCCGCCGAGGCGAGGAGCGACGTGAGGCGGGCGATGTCGAGGGTCGTGGCCATGGCAGGCCGCTTCTAGCACTCACGTGCGGCACGTGTCGTGGCCGTCCCAGATCGTGTACGAAGGAAGGGCCGTGCCCAATCGCGTCATCCACGGCGAGTGCCTGGACGCCCTCGCGACGATCCCCGACGCCTCGGTCGATCTCGTCTACATCGATCCGCCGTTCAACACGGGCAGGGTCCAGAAGCGCCAGCGGATGCGCACGGTCCGCGACGACGAAGGGGACCGCACCGGCTTCAAGGGCCAGCGCTACCGGACCGAGCGCCTCGCCACCGACGAAGGCTACGCCGACACCTTCGAGGACTACCTCGCGTTCCTCGAGCCGCGCCTCCGCGAAGCGCATCGCGTCCTCGCGCGGACGGGGAGCTTCTATCTCCACCTCGACTACCGGGAAGTGCACTACGCGAAGGTGCTCTGCGACCGCATCTTCGGGCGCGAGGCGTTCCTGAACGAGATCGTCTGGGCCTACGACTACGGCGCGCGCACGACGAAGCGCTGGCCCGCGAAGCACGACACGATCCTCTTCTATGCACGCGACCCCGCCCGCTACCACTTCGACCTCTCGGAAGTGGACCGGATCCCGTACCTCGCGCCGTCGCTCGTCGGCCCCGAGAAGGCGGCGCGCGGGAAGCTCCCGACCGACACGTGGTGGCACACGATCGTGAGCCCGACCGGAAAGGAGAAGCTCGGCTACCCGACGCAGAAGCCGCTCGGGATCCTCCGCCGGATCGTCCGCGCCTCGTGCCCGCGCGGCGGGCTCGTCCTCGACTTCTTCGCCGGCAGCGGCACGACCGGCGCGGCCGCCCTCGAGTCGGAGCGGCGCTTCGTGCTCGTGGACCGGTCTCCGACCGCGATCGCGACGATGAAGAAGCGCTTCGCGGGTCGCGACGACGTCGTCTTCGAGTGACGTCAGGCGGCGGCGACGCCTGCCTCGAGCTCCTTGAAGAGCGTCTGCAGCTCGGGACGCGCACGGAGCGGCGTGCAGAACTTCGCGGTGAGCTCCATCAGCTGCGTCTCGAGCCGCTCGGTCTCCTCGCCGTGCGCCTTCAGCTTCTCCTCGCACCGGCTCCGCGCCTCGTCGAGCTCGCTCTCGTGCTTCTGGAGCGCGACGCGGAGCTCGCGGATCTGGAAGTCGAGGTCGGCGACGACGCGCTCGGCGGCTTCCGCCGCTTCCGCCGTTCGGCGCTCCTCGGAGCGGTACGCATTCCACTCGTCGATGCAGTCGGCGGCTCCGCGGTAAGCCTGCGCGAGGTCCGGCCACGGCTCGAGGAAGCCCGCGCGCCCCTCCCAGATGACGATCTCCTTGAAGCAGCCCTCGTAGCGCGCGCGCGCGTCGGCGACGTCCTTCTCCGCACGGCGCAACGCTTCGCGCACGTCGCGGAGGTCCTCCTTCGCCTTCGACGCATCGACGCCGAGCTGGTCGGCGGCGAACCCGAGCTGCGTGCGTTTCTCGCGGCCGCGCACTTCGATCGCCTCGACCTCGCGCTGCGCTTCGACGGCCTGCTTCCGGAGCTCTTCGACCCGGCCGACGAGCCCGTTGACGTCGTCGAGGACCTTACGGAGATCCGCCGGCGCGCGGGTCTTGTCGCCGTACGCCCGCGACAGCATCTGCTCGAGCACGAAGATGCGCCGTGCCCACGGATCGTTCGCGCCCGCGGCGCTCAGCGTGACGGGCGCGCGCGTCGAGAGCGCGGCCTGCTCGTCCTCGTCCGCCGTCGGCGGGGCGACCATCTCGCGCTCGCGCACGATGTCGAGCAGGTCCTGGTGGATGCGGTGCGCATCGACCGGCCGATCTGCCGGCGTCTTGCCGAGCATCCGGATCACGAGGTCGTCGAGCTTCTGCGGGACGCGCGGATTGAGCGAGCGCACGGCGGGCGGCGCGTCGTTCATGTGCTTGATGAAGAACGTCGTGACGTCCGGGGCCTCGAACGGCAGATGGCCCGTGAGCATCTCGAAGAACACGACGCCGAGCGCGTAGATGTCGCTCGATCCCGTCGTATCGCCGCCGATGATGCGCTCCGGCGCCATGTACTGCGGCGTCCCGAAGAGCTCGCCCTGGTTCGTGAGGCGCGAGTCGTGCCGGCTCTTCGCGATTCCGAAGTCGAGGAGCTTCACGAGATCGGTGCCGTCGTCCCGCGCGCAGAGGAAGATGTTCTCCGGCTTGAGGTCGCGGTGGATGACCTCGAGATCGTGCGCGCGGGCGATGCCGCGCGCGATCTGGATCATGACGCCGATGGCGCGATCGACCTCCATCGGACCGCGCGAGATGACGGCCGCGAGCGACTCGCCGCGGAGCAGCTCCATCACGATGAAGGCAGTGCCGTCCTCGGTGTCGCCCTGGTCGTAGATCTCGATGATGTTCGGATGGGCGAGCTTCTGCGCGCTGCGCGCTTCCCGGCGGAACCGCTCGCGGACGACGGGATCCGTCGCCAGCATCGGGTTCATGATCTTCACCGCGACGGGGCGATCGACGAGCTTGTGGCGGGCGCGGTAGACGGTGGCCATGCCACCTTCGCCGATCACTTCCTCGATCACGTAGCGGCCGGCGAGGAGCGTGCCGATCCGCGGGTCGGGGAGGTCGACGAGGTCGGACCCTTCGACGAAGCAGAAGTCTGCTTCGTTCGGGTACCGCATCTTGCACTGCGGACAGGTCTTCAAGCGCGGCCCCGGCGGAACCCGATGATAACCGGGGTTTGGTCCGTTACCAGGTGAGAACGACCTGCTGGAGCCACGGGTCGGGCAGCGCAAAGGCGAAGCGCTGCGGGAAGTGGAACCCCGCTTCCCCCACCTCGGGGCATGCCCGGAGGACGGCCGCCCGGACGCGCCCGGCCTGGGCGCGATCGAGCGGGCCGAGCGCGGTCTCGAGGGCGAACAGCTGGACCCATGTCGAGAGGCGCGCGCGGTAGGGGGAGGTCGCGAGCGTCGCGTGATCGGCGCACCACGTGACGACGGGGTCGGCCTCGCCGAGATCGGACAAGCGGAGCGCCCACACGCGGTCGCGTTCTTCCGACCTCCCGCGCGGAGGCGCGTCGCTGAGGAGGAAGACGTCCGGCGGCGACGACGCACGGTCTCCGGCGAAGTCGCGCCAGGCCCACTCCCGGCGCATCGGCACGAGGAACCCGAACCGGTCTTCGTTGCCGAGCTCCGCCGAGCGCGCGAGCGCGGCGCGGAGCAGCTTCGGCAGCCCGGCGGGGAGATCGACGAGCACGTCGTCCTCGGGCTCGCGGGCCGAGCGACACGCGGCGAGCATCTCCTGGAGGTCGCGCACGGCGAAGTCGGCGCCGCGGAGGTGCGCGAGCGCCGCGTCGAGCGCGGTCGTCGCCATCGGCTCGAGCGGCGTCTTGTTCATCCGCATCCGGAGCGGCGTCGCCGGAGCGAATCCGAGGATCCGGAGGTGCCCGTTCGGTGACGCCGTGAACGTGCCGAGACCTCCGACGTGGACGGCGCACCGGGGCCCGCCCTCACGGAGCCTCGCGTCGATGTCGGCGGCGAGCGCGGCGAGCGCTTCGGGCGCCTCGAGCTCCCGGACGACGCCCTCCGGTCCACTCTCCCTCGCTTCGTCCGGATCCTTGCCGAGCGGCCAGGGCGCGAGCTGAAGACAGAACGGGAGCCGCTTCGGCGGCACCGGCACGATCGTGCCGGTCACCGGGTTCCGTCCTTCGTTCCCGCGATACGAGCGCACCGAGAGACGCGCGAGGCCGGGGAGCGTCGCGACCGCGGCGTCGTCGGCCGCGAGATGGTCGACGATCGCCGCGACGACGGCGTCGTGCCCTTCGACGTCCGAAGCGAGGCAAGCGAGGCAAGCGAGGACCGGGTCGTCGCTGCTCATGGGTGCAGTCTAGCCGCGAGCGGCTGCGTGTCGCTTGGGTTCTGGGCTGGGATGACGGATACTTCGGCGGGCGTATCCCTAGGAAGCGATGTCGTTCCCGCCGCCGCCGCACCCCTACCATCCGCCGCCGCGCCCGATCCCCGGGATGGTCATCGGCCCGCCCCCGGGAGCGCACCGGCCCCACGGGCATCCTGGTCCGAGCGCGCCGCCGCCGGCGCGCGCCCACGGCTGGGGCATCCGCGTGGGGATCGTCAGCGTCCTCCTCGGCGTGCTCGGCGCGGCCGGGGCGTACGCGAAGACGCACTACCTGCCGACCTCGTCGGCCGTCGTCCCCGGCCTCCGGGTCGACGGCGAGACGGTGCCCGCGGGCGCCGATCCCGCGGCGCTCCGCGCCTTCGTCGCGCAGCGCGCGCAGGCGCTCGTGTCACGGCCGGTGAAGATGACGTTTGCCGGGCACGCCGAGCCGGTGCTCGCGAAGACGCTCGGTGAGCTCGGGGTGGAGGTCGACGTCGAGGAGACCGTCGCGCTCGCCCAACGCGTCGGGCGCACGGGAGACCTCCTCTCGCGGGCCGAGGTCGCGCGCGACGCGCGCGAAGGGAAGCTCGATGTCCCGCTCCGGATCGTGCAACGCGGCGAGGCGCCGTTCGCGGCCCTCCTCTCGGTGAAGGAGCTCGAGGACACGCAGCCCGTCTCCGCGCGGCTCGACCTCGAGAAGCACGCGACGATCCCCGAGAAGGAAGGCCACTACATCGATGCCGACGGCGCGCTCGCGAGAGTCGCCGTCGTCGCGCGCGACCTCTTGACCGCGGCACGCGCTTCGAAGGGGGACGCGGTCGTCGTCGAGCTCCCGGTCGCGACGTTCGCGCCGCGCATCTCGAGCGAGTTCCTGAAGTCACTCTCGATCGAGACAGTCGTGGCCGAGTACGAGACGTTCTTCGGTCGTGGCGGCGATCAGCGCATGCGCGGCAAGAACATCGACAACGCCGCGCAGAAGCTCGATGGGCTCGTGATCTCGCCCGGCGAGACGGTGAGCTTCAACGAGGTCATCGGCGAGCGGAGCGAGTCGAACGGCTTCCAGAAGAGCTGGGAGATCTTCAAGGGCGAGATGGTCGAGGGCGTCGGC
>JBDHVE010000154.1:0-23048 GCA_039809485.1 Polyangiaceae bacterium | reverse complement strand
GGCGCGCGCGAGGCGCCCCCACACGCGACGAGCAGGACCGCCGTGAACGCGCTCGGCCTCACCTGCCCGCGTCGGCGCCCGGCTTCGGGCCGCTGCACGGGATGCTGTTCACCGGATCGAGGTGCCCGCAGTGCGGGTCGGGATCGGCGAACGAGAGGAGGAGGTGCTGCGCGCGGCAGTTCAGCGTGTTGTCGCCGGTGAAGGGCTGGTCGGCCCCCTGCGCCGCGCTCGCGACGAAGACGAGCTCGGTCTCGCACTGCTCGACGCAGCTGCCCTCGCTGTCGTACTTGCGCGTCGCCGCGGCCTTGCAGGCGACCGCCTCCGCGCGGCAGAAGCCGTCGCAGGGCTTGCCGCAGACGTCGCCGCCGAGGAGGCCGGCGCCGTTGCAGTTGCCCTTGTCGACCTCGGCGATACGGCAACGGATGGTGTTGCCGGTGGCGATCCCCTCGACGCCGGGATCGAACGAGCGGCACGTCGCGACGCACTGCTCGGTCGTCCGGAACATCTGCTTCGCGCCGGTGTTGCAGGTCGCGAGCGTCTTCCGACAGAGCTCGTCGCACAGCGTCTCGACGCTGCCGGCCGACGGCGGCGTCGCATCCTCCCCCGTGCACCCGAGCCAGACCGTGCACGCGAGCGCCCCGATCGCCACCACCGCAAAGGTCCGCGAGATCCGCATCCGACGGAGACTACACCGAAGCGGCGCGCGTCGTGTCCGCCGGCAGTGCGTACCGCAGCTCGACGGCGCCCTTCTGGCCGAGCGGCGCCGTCCCGACGAGGGTGAACGGCGTCGTCCGCCGGATCGGCAGGAGCGGCGCCCCCTTGCCGAGGAGCACGGGGACGATCGCGAGGTGGATCTCGTCGAGGAGCCCGCGCGCGGCGAACTGCGCGACGAGCTGCCCGCCGCCGACGAGCCAGATGTTCTTCCCGCCCGCGGCGCGGACCATGTCGGCGTGGACGCGCTCCGGGTCGTCCTGCGTGAAGACGAGCTTCGCGCCGGGGAGGCGCGGCAGGTCGCGGTGCGTGAAGATCCACGTCGGCAGGTCGGCATAGGGCCAGGCCTCGCCGGTACCCAGCAAGAACTCGTACGTGAGCGCGCCCATGGCGAGCGCGCCGATGCCGGTCAGGAACCGCGCCGTGTGTGCCGACACGTCCGGCTCGTCGAACTGGAACAGCCACTCGAGCTTGCCGTGGTCGTCCGCGATGAAGCCGTCGATGCTGGAGGCGACGTAGTACTGGGTCTTGGTCATGCGACGAGCATGACGCGCGATCCCTGACACCTCCTGTCAGCGATCCTTCGCTACCCTCTCTTTCGTCGTGAAGTCGAGCCGCCTCGTCGCCCTCGTGCTCCTCCTCCAGCGCCGCCGGCACATGACGGCGGCCGAGGTCGCCGAGCAGCTCGAAGTGTCGCTCCGCACCGTCTACCGCGACCTCGCCGCCCTCGTAGCGGCGGGCGTGCCGCTCGCGACCGAGTCGGGGCCCGGCGGCGGCATCCGCATCGTCGAGGGCTGGCGGACGCAGCTCGACGGGCTGACCTCGGAGGAGATCTCCGCGCTCCTCCTCTCCGGCTCGCCCCAGGCGCTTGCGGATCTCGGCTACCGCGAGACGGCGACCGCGGCCCGCGCGAAGCTCGACGCCACGCTGCCGGACCCGCTCCGCGCGCGCGCCGCCGTCCTCCGCGAGCGGCTCCACGTCGACGCGCCCGGCTGGTTCACGCGTCCCGACGCCGTGCAGGCGCTGCCCGTCCTCGTCGAAGGCGTCCTCTCCGCCCGGCGCGTCGAGATCGCGTACGGCCCCGAGCGTCGCCGTCTCCGGCTCCGGCCCCTCGGGCTCGTGCTGAAGAGCGGCATCTGGTACCTCGTCGCCGACCGGACGCGCCGCGGCGTGCGCTCCTATCGCGTGGGGCGCATCGCGCGCGCGACGCTCGGCGAGAGCTTCGTCCGCGAGCCGTTCGACCTGCCCGCCTACTGGCGCAGCTCGACGGCGGCGTTCGAGGACACGATGCTCCGCTACCCCTGCCGGCTCCGGCTCTCGCCGCATGGCGCGCGGCGCCTGCCCGATCTCGTTCCGCACGACCACGTGCGCGCCGCGGTGGCGTCAGCCGGGCCGCCGGACGCGGAGGGCTTCGTGGAGGTCGCGGTCCGCCTCGAGAGCGAGGAGGTCGCGGCCGATCAGCTCGCCGGCCTCGGCCCCGGCTTCGAGGTGCTCGAGCCGGCGGCCCTCCGCCGGCGCATGCGCGACGTCGCGCGCACGATGCTGCGCCGGCACGCCTAGCGAGCGCGCCGACGCCGTTGCCGGCGACGAGCGGGTCGATGACCGCACGCACCTGCGGAGGTCACGAGCTCCGGCCGCGCCGCACGCCGTGCCGAGCGCCGCGTGACGATCAGACCGGGATGACGCCCCGCTTCTTGTTCGGGCGCTCCACCTTCTTGTGACGCGCGAGCTCGAGGCCCCACGCGATCGCGCGGCGGGTGTCGCGCGGGTCGATCACGTCGTCGACGAGGCCCCAGCCGGCGACCTTGTAGACGTCGATGTTCTTCTGGATCTGCTCGATGATCGCCTGCTTCGCCTCGGGCGGGGGCTCCGCGCCGCCGAAGAGCTTCCGTGCAGCGATCCCGACCATGCCCTCGGCGCCCATGACGCTGATCTCGGCGGTCGGCCACGACACGATCAGATCGGGCTCGTACGCGCGCCCGCACATGACGTAGTAGCCCGCGCCGTAGCCCTTCCGGACGACGCAGGTGATCTTCGGGACGGTCGCCGCGCTCATCACGTGCAGCATCTTCGCGCCGTGGCGGATGATGCCGGCGTGCTCGACCTTCGAGCCGACCATGAACCCGGGCACGTCCTGGAGGAAGACGAGCGGCACGTTGAAGGCGTCGCAGATCTGCATGAAGCGCGCGGCCTTGTCGGCCGAGTCGTTCTCGAGGATGCCGCCGAGGTACATCGGCTGGTTCGCGACGATCCCGACGCTCTTGCCGCCGATCCGAGCGAGGCAGGTGATGATGCTGCGCGCGAAGCGGGGCTTGATGTCGAAGATCTCGCCGTGATCCACGATGGCGCGGATCAGCTTGTACATGTCGTACGGCTTGCGCGTGCTCTCCGGGAGCAGATCGAGGAGCGACTCCTCGCGGCGATCGATCGGATCGGTGACCGGGAGATCCGGCGGGAGCTCGTCGCAGTTCGACGGGAAGTACGAGAGGTACTTCTTCACCGCTTCGATCGCGGCCGCGTCGCTCTCGTACTCGCCGTCGCCGACGCCGCTCGTCTCGGAGTGGATCTTCGAGCCGCCGAGCTCCTGCTCGCCGATGTCCTGACCGGTGACCGCCTTGACGAGCGGAGGACCACCGAGCGCGAGCGAACCGACGCCCTTCACCATCGGGACGAAGTCGGCCAAGCCCGGGATGTAGGCGGTGCCGGCCGCGCCCGGGCCGACCATCGCCGCGACCTGCGGGACGACGCCGCTCATGTGCACCTGCTCGCGGAAGAGGTGGCCCGAGCCGGCGAAGAGCGAGATCTGGTCCGGGTGCGACGAGCCGGGATCGATCCGCGCGCCGCCCGAGTCGACGAGCCACACCATCGGCCAGCGGCCGGTGAGCGCCATCGAACGGAGGCGGGTGACCTTCTCCTCGCCGGTGTAGCCGATGCTGCCGCCCTTCACCGTGAAGTCGTAGGCCGCGCAGCACACCATCCGCCCGTCGACCTTGCCGAAGCCGGTGACGACGGCGTCGGCCGGCGGCTTGTCGTTGCCGCTCGGCCCCGCGGCGAGGCCCATCTGGGTGCCGTGCGCGCCGATCTCGAAGTACACGCCGTCGTCGAAGAGGCGTTCGAGGCGCTCGCGCGCGGTGAGCTTGCCGCGTTCGTGCTGCTTCGCGATCTTCTCGGGCCCGCCCATCTCGCGAATCTTCGCGCGGCGGGCTTCCAGATCGGCGACGAGCTCTCGCATGTTCGGCATGGCGTCTCCTCGGGGAAGGCGGAGATATTTCGCATGCGAAAGGTTTTGTCGCAAGCGTGTTTCTCGGAGCCGGTGGGAGAGACCCCGCCGCAGCCGACACCAGGGGCCGAGGCCGGTGCGCTCGCCGCCTCCCCGCCCGACGCCACCCACGTGCGCGTCGACTAGGACGATCGCGGTCGGCGGACGACGCGCCGCTCGCCGCTCTTCGCGAGCGCGCTCTCCTCGAACGCGAAGCCGACGACGGCGCCGTCCGCCTGCTCCGACACCCACGCGATCCGCGCCCAGCGCGCGTGCTTGCCGTCGAGCGTCACGACCGCGCGACCGCACGCGAGCACCGCGCGCAGCTTCGCGACGTCGTCGCACGCGAGCACGGCGCGGACGCCGCCGAGCGAGATGTTCAGCGACCAGCCGAAGAGCTCGCCTGCCGCCGAGTGGACGCCGATCTCCGCGTGATGCGGGATCCGCGAGTACGCCCTCGCGCCGGTCTCCCCGGCGCGGATCTCCTTCGTCTCGTCCTCGTGCACCGCTTCGCAGGCCATCCTCGTCGGTCCTCCACCCCGACTACGCGCCGGGTGGAGCGACGGATCGCTCAGGTCGTGACCGGACGCGGGACGCCGTCTTCGCTCGACCAGGCGCAGAGAACGGCCTCGGGACGCCCGTCCTTCACGTGGATGACGAGGTGCGTCCGCGGCGCCTGGTACGAGGACACGCGATCGCGATTGCCGTCCTCGTCGTCCTCCGCCTCTTCGGCCCACGACCCGAGGTTCACGTAGGTGGCCGGGCCGGCTGGCGCGACCACCGGGGCGTGCGTGTGCCCCATCACCACGAACGCCACGGGCAGGAGCGAGGCGAGCTGTCCCGCGCGGACCTGCAGCTGCTCGGCCGGGTCGACCTGCCGCTGTCGCGAGAGGTGCCGATGGAGGAGCGACCACGCGACGAGGATCCCGAACGCCCCGAGCAGGCCGTAGCCGTGGAACGCGCCGAAGATCGCGAGCCCCGCGAGCGCGAGGAGCGCGAAGAGACCGACCGCAAGGCGGTCGAGGAGCACGCTCGCGAGGATGCCGCGGACGCTGCTCGTGATCGGCGGCGCCTGGAGGGCGAGGAGCGCGTCGAGCCGGTCGCGGCTGATCCGCATCGCTTCGGCGAGCTTCGCGACGCGGCGCTCGTGCTCCTCGCGGAGGACGCGCGCCGCCTCGGAGACGTACGCGCTCCGCAGGCGGAAGAGCTCCACGATCGCGCGGACGAACCGGAGGAGGAGCTTCGCCATCCCGGAGAACCCGAGCTTCGCGCCGAACGAGACGTAGTCGACGAGGCCGAGGTTCTCGTGCCCGTGCTCCTTCATCCCGCGCGTCTGGCGGACGACGTAGCGGAGCAGGACGTCGCTGAAGCCGCGGACGACGCGCCGCGGGTCGAGCGGATGGAGCGGCGCCATGACGAGCGGCGTCGAGCAGAACGGATCGTACTGGTGCCCGTGCTCGATGTAGACGACGCCCTCGCGGTAGAAGAACCACGGCTGGAACTCGATCCGCGCGAGGAAACGGTCGCGCGACTCGCGCGTAGCGTGACGTGCATGCGACCAGAGCACTTCGCGGAAGTCTTCCTGGACCGCGTCCCAGTGCAGCTCGACGTCGTGGTTGCCGTGGACGAGCGTGAGCGCGTGCCCGTCCGCGACGAAGCGCGCGAGCTCGGCGAAGAGATCGGCATGTCGCTCGGCGACGCGGCGAAGCTTCAGCCGCACGTGGTCGGGCGCGCCGCCGACGCCGTGCATGCGCTCTTCCTCGTTCAGCTCGGTCTCGAGCGCGGCGGCATCAGCCGCGATCGTCATGCCGGCGAAGTCGATGAAGTCCCCGGCGACGACGATGCGCCACCGGTCGGCAGGGGGCGTCTTGTGGCGATAGTGCCTCACGAGCTCGACCAGGTCGCGGTCGATCATGGACGTGCGGCGAGGCGTCCACCCGGGACCGTCGTTCAGGTCGCTGCCGAGGTGCACGTCGGAGAAGACGAGCAGACTCTCGCTCGGTGAAGCTGGGGCCACGAGAGAGTGTCCCAAGCAAACCGCGTGCACGCCATCACGGTTCGGTCACACGCGCCCTCGTCGTCCCGCGTCAGCGACCCTTCCACACAGGGGGTCTCTTCTCCAGGAACGCCATCAGCCCTTCGCGCGCGTCCTCGGTGCCGATGATCTCGGCGAGCTTGTCGCGGAGGAGCGGCAGCGCCTTCTCGAGATCGAGGTCGTCCTGCGCCGCGAACGCGCGGAGCCCCAGCGCGAGCGTGACCGGGCTCTTCTTCCCGAGCTCGGTCGTGATCGCGGACACGGCGGCATCGAGCTCGCTCGCGGGCACGACGCGGTTCAGGAGCCCGATCGAGGCGGCCTCCGTCGCCGACACCTTCTGGCCGAGGAGCATCATCTCGAGGAGCTTCCGCCGCGGCACGAGCCGCGCTAGCACCGCCATGATCATCATCGGGAAGAGGCCGACGTTCACTTCCGGCGTGCCGAGCGTCGCGTCGTCCTGCGCGACGGCGAACGTCGACGCGGCGACGAGGCCGAGGCCGCCGCCCATCGCGGGGCCGTTGACGCGCGCGACGATCGGCTTCTCCGTGCGGGTCATCGCGAGGAGGAGATCGGCGTAGTCGCCCTTGTGCGGAAGCGCTTCCGCGTCGGCGCCGCCCGACATCTGCGCGAAGTCGCCGCCCGCGCAGAACGCCTTCCCTTCCCCGGTGACGACCACGACGCGGACGGTCGCGTCGTCGTGCGCGTCGGCGAGCGCCCAGAGGAGCTCGTTCACCATCTGCGGGCCGATCGCGTTCCTCCGCTCCGGCACGTTCAAGGTGACGCGGAGGACGCCGCCTTCGGACGCGACGCGGATCTTCGCGTAAGCGCGGCTCATGCGCTCGCCGGCTGGAAGCGATCGAGGGAGAGGATCTGCTTCGCCTGCTCGACGGTGGCCACCTTGCGGCCGACGTCGCGGCACATGCGCGCGGCGACCTCGACGAGCTCGCCGTTCGAGCGCGCCATCTCGCCGTTCGGCAGGTACAGGTTGTCCTCGAGCCCCGCGCGGATGTTGCCGCCGAGGGCGAGCGCGGCGCCGATCATGCGCCAGCCGCACTTGGAGATCCCGATCACTTCCCACTCGCTGCCGGGCGGCATGATCTTCATCTGGAGCTGGAGGCTCTCCACCATCGGCGGGATGCCGCCGAGGACGTTCACGATGAACGAGAACTGGAGCGGCTGCTTCAGGATCCCCATGTCGAGCAGCGGATGGATCCCGTGCGTGTGGCCGGTGTCGAAGCACTCGAGCTCGGGCTTCACGCCGGCGGCGTTCATCGCCTCGAGGAGCTTGATGATCTTCGAGTACGTGTTCGGGAACACCATGTCGAACACGAAGGCCTTCCGGTTCTCGGAGTACTTCGCGTAGTTCATCGTGCCCATGTTGAGCGCCGCGATGTGCGGGCGGCACTCCTTGATGTACGCGCACTGCTCGGACACGTCCTCGAGGATGGTGCCCGTCGAGAAGTTGAGGAGGATCGGGCAGCGCTTCACGACCTCCTCCTTGATGCGCGCGAAGATCTTCGGGTCGAACGTCGGCGTGCCGTCCTCGTTCCGCGCGTGGATGTGGACGACGCTCGCGCCCTGGTCGTAGGCGCGCTTGCACTCGTCCGCGATCTCCTCCGGCGTGTAGGGGATGCCCGGGTTCTGCTTGCGGTTCGCGAGCACACCCGTCACTGCACACGTGATGACGCAGAGGTCGGGATCGCGGACGAACGGCTTCGGCTGGGTCTCGCTGCTGCTCATCGTCACTTCTCCTCGTCACGGGTGTCGGGGGCGCCCACGTCGCGGCGAACGATCTGCCGCACGCGCTTCGCGAGCTTCGTCATGATCCGGAGGAGTGTGCGCATCTCCTCGGCGCTGAGCGACTCGAGCGCGCTCCGGAAGATCTCCATCGGCTCGACCGGGATGTCCTTCGCGAGCTCGCGGCCCTTCGGCGTGAGCCGGATGAAGACGACCCGCCGGTCCTCCTGCGAGCGCTCGCGGACGACGAGCCCTTCGCGCTCCATGCGGTCGATGATCCCGGTCACGGTGCTGTTCTGGGCGCGGATGCGCTCGGAGAGACCCGACAGCGAGAGGTCGCCGAGCTGCTCGAGCAGCTTGAGGACGGTGAGCTGCGGCCCCGTGAGCTCGGCCCGACGGGCGAGCTCCTTCGTGATGCGGCGGCTCTCCGTATAGAGGTAGATCACGGCCTCGAGGACCTGGTCGACCTCGCTCTTCAGATCGGGCGTCAGCGGGGGTGGGCTCATGCGGAACGCGAATCTTTCGCATGCGAAATATCAGGGCTCGGAGCGCCCCGTCAACCCGCCCCGAACCGCGGTACGATGGTGCTCATGACCGCCCTCGCCACGCCGAGGCTCCTGCTCGAGCCCATCTCGCTCGCGCTCGTCGAGGCGGTGTTCCGTGGCGATCGCTCGGAGCTCGAGCGCCTGGCGGACGCGACGGTGCCCGAGGCGTGGCCGGGCCGCGCGCTCGTCGAGCGCGCCTTCTGCGCCGACATCACCCAGATCCGCGCCGCTCCCGAGATCCGGTTGTGGGGTGACCGGCTCGTCGTCACGCGCGAGCCGCGCGTCGTCGTCGGGAGCGTCATCTTCCACGGCCGCCCCGAGGACGGCGTCGCGGAGGTCGGCTACGGCGTCGAGGAGAGCTTCCAGCGCCAGGGCTACGCGACGGAGGCGACGCGCGCGTGCGTCGAATGGGCGCTCGTCCAGGACGGCGTCCACACCGTGACCGCGACGACCCCACCTTGGCACACCGCCTCGATCCGCGTCCTCGAGAAGAGCGGCCTCGTTCGCGTCGCGAGCGAGGAGCACGAAATGCTCGGCGAAGTGCTCCGGTTCACGCGACGTCGGTGAGGCGCGACGCCTGCACGCCGTACCTCATCGCGCAGGCGTTCTGCATCTGGGACGGCGGGCGGCTCGAGACGTTCGACGAGTGGATCGCCGCGATCGGCCCGAGCACGTATCCGTGGGGCGCGTCGCCTTCGATGAAGGGCCAGGGCGATCAGACCTACTTCGCGTTCCGCTTCCCGACCGCGAACGACGCGATGCTCCGCGACCCGAACTACGGCGCGCCGGCGAACCTGATCCCGAGCGCGACGCAGTCGGTCGAGCGGGGCGTCTTCAATTACAGCTACGAGTGGCCGAACCTCGTCTGCGGCCCGAACAACGAGTGGTGCGACTACTCGTCGTTCATGGCCGCGCCCGGTCGCACGATCGGCCGCGGCCCGTGGGGCCACGCCGACCTCGCCGGCAACATGATGGAGATCACGTCCGACATCACCGGCGTGACGACCGATCCCAACACGTCCAAGATGGCGTGGACCACGAACGGATCGTGGGAAGGCCACGGCTACGGCAAGAGCGTCAGCTGGCCGAACTTCAACATGACGAACAAGTACGGAAAGCAGGGCCTCCGCTGCGTCTATCCGTGATTAGGAGGAAATTTCGGCCCCGGTGACAGCCATGGCAGAGTCGGTGTAGGACCGTCGTCGATGTCTGCCGTACCCCGCTTCGCCGCCGTACCGCTCCTCGCTCTCGTCGTCCTCGCCGCCGCGCTCCCCGCACGCGGCGACGAACCGAAGCCGGAGCCGAAGGCGGCGAAGGCGGAGGGCGCCGAAGCGGTCGTCGGCAAGGAGAAGGATCCGGGCGCCCCGGCGGGCCTCGGCGGCGCCGCGCCGAAGGTGAGCGTCACGATCGACGGCAAGACCGTGGCATGCCGCGAGCAGGCCGCGCAGCCCTTCCTCGTCCGCGGCAGCTGGTTCCCGAAGAGCGCCGACGCGGACGCCGTGAAGGCGGGTCGCAAGATGCTCGAGGACGCCATCAAGTACCGCACCGAGAAGTACGGCTACTTCGAGGGCTTCGGGAACCCGAAGCACAACGCGCATCCGCCGAAGCACTACGCGAAGTCGACGAGCTTCATGGGCCTCTCCGTGCAGGTCCACGAGAAGATCATCCCCGCGCTCAAGTGCGTGGAGGCCGCGCTCAAGTCGAGCGGCGCCGGCGACGAGTACAAGCCGCGCGCGATGGGCGGGATGCGCTTCCACAACACGTACAAGGGCGTGGAAGTGTCGAACCACGTCTACGGGATCGCGATCGACATCGAGCCGGACAAGAACACGTGCTGCGGCTGCGTCAAGCCGTGGAACGAGCACCCGCTCTGCAAGAAGAAGGTGAAGAGCATCTTCGAGCGGATGGTGATGCCGAAGTCGTGGGTCGACACGTTCGAGCGCTTCGGCTTCTACTGGCTCGGCCACGACGTGCTCGCCGACACGATGCACTTCGAGTTCCTCGGCGACCCGGACAAGATCGTCGAAGGGCCCTGAGCGCATCGTGGACGTCGACGACCACGTGGACGTCCACGTGGTCGTTGACGTGAACGTGGACGGGGTCGTCACACGTTGACGAGCGCGTCGGTCACATCTCTGACGTCAACGCCTGAACGTCCAGGTCCACGTTCACGTTCACGTCAACGACCACGACCACGACCACGTCAACGACAACGTCCACGTCAACGTTGCCGCCGGCCTCCGGCCTCCGGACTCGCGCTACCTCACCGGCGGACACCCGTCGTCGGCGACGCACGTGAGCCGCCACCAGCCGTGCTCCGCGAGCGGCTTGCCGGGAATGACGGGCTGCGGCGGGTCTCCCGGGAGATCGACGCGTAGATAGAGCTTCGCGCCGCGCGCGACGAACGGCGCGACGTCCTGCGGATCGAGATCCGACGTGAGCGCGAAGCCGTTCCGGAACGCGAGGAAGAAGAGGAGCATGTTCGGCGACGGCGCCGACCAGCCCGGGGACACGACGACGAGGTCCTCGCGCCGCGAGTGCCGGTCGACCGCTGCGCGGAGCGCGGCGACCTCGGCGGCGTAGCCGTCCCGCTTGTCGGCCGCGATGTAGTAGCGGAAGTACTGCGCCTGATCGCGGACGGCCCAGGCACCGCTGCCGAGGATCGTCGCGGTGAGGATCAAGCCGGCCGCCTCGTTCATCCGCCGCGGGCGGACGAGCGGCGCGAGCGCGAAGAGGACGAGCGTCGCGAAGAGCAGGCGCCCGAGCCCGATCTCGTCGCCCCACATCGCGCGGTTCTTCTCGAGGCCGAGCGCGGCGATTTCGGTCGTGTTCGACCAGCGCCAGTTCTTGACGAAGAGCGCCGAGAGCGGGAGCAGCGTCGTGACGACGAGGCCCGCCTGGAACAGCGGGAGCGGCTTCCGCTCGGGCGTGCCGAGGACGCGGAGCATCGCGCCGACGCCGAGCGCGGCGAAGAACGCGATCGGGGCGGGCCCGAGGATGAAGTAGTACGCGTTCGAGTGGAGCCGATCGCCGACCGCGAGCAGCTCGATCATGTAGAACGCGAGCCACACGAGCAGTGGGACCGCGATCCGCCTGAGCGCAGGGGTGGAGAGGCCGCGGAAGAGGCCCATCGCGGTCGCCGGCACGAGCCACGTCGCGCCCGCGTAGCTCGGAAGGAAGAAGAACAGCGCCTCGCGCGCGTACTTCAGCGTGAGCACGTTCACGAGCATCACCTTCCAGTCGTGCTCGATCGCGATGAAGAACGCGCCGTTCATCTCGGTCGCCTGGAGGTGATGGCTCCAGCGATCCCAGGCGACGTAGGGCACCAGCGCGATCGCGAGGCCGACCACGAGGACGCCCGCACGGCGGAGCCCGCCGCGCCACCCGCCCCACGCGCCGAAGGCGACGATGCCGGGGAGCACGCCGAGCGCGACCGGCTTCACGAGCACCGCGAGGCCGGCGAGGAAGACCGAGAGCGCCGCATCCCGGAGGCGCTCGCTCCGCGCGTAGCGCGACGCGAACCAGGCGGCGCCGATCGCGAGGCCGGCGCAGGTCGGCTCCGGCTGGAGGGAGCGGAAGTCCACCGCGACAGCCGGCGCGAGGGCGAGCGCGAGGAGGAGACCGGCGCGCTCCTCCCAGCCGCCGTCGTCGGCCTTCGCATCACGCGCCGCGCGACCGAGCCACGCCCAGAGCACGAAGACGGTGACGCAGAGGCCCGCGAACGAGAGGAGCCGGGGGCCGACGACGCTGTCGCCGCTCGCGCGGAGGAGGAGGCTCGAGACGAGCGGATAGAGCGGAGGCTCCATCGGCACCACGTTCGACTTCGCGTGGAAGACGAACATCCGCGGATAGAGGACGTCGATCGGCCCGTGCGCCCAGTTCCACGCGACGCCGTAGGTGAACGTCTCGCGCCAGTTGTGGCCCTCCGAGAAGTGGACCGGCAGCGGCAGCGAGAGGAGCTGGAGGACCGCGGTCCGGGCGAAGAGGACGAGACCGAGGGCGAGCGCCGCGCCCGTGCTCCGCCGCGCCGCCCCCACGCGGACCATCTCGTCGAGAGCCGCTCTGACCCCCTTCACCACGGTCGCGGTCCCACCGCCGCGCCCTCGCGTCAAGGGGCCGCGTCGAGCACCACCTTGCACGTGGGCCGGGACGTACTAAGAGACCGGGTCCCATGTCCGAACGGACCCACGAATTCACGATCAACGTGACCGACCTCGATGCCGGCGGCAAAGGCTACTCGTTCGAGGTCAGGCCGAGCTGGGTCCGCGGTGCGCTCGAGGACCACGAGGCGAAGGCCTCCGAGAAGACCGGCAAGCTCGACGTCCGTGCGTCGAAGAGCGGGAACGACGTCGTCGTCCACGGGACGCTCGACGCGGACCTCGTCGTGCCCTGCGCGCGATGCCTCGAGCCGTTCGCGATCCCCCTCCACGCGGACCTGAGCGTCCTCTACGTCCCGGCCTCCGCGATGCGCGGCAACGGGGCCGACGAGGAGTACGAGTTCACCTCCGAGGAGGCCGACACCCTCCCCTACGACGGCGAGACGGTCGTGCTCGACGACCTGGTCCGCGACGAGCTCCTGCTCGAGCTCCCCATGATCCCCTTGTGCTCGGAGGCTTGCCCGGGTATGTCCCCCGCCCCCGAAACGGATGCGGCGGCAGCGACCGAGAGGCCGGTCGACCCCCGACTCGCACCGCTCATGCGCTTCGGGGCGAAGAAACCGCAATCCTGAGTTTTCCTGAAAGACCCGTAAGGAGTCCGCCGTGGCTGTCCCGAAGCGACGAACGAGCCGATCGAAGCGCAACATGCGCCGTGCGAACCACGACAAGGTCACGCCGGTGCAGCTCATCGCGTGTGCGAACTGCGGCGAGCCCGTGATCCCGCACCGCGCGTGCGCGTCCTGCGGCCACTACAAGGGCCGCGAGGTCAAGGCAGCGAAGGCGAAGAGCTGATCGCGCGGCGGGGGCTCGGAAGAGCGTCCGCCGGCGTCTGCTCCTTCCCTTTACGGCCTCACGGACCAACGGCCCGGCGCTGAAAGGCGCCAGGGACGGAGTCCGTGTATACTCTCGTCCGATGGCGAGGTTCCGTTGGGCTGCGCTCGTCGTGGCCGGGGCGCTCTTGGCCCCCGTTCTCCCCGCATGCAGCCGCACGGCGGCGATCGACGAAGTCTTCACGGCGCTCGACTCGGGCGGTGAGCGCCGTCGCGTGCGCTTCACGACCGACAGCAAGGGCGTGTTCTGCATCGTGTCGTTCTCGATCTCGCGTCCCGGAGCGACGCTGGAGGTCACGATCCGGCAGACGCAGCTCGCGAACGGCGAAGGCACCGACAAGGTCCTCGTCGCGGTCGAGGACTCCCCCAGCCGCGCGAAGAACCTCCAGAGCTCGGCGGTCCAGTTCACCGGCGTCGACGACAAGACGGGCCTTCCCCTCGACGCCGAGAAGGCGCCGATCCCGGCCGGCACCTACCGGTGCGAAGCGCGGATCGACGGCGAGCTCGGCGGTCTGACCGAGTTCCGTGTCGACTACGCCGACTGCCCCGTCGGGATCATCCCCGAGGACACCGCGAACGCCGCCGCCGTGTGCAAGGGCTTCTACGAGCCGAACAAGCGTTGTCCGAAGTACGGCGCGACGTCGAAGGTGAACCGGACCTGCACGTGCGCCGTCGAAGGCCTCTGGAGGTGCGACCAATGAGCCATTCGCGCCGCGCGATGTACCGCGCCCTCAAGATCGCCGCCGTCCCGCTCGCGGCGCTCGCCTGCCTCGTCTGCGCGTGCTTCGACGAGAGCACGTACCAGGGCGGCGGCCGCCGCGACATCGGCGGGAAGCTCGCGCAGGTCGACGCGAGCACCGAGGAGGAGCTCGACGCCGAGCCCGCCCCGATCGAGGACGCGGGGCAGCAGCAGCCGGTCGTCGACACGGGTGCGCCGCGCGACGTGACCGGCGACGGCGGTTGAATCCTCGCCCCCGCATGACGCGGCGCTCGCTTGGATTACGGCGGGACCTGCGCTAGAGGGCGCCGCCATGCAGCTCGCGTGGCTCTTTCCTGGGCAGGGGTCCCAGGCCGTCGGGATGGGCAAGGATCTGCTCGAGGCGTCGCCCGCCGCTCGTGACGTGTTCGCGAAGGCGGACGCGGCGCTCGGCGAGAGCCTCTCGAAGACCATCCTCGAAGGTCCCGAGGAAGCCCTCACGCTCACTGCGAACGCGCAGCCCGCGATCGTGACGATGAGCATGGCCGTCCTCGCGGCGATGCGCGAGAAGCACCCCGACCTCCCCGCCCCGCGCTTCACGGCCGGTCACTCCCTCGGCGAGTACTCCGCCCTCGTCGCGGCCGGCGCGCTCGGGTTCGAGGACGCCGTCCGCCTCGTCCGTGCGCGCGGCCGCGCGATGCAGGACGCGGTCCCGCCGGGCGCGGGTGCGATGGCGGCGATCATGGGCGTCGAGATCCCGGTGCTCGAGCAGATCTGCCGCGAGGTGAGCGAGGAGAAGGACGCGAGCGGCGAGGCCTACGGCGTCGTCAGCTGCGCGAACTTCAACGCGCCGGGGCAGATCGTGATCGCGGGCGCCGCGAAGGCGGTCGTCCGCGCGAGCGAGCGCGCCGGCGAGGCGAAGGGCAAGGCGATCCCGCTCAAGGTGAGCGCGCCCTTCCACTGCGCGCTGATGGCACCCGCGGGCAAGGTCGTCGGCGACGAGCTCGCGAAGGTCGAGATCAAGCCGTTCGCGTTCCCCGTCGTCGCGAACGTCGATGCACGACCGAACGCGGATCCCGCGCGCGTGAAGGAGCTGCTCGTGCGCCAGGTCGACGGCGCCGTCCGCTGGGAGCAGGCGGTGCGCCTGATGCAGATGGAAGGGATCACCCACGCGATCGAGATCGGACCGGGCAAGGTGCTCGCCGGCCTCGGCAAGCGGATCGCGAAGGACATGAAGATCCTGAGCGTCGGCGACGTGAAGGGCCTCGGCGAGCTCGCCGGCTGGCTCGCCTCGGCCTGAAGCCCCAACGACACGAAGAGGACTCCACCATGTTCCAGCTGAACGGAAAGATCGCGCTCGTCACCGGCGGCTCGCGTGGCATCGGCCGCGCCTGCTGCGAGGCCCTCGCCGAGCACGGCGCGACCGTCATCGTGAACTACGTGAAGGGCGAGGCGGCTGCGCGCGAGGTCGCCGACGCGATCGTCGCGAAGGGCGGCAAGGCCGAGATCGTCGGCTTCGACGTCGCCGACGCGAAGGCGTGCGAGACGGCGATCGAGGACATCGTGAAGCGGCACGGTAGGCTCGACGTCCTCGTCGCGAACGCGGGCATCGCGATCGACGGCCTGCTCCTCCGGCTGAAGGAGGAGGACCTCGACAAGCTCTTCGCGATCAACGTGAAGGGCGCCCTCGCCTGCGCGCGCGCGTCGACGAAGGCGATGATGAAGGCGAAGACCGGCCGCGTGATCTTTCTCTCCAGCGTCGTCGGCGAGATGGGCAACGTCGGGCAGACCGCCTACGCGGCGACGAAGGCGGCGGTCATCGGCGCCGCGAAGTCGATCGCGCGCGAGTTCGCCTCCCGCAACATCACCGTGAACGCCATCGCGCCCGGCTTCATCGACACGGACATGACCTCGCACATGAACGACCAGATGAAGGAGCAGCTCGTGAAGATCGTGCCGCTCGGCCGCACGGGCACCGCGCGCGAGGTCGCTGCGGCCGTGGTCTACCTCTCGAGCGACGAAGCGGCCTACGTCACGGGCCAGGTCCTGAGGGTCAACGGCGGCATGTACGTGTGATCATGGGCGGTCCGTCCGCGCCGAATCCGGTGCGTCACGCCGTTTGCGTTGCGCACGCGGGCGCCTCTGTGTAGAAAGCGCCACGGATCCCGGTCGAGCTGGCGGCAAGGATTCCAACTTCTCCCTGCAACAACGAAGGGATCGCTCGCGGTCCCGGCGCTCACGAGACGATAAACGAGGCAAGCAGAATGGCTCAGGACATCGGCAGCGAGGTCAAGCGCATCATCAAGGAGCAGCTCGACGTCGAGGAGAAGGACATCAAGCCCGAGTCGACGTTCATCGAGGACCTCGGCGCGGATTCGCTCGGTCTCGTCGAGCTCGTCCTCGCGTTCGAAGAGGCCTTCGAGATCGACATCCCGGACGAGGACACGGAGAAGATCCGCACCGTCCAGGACGCGGTCGACTACATCGAGAAGCACGCCCAGAAGTGAGCTGCTAAGAGCTGTACTCATGGAGCGCGTCGTCATCACCGGCCTCGGCCTCGTCACTCCGGTCGGCATCGGCCTGGAGGAGTCGTGGGAGGCCTTGCTCGCAGGGCAGAGCGGCGTCGGGCCGATCTCCCTGTTCGACTGCTCGGCCTTCCGCGTGCGCATCGCCGCGGAGGTGAAGGGCTGGGATGGCACGCGCTTCATCGAGAAGAAGAAGCTGAAGGAGATGGATCGCTTCACGGAGTTCGCGCTCGGCGCGGCCCAGATGGCGATCCAGGACTCCCAGCTCGAGATGACGGACGAAGAGCGTGACGAGGCCGGCTGCTTCATCGGCGTCGGCCTCGGCGGGCTCTTCACCCTCGAGAAGACGAAGCAGACGTTGATGGAGAAGGGGCCGCAGAAGATCAGCCCCTACTCGATCCCCGGCATCATCGCGAACCTCGCCGCCGGCCAGGTCTCGATGGCCCACGGCCTCCGTGGCCCGAGCTACTGTACGACGAGCGCGTGCTCGAGCGGCGCCCACGCGCTCGGCGAGGCGTTCGAGTGGATCCGCCGTGGCCGCGCCCAGATCATGGTCGCCGGCGGCGCCGAAGCGACGATCACGCCCGTCGGCATCGGCGGCTTCGAGGCGATGTACGCCCTCTCGAAGCGGAACGAGGAGCCCCAGCTCGCGAGCCGCCCGTTCGACAAGGGCCGCGACGGGTTCGTGTCGGGCGAAGGCTCCGGCGTCCTCGTCCTCGAGACCTTGTCGCGCGCGAAGAAGCGCGGCGCGAAGATCTACGCCGAGATCGTCGGCTACGGCGCGTCGAGCGACGCGAACCACCTGACCCAGCCCGCGCCGCACGGCGAAGGGGCGCAGCGCTCGATGAAGATGGCGCTGAAGGACGCGGGCATCTCGCCCGACCAGGTCGACTACATCAACGCGCACGGCACCTCGACGCCCGTGGGCGACATCGCCGAGTCGCAGGCCGTCGCGGCCGTCTTCGGCGAGCACGCCCTCTCGAAGAAGGCGAACGGCCTTTGGGTGAGCTCGACGAAGTCGATGATGGGCCACCTCCTCGGCGCCGCCGGCGCGGTCGAGAGCGCGGTCTGCACGCTCGCGATCGCCGAGGGCAGGATCCCGCCGACGATCAACCTCGTCGATCAGGATCCCGAGTGCATGCTCGACTACGTCGCGAACACCGCGCGCGAGCGGAGCGTGAAGTACGCGCTCAACAACTCGTTCGGCTTCGGCGGCACGAACGCGTCGCTGCTCTTCGCCCGTTTCCAAGAGTGAGAAGGCCCGAGATGAAGATCGTCTTCGGCGCCGACCACGGCGGCTATCGGTTGAAGGCCGAGCTCGTCGAGCTCGTCCGCCGGACGGGACACGAGGTCGTCGACCTCGGCACGAGCTCGGGCGACAGCACCGACTACCCCGACTACGCGCACCAGGTCGCGGTGAAGGTCGCGGAGGGCGCGTTCGATCGCGGGATCCTCGTCTGCGGCAGCGGCGTAGGCATGAGCATCGCCGCCAACCGGCACAAGGGCATCCGCGCCGTCGTCTGCTGCGACGTGTACACCGCGCGCATGAGCCGGTCGCACAACGACGCGAACGTGCTCTGCCTCGGCGAGCGCGTCGTCGGCCCGGGGCTCGCCGCCGAGATCGTGCAGACGTGGCTCTCCGAGACGCCCGAAGCGAACGAGCGCCACGCCCGTCGTCGGGCGAAGATCGAGATCGGCTGACCGGTGGAAGCCCGGAGGAGCGCAGCCAAAGGCGCTCCTGGGCGAAAGCCGGCCCTCGTGGTAGACACCGGCCGCACCCGTGAAGTGTCCCTTCTGCCAGCACCTCGAGAGCAAGGTGACCGACTCGCGCGTCGGCGCTGCCGGCGACGTCACACGGCGCCGCCGTGAATGCGAAGCGTGCGGCCGGCGGTTCACCACGTACGAGCGCGTCGAAGAGGTCCTCCCCCTCCTCGTGAAGAAGGACGGGCGCCGCGAGGCGTTCGATCGGCAGAAGGTCCTCGCCGGTCTCCGCCGCGCATGTGACAAGCGCGCGGTGCCGCTCGCGCGGCTCGAGCAGATCGTCGACGTCATCGAGCGCGAGCTCATCGACTCGGCCGAGAAGGAAGTGAGCTCGGAGAAGGTCGGCGAGCGCGTGATGGCGCACCTCCGCGAGCTCGACCCCGTCGCCTACGTGCGCTTTGCGAGCGTGTATCGTCAGTTCAAGGACATCGACGAGCTCCGGAGCGAGATCGAGCAACTCGCGCGCAAGCAAGAAGAGCTCGGAGCGAAGCCGTCATGAAAGAGAAGAGCCGCGCGCCAGGTCCGCCTTCCGGCGTACCCGCCTCCGAAGGCCCAGCTTCCGCCGTCGGCACGTCCGAGGACGAGAAGTGGATGGACGTCGCGCTCACGCACGGGCGCGGCGGTCGGCCTTCCCCGAATCCGCACGTCGGTGCGGTCGTCGTCGCCGGCGGGCAGCTCGCCGGCGCGGCGCACCACGAGCGCGCCGGAACCGAGCACGCCGAAGTGCTCGCGATGCGCGCGGCGGGCGAGAAGGCCGCCGGCGCGACACTCTACGTCACGCTCGAGCCGTGCAACCACCACGGGCGGACGCCGCCGTGCACCGACGCGATCCTCGCGTCGAAGGTCGCGCGGGTCGTCATCGGCTGCCGTGACCCGAACCCGCATGTCGAGGGCAAGGGCGTCGAGAAGCTCCGCGCCGCCGGCGTCGAGGTCGTCACCGGCGTCCGCGAGGCGCAGGCGCGCAGCTTGATCGCGCCGTGGGCGAAGCACATCACGACGGGGCTCCCGTACGTGTCGCTGAAGCTCGCGCTCTCGCTCGACGGACGGATCGCGACCCGCAGCGGCGTGTCGAAGTGGGTGACGGGGCCGGACGCGCGCGCGAAGGTCCACGTCCTCCGCAGCCGGAACGACGCGATCGCGGTCGGGATCGGCACCGCCCTCGCCGACGACCCACGCCTCACCGTCCGCGACGCGCCGGGCGAGAGCCCGACGCGCATCGTGTTCGACACGAAGCTGAGGCTCCCGCCGACGTCGCGCCTCGCGATGACGGCGCGGCAGGTGCCGACGATCGTGCTCTGCGGCTACGAGGCGTCCCCCGCCGCCGAAGAGGAGCTCGTCGCGCTCGGCGTCGAGTGCATCCGCGGCCCGCAGTCGACCGAAGGTCGCCTCGACGCGAACGCCGCGCTCCGCCTCCTCACGCAGCGCGGCCTCGTGAGCCTGATGGTCGAAGGCGGCGCGGAGCTCGCGGGCAGCTTCCTCGCCGGGCGCCTCGCCGACGAGCTCCACGCCTTCGTCGCCCCGATCCTGCTCGGTCCGCGCGGCCGCGCCGGGGCGGTCGATTGGGCGGGACCGGACACGCCACAGCAAGCGCCGCGGATCGCGTCGCCGCGCTGGGAGCTCGTGGGCGAAGACGCCTACGCCCACGGTCCGATCGTCTATCCCGAGTGAGGCGTCGGTCAGACCGTCCGCGGGACGAGCGGTACACGCGTCGTCGCGGCGATCCGCTGGCGGCGGCTCACCCCGAGGGTCGAGCCGACGACGGATGCGCCGAGCCCGAGCGCCATCGCGAGGAAGACCCACCAGAGCGCCTTCCCGGTCGTGTCGGCGGCCTCGAGCACGCCGGTCTGGATCTGCTGCCGCTCGGCGCTCATCCGCGCCTCGATGTCGTCGGCGACCTGGCGCGCATCGTCCTGCGAGAGCTTCGTGTGCGCCGCGAGCGAGGTGACGAGCATCTCGCGGTCGAAGCGACCTTCACGCATCCCGGTCTGCATCGCGTCGCGCGTCGCCGCCTCGATCTCCGCGGGGGTGACCGTGGGCTTGCCCTCGGCGCGCAGGCGCTCGTTCACGGGCCCGAGGAGCGCGTTCGCGTCCATCCCCATCGGACCGCGCATCATGTGACCCGCAGGGCCGGCGACGCCGCGTCCGAGGCCGACCGCGGTCGACGCGACGCCGCTGACGATCGAGCCGACCATGAACACGGTAGCGAGGAGCGCGATGCCCCACAGAACGGCTCCGTGGATGGCGCCCGCCGTCCGGTCGACGATGCCGGCCGTGCGCGCTGCGACGAGACCGCCGAGGAGCAGCGAGACGAGAGCGACGGCGAGCGTCCAGATGCCGGTGCCGACGCCGGCATGCTGGAGCGATACCGGATTTCTCGGATCGACCGACGAAAGGCCCGCGGCGAGGCCGCCGACGGTGAGCAGGATCCAGACGCCGAGGGTGACGACGAGACCGCCGAGGATGGCCCCCCAGCTCAGCTTGACCGCGGCGAGCGGGACGCTGGTGACGGGCGTGACCGAGGGTACGGTCCGGGTCTCGTCCAGATGTGGAGCTTCGTGCATGCTGGGTGTCAGGGTGGACATCGGTGCCTCCTCCTCTTTCGCCCGCGCCCGGTGCAAGGCGCACGCCGCTCGGGAGGGGGAATCGCGGGGTTGGCTCGCGCGTCGGCGGATCCCGTATTAAGCTGTCCCTCGTCCCATGATCCGCACCATCCTGCACTACCCCGACAAGCGCCTCCGCGAGCGCGGCCGGAAGGTCGAGGCCGTCACGCCCGAGATCCGGGCGCTCATCGACGACATGGCCGAGACGATGTACGCGGCCCCGGGCGTCGGCCTCGCGGCGACGCAGATCGGCGAAGCGCTCCAGCTCTTCGTCATCGACATCGCGGATTCGGACGAGCCGAGCGACCTGCGGGTGTTCATCAACCCGGAGATCCTCGAGCGGACCGGCGAGATCGTCTGGCAGGAGGGCTGTCTGAGCTTTCCGGGCGTGCAGGAGGACATCGACCGCGCCGCGAAGGTCCGCGTGCGCGCGCAGGACCGCGACGGCAAGTGGTTCGAGCTCGAGGCCGAGGGGCTGCTCGCGGTCGCCATCCAGCACGAGTACGACCACCTGCAGGGCACGCTGATGATCGATCACATGGGCCCGCTCAAGAAGCGCCTGACCCATCGCAAGATGATCAAGCGCGAGGAGCAGGCTGCGACCTGAGACGAGAGTCCTCGGGGGCTTCCGTCTTCCGCCTCTCGAGCTCAAGCCTCAGCCGTGCGACGTCGTCAGCCGCGTCCGCGGATCGCCGCGCTGACATGGTCAGCCGCGTCCGAGAGCGAGCGATGCCGAGGAGCCGAGCGAGGCGTACTCTCGTACGCCGCAGCGAGGCGACGAAGGCAGCGCGAAGCTATCGGGCGCGGATGGCCGCGTCAGCGGCCGGCGCGCTTGAAGAGGGCCGGATCGAGCTTCACGCCACGCGACGCGAGCTCGCCCGCGAGACGCGGGACCACGCCAGTCGGGCTGTGGGTCCCCTCGCCGTTCGGGTCCGCGTTGAACACGAACACGTCGCGCGCGACGATGCCCTTCGCGTCGGCGCCACCGAGCTCGGCGATGCGCATCACACGGAGGCGTCCGTCGGGGAGAGAAGCGACTTCGACGGCGACGTCGAAGCTCTCCCCCACCACCTCGCGCATCGCCTCGACAGCGAGCCCCGGACGGTGGAGCACGAGCTGCGCGGAGAGCCGCGAGAGGCCCTGCCGCAGCGTCGGCGCAGGCAGCGCCGCGAGGACGCCGCCTTCGCCTTCCGCCATGACGTCGATCGTCGCGGCCGCGACGCCGCCGACGAGGTGACCGACGACGAGGCGGTCGGCGCGGAGCTTGGCCGCCGCGCGCACGCATTCCTCGCCGAGGCGGCGCGTGTCGGGGACCGCGAGCGCCACGGTGTGCGCCTGCGGGATCGCGACCTCTTCGACGTCGTAGACGACGGTGACGCGCTCACCCGACGGCACCGCCGATCCGAGCGCCGCGACGACGGGAAGCGCCGCGGGGCCGACGACGAGCACGTTGGCGCGGACGTTCACGCACGCCTCGAGGAACTGCGCCATCGGCCGCGAGAGCGCGCCTCCGCGGACGAGCTCCTCGAAGCTCGACTCGACGCGACGGCGCTTGCGGATCGACACGACGTGGTTCGCCGACGCGGGCGGCGCGATCGCGACGAGCGACGCGCGCGGGAGACGGCGCTCGATGACGACCTCGCCCGGCTTCCAGGGCTCGCCGCTCTGCGCCGCGAGGCGCGCGATGACGCGTGCGAGCGCTTCTTCGCTGCTGAACGCGAGCGGCGCCGCGACGATCGCTCCACCGCGGACGGTGAAGACGTGATCGAATCGCACGCAGTTGATCTCGGTGACCTCCTCGTCCTCGAGGAGCGGCCCGAGCACGCCGAGGCCGACGAGCTCGCGCTGCGCGTCGCGGACGACGGCATCGAGATCGACGTCGGGCGACACGTCGCCCTCGTCGCGCACGGCGGCCGCCTGCTCGCGCGCGACGCGCTCGACTTGCTGCCCGAACGCATCCGGGACGTGGGGGCTCACCCGCAGCGGCGAGAGATCGAGCGCGTCGCCGATGCGGTCGATGAGGGCCATCAACGCGAGGCGGCGCCCTGCTTGCGCGTGCGTCTCCTTCGGCGGTACGCGCGGGGGCGGCGCCGTGGGGCGGACGGGCGGTGCCGACATCGCCGGGCCCGGCGTCGCCTGCGCCGCCACCGCGGCGAGGGCGGGCGCGGGCGGCGGCGCGGTCGGCGGAGAC
>JBDHVE010000153.1:0-23053 GCA_039809485.1 Polyangiaceae bacterium | reverse complement strand
CGCGCGTCGCCGCGCGACGCGTCGTCTGTGTTCTCCCCGGCTTGTCGCACGAGCGCACGAAGGCTTGGGCGAAAGTGCTCACGACGTACCTCGCCGCGTCGCGCGTCTACGTCGCGCACGAGATGCCGGCCGTCTCCGACCGCGCGCCGGCGGCCGAGCAGCTCGCGGCGCTGACGGACGCGCCGGCGGCGCACGCCTCACCCCGTCGCGCGCCGGTGGTCGGGAAAGCGATGCGGCGGGTCTTCGACCTCGTGCACCACGTCGCCGCAACGCCGACGAGCGTGCTCGTCCTCGGCGAGACCGGCGCCGGAAAGGAGGTCATCGCCCGCACGATCCACGCCCGGTCGGATCGAGCCTCCGGCCCGTTCGTCGCGCTCAACTGTGCGGCGCTCCCGGAGGCGCTGCTCGAGAGCGAGCTCTTCGGCTACGAGAAGGGCGCGTTCACCGGCGCCACGCAGGCCAAACCCGGGCTCGTCGAGACGGCGGCGGGCGGTACGCTCTTCCTCGACGAGCTCGGGGAGATGCCGCTGCCGACGCAGTCGAAGCTCCTGCGTGTGCTCGAGGACGGCGCGGTCCTCCGCCTCGGGAGCCTGAAGCCGCGCCCCGTCTCCTTCCGCCTCCTTGCCGCGACGAATCGTGACGCCCAGGAGGAGATCCGGGCGAAGCGGTTCCGCGCCGACCTCTACTACCGGATCAACGGCCTGACGGTCCGGCTCCCGCCGCTCCGCGAGCGACGTGACGAGATCGAGGCGTTGGTCGAGCTCTTCGCACGCCGCGCGGCCGAGAAGCTCGGCCGCGTGCAGCCACGCCTCGCCGCCGAGGTGGAGGCCGCGCTCCTCGCGTACGAGTGGCCGGGCAACGTGCGCGAGCTGCGGAACGTCGTCGAGCGCCTGGTCCTCCTCGCGAGCGACGGCGTCGCGGACGTCGAGCACCTCCCCGAAGAGCTGCTCGCCGCGATCGGGACGGCGCCCGCGCCGGCCTCGGAGCCACCGCCGTCCACCCGTCAGCGTCCGCGCGAGCCTGCGTCGCTCCCGGAGGACGGCGCGCTCACCGATTCGCTCGCGCGCCTGGAACGGGAGAGGATCCTGGAGGCCCTCGAGCGATGTGCGGGCAACCAGACCCGCGCTGCGGCTGCGCTCGGGATCACGCGACGCGTCCTCATCCGGCGTCTCGAGCGGTACGGCGTCGCTCGCCCGCGGAAGTGAGCGTTGGACCGAACGGTACAATAGGGGTCCGGCGCCTCCTGCAATCACGCGACAGGACGCGTGGGCTCGGCGGCACGGAACGTGTTTCAATCGAAGACGTCATGGCCACTCGCAAGCGCAAGACTCCGTCCGAGAAGGAGGGAGAAGCGGACCGCGGACGACTCTCGCTCACCTCGGAGGAGATCGAAGGCGTCGCGTGCGGCTACTGGGACGTGCTCGAACGGATGATCGACGCGACCGAGGACGCCTCCCCGGCGACACCCCCGCCTCGCAAGCGCAGGTGAGACCGGCTCACGGGTGCGCGATGACGACGAGGGTGCTCGCGCGCTCCCACGTCGCCTCGACCGCCACACGCAGCGAGTGCGGGTCGAGCGCCCCGAAGCTCTCGTCGACGATGACGACCTCGGCACCTTGCAAGAGAGCGCGCGCGAGATAGACGCGCGTTCGCTCGCCGTGCGAGAGCTGCCAGCCGGTCTCGCCGACGACCTGCTCGAGCCCGGCCGGCATCCGTTCGAGGAGCGGTCCGAGACCGAGCGAGCGACACACCGTCTCCGCGAGCGCAACGTCGTCGGCGGCAGCCGGCCATCGCCGCCCGAGGAGGAGGTTGAAGAGGAGCGAGCCCGCGAGCAGGTGGTTCTCGTGGAACTGGGGAACGGTGGCGACCTTCTTGCGCCACGTCCCCGTCCCGAGCGTCGCGCGATCGAGACCGTGGTGGAGGACGAGGCCGGCGTCGGGGGACTTGAGACCGGCGAGGAGCGACGCGAGGGTCGACTTGCCGCCGCCGCTCGCGCCTTCGAGGAGGATGCGATCTCCGCGTGACAGGCGCAGGTTCACCCCGCGGAGGACGGGCTCGCCACCGGTGCCGTAGCGGAACGCGACCCGGCGCGCTTCGAGGACGGCGCCGGCGTCGTCCTCGGCCTCTGCGCTCTTCCCGAGCTCCTGGACCGACGCCGCGGGGAGGCCGTACGGCTCCTCGCGTGCGGCGGCCTCGAAGAGCGGACGCGTCCGGTTCCACGCCACGACGAGGTTCAGCATGTTCGTCACCGTCGCCGAGACGTCGGCGAAGGCGCTCTGCGCCTGGAAGAGCCCGGCGATCGCGACGAGCAGTACGCGCGGATCGACGTTGCCCTGCCAGAGCGCCGGCAAGAGCGCGACGAACCCCGCGAGGAGCCAGCCCCGCGACGGCAGCCCCTGGACGAGGCGCGCCATCCGGTCCATCTCGCGCGACGTCGCGTGATAGAGCTCGAGCTCGCCGTCCTCGTCCTTGTGGCGCGCGGCGACCGGCTCCTGCGCCATCCGCGTGCGGTGCCCCACCATGCGCTCGACGAGGCGGTTCGTCATCCCGACGCGGAAGTCGACCCATCGCTTCGTGCGACGGTTCAACGCGACGAGCCCGAGCGCGACGACGACCGTCCACCCCGCGAGGAGGCCGACGTGGAGCGCACCGCCGGCACCGCGCGACAGGATGATTGCGGCGCTCGCGAGCGACACGACGGCGGAGAGGAGGCTCACGACCGAGCCGATTCCCGCCGTCTCGAGCACCTCCGACTCGCTGATGAGGGCGAGGAGGCCGCCGGATCCGCGCGAGCGCACTTCTTCCGGCTCGAGCGAGAGGGCCCCTGCGAGGATGCGTCGCTTCAGCGTCGCCGCCGCGCTGACGTTGATGCGGCCGACGAGGAAGCTCCGGACCACTTCGACGATCGCGATCGAGAGCGCGAGGAGCGACCACCGGAGCAGCGTGCTCTTGTCCAGCTTGCCGCCGAGCGCCGCGTCGAAGAGCGAGCTCCAGCCGAGGATCGCGAGCAGGACCTGCACGATCGTGAGCACGACGAACACGCCGAACCGCCGCAGGTCGCCGGAATGCCGGAGCTGCGCGGGGAAGCTCGCACCCGGTCGCGGCCGGAGGAGGTAGGCCCCGGGAACCGATCGCTGCCCGGCGATTTGGACGAGGAGCGCTCCCCACGCGCGTCGGCGACCCGCATCCGAGAGCGGCAGGTTCTCGGTCCAGCGCATGACCGTCGGCGCGAGCTCGCGCTCGATCGGCTTTCGTAGTGCTGCGAGGACCTCCGACGACGCGACCTTCCGGCGCGCCTGCCCGCGGAGGAGGACGACGACGTGGGATCGTGCGCTCTCGACCACCGCGACGATGCCGTGCCCGCCCTTGCCGTCGGGGAGGCGGAGCACGCAGGGCGCCATCTTCGCGACCATCTCGTCGAGCTCGCTGAAGCGTCCCTCGACCGGCTCCGCCTCGACCCCGAAGTATTCGGCGGCGGACTCGACCCACCGATCGAGGAGCATGCGGTTCGCGAGCGCCTCCGCGGGCGGGGAAGGGGGCGGCAAGAGGCGCGGGGAGAAGCCCACGGCGCGTGCGAGGTCGAACATCACACGCCCGAGATGGACCTCCGGCACTAGCGCGCTCGCGAGCGGGATTCGCTTCACGACGGATCCTCGGCGATGTCGAGGGTGTCGCGGCGCTCGGTCTCGACGAGGCGCCCGTCGTCGATGACGAAGCGCCGCCACTCGCTCCGGCCCCACACTTCTTCGAGCGCCTCGCGGTCCCCGGTCACGAGCTGGTGGTAGGTGCCGCCGCTCGAGAGCAGCTCGTCGGGAGAGCCGTCCTCGACGACCTTGCCGTCTTCGATCACGACGACACGGTCCATCTCGAGCGTGTCAGCGACGTCGTGGGTGACGAAGAGCTGCGTTGCGGTCGGCCAGTGCTCGCGTGCACGCCGCGTCAGCTCGCGGCGCTTCTTGCGCTCGAGACCACGGAACGCTTCGTCGAGGAGGACGAGTCGCGCGTGTCGCGACAGGAGCGCGCGCGCGATTCGCACGCGCTGGCCCTGACCACCGGACACCTTCGCGCCGCCCTCGCCGAGGGGGCTCTGGAGGCCGCCCGGCATCCGGTCGACGACGTCGAGGAGATCGGAGGCCGCGAGCGCATCCTCGAGATCCGCGATCCCGTCGTCGCCGTGACCGTAGAGGACGTTCTCGACGAGGCTTCCGTTCCAGAGCTGCACGGCGGGATCGACCCAGGCGGTCTCGTGCCGGAGCTGGACGAGGCGCTGCGCGTCGAGCGGGCGGCGGTCGACGAGGACCCGTCCCTCCGAGACGTACAACCATCCGAGGAGCACACCGACGAGGCTCGACTTGCCCGCGCCCGACGGCCCGACGATCGCGACGCGCTCGCCGGCGCGGATCGTGAGATCGACGCCGTCGAGGACGGTGTGCCCGCCCGCCATCGCGACGACGCCGCGGAGCACGACCTCGACGCCCACGGGCGCTCGTTCGATCGCTGCTCGCGGCGGCGCGACCACGTCTTGCTCGGCCGCGGCGAGCGGCTCGAACAAGCGCATCGCGTCGTGCCGGAGGAGCGGATAACGGCGCATGACTCCGACGAGGGCCTCCGCCTCCGAAGGCAGCTTCTGAGCGAAGAACGCGACGAGGAGGAGCCCACGGATGTCGCCGCCGTAACGCACGAACGCGAGCACGATCGCGATCGCGGCGAAGGTGGCGAACAGGCGCTCCGCCGCGCGGAGCCCGACCGACCGCGCTTCGACCGCCATCTGAGAGCGCACCCACTCGGTGAGGATCGCTTCGTGCTCGCGTCGCACGCTGCGCTCTCCGCCGTGGACGCGGATCGGGACGACGCCGAGGAGCGCGTCGAGGTAGAAGCGATAGAGGTTCGCTCCGAGCACGCGCACGCGGGCCATCGCCTCGTCGAGCAGCCGATACGAGGCGACCGGCACGACGAGGCAGACGACGACGACCGCGAGCGCGAGCTTCCACAGCTGGGGCTCGAGCCAGACGAGCACGCCGGCGGTCGTGGCGAGCCGCAGGAGCCCGGAGGCGGCGTCGAGCGCGAGCCTCGGCACGCCGCGGAGGGTCTGGAGCAAGTGAGCGCGCGACGCGAGATCGCTCGTCGGGCGGCTGCGGAAGTAACGATCCTCGAGCTTGGGCAGCTTCTCGAGGAACGCGACGCGGAGTCTCGTCTCGAGCCCACGTGCGAGGCGCTGGACGAGGTGCGCCTGCGCCATCTCGAAGACGAGGGCGAGCGCGAGGAAGGTGAGGATCGCCGCGACCGCGACGATGCGGTGCGCGACCAGGTTCATGCGGCCGAGGAGGTCCGAGAGCCCGCGCATGAGCAGCGCGTCGAGCACGCCGGTCACCGCGCCGATCGCGACGACGGCCGCGACGAGGAGGACCGCGGCGCGAGAGTCCTCCCAGAGCAGGCGGGCGAAGATGCGGTGCGGCCGGACCGTGTGGGACCGGAGCTCGTTCATCACCTGCTTCGGCACGACGGGGCCGGCCCACATCGTCATCCGATCGCCGGACGCCGCCTGCGCTTCGTCGAGCGTCCGCGTGCGATGCGCGGCAAGACGTGCGTTCGGCAGGACGCCGACCATCGAGAGGCGTGTCGTGTGCGCGGAGCGCGTGAGGTGCGTCGCGCCGCTCTCCGCCGCGGCGTCGGAGGCTTCCTCCTCTTCCGCGTCGCCGAGACCGGAGACGACGAGCGCGAGCGCACCCTTGCTGAGGACGTGCGAAGGCGCCGGCGCGGGTCGGCAGATCCAGAAGGGCGCCGGGATCGTCGGCTCACCGCCGCCGCGGTCCGCGCGGAATGCGCTCGTGACGAGCTCCTTCGCGGGGGCGGCCTTCGGGAGCGCGCCGGCGTCGACGAGGCTCCGGACGAAGCGCGTCGCCGCGTCGAGCGCCGCGAGCGACCACGGGGCGGGATCGGCAGCGGCTTCCGCGAAGAGCGCGTCGGCGTCGCGCGGCGCGATCCCGAGCGCGCGCATCTTCACGAGCAACGGCTCGCGGAAGTCGTCGCCGCCCGCCCACTCGCGCCAGCGCGCGACGGGGAGCTTCACGGTGTGCTGCGAGACCTTCTCGAGGAGCCGGGCGGCAGGTACCCAGCGGCGCCCGCTCGCCGGGTCCATGATCTGCACGAACGAACCGACCTTGTTCCAGGCGAGGACGAAGTGGAGCAGGCCGTCGGGATTCGCGAGCACGAGGATGGCAGGGAGACAGGCCGCGACGTCGAGCAGCAGGCTGTCGGTCGGCATCATCACCGTGTCTACGTCGAGCCCGAGGCGCTCGGCGACGTCGCGCATCGCAGCGAGCGACGTTCCGTCGACGTCCGTCTGGCAGCGCTCACGAAGACGTTCGAGGTTGATCGGCCGACGATGCCCGTCGAACACGGACTTCAACGTCGACGGCCCGCAGTCCATCAGCGACGTCTGGAGCGTCTCCGGGACGAAGAGCGTGCGCTCGCGCAGCGTTCGCAGGATCGTGAGCAAGCTCACCGCGGACGCTCCGCCTCGTTCGTCCGCGAGGTGAGGCCTCCGACGCTCCGCATGAGCATCTCCCACGGCGTCGCGTGCTCGATCAGGACCTCGACCGACGCGGGCATGCCGTGCTGGAGCGGGATCTTCGTCGCGGTGGCGCGATCGATCCCGATCTCGACGCGGATGCCGCCCTCCTTGCCGTCCGCGCTCCGCGGCTCGACGCCGACCGACGCGACGTCACCTTCGGCGATCCCGAACTGCGTCCAGGGAAACGCCTCGAAGCGGAGGTAGGCGCGCTGGGCGAGGCGGCGTCACGCTCTACGAGATGCTCTCGGGCAAGCTCCCGTACGAAGGCGAAGGGCTTCAGACGCAGCTGAAGGCGCGGATCGAAGGGCGGGTGGTGCCGATCGAGCGCCGCGTCGGCGTTCCTGCCGCCGTCGCCGATCTCCTCGGCCGGGCGCTCGCCTCGGACCCCGCCGCGCGACCCGCCGACGGCGCGGCGATCGCGCGCGAGCTCGAAGCGATCGAGGCGACGCTCGGCCAGCCGAAGACCCCGCGCGTGCGAGTGGCGACCCCGGCGCGCCTTCCTGCGCCGTCGCTCCCCGCGCTCCCGGAGTATCCGGAGATCGTCGTGCACGCGAACGCCGGCGACACGAAGAACCGCGTGCTCGTCGCCGGAGCGGTGCTCCTCGCCGTCGTCCTCGGCGGGGCCGTCTTCCTGCTGCTCCGCTCGCTCGACGCGTTCACCCCGTGAGTCGACCGCAAGCGGCGACGCCCGGTCGAGCTCGCGCTCGCGCCGCGCGGCACGACCCCTGCGTGGTAGACTCGGCGTCGTGGATCTGCGGATCAGCACGTGGAACTGCTTCGGCATGGGGCAGGGGCTCGACGCGGTGACGCACATGCGTGCGCCTTTCGGTGATCGCTTCCGCTGCGAGGAAGTGATCCGCGCGTGCGCGGCGACGGATGTGTTCTGCGTGCAGGAGCTCCTGTCGCGCGAAGCGCAGCGCTTCTTCGACGGCCTCGGCGCAGCGCACTTCCTCGCGTCGATCCGTGACGACAACCGGCCGCGCTTCGGCGACGGGTCGGTACGCGGCTCCGGGCTCGGGATCGGCGCGCGCGCGTCGTTCGACCGGACCCTCCTCCGCAACTTCCCGGGCGAGCGCGTCGGCTGGGATCGCCTCGCGCGGAAGGGCGCGCTCTACGCCCAGCTCGTGCTCGATCCGAACGTGCGGATCGACCTCGTCACCGCCCACCTCCAGGCGGGCTACGACGAGCGCGCCGGGCGCGTCCGCGCGGCGCAGCTCGCGCATCTGAAGGCGATGATCGAGGAGGTCGGCTCGCCCGAGCGCCCGTTCGTCGTCTGCGGGGACTTCAACATCGACGGCCTCGCCTCCTCGCGCGGGACGCCGGCGTACCAGATGCTGCGCGCGGCGCTCCCCGGCTTCGAAGACCTCGGCGCCGGGGAAGACCTCGCGACGTTCCACCCGAAGCCCGACGGCAACGGCCTCGCGCACGCGTTCGAGCCGAACGGCGCCGATCAGCGCATCGACTACATCTTCTTCCGGCCTGCGCGCCGCGGCGATCGCCTGGTGGTGAAGAGCCTCCAGCGGATCCTCGATGCGCCGCTTTCGACGGCGCGCCTCGGCGATTGCCCGGGCTGGGCGTCGGACCACTATGGGCTGACGGCGACGTTCGGACTCTGAGGTTCGTCTTCCGTCTTCCGTCTTCCGTCTTCCGCAGCGCGCTGCCGCCCTCCACCTGCTGCGTTCGCGTCTCGGTCTCTCTGCGAGACCACGACGCGTGCTTCGTGGAAGGGAGGGGCAGACGTACGGAAGACGGAAGACGGAAGACGGAAGACGCCGGCCGTCCCTCCCATGCACCTGCGCTGGCGGCGAGGTCGCCTCGATCGCGGTGAACGGCTCGATGACCTTGTAGCGGTGCTTCACGCCCGCGTTGACGACCCACGAGTCGCCCGGCTCGAGCTTCACGATCTGTCCTTCGACGTGCAGCTCGGCGCGACCTTCGACGACGTAGCCGACGGTCTCGTACGGGCGCGTCGTCTCCTCGCCGTCGCCCGGCGCTTCGCGCTTCCACAGCCGCATCGCGGTGCGGATCCCGCTCGCCAGGTAGACTTCGCCGTGCGGGCCGCGCGGGGAATGCGACGAGGTGACCTTCGTCACGCTCGTGTCAGGGCGCGCCGCCGTCTGCCCGGCCTTGGTGGCGTTCATTTGATGCCTCCCTCGTGGATCGGCTGCGTCGGGATCTCGCGGTGGATCGGGTAGTGCTTGGGCTCGCCCGGCACCTCTTGCGGCTGGTTCGGCTCGTGGGGGCCGGGCGACGGCTGCGAGGGCTGCGGCTCCGTCGGCTGCTGCTGCGGGACGGGCTCGTTCGGGTCGCCGGGACCGGGGATGATGTCGATCGCGCGCATGCCCCGAAGGCGTGCGAACGTCGTGCCGCGGACGAGCTCGAGCGTTACTTCGTGCTCGCGGTCTTCGTGGCTTCCTTCGGCTTGTCCTTCGCGTCCTTCGCCTCTTCCTGGGGAAGCGGATGCTTCGCGAGGAGCTTCTTGGCGAGGAACATGCGGTAGCGGCTCTCGGGAAGGCCCTTCGTGCACGTGCCCGACATGAAGAACGCGAGCCGGTCGTCCGCCGGCTGCTTCGCGCACGCGGCGAGCGACTGACGAAGCAGCTTCATCGCGGCGCGCGTGCAGACCTCGGGGTCGTCGACCGCCTTCTTCCAGTCCTCGAGGTGCCGCTTGTCGACCTGGTAGAGGCAGACCCACTTGCCGTTCGACGAGACCGCGTTCGGCTTGAGCCGGCTCTCGTGCCAGGCGACCGAGACGAGGAGCGCAGCCGTCTTCGGCGCGTCGCCGTCGAAGAGCGGCTCGGCCTCGGCGACTTTCGCGATCGCCTCGGCGGTCTTGTCGTACGTGGAGCGCCACGGCGCGCTCGGTTCGAGCGCGACCATCATGCCGGCGATCCATGCAGCGGACAGAGCCATCGGGAAGGGCCCAGCATTCGATCGTTTCGTTTGAACTGCAAGCGTTCTCGCGTTGCGTTCCGCGATGAGAAACCAGCCGATTCTCGCAACGATCTCGCTGCGTCCGTCGCATGTTCAGTGAGCAAAGGGGCGCACACGGAGCACACGAATGCGACAACGATGCGGTGCTTGACGGCCGAGCGTGATCGGAAGGACGCTCGTGCTCCCAGGAGGAGGGATCATGCGCGTTCAGGCCGCTCTGCTCGTGTCGCTGGTGTCGCTCGTCGGTTGTGGCGGTGAAGAGGCGAAGCCGCCGGAGACGCCGAAGGCGCCCGTCGCCGCGACGCCGCCGCCTCCTCCCGCGCCGGCCGAGACCGCGAAGCCCGCGCCTCCGCCGAAGCCGTCGCTCGCCGAGATGCAGAAGATCGGCCTGATGACCGCGCTCGAAGGCCTGAACGGCCACGACCCGAAGAAGTTCGCGAGCGTCTACGCCGACAACGCGGTCGTCTCCGTCGCAGGCCTCAACGAGGTGCAGGGCCGCGATGCGATCGCCGCCAACATGGCCGAGTGGTTCGAGACCTTCAAGGACGTGAAGCTCGGCTTCAGCCGCGTCTGGGTGAAGGGCGATCAGATGGTCCTCGAATGGGTCATCAACGGGAAGCACCACGGGGAGCTCTTCGGCGTGAAGGGCACCGAGCAGCCGATCGGCCACTACGGCCTCTCGATCGTCTCCTTCGATCAGGACGGCAAGGTCGCGCGCGAGCACCGCTACGGCGAGCTCGGCGCGGTGATGAGCCAGATCGGCGGCAAGGGCGCGAAGGCCGCTCCGGCGCGCCCGATCCCGCCCGTCCCCGAGAAACCCGAGACGATCGCCGCGAAGGGCACGCCGGAAGAGGAGAAGAACCTCGAGGCGGTGAAGACGCTCTTCGGTGCGCTCGAGAGCAGGAAGGAAGCGGACTTCCTCGCGGCCGTGTCCGACGACATCGAGCACGACGGCCTCCTCCACCTCGACACGGGGAAGGGGAAGGGCGAGGCGAAGAAGTTCTTCCAGGGCTTCACGAAGGCATTCCCCGACGCGAAGTTCGAGATGACGAAGGCGCACGCGATCGGCGAGTACGCGATCGTCGAGTCGACGATGAAGGGCACCCAGAAGGGCCCCCTCGGCGCGATCGCTGCGACGAAGAAGCCCGTCGCGATCCACCTCGTCGACGTCGTCCGCGTGAAGGACGGCAAGGTCGCCCGCGTCTGGACCTACCAGAACAGCGTCGAGCTGCAGCAGCAGCTCGGCCTCTTCGACATCGCGGCGTCCGGCAACATCCCGGCGTCGCAGGCGACCGCGCCCAAGACCGACAAGCCCGCCGACAAGCCTGCGGCGCCGGCGGACAAGAAGAAGTAGCGAAGGTCGAGCTCGCGCACGACCGTGCCAGGTCGTGCGCGATCCCGGCTCGTGATCTACCTTCAGATCCGGATGACCCGGATCGACACCATCGCGCGAAAGCTCGCGGCTTCGGGAGCGGACGACGTCCGGAAAGCTGCGGAGCCCTTCGACCCCGCCCTGCCGCGCGCCGCCGTCGCGGCGATCCTGCGCGAGACGAGCCCGGAAGAGGGCGCCGAGCTCTTCTTCATCCGCCGCGCCGAACATCCGCAGGATCCGTGGTCGGGTCACATCGCGTTCCCCGGTGGCCGCCGCGAGGCGCGCGACACGCGGCTCGTCGACACCGCGATCCGCGAGACGCTGGAGGAGGTCGGGATCGATCTCGCGCGCGCCGATCTCCTCGCCCGCCTCCCCGATCTGCCGGCGGTCGGCCGCACGAAGAAGACGAACCTCGTCGTGACGCCGTTCGTGTTCGCGGTCTCCGGCGATCCCGTCGTCTCGCCGAACTACGAGGTCGCCGGCACGCTCTGGGTTCCGTTCCGGAGCCTCGCCGCGGGCGAGGGAAGGGGCACGTACGCGTACACCTGGGACGGCAAGACGTGGGAGCTCCCCTGCTTCCGCTTCCACGGCGCGGGCCGCGAGAACGTCCTCTGGGGCATGACGTACCGCATGCTCGAGACGCTCTTCGAAGCGCTCGATCCGCCCGCGAAGACGGGCTGACCTGCATCGCGCGGAAGGCGTGCTAGGCTGCGCCTTGCTCCGGCCACGCCGGCGCGACGATGACCTCCTGAGTCTCACGTTCGCCTGTTCTTCGAAGGCCTGACCCGCGGCGTTGCCTCGCGGGTCCGTGATCAGGAGTGTCTCGCATGTCTCGTGAGCTCGTTCTCGAGCTGCACGGGGTCTCGGTGGCGCATGCCGGCCGAGCGCCCGTGCTGTCCGACATCCATCTCCGCCTCGAACGAGGCTTCACCGGCGTCGTCGGCGCGAACGGCGCCGGCAAGACGACGCTTCTCCGCGTGCTCGCCGGCGCCCTCGCGCCATCGTCGGGCGTCGTCCGTCGCGAGCCGCGCGACGCGCTCGTCGTCCGCGTCGTGCAGGAAGCGACGGAGGCGACGGACGACGTCGTCCGCTTCGGCGCGGAGGAAGGCGGTCTCGCCGCCGAGCTCCGCGGTCGCCTCGCGCTCGATCCCGCCCCGCTCGAACGGTGGCCGACGCTCTCTGCCGGCGAGCGCCAGCGCTGGCAGATCGGCGCTGCGCTCGCGCGCGAGCCGGACGTCCTCCTCCTCGACGAGCCGACGAACCACCTCGACGCGGGCGGACGAGCGCTCCTCGTATCGGCGCTCCGCCGCTTCCGCGGGATCGGGATCCTCGTGTCCCACGATCGCGCGTTCCTCGACGCGCTCGCGACGCGCACGATCCGCGTCCACGAGGGGCGCGCCGAGGTGTACGCGGGCAGCTACGAGGAGGCGCGTGCGACGTGGACCGCCTCGCGGCACGCCCTCGAACGAGCTCATGCGGACGCGCGTACCGCCGAGCAGGCGCTCGCCGCACGTCTCGACGAGGCGCGTCGCGAGCACGCCTCCGCGTCACGGGGACGTAACGCGCGGACGCGGATGAAGGGGCCGCGCGACAGCGACGCGCGCGGCGCGCTCGCGAAGGGGATGGCGGCCTTCGCGGAGGCGCGCGCCGGACGAACGGTCTCCGTGCTGCGTCAGGCCCACGCCCGCGCCGCGGAGGCGATCCCACACGTCGAACGGGACAGGACCCTCGGGAGCCACGTCTTCGCCGGCTGGGAACGTGCCCCGAAACCCGTGCTCTTCCACGTCGATCGCGACGTCGTCCCGGCGCGCGAGGCGCCCGACGTCGCCGTCCTCCGCGACGTGCGGCTCACGATCGGGCGGGACGATCGCGTGCGTCTCGTCGGCCCGAACGGTGCGGGCAAGAGCACGCTCCTCGCGGTGCTGCTCGAGGGCGGACCGCCACGATCGCGCGTGCTCGTCCTCCACCAGGAGCTCTCCGTCGCGGACGTGGCGGCGGAGATCGAGACGCTCCGCGCGCTCTCGTCGCAGGAGCGTGGTCGCGCACTGTCGGTCTTCGCCGCGCTCGGGAGCGATCCCGAGCAGCTCCTCGCGCGCCTCGGAGCGCGAGGCGTGCCGGCGGAGACCGTGGCGCGTTCGCTCTCCCCCGGCGAGGCGCGGAAGCTCTTGCTCGCGTCGGGGCTCGGACGCCACGTCTGGGCGCTCGTCCTCGACGAGCCCGAGAACCACCTCGACTTACCGAGCGTCGAGAGGCTCGAGCGCGCGCTCGCGCTCTACCCGGGCTGCATCGTGCTCGTGACGCACGACGACGCCTTCGCCGCGTCGTGTACGCGCCGCGTCGTTCGCGTCGATCAGGGTGCGGTCGTGTGACGCCAACGCGACGAACGCGCGCGCGACCGAGCACAGGCACGAAACGGGCATCCGAAGAGGACCATGCCCGGCGGAAGTTTCGCCCAAACGTGGTCCATGCTTCGCATCGATGTCACCGAACGCGTGCACGATACAAGCATGTCGTCCGGTACGTCGGGAGGATGGATGCGGAGCGCGCTGGTCGCGCTCCTCGTCGTGGTGGCGAGCTGCGCGGGGCAGAGTGATGCCTTCGAAGCGCAGCTCCCCAGCGGGCTGGACGACGATCGTGAACCCGGCGACGTGGCAGCGTCGCAGAATGCGCCGCCGCCGCGGGCGGACGACGGCCTGCTCCACCCCGTGATCCTCGTCACGATCGACGGCGCGCGGTGGCAGGAGGTGTTCGAGGGCACCGACGCGTCACGCTCGCCTGCGGCGGTTCGCGCCCCGCGCGAGATCGTCCCCAACCTCGACCGTATCGCGCGCGAGCGCGGCGCCGCGATCGGCGCGCCCGGGCGAAGCCTCATCGCCGCGACCGGTCCGAACTTCATCTCGCTCCCGGGCTACACCGAGATCTTCACGGGGCGCGCGCCGCGCCACTGCCAGGACAACGACTGTCAGGGCGCCGACACGACGACGCTGCTCGATCAGGCGAGCGCCGCCGGCGCGAAGGTCGCCGCGTTCGCGTCGTGGGAGAAGCTCGAGCGCGCCGCGACGACGCAACGCGATCGCAAGGCCCGCAGCTTCGTCGTCTCCTGTGGGCGCGGCGGCGACCCCGCCGTCAACCCCTGGCCCGGGCACGGCGACTACCGGCCCGACCGCCTCACGACGGCCGCCGCTCTCGCGTATCTCGAGCAGGAGCGCCCCGACTTCCTCTACGTCGGCCTCGGTGACCCCGACGAGCACGCGCACCACGACAACTACGACGGCTACCTCGACGCCTTGTCCGACGCCGACGCGTTCGTCGGACGGATCCTGGAGACGCTCGGGCGGATGGGCGCGCGTGGACAGCGGACCCACCTCGTCGTGACCGCCGACCACGGGCGCGCCGCCGACTTCAAGAACCACGGCGGCTTCGCGCCGGAGAGCGCGCGCGTGTGGCTCGTCGCGACCGGACCGACGATCGCCGCGCGCGGGCGGATCGCGACGATGCGTCCGCACAAGCTCGCGGACGTGTCGCCGACGCTCCGCGCGATCATGGGCCTGCCGGCCGACACGTTCCCGTATGCGGGAACGGCGATCGAGGAGCTGTTCGTCGCGGGCGAGTGATCAGGCCTTCGCGAGCCCGACCGGGCACGCCACGCCCGTGCCGCCGAGCCCGCAGTACCCGTCCGGCACCTTGTGCAGGTACTGCTGGTGATAGTCCTCGGCGTAGTAGAAGGGCGGCGCGTCGAGGATCTCCGTCGTGATCGCGTCGTAGCCGGCCGCGCGGAGCTTCGCCTGGTAGGCGTCGCGCGAGGCTTCGGCGAGCGCGCGCTGCTCCGGGCCGTAGACGTAGATCCCGGAGCGGTACTGGGTGCCGACGTCGTTGCCCTGGCGCATGCCCTGGGTCGGGTCGTGGTTCTCCCAGAACGTCTTCAGGAGCGTCTCGTACGACACCTTCGTCGGATCGAAGACGACGCGGACGACCTCGTTGTGCCCCGTGCGTCCGCTGCAGACCTCGCGGTACGACGGATTCGCGGTGTAGCCCGCCGCGTAGCCGACCTGGGTCGAGATCACGCCCTCGAGCTTCCAGAACTTGCGCTCCGCTCCCCAGAAGCAGCCCATCCCGAACATCGCGACCTGGGCGCCTGCGGGCCACGGCTCTTCCATCGGCGTCCCGAGGACGGCGTGCCGCGACGCGACGGGGATCTTCTCCGCCCTGCCGGGCAGCGCCTCGTCCTTGCTCGGCATCTTCGTCTTCGTGTCGCTGAAGAAACCCATGGTCGACCTCTCTCCTTCGGTTCCGGGGAACCGTAGCTCGCTACGCGCGGGAGGGGGGCCCGGTATCGATCACTCCCCGATTCGGAACGCGACCCCGAAGCCGCCACCGAAGGTGCGGATCCCGCCACCTTCGTTGACGTCCGGCATCAGGAACCACGTCTTCAGGTCGACCGGCTCGGCGACCTGCACCCCGAGGCCGAAGCCGAGGAGGAAGCCGGTGTGCGTCGGCCCGAGGCCGGGGTCGACGAAGCGGAGCGAGGCCATCGGACCGAGGTGCACCTTCTCGCTCGCCTGGAACCAGAAGTACGCGGGGACGATGAACCCGTAGAGCGGCTCGTCGTAGAAGACGATCGGCGTGTAGATGCCGGTGTCGATCCGGAGGAAGTCGGCGGCGTGGAACGTGAACGGCACCCCGATCATCGCGCCGATGCGCGTGCCCGCCTCGAACGGCAGGTACACGCGGCCGTCGAGGCCGATCTCGGCGACGTCGCCGGAGTAGAACCGCCAGCGGACGCGCGCTTCCGGGTTCGCGACGGTGGACCCGCCGGTGCCCCACGTCTCGGTCCAGAGCGTGCGACCGTAGTAGTCCGCGCGGACCGCGCGCGCATCGAGCCCCATCCGGACGCCGGTGCGGAGACCGAGCTCCACGTTGTCGGTGACGCCGATCGCGCCTTCGAGGTTCAGCCCGGGGCCGGTCGGGCTCTGCTCGGGCACCCCGTAGCGCGTGTGACCGATGCCGATCCCGGCATCGCCCTGGAAGACGAGGCGGGGCAGCGTCATCGGACGATCGACCCACCGCGGCATCGCGTGGGCCTCGCCGGCGGCGAGGGCGAGAGGAGAGGCGAGGGCTAGAGCGACGGCAAGCGTTCGGGCTCGGCGCATGGGCCCGCATCGTACAACGGGTCGGGTCAGCTCGGCGTCGGGGCCCGGTCTTCTGCGGCAGGATGCGTCTCGCGCGTGCGCGGACGCCGCACCAGGAGCCCGATCGCGAGGCCCACGATCGCCATGCAGAAGTACTGCGCGAAGGTGAGCCCGCCGTGTCGGAGGTCGCCGCCGGGACCGTCCTCCGGACGCAGGAAGTCGAAGACGAACCGGATCGGCCCGTACACGAGGGCGCCGACGATCGTGTAGTTGCCGAGGCGCACGGGCTTGTCCCACGTCCGCGCGAAGGACGCGGCGATGACCACGAGCAGGAGGAATTCGAGGAGACCGAGATCGAAGCGCGCGCTGCTGGCGCCGGTGACGACGTGGAGCGGCCCGAGCACGTGGTGGACGCCGTCCTCGGGGCCGGTCGGCCAGCCGACGGCGAGGAGCGACGAGAGCGTCCCCTTCGGCACCGTGATCCCAGGGTGATCGTGGATGAGCGCGCAGCCGAGGCGACCGAATGCCCAGCCGAGCGGCCACGTCGAGACGATGACCTCCGCGGCGGGCAGCATCGGCTCCGGGCGGGCGCGCTTCACGAGGCGGCGCCCCGCGACGGTGAACGAGCGCCAGACGAGGCCGGCGAGCGTCGCGCCGACGATGCCGCCCGTCGAGCTGAAGCCCTGGAACGAGAGGAGCGTGCTCGTCACCGAGCGACCCGGCGGGTGATAGAAGACGGCGTCGACGACCCAGGCGACGAAGGGGCCGAGGACGAGGATCAGCACGACGAGGACGCGGAAGTCCTGCGCGTCGAGCCCGCGCCGGCGTGCCTGGCGCATCACTGCCCAGTCCCACGCGAAGAACCCGAGCGCGCACGCGATGCCGTACGCGTGGAGCGGGCCCATCCGGTACTCGTCGAAGAAGACGAACGGCAGCACGCTCCGCGTCTAGCAGATCGCCGTGCCGCGGCCTATCGCCTCGGCGCGCTCTTCGGCGTCGCGCTCCCGGCCGCTTCGGCGGACGCGGCCGGCACGCGCTTCTCGACGGCGGCGATCGCCTCCTCGAGCCCGCTGTCCTCGCGCATGCACGCCCAACAGTCCCGGAGCCCCGCGAACCCGCAGCCGCGGGTCTGGCGCATCGAGCGGAGCGTCGCGAGGAGCCGTCCGTCGCCGTCGTCCTTCACCCGGTCGAGCAGATCGCGCTTCTTTGCGCAGTCCTTCGCCGCGCGGAAGTCGAGGAGCACCGCGGCCTGCGGCGATGCCTTCGCGCGCACGTCCGGCTTCGCGAGGCTGTTCCGTGCACGCGTGCGCGCGGCCGTCCCGCGGCTCGTCGACGAGAAGGCGGCCATTTCCACGAGCGCGTCGACACCGCGCGCGGCGAGCGGACCCTCGAGGAGCGCGAACGCCTCGTCGACGTCCTCGCCCTTGCCCTTGTTCGCGATCGCGACGACGACGTCGACGAGGTCGTCGGCGATCGCGTTCGGCGACTTCTCGATCGCCTGCCGTGCGACCCGGAGCGCATCGGCCGGACGGCCGAGCGCATGCTGCGTCGTCGCGAGCGCGACGATCACGGCGACGTCCTCGGGGTAGCTCTTCGCCATCGCCTCGAGCGCGGCGACGTCGCGCGCCGTCGTCGCCGTGCGGAGCGCCTCCTCGGGCGCGCGCGGCGGCGCCTTCTGCGGCTCGCTCGTCTCGACCGTGCCGCCACCCGCGGTCTGCTTGCCGGCGGCGTCGGCCTCCTTCGGACCTCGCAGCGCGAGGACGAGGACGAGCACGAGGAGGAAGCCGACGACGGGCGCGGCCAGCAGCACGAGCTGCACGTTGCGCGGCAGGGCCCGTACCGTCGCGACGAGCGGGCGGAGCGCGGCCTCGATCGCGGCGGTGCCTGTCGGCGCCGCCATGACCTGCCCGGGCGCGCTCGTCTTCGCGAGCGCGGGGTCGGTCGTGTGCTCGCCGTAGCTCGTCTTCGCGAGGCTGTCCTCCGCCGACCACGCGCCGGTCGCGGCGTGGGCGAGGTGCGGATCGGACCCGGGCGCCGCGGAGGGCGGGGCTGGAGACGACTGCGGGAGCGAAGGTCGACCCGACACGTCGCGCGAAGACGGCACGGAGGCCGGAAGGCGAGGGCTGCTCTCCGGGGCGCCGCCACGCAAGTCGACGCCGATCGCGGCGGCGGCCGCGTCGATCTCCGCGACGAGCGCACGCGCGTTCTCCGGCCGCGCCTTCGCGTCCTTCTCGAGGAGCTTGCGCGCGACCTGCTCGACGACGGGCGACACGTCGACCGACGGTGCGCGGTCGCGCATGAGCGGCACCGGCGCGACGATGTGGAACGAGAGCACCGCCATCCGGTCGGGCGCATCGAACGGATGCAGGCCGGTCAGCATCTCGTAGAGCACCACGCCGAGCGCGTAGAGGTCCGACTTCGGCGTGACCGGCTCGCCGAGCGCCTGCTCCGGCGCCATGTACTCCGGCGTGCCGAGGATCGTGCCGACGCGCGTGAGCGGCTGCGTGGGATCGCCTTCGCGCACGGTCTCCGGTCCGAGCTTCGCGATGCCGAAGTCGAGCACCTTCACGAAGTCCGGATCGGCGCCACGCTGCACCAGCATGACGTTCTCCGGCTTGAGGTCGCGGTGGACGATCCCGGCGTCGTGTGCGCGCGAGAGCGCGGACGCGATCTGACGCGCGACGTGGAGCGCCCGCGCTTCGCCGAGCGGGCCCCGGTTCAGGACTGTGCGGAGGCTCTCCCCCTCGACGTACTCGAGGACGAGGAAGAACCCGCCGTCGGGCGTCCGGCCGAAGTCGGTCGCGGTCGCGACGTTCGGGTGCTCGATCCGAGCCGCCGCCATCGCCTCGCGCTCGAAGCGGGCGAGGACCTCGGCGTTCTCGCTCATCTCGGCATGGAGCAGCTTGAGCGCGACACGCTTGCGCATGTGCGTGTGCTCGGCGAGATAGACCGCGCCCATGCCGCCCTCCCCGAGCAGCTGCAGGATGCGGTAACGTTCGGACAGGACTCGTCCGATCCAGCTCTCCGCGGTCGTCGACGACGTTTCGCCCGAGGTCATGACAAGCAGGTCGCCCGCGAAGCGCGGCGGCCGATCAACGCTACGCGCGTCGCGCGCCGAGGGCAACGCTGCCACCCGGGCGGAAGGGCGCCGCGGTTGCGCGCCGGTTCGAGCATCAACCGTGCTACGACCGCCGCCATGCTCCCCAAGACGATCCTGGTTCCCACGGACTTCAGTGAAGGCTCCGACGCGGCGCTCGCCTACGCGGTCGAGCTCGCGAAGGCGATCGGCGCCGAAGTCGTCGCCCTCCACACGTACGAGATCCCGATGGTGGGCTTCCCCGACGGGACGCTCGTCGCGACGGCCGAGCTGACGACGCGCGTGCTGAACGGTGCGCAGCAGGGGCTCGAGGAGACGAAGAAGAAGTTCGCGGCGACCGGCGTTCCGCTGAAGGCGCTCGTGAAGCAGGGCGAGACCTGGCGCACGATCCTCGAGACCGCCGACGAAGCGAAGGCGGGGCTCATCGTGATGGGCACCCACGGTCGTCGCGGTCTCCCGCGTGCGCTGCTCGGTAGCGTCGCCGAGAAGGTCGTGCGCTCTGCGACGTGCCCCGTCCTCACCGTGCACGCGGGAACGCACCCGGCGGGCTGAACGTCGGCGCGTGGCGATCGTGCTCGCCGTGTGACGATCGTGCGTGTGCGCACGACCGCGTTGCGCTCGTGTGTCGCGTGTCGCGCCGTAGCTCCGCGGGCTCGACCACGGAGCTCCGTGGCCTTCGTCTTGCTCTGCGAGTCGATCCTGGCCGAGGAGGTGGTGGACAATGCCGACCCGACATCTTCCGTCGCTCGAAGCCCTGGTCGCCGACGACGACGAGCGGATGACCGCGGAGCTCAGTTTGCTCGAAGCTCGGGAGCAGGTCGCGCATGCGCGCCTCCTCCTCGAGCATGCCGAGCGTTTGGTCCCCGAGGGCGGAACGATGCTCGCGGAAGGCGCCGCCGAGGGCGCGACGCGCATCGCCGCGGAGCTCGCGCGACTCGGCTACCGGATGGTGGCCATCGCGAGCGCGCTCCGTCGCGTCCAGCAGCCGGACACCGCCTGACGCGCGAGGACGTCGGTCGACGCACTGCGCCCCAACCGGCCGCCGTGCGGACGAAACGCCTGGAATCCCGGTTGTCTGGAGAAAACGAACGGGCCTGCCTTGACACCGTGCATACACGGTGACACATGGTGCGCACGTCGACGGGACGACGCCTCGCGTCAGAGGCGCGGAACGCCGACACGAGCTCGAGAATCTCGGTTCAGGGCACGTCGAGAACTGACCCACCCCTCCTCCCCTCTCCACGGGCCCGCCCCGCCGAGGTTCTCCCCGCGCCGTCGTCGCAAGACGACGGCGCGGTTTTTTTTGTCGGACGTCGACAAGTGAGTCACGGCCCGGCGCGGAGGTGCGCGCACTTCGGCGCGTCGACGATCACGTGCACGCCCGTGTTGCTCGGGACGCGCGCGTTGACGAGCGCCGTCGTCGCCGGCTGACCGGTGAAGACGTCGATGTGCTCGCCTTGGACGCGGAGGCCGCGGTCCTCGACCACGAAGCATCCGTCGCTCGCGGCGCCGGTGGCGCCACCGACCCCTTCGAGCTCGGGGACGTAGACGACGGTGCCCATCGGGAGGACGCTCGTGTCGGCTGCGATCGAGCGGAGCGGCGTGATCGGCTTTCCCGCAGCGCCGCGCCCGTAAGGGAACGACGCCGAGTCGAGGGCGTCGAAGCAGATCCGCTGCCCCGTGCGCGGGCACACCTCGGCGCACGGACAATCGCGCTTCGCGAAGCTCACGACCGCGCCCTTCCGCAGCGCGCCAGACCCCTGGACGCAGACCGCGTCGTAAAACCCCTTCGGCACCTTCGCGATCTCCGTGCACGTGCCGCTCATGAGCGAGACGGCGGGACCCTGGTGATCGCCCTCCTGCGGGAAGTCGTAGTACGTGTTGCGGAACACGCCGACGAGGCGTCCGCCGCCGGCGACCGACCGCTCACGATCGTCGGTCGGCCCGGCGCCGAGCGTGCGCGCACGGACGCGCGGAGGACGAGTGCCGTTCGTACCCATCGTGCCCGATCCGCTCCCGCGCTCCTCCGGCGCGAGCGGCTCGTTCACCCAGGCCGAGCCGGTGCCCCATCCGCACGACGAGGTGAGGAGGCAGACGGCGAGCGCGAGGACGCGGAGCTCCACCCCTCGATCAGAGACGACTCAGCGACATGCCGCAAGGGCATCGAGGAACCCCTCGGCCCACGTCACCGCATTCGAGCGCTGGACGCTCGCGAGGAGCCTCGAATGGCGCGCTCTCCGCTCCTCGAGCCCCATTCGGAGCGCACGGTCGAGGTCACGGGCCATGCCGTCGGCGTGGTACGGATTCGTGAGGACGGCCTCGCGCATCTCGACGGCGGCGCCGGCGAACTGGGAGAGGAGGAGGACGCCCGGGTTCTCCGAATCCTGCGCCGCGACGTACTCCTTCGCGACGAGGTTCATCCCGTCCCGGAGCGGCGTCACGTAGCCGACGCGCGCGGCACGATAGAGCTGCGCGAGCTGCGCGCGCGGGTAGGAGCGGTAGAGGTAGCGGATCGGGACCCACGAGGCCTCGCCGAACTCGCCGTTGATGCGGCCGACGATGGACTCGATCGTGGCGCGTTGCTCGGCGTAGAGCGGGACGTCCGCGCGCGAAGGGACCGAGACCTGCACGAGCGACACCTTCCGGCGCCATTCCGGCTGCATCTCGAGGAGGCGGCCGAACGCGATCAGGCGTTCGGGGATGCCCTTCGTGTAGTCGAGGCGATCGACGCCGAGGACGAGCTGCGCGTCGCCGAGCGAGCGCATCAGGCCCTCGATCTCGTCGACGGCGCTCGGCTCGGGCGGCTCCTGGAAGGCGTCGGGCAGGATGCCGATCGGCATCGCGGCGACGTGGCACGAGCGCCCGCGGTGCTGGACGACGTCGTCGGCGACCTTCGCGGGCAGGAGCGCGCTCGCGCAGTGGAGGAAGTTCGCGACGTGCCCGGGCGTGTGGAAGCCGAGGAGGTCGTAGTCCAGCATCGCGTCGAGGACCTCGGTCGCCCAGGGCAGCATCGAGAAGATGTCGAACGACGGGAACGGGATGTGGAGGAAGTGCCCGATCGGTCCGGCGTGCCCCCGCCTCCGCATCGCGCGTGCGAAGAGGAGCAGGTGGTAGTCGTGAGCCCAGAGCATCGAGCGCGGGCCGGCGAGGCGCGTCGTGACGTCGGCGAACGCCTCGTGCACTTCGACGTAGGCGCGCCAGTCGTCGTCCTTGAACGTGACGCGTGACGGGAACGAGTGGAACAGCGGCCACAGCGTGCCGTTGCAGAAGCCGCCGTAGTACGAGCGGTACCAGGACTCCTTGTAGTCGAGCGAAGCGAGCTGCACCGTGCGCTGCTCGCCGCCGCTCTCGCCGCCGACGTCTTCGAGGAGGCCGCTCTCGATCTGCTGCCCGTCGGGGACGGTGCGGCCGCTCCATCCGAGCCACATCCCTCCGCGCGCGCGGAGCGCGGGCTCGAGCGCCGAGACGAGGCCGCCGACGTTCCGCTTGCGACCACCTTCCTCGCCCTCGAAGCTCCGGAGCTCGGGCAAGCGGTTCGAGATGACGACGAGATCGTGCGAAGCGTTCTGCTCGGCGGGCGTCTTCGGGACGACCTCGCGCGGGAGCACCGTGGGAGGAGGCGTCTGCCCCGACCGGAGGCCGTGGATCCACGCGAGGAGCTCGTGAACCTCGTCCGTTCCGTCGAGCTCCCAGCGCGCATGCGACGGTCGCGCATCGCCGTGACGGACGACGACCGCCTCGTCGGCGCCGCTCAGCGCGACGAACATGTGCTCGTCGGTGACGTCGTCGCCGAGCGCGATGATCCGGGCGTCGGCGCCTGCGCGGCCGCGGACCCACGGCACCGCCGACCCCTTGTTGACCATGCTCGGTCGGACTTCGACGACCATCCGCCCCTCGAGACGTTCGAAGCTCGGGTGGCGCGCGCAGAACGCGTCGATGACGCCGTA
>JBDHVE010000152.1:0-23292 GCA_039809485.1 Polyangiaceae bacterium | reverse complement strand
TGCCGTGCGGCCTCGTGGCATCGAGCGAGATGATCGTATCGGCGATCGTCGAGAGGAACGGCGCGGCCGTGTCGTCCCCCACTTCCGTCGTGGTCTGCGTGAGGAGCGCGCTTCGGTTGTGCTCGCGGAGGAGCGACGCGAACCCGACCATGAACTGCCGGAAGCCGCGCTGCGACGTCGAATGCGCGATCGACGAGATGCTGTCGAGGACGACGAGCGAGGGCGTGAACTCGCGAAGGCTCCTCCGCAGCTCGACGAGGAGATCTTCCGGGCTGGTCGCCTCCGGGTAACGACAGGCGAGGAGGACGTTCCCCTTGTCGACGAGCTCCTCGAGCGGCAGCCCGATGCTGCGGAAGTTCCGGAACAGCATCGGGCGCGTCTCCTCGAAGCCGTAGTACGCCACGCGCTCTCCGCGCATCGCGCCGGCGCGGGTGTACATGCCGGCGAGCGTGGTCTTGCCGCATCCCGCCGGGCCGCGGACGACCGTGATCGAGTCGCGGAGCCATCCGCCGCCGTTCATCTCGTCGAGGCCGGGGAAGCCGGTCGAGAAGCGCTCGGTGCCGGCGACGACGGACTCGGTGCTCGGCTCGAACGGGAAGACGTCGATCCCCGTGCTCGTGATCGTGAACGGGTATTCGCCCTTCTGGTGCCCGCTCCGGCGGTACTTGTGGACCTCGATCGTGCGCCGGCGTCGCTCGTTGTCGATCAGGTTCCGGAGGACGAGGACGGTGTCGCAGACGAAGTCCTCGACGCCGAGCGTCGTCCGCGGTCCGTAGTCGTCCGGCGCCTCGGCGGTGATGATCGAGGTGACGCCGTTCTTCCGCATCGCGTGCACGATGTCGAAGAACATCGTGCGGAGCTTCTCCTCCGGAGGTCGCGGGCTGAAGAGCGCCGTCGCCGAGTCGAGCACGATGCACTTCGCGACGAGATCGCGGGCCGACGCCTGGATCCGATGCGTGAGCGCGCCGACGTCGAACTCGCCCGTCACGATCGTCGACGCGTCGTCCGGCCGGCGGAGGTCGACGATGTGCAGCATGCCCGCCTCGGACAGCTCGGAGATGCCGAAGCCGAGGCTGTCGCCCGAGGACCGGAGGTCCTCCGGCTCTTCTTCGATCGCGAAGATGACCGTCTTCACGCCGCTCCGCGCGAAGTTCGCCGCGAGCTGGAGGGAGAGGAGGCTCTTGGCCGTGCCGCTCTTGCCGGCGATGAGCGTCGTGCGTCCTTCGGGGAGCCCGCCGAACGTGATCCGATCGAGCCCCGGGACGCCGGTGCCGAGCTTGCTGAGAGCGGTCACGTCGAGTCCTCACCTTTCGGGCGTGCTTCGCCGAGGAGATCCACGAGGTCGTCGGTCTGGTCGAACGCGCCGAGGAAGTAGACCCGAGGGCGCGGGTGACGCTTCACGAGCGTCGGCGTGAACGTGATGCGGTCCTCGTCGAACGACGCGGGCCGCTCGCGGGAGATGTCGATGATGCGGAGACGGAAGGACGAAGGGTCGTAGCGGTCGAGGAGGGTGCGGATCCGGCGGATCGCACGGAGCGACGCGCGCGAAGCCTCGCTGACGTAGAGGACGAGATCGACCTGGTCGCTCGTGGGCTGGACGTCCGGCTCGCCCTCGCCGACCTCGGTCTTCGCGGACGCGAGCTCCGTCTCGCGGATCGGGGCGAGGAGCTCGTCGAGCTTCGCGAGGAACGTCGTCGCGTCGATCGGCTTGCGCATCACGCGGAACGCGGTCGCGTGCGTCCCGAGGCGGTAGGCACCGGTGAGGATCACCGATTCGCAGTTCAGTCGCCCCTCGGCTGCCGCGCGCGACAGCATCGTCGCGCCGTCCTCGTCTGGGAGGTTGTAGTCGGCGATGACGAGGTGGAAGCGGGATTGGCGCAGCGCCTCGAGGCCCTCGCGCGCGGTCGGCACCGTCGTGACCTCGTAGCCGTTCAGCTCGAGCAACGTGCGCAGCATGTCCCGCACGTCCTCGTCGTCCTCGACTGAGAGGACCCGCAGTCCCGAGCTCGCTTCCGGAGAAGTCGGTTCCGACATACCCGACCGATCGTACTCGAAGGCAGCACGTCGACCAGGACCCACCGCACCGGGTGCAGACGATCGGACCGTGGTGCCGCACTTGGCGAAACGCTCGCGCTCAGCGTTTCGCGATCAGGGCCACGCCGCCGATGCTCAATGCCGCGGCGGCGAGCGTCGTGACGCCGACCCGCTCGCCGCCGAACATCCACCCCAGCAACACGGCCACGAGCGGGTTCACGTACGCATACGACGTCGCGAGCGCAGGCCGCACGTTGCGGAGCAGCCAGTTGTAGGCGGTGAACGCGACGATGGATCCGAAGACGGCGAGATACACCATCGCGAGGAGCGAGCGCATCGACGGCACCGCATGGAGGCGCTCGCCCGTCACGGCCGCGAGCACGAGCATCGAGGCGCCCGCGGTGATCATCTGGGCGGCGGTCGCCATCGGCCCCGGCGGCAGCGGCAGTCGCCCGCTCCACACCGACCCCAGCGCCCACGCGAGCGGGGCGACGACGAGCGCGATCCCACGTGCGTCGAGGGTGAACGCGCCCCCGAGGTTCAGCACGACGACGCCGGAGAACCCGAGGAGGAGGCCGAGCCACTCGCGTCCGTTCGACGCCGCGCCGGCGAAGCGCCCGAACACGGCGGCCCAGATCGGCATCGACCCGACGACGACGGCCGCGACGCCCGACGAGACCGACTGCTCGGCGATCGCAACCGCGCCGTTCCCGCAGGTGAGGAGGAGGACGCCGACCTTCGCGGACGCGAACCACTGCTCGCGCGTCGGAGCCGGGACGCCCCGCGACCGGAGCCAGACGTACATGACGAGCCCCGCGAGCACGAAGCGCGGTCCCGCCATCAAGAACGGCGGCATCGTCTCGAGCGCGATGCGCATCCCGAGGTAGGTCGATCCCCAGATCACGTACAGCGCGAGGAGCGCGAGGAGGACGGTGAGGGACCTCGTCTTGTGCGTGAGCGCGTCGTTCGTCAGCGCGGACCTCAACGCCTCTGTAGCACGACCTCCTTCGTCGTGATCACGACGTCGCGGACCTCCGGCGCGAACGGCCGCGTTGCCATCTGACAGACGTAGTCCTCGAGCGCGACCGGAGAGCTCGTGACCGCCGTCGCGCCGCCGAGGTTGCCGTCCTTCGCGTGCATCTTCATCGCGAAGAGGTCCCCTTCGCGCCCGTTCGCGGGCCCCGCGACGGCGGTGACGAGGACACCGCCGTCGTCGGTCAGGCGGAGAGCCGGGATCGCGAGCGCGCGTCCGGGCACGGCGTAGCGGTTCGACCAGATCGTGCGCCCCCCGCTGTCGACGCCCGCGACGATCACCGACGGAGGCGCATCCTGGCTCACGTTGCGGGTCGAGCCGGCGAACACCATCCCGGTCACCGGGAGCTCCGCGACCGAGCTCAGGATGAAGTCGGAGGCGACGCCGAGCCCGAGGTTCGGGAAGCGGGCGAAGCCGAGCACGCCGTCCTTCCGGACGCGCGCGATGAAGCCGGGCCCGTTCGCGGTGCCGACGACGGTGACGCCGCCGCTCTCGGCCGCGATCATCGTCGTCGGCTGCATCGAGATCCGCTCCGGGCAGTGGAACGCAGTCGACACCGTCGGGCGGTCCTCGGCGTCGAGCCTCGTCACGAAGGTCTGTTCGAGCTCGCCGCTCCGCGCGACCTGCCCGGCGACGACGATCTCGCCGTCGCTCGTGACCCCGGCGATCGGCTCGACGGTGGAGCCCTGCTCGTGGATCGTCCGCGCGCGGACGACGTCGCCGCGCTCGTCGACGTGCACCATCCATCCGTAGCCCGCCGTGCAGCGACCGACGACGAGGAAGCCGCTGCCGCTGTCCCGGACGAGGTGGTTCACGTTCGAGGTGCAGTCCTCGGGGAGCGAATACGCGCGCGTCCACTCGACGGCGCCCGACTGCCCCGTCTTCGCGAGCACGAACGCTTCGATGCCGGGTGGAGCGACGAGCGCCATGATCCCGGCGTCGGCGGTCGGCACCGAGCGGAGCGCGCGGAGGACGCGACCTTCCGGCGGCGCGAGCGCCGACGTCCAGGTGAGCGCGCCCTCGCCGTCGATCTTGTGGAGCCCGAAGGCGAACGGACCGGCCGCGACCCAGCGCCCGTCGATGCTCGGGACGAGCTCGGGGAAGCCGAGACGGAAGGTGCCGGTCTGGCTGAACGCGCCGTCGACCGAGCCGCCGAGCTCCTTCGCCCACGGCGTGAACGTGGGGCTCTGGTACGTGCGCGGCGTCGGTCCGCTCCCGGGCGGCTGCGGGGGATCGGGCGGCACGATGCACGACCCGCGCGCGACCTCCTCGTCGATCGGCCGGATCGGCGAAGCGCGGAAGTTCAGGAGATCGATCGAGCCGATCACCGGCAGCGCCGGCGTCTTCACGCGAGCGCCGAGCTCGGTCTCGAACGCGAAGCGCAGCTTCCAGCACGGGTCCTCGAGCGGCGCGGCGGAGATCTCCGCGATGCCGCTCGCAGTCGCGTACGGTCCGACGACGCCGTACGCGGCGAGCGTCAGCCGCGCGCCGACCTTCGCCTTCGCGCTCGCGTGGAGATCGACCGTCGGCTGCCTGGGCTCGACCTTGTAGTCCTTCAGCCGCGGCGGCGAGACCTGTGGGGCGCCGGGCGTCTTGGTCGACATCGTCACCGAGCTCTCGACCTGCGCGCTCGCGAAGGCGCCGACGTCGAAGCGCGCCGACGCGCCACCCTCGACACGCGCGAGCACGTCGACGGTCGGCTCGAACGCGATCGGTCCGAACGGAACCGGCGGCAAGTGGACGGTGCCGACGAAGATGTCCTTCTCGAACGCGAGCGAGGCCGCGCCGCGCGCGTTCACGTCGAGCGTGACGAACGGGTCGACGTGGAACGTCGTCTTCGCCTCCGGGAGGAGGTCCTGTACCTTGCAGCTCGGCTTCTCGCCGCTCGTCGCGAGCTTCGCGATGCTCTCGAGACAGTCGGTGACCACCTTCGGCAGCGTGTCGACGATGCCCCAGCTCAGGTCCGTCTCGAGGCGGTAGTCGAAGCCACCGCCGAGCGTCGCGTCGAGCTCGATCTGGTCGTTGGTCGTCTTCACGTCGCCGTCGCCGTCGTAGACGACGATCTGGTAGGTCTGCTTCCGGTCGCCTCGCCCCTGGGCGAGCGTGTACTGCGGCCTCAGCGTGAGCGGGCTCGTGTCGCCGACGACGAACGACGTGTCCGGTGCATACGGCTCCGCGGTCCGCTGCATCCGGACGTGGAGCTTCCGGAAGGCGACCTGCAGCGGCGCGGCGGCGGTCCGGAGGACGAACGCGCTCGTGGTGCCCCGCTCGACGGAGAGGACGACGCGGAGGAGGCCCGCCGGCGTCTTCGCCGACGCGGGCGCGAGGATCACCTGTCCGGGGGCGACACCGGCGAGCGCCGGCGGCTCCGCGGAGAACGACAGCACGCCGGTCTCGTCCGACGACGTGAGCAGCGCGAGGTCCGCGTCGCCGAGCTGACGCGTCGACGCGAAGAGCTCGTACTCGAGCACGTCCGCATCCTGCGCGGGCGCGTTCTCTGGCGCCTCCTCGCTGCTGCACCCTGCTCCGGCGGCTGCCGCGACGAGGACGAGACCCGAGAGGAGCAGACGAGGGAACGCGACCATGCAAGGTGCACAGGTATCACGGAGCATCGACGAACAGACGCGCGCGCCCCGGTACGATTCACGATGTCACCCGTTCGGGGCACGGCGCTCCGCCGCACCCGTCGCCGACCGAGCGTCAGATTTCGGCGGCGAGCACGAGCTCGCGCGTGAGCTCGTGGTTCAAGCGCGCGGCTGCGAGGGTTCCGGCCGCGATCGCCATCGTCGCGCCCTGCGCGAAGGTCGTGAGATCGCCGGCGGCATAGATGCCCGCCCGCGAGGTCTGCTGGCTCTCGTCGACGCGGACGAAGCCCTGCGCGTCGAGATCGACGCCGAGCGCGCGGACGATGTCGGTCTGGCGCTGGGGCGGCCGCGCGAAGAGGACCTCACGCGCGACGCGCTCGCCGCCTTCGAGCTCGATCGCCTCGAGGTGCTCGCCGCCGTGGAGCGCGCGCACCGGGCGCTCCTCGAGCCCCACGTTCGCGAGGACGAGACGCTGGCGGATGTCCTCCGGTACTTCGAGGCCTCCATCGGTGAACGCGATGACGTCGCGCGACCACCCGCGGACGAAGATCGCGAAGTCGAGGAGATCGACCGACGACGCGAGGACGCCGAAGCGGCGGTCCTGCACCTCCCACGCATGGCAGTAGGGACACTGGAAGATCGACCGTCCCCAGTGCGCCTGGAAACCGGGCGTGTCCGGCAGCTCGTCGATCATGCCGACCGCGAGGAGGACGCGGCGCGCACGGACGACGCCGGTCTCGAGCGTGACGTCGAACGCCCCGAGCTCGCCCTCGATCGTGAGGACGCGCTCGGTGCGCTTCGCGATCGACGGGTAGCGCGCGAGCTCCTCCCACGCGAGACGACGGAACTCGGGCGGAGGCGTGCCGTCGCGCGTCACGACGTTGTGCATCTCGACCGCGCGGGCGTTGCGCGGCGTGCCCGCGTCGACCACCAGCGCGCGCTTCCGCCCGCGGCCGAGGGCGAGCGCTGCAGAGAGGCCGGCCGGACCTCCGCCCACGATGACGACGTCGACGCTCATGCCGACCATCGTACGGCGATCATGCGCATCCGCAGTCGGTCGTCTCCGCGGCCCCGAGCCCCACGAGCTCGCGGGCGTCGTCGCAGTCGACCCCCGCCTCGCGGTAGAGGATCCGGGCCGCCGACGTGAGGTGCTCGCGGCGCGCGATCTCCGCGGGGGCGTCGAACGCCGCCTGGATCGCGTCGCGTGCCGCCGGCGGCACCTCGGAGCTGTGGAGGAGGAGGAGGGCCATCGAGAAGCTCATCGGATCGCTCGTTTCCCTTTGTCCTTGGATGCGTGAGGGGGCAGCACGTTGCTCGCGCTCGATATTCCCGCCCCGGGCACGTCGTGCTCAGCTGTGCGCATGCGCAGCTTCGCCTTCCTTTCCGGCCTCTTCCTCGTCCTCCTCGCCTGCGGGGGTCAGAGCTCCCCGGCGACGACGCCGGACGGCTCGTCCGCCTCGACGACGGGCGCGTCGTGCGACGAGCTCGCCGCGTCGGCCCGGACCGAGGTCCAGGCCGCCTTCGAGGCGAACGCGACGTGCACCGTCGACGCCGACTGCATCGACACCGGGTTCAGCGCGGGCTGCTTCGACTCGTGTGCGCGCGCGGTGGCGAAGACCGGCGCGGCGGCCGTCGACGCGGCGAAGGCCCGCGTCGACGCGGCACAGTGCAAGACGTTCAAGGATCAGGGCTGCAAGCTGATCGTCCCGCCGTGCGTGCCGCCGGAGCCGCCGGCGTGCGTCTCCGGCCGCTGTCGCTGAGCCGTCACGAGGCGCGCGCGAGCTCGCGGACGTAGAGATCCTTCTCGAGCGCGACGGCGCGCGCGACGTTCGGCCGCGCATGCATCCGCGCCATGAACGCCGTCAGCGTTGGCCAGGCGGAGAGGTCGATCGGCGTCACGACCGACCAGTGGAGGACGGTGAAGAGATACGCGTCGGCGACGCTGAAGCGCCCGAGGAGGTAGTCGCGTCCGTCGAGCGCGGATGCGACGTGGGCGAGGCGTGAGTCGCGCTTCGCGAGGGCGTACTCGCGGGCGGCGGCCGGTGTCGTCTTGTCGAGGAGGGGGAAGTAGAGCGCCTTGTGGAGCTCCGTTCCGACGAAGGACAGCCATTCGTGGAGGCGGGCTCGCTCGAACGTCCCGGCCGGAGGAGCGAGGCCGGCGTCCGGCTTCGTGTCGGCGAGGAGCTGGAGGACGGCGGCGTTCTCGGTGAGGACGCGTCCGTCGTCGAGCGCGAGCGCCGGGACGAGGCCGAGCGGGTGGACGGTGTGGAAGTCGGCGCCGTCCTCGGTGTGCTTCGTCTTCGGGTCGACTTCGACGAACGTGAGGTCGAGGTCGGCTTCGAGCGCGGTGATGCGGGACGCGAGCGAGCAGGCGAGCGGGGAGAAATAGAGCTTCATGCCTCGGAGGGTGGGCGTGGGGGCCGCGTGCGTCCAACGCATTGATCGAGTAACCTCCATGCGTGGAACGCATATCACCCAGGCTGGACGTCCGCGACCTCGAGCTCGTCCTCGCGCTCGCGTCGTCGCGCAGCACGGTCCGCGCGGCCGCGACGCTGCACGTCACGCAGTCGGCGGTGAGCCGCGGCCTCCTCGTCGCGGAGGACAAGCTCGGCGCGCGCTTGTTCGACCGCACGCCGCGCGGGCTGGTCCCGACGCCGGCGGGAGAGCGGCTCGTCGGCGGCGCGGGTCGCCTCCTCGCGCAGCTCGCCGCGCTCGAGAGCGACGTCGTGACACCGGCGGAGGAGCCGGCGCGGATCCGTCTCGCGTGCGAGTGCTACACGGCGTACCGCTGGCTGCCTTCGACCCTCGTCGCGCTCCGCCAGACGATGCCGCGGCTCGAGGTCTCGCTCGCCTTCGAGCACTCCGGTGCGCCCGTCGCCGCGCTGACGTCCGGCGCGATCGACGTCGCCCTCCTCACGACCGCGCGTCCGCCGGCGAGCATCGTGCAGCGCGAGCTCTTCTCCGACGAGATCGTCTTCGTCGTCGCGCGGAACCACCCGCTCGCGTCGCAGAAGGCGATCGACCGGAGCGCTCTGCTCGCCCACCCCTGGATCGTCTCGACCCAGACGCCGGATGCGGAGCGCCGCTGGTTCGTCCAGCGCGTCTTCGGGCGGTCGCGTCCGCGCGTGGACGTGCTCCGGTTCCCGCTCACCGAAGCGATCGTCGACGCCGCGCGTGCCGGGATGGGGATCGCGATCCTGTCCGAGTGGATGGCGAGCCCGTACGCCGGCGACGGGGAGCTCGTCGTGAGGCGCCTCCGCGGCCGCGCGCTCCGCCGGCCTTGGCGGATCGCGTTCCAGCGCGACGTCGAGCGGAGCGCGAGGACGTTCGCGGCGGCCATCGAGAGCGCGGCCCCGCGGCTCGCGGGCTAGGACGCTCACACTCCGGCAGAGGGGGCTCACGCCGGCGGGGACGGGGTGGAGGCTCGGCTCCCTCCGCAGGGGCGCGGTGTTCCGACCTGTTGACGTCGTTTCGGCGGGTCCTCCCCCCCGAACCAACCGATTCGACCCGCGAGGTCGTGCCGAGCGATGTGAGCTCGAGCGACCTGGGAACATGGTTCGGGGCCCCCGAGTAGGTCGGACCCTCGCGAACTCGTTTCGACCTGCGATGCCTGGCCCGCGCCTTTGTGCTCGGTCGCCGAGCCTCCACCCCGTCCCCTTCGCCGCGGCCTCGGGGGCCTACGTTCCCGCTTCTCGGTAGACGTTCCGAGCGCACCCTACGACGCGTTCACCAGCCGCGCGAGAAGGCGCGCGAGCTTCGCGACGTCGTACGGCTTCGGTAGCCACTCGCTCGCGCCCTCGACGACGAGCTCGCGCGCGTCTTCGTCCTCGACGCAGCCCGTGCTGAGGACGACCGGCATCGTGCGCCCCTGCGCGCGGAGCGCACGATAGACGTCCTTCCCGTCCATCCCGGGCATCACCATGTCGAGGAGGACGACCGAGATCGCCTCGCCGCGCTCGCCGACGATCGCGAGCGCTTGGCCACCGCCGTTCGCCTCGACCACATCGTAGCCGAGCGAGCGCAACGTTCCTGCCGCCGAGCTCCGGACGAGCGGCTCGTCGTCGACGACGAGAACGAGCTCTCCGTTGCCGCGCGGGAGCTCCTCGCTTCCCGTGACCGAGCCGCGCGTCGACGCAGCCGTGATCGCGCCGAGGAGCGACGCACGCGCATCGGTCGACGCGGGCGGCAGGCCGACCCGCATCGTCGTCCCCTGCGGCGAGGTCGTGAGGATCGTGACGAAGCCGCCGTGCCTCCGCACGATCCCGTGCACCGTCGCTAGCCCGAGGCCCGTGCCCTTGATCGCGCCGAGCGTCTTCGTCGTGAAGTAGGGCTCGAACACGCGGTCGCGGATTGCCTCTTCGATCCCACCCCCGGTGTCCTCGACGTCGATCACGAGCCAGCGGCCCGCCGCCGGCGCGCCGCCCTCCCCTTCGGCGAGCTCGAGCGCGCGCGTCCGCACGACGACCGTCCCGCTTCCCACGATCGCATCGCGCGCGTTCACGAGCAGGTTCATCACGACCTGGGTGAGCTCGGAAGCGTCACCGAGGACGACCAAGGGCGACGCGGGATCGCGCACGCCGGCGAGATCGAGTCTCACCTCCACGCGCCGGTCGAACGTACGCGAGGCGAGCGACACGACGGAAGCGACCATGTCGTCCAGCGCGAGCGCGAGCGGGATGTGCTTCCGGCGGCTCGCGAACCCGAGGAGGTTCTTGACGAGCGCCACTGCGCTGTCGGTGACGGCGTCGACCTGGCCGAGCATCTCGCTCCGCTCGGCGTCCCGCTCCGAGGAGAGGAGGCGCGCGACGACGAGCTTCGTCACGGTGAGGAGGTTGTTGAAGTCGTGCGCGATCCCCGCCGCGAGCTGCCCGATCGACTCGAGCCGCTGCGCCCGCGCGAGCCGCTGCTCGCCTTCGGCCCGCGCGCGCTCGGCCTCCACCTCGCGCGTGATGTCGGTGAACGCCTCGAGCACGTGCGTGATCGTCCCGCTCTCGTCGAAGAGGGGCTTCGCGAACACGCGGAGGTGCACGCGGCGTCCGTCCCGGCGGTGGATGACGAGGTCGTCGACGACCACTTCGCTGCGCTGGGCGATCACGCGCTCGTACGGCATCCGGCTCTCCGGATACGGCTCGCCGGTCACGGTGTGGACGCCGTAGGGCTCGACGAAGGCGCCGCGCGCGGCGCCCTCCGGAGGCTCGATTCCGAGGACCTGCCGGAATGCTCGGTTCGTGTAGACGACGGCACCGGAAGGGACCTCCCCCATCCAGATCGCCACCGGGAGCTCCTCCGCGGCTCGGATGATCTCGTCGACCCGCATGTCCACGTCCACTGCGCGATCCATGCCACGTCCGGCGGGCGGCGACGAGCCTCGCCAGGACGTTTTCGTGCGGGCTCAGCGCGGTTTCGTGCCGGTCACGAACACCTGGCAGTCACGGAAATCGGTCGCGCGGAAGTCGACGTCGATCTCGAAGCTCGGCCCGCGGCGCTCCATCACCTCGAGCACGCCGTGCCAGTAGAGGTTCACGACCGGCGAGAGCTTCTTCCACCCGCTCATCTGCTTCATGAAGTGCGTGTCCTCGAACTTCTGCGGCGGCGCAGCGACGTTCGGCGCCTCGGTCGCCGGCGTACGCGGCTTTCTCCGGAGCACGGTACGGATCGCGCGGAGCGGCTTCCACCCGAGGTTCTGGGCGACCTTGTCCGCCCACGGCGAGAGGCGCGCGGCGCCGAGGCGGGTCGTCTCGAGCCCGGCTTGCCGGATGAGCGCCTCGAGCTCCTCGCGCGTCTCGAAGCGCGTGATGCCGTGCATCTTCTCGCGCGGCTCGTTCGGGAACGTGACGAGGAACTCGCCGCCCGGCGCGAGCAGACGCGCGACGGCGCGGAAGAAGGCCGCCGGGTCCTCGACGTGCTCGAGCGTGTCGCACGCGAGCGCGCGCGTGAACTTGCCCTCGTACGACTTCGTGTCGGCCTCGCGCGTGATGTCCGCGTGGACGAAGCGGAGGTTCCGATGGCGGCTCTCGAGGTAGCGGAGCGCATCCACCGTCGGCGCGGAGATCTCGAAGCCGACGACTTCGGCGCAGTGCTTCGCGAGGCGCACGGTGGTTCCGCCGCTGCCGACGCCGATCTCGCACGTCCGGTCCTCGGGCCCGAGCGGCAGGTGATGGATGACGAGCAGATCGCGGAGCGGAAAGCTCGTCGGCGGATAGGGCGTGAACTCGAGCGGGACCCCCATGACGGGAGAAGGTACAAAAGATCGGTCAGCGAGACACGACCTCGAACGTCACGAAGAGCATCCGGTGATCGGAGACGCCGCGGGCCCCGACGCGCGCTTCGACCGGTCGAACGCCTGGGCCATGGAGCACGCGGTCGATGCGCATCCACGGCCGCTTCGCCGGGAACGTGTAGCCGAAGCCGAAGCCGACCTCGGCGAAGGCATCGCCGAGCCCCTCGAAGTGGCGCCGCGCGACCGCGCTCCACTCGGGCAGGTTCGTGTCGCCGGCGACGACGAACGGCGTTCCGTGCCGGCGCGCCGAAGCGAGCGCGAGCTCGATCTGGGTCTCGCGCGCTTCGATGTTGCGCGAAGGATCCTCGTCGCCGGTCAGCGCATGACGCGGCGAGTACGGGTGGACGTTCGTGACGGTGAGGGGGCCGTTGGGCGTCTCGAGCACGTACGTCACGAACATCGGCCGGAAATCGCCGTCGAGCGGCGGCACCTCGACCTCGCGGATCGGGAACCGCGAGACCAGCACGAGCTCCTGCTCCTGGTGGACGACGTGCTCGGGGAAGCGCTTCCGCAGGCGATCGCCGAGCGAGTCGTACGCGGCCTGGACGACGAGGACGTCCGGGAACGTGAGCGAGAGCTCCTCGTCGAGCTGCGGACGGCCGAGCTTGCCGAAGTAGACGTTGTACGAGACGAGCCGGATCGGCTTCTCCGAGGTCGGCCGCGCTTCGCCCTTCACGTGGAGGCCGGAGACGGGGACGAGGAGCAGCACGCAGAGCGCGATCTGTACGCCGGTGAGGATCCGCTGCCGCGCGAGCGCGGCGAGCGCGGCGGCGACGAACGCGACGAGGACGAACGGCAGGCGCGGCGCATAGAGCGCGAGGAACCCGAGCCGCGTGCGCTCGCCGACCGCGAGGAGCAGGACGAAGGCGAGCTGCAGGAGGATCTGGAGCACGACGAGGGCGATCGCCCACCGCTTGCCGGTGCGTTTCCAGAAAGCCAAGACGCCGCCGAGCATACCCGAGGCTTCCTCGACGGGGCGCGTCCCACGTAGACTCCGCGCATGGCTCGCGTCGCCGGCTTCGTGCTCGTCTCGTGCGCGCTCGGAGCGCTCGCGACGGCGTGCTCGTTCATCCTCGACGTCGAGCGCGCGCCGGTGCCGACGGCGGCCGTGGAGGAGGGCGGCGTCGTCGAGGCCGGCGCCGCGGACGTCGAGGTGCCGCCGGTGCCGGTCGAGGACGCCGGCGTCGAAGACGCGGGCGCCACCTTCTGCCAGCGCGCCGGCGCCGTGCGCCTGTGCGACGACTTCGAGCGCGCCGACGCGGGCGACGCCGGTGGCGATTCGTGGAGCGTCGAGCTCGAGCCGGGCGGCGCCGTCGTGCTCGCGAACGAGGGCGCGAGCACGTTCCTCCGCGCGACCGTCGCCGCCTCGGCCGATCGAGGGCGGGCGGTGCTCTACCGGACCTTCACCGAGACACCGGCGACGCGGCTCCGGTTCGCCTACGCGGCGCGCTTCGCGCAGTTCCCCGCGAGCGCGCTCGGCACGATGAGCGTCGTGCTCGGGACGCCGCCGAACGCGCGCGCGGTCGTCCTCTTCGGCGGCCCGACGACGTTCACGCTCCTCGAGTGGAATCTCGCCGACGACGGCCTCTTCGAGTCTCCCCTCGCCGTCCCGATCCCGACGGGGCGCTTCACGTCGATCGAGATGCGGATCGCGTTCGACGTGAATCCGCCACGGATCGACGTCCTCGTCGACGGTCAGACCGCGCTCTCGCAGGCCTCGCTCTCCGGGCTCGTCGCGGCGCCGCCGACGTTCGCGCTCGGCGTGAGCTACGCGAAGCCGACGCCGGCCTACGAGGTCGACGTCGACGACGTGCTCGCCGACTTCGAGTGACCGCTCAGGCGAGCTCGATCAGGCTCGGCTCGAGCGTGCCGCTGCCGCGGACCTCGCGGTAGTAGCGGAGGAACTTCGTGAACATCGCGTTCGGATCGTCGAGATCGAGCAGCGCCTGCTTGTTCGCGCTCGGGACGTCGGCGAAGAGGTTCCGCACCGCCCACGTGTCGATCGCGACCGGATCGGTGCCACAGATGATCGTCTTCTTCTGGGTGCACGTCTGGCCGGAGTGCCGGATGTCCTCTTCGCTCGCGTAGCCGACCGGCGAGAACGCGACCCACTCGGCGACGGTGAGGATCAGGTCCGGCGAGCGCACGTGCTTCGCGAAATGCGCGAGCGGTCCCGCCATGCGCCACGTCGCGCTCGGCCGGCCGTGTCCGAAGTAGTGGACCGACGCGTAGCCGGCCGCGAGCGGATGGGTGCCGAGGCGCCCCGCGCTCATGTCGACGACGCCCATCGTCGACTTGCACGCGCCGGTGAAGCCGGTCGAGCCGTGCTCGTTCGCGGTCGTCATGTTGATCCAGACGAGCTTCTTGTCGGCCGAGACGAGACGCGCGCCCTCGCGCCGGAAGACGCCGTCCTGGAGATCGACGACGAGCCCGGAGTGCTCGGACGTGAAGCGCGGCCACGAGAGCGGCGTCTTCGCCTCCTCGGTCCAGCTCTTCGCGAGGCGGAAGGCGCGGTCGAAGTCCCAGTGGTAGCCGTCGCGCGGATCGCCCTTCGGGATCGGACCGCGTCCGTCGCCGCCGTAGGTGCCGTGCTCGTGGGAGGGGTCGTGCCAAGCGTCGCCGGACAGCGCGCTCGGCCCCGCATCGACGAGGCCCACGAACGAGACCGGCGCCTTCCGCTCGCGGAAGTACGGGACGAGATCGCCGAGCTTGTTCCACCCCGGGACGTCGACGTTGCGATCCGACGGCCGCGTCCACGCGCGCGAGAGACCGGAGCCGTTCGCGAGGCGGAAGTGGGTGTTCTCGAAGACGATGACCTCGCCCTTGAAGCCGGGGCGCTCGAGGATGTGCTCGACCACGCGCTTCACCGCCGCCACGTTCGTCATCCCTTGGTTCCACCACTGGGCGGAGACCTTGATCGCGACGACGTCGTCGGTCCCGACGACGGCGCCGATCCCGCCGAGACGCGCGAGGACGTCGTCGACGTTCGCGGCGGGCGTGCCTCCCCGCGCGACGTGGATCCGACTCCGGTCGCGCGCCGGATCGTGCGGGACGAGCGGCGGCGTCGCGGTGAAGGAGGCGTGCTGGGTGTACTTGCCGATGGCGCTCCCGAGCTTCCGGCGCAGCGCGAGCGCTCCACCGGTGAGGCCGAGGGCGCCGGCCGCCATCAGGATCTTGCGTCGCGTCGTGGCCGACATCGGACGGGAGAGTACCGCGGCGGACGCCGATGCGGATATCCTCGGGAAGGCCCATGACGCTCCCGCTCGTGACGATCGCGATGCCGTGCCTGAACGAGGAAGCGTTCATCGAGCCCTGCCTGCGGAGCGTGCTCGCGCAGGACTATCCGGCCGATCGGATCGAGGTGCTGGTCGCCGACGGCCGCAGCACGGACCGGACCCGCGAGATCCTCGCGCGGCTCTCGGCCGAGGACCCGCGCATCCGGATGGTCGACAACCCCGATCGCATCCAGGCGGCCGGGATGAACGCGATGCTGCGCGTCGCACGTGGCGACGTGATCGTCCGGATGGACGTCCACTGCGAGTACGCGCCGGACTACGTCCGGAAGTGCGTCGAGGTCCTCGAGCGGACCGGCGCGGACAACGTCGGCGGCGCGCAGCGGGCGCGTGCGACGACGCTCTTCCAGAAAGCGCTCTGCGCGGCGCTCGACAGCCCGCTCGGGGTCGGCGGCGCGAAGTACCGCTCGGCCGCGAGCGAGGGCTTCGTCGACACCGTGTTCCTCGGCGCGTTCCGGCGCACGGTGTTCGAGACGATCGGGATGTACGATCCGCGCGCGGTCACGAACGAGGACGCGGAGCTGAACCAGCGAATCGTGGGCGCGGGCGGGAAGGTCTATCTCTCACCGGAGATCGTCGTCTTCTATCACCCGCGCGCGTCGTACGCGGCGCTCGCGAAGCAGTACTCCAAGTACGGCCGCGGCCGCGCGCGGACGCTCGTGAAGCACGGGCGCTTCCTGTCGGTGCGGCCCGCGCTGCCGTTCCTGATGACGATGGGCGGCGCGCTCCTCGCCGTCACGAGCCCGGTCCAGCCGTTCACGCCGTTCGCGTTCGGGAGCTATGCGCTCGCGACCGGGATCGAGGCGGTGCGGGTCGGGCGGAAGGCAGGGCTGGCGGCGATCCCCGTCGTGTGGTCGATCTTCCCGGTGCTCCACGTCTCGCACGGCGTCGGCTTCGCGGTCGGTCTCGTGAAGCACGGGGTTCTCAGCGAGAGGGACTGGCCGGAGGTCGCGGAGACGCTCGCCGTGCATGGCGCGACGAACGGGGTCGCGGCGGTCCCGGGGTGAGCGACCGGCGCGCGAGCCTCACCGCCGAGCTCGCGGCCCTCGCGCGCGCTTCGCACACGAAAGAGCCGGAGCCCCTCCGCGGCGTCGACGAGATCGCCGAGCAGTTCCTGTCGCCCGCCTTCCGCTTCGTCGTACGCCACGAGCCGCTTCGGAAGCTCGTACGCAACGTGATGGCGCGCAGGATGCCCGGCGCCTACGGCTACCTTGTCGCGCGGACGAAGGTGTTCGATGCCTTCGTCCGGCAAGAGCTCGAGGCAGGCGCGACGCAGCTCGTCGTGCTCGGCGCCGGCTACGACAGCCGCGCGTACCGCTTCCGCGAGCTCGTCGAAGCGCGAGGCGGCAAGGCGTTCGAGGTGGATGCGCCGGCAACGTCACGGCGGAAGCGTGAAGTCGTCGCGCGTGCGCTGGGAGGGTTGCCGGCGCACGTCGCGTACGTCGAGGTCGACTTCGATCGCGAAGGCATGCGCGGACCGCTGCTCGTGGCAGGCTACGACCCCGCCGCGCGAACCGTGTTCACGTGGGAGGGCGTCACGTTCTACATCTCGGCGGACGCCGTCGACGACGTGCTCCGCTTCGTGCGTGAGTCGTCGGCGGGCGGGAGCGGCATCGTCTTCGACTACCTGTTCCGGTCGGCGGTCGACGGTCGTTCGGACGCGTTCGGCGCGCGGAAGACGGCGGCATCGGTGCGGAAACGAGGCGAGCCGTTCACGTTCGGGATCGACGAAGGTGAGATCGGCGCGTTTCTCGAGGTCCGCGGGCTCGAGCTCGAAGACGCGATGCAGGCGGCGGTGCTCGAGGAGCGCCATCTGGGCGGTCACGCCCAGCGGGACGTGTTCCGGGTCGGCGGGTTCTACGGGATCGCGACGGCTCGCGTGCCGCGCATCTGACCCCGAAGCGTCACCGCACCGTGCTCGCCGCCACACGCACCGCCGCGAGCGAGAAGAGCGCGAGCCCCACGATCCCGGCGTAGTCCTTCCCCGTGAGCTTCACGCGGAAGTCGGGCGCCTCCACGCGGACGGCGCCGTAGAGCGCGCCCGCCATCCCGAGCCACACGAAGAAGATGCTCTTGTAGACGAACGAGAGGAAGAACACGCCGACGAGCATGCCGAGGAGGCTCGCGGTCAGCGCGTCGGCGAACTTCACGAGCAAGGGATCGATCCCGTCCGGCGGACGGCGCGCGATGACCCACGGGATCTTGAGGCTCGTCCAGATGAGCCCGCACCAGAGCAAGTACCCGAAGAAGCCCGTCTCCGTCGACACGAGCAGATACGAGTTGTGCGCGGCCATGTTCATCGGGTTCTCGGACGCGAACTGCCCGATGCCGATCCCGAGGAAGGGATGGCCCTTCAGCATGAGGAGGCCCTCGTTCAGGATCTCCGCACGCTCGGCGGACGACGACTCCGCCGCGTCGCCCTCGCGCCACGACAGGAGCGCGATCGGAACGACGAACGCGACGGCGCCGAGGACGCTCCACCAGCCGTACTGGCGGACGAAGATCATGAGCATCACGACGCCGAGCACGAGCTGCCCGCCACGCGACTGCGTGTAGACCATCGCCCAGAGCCCGAGCCCGAGGAGGAGGAGCATCAGGATCGTCGTGCCCCAGCTCCGGCCCTCCTCCCCGAGCCCTTCGGTGCCGTCCCGCTTCGCCGCGAACATGGCGAGGAACGGGACGACCGCACCGATGAGGACCGCGACCTCGTTCGGGTCGTCGAGCTGCCCGCGCCAGCGCACGCGCCCTTGCGTGCTGAACGTCCCGAAGTAGCCCGCGCGCTCACAGAGGTAGTCGACGCCGGGCTTGCCGTCCTGCTCGCAGAGGCGCGGGCCCTCGCACTCCCGGCCGTCCGGTTCCATGTCCGGCTCGGTCTCGCCCTCTTCGACGTGGAGCTCGACGCACTGCCTCGGCTGCATGCCCTGGTGGATCGCGACGGCGGAGACGAACGCGGCGCACACGATGAGGAGGCGCGCGACCCAGCGGAGACGGTCGGCATCGCGCAGGGCGTAGACGACCAGGACCATGAAGATCGGCCCGAGCGTGATGCTCCAGGCCGCCTTCACGCCGTGATCGACGCCGTGGCGCGCGATCGTGACGACCCACGCCCACGCGAAGAACGCGCCGAGCCAACCGAGCTGCGGAGTGCCGCCCGACGGGCGCTGTCCGCGGCTCGCGTCGACGCCGATCCCGATCGCGGTCAGCGTCGCGAAGAGCTCGAGCGTGTGGAGCTTCCCGATCCACGGCCAGATATCCATCGGCCGCATCAAGAGGAACAGGACGAGCAAGAGCGCGAAGGCTGTCGCCAAGCGCTCGTGAGGCTATCGCAACACTTCCTGTGATAGAAACGTGGACCTCCACGCATGTCCGCCGAGCCTTCGAACGACGAAGAGCCGCCGCCGTCGATCGAGGCGAGCGCGATGCGCGGCGCGAGCTGGACGATCTCGGCGGGGCTCGCCGCACGCGTCCTCGGCCTCCTCGGCTCGGTCGCGATCACGCATTTCCTCGATCCGCAGGCGATCGGCGAGGTCGGGGCCGCGATGCTCCTCGTCCTCCTCACGAACCAGGCCTCGACGGTCGGGATCGGCCAGTTCGTGCTCGCGAAGGCGAGCGAGGGCCCGCGCGTCACCTTCCACGCCACCGTCTTCCACATCGTCACCGGCGTCCTCGCCCTCCTCGGGCTCGTCGCCCTCGCGGGGCCGCTCACCGCGCTGTTCAAGGCGCCGCACGCGGCGACCTACGTCCCGGGCGTCGCCGTCGCGATCCTCTTCGACCGGATCGGCTACGTCCCCGAGCGGATCATCCTCCGCGATCTACGCTTCCGCACGATCGCCGGCACGCGCGCCGTCACCGACCTCGTGAACACGGTCGTCTCGCTCGGTCTCGCCGTCCTCGGCTTCGGCGGCTGGGCGATCGTGATCGCCAACATGATCCGGAGCGGCGTCCGCGCGACCGTGTACGTCGTCGCGGCCGACCGCGACGCGTGGGCGAAGCCGCACCGTCTCTCGCGCGAGATCTATCGCTCGATCCTCGCCTTCGGCGTCCCGACCTGGTTCGGCGCCGTCTGCGAGTTCGCCGCGGCGCGCGTCGACAACCTCCTCGTCTCGTACCTGTTCGGCCCCCAGACCATGGCGCAGTACCAGATCGCCTACAACCTCGCCGACGTGCCGGCCGATCAGATCGGCGAGCAGGTGGCCGAGGTCCTCCTCCCGAGCTTCGTGAAGATGGATCACGAGGAGCGGAAGCGAGCGGTCGTCTCCTCCGCCGGGCTCCTCGCCTTCGTCGTGTTCCCCGTCGCGATCGGCTTCGGCGCCGTCGCCCACACCCTGATCTCGCTCGTCCTCCGCCCGATCTGGGCGCCGGTCGCGCCGATGCTCGCGATCCTGTGCGTGCTCTCGGTGCTCCGGCCGCTGACCTGGCAGCTCGGCGCCTATCTCATCGCGAACGACCGGCCCCGCGTCGCGATGATCTGCTCGTTCGTGAAGCTCCTCGTCATCGTCGTCGGGATGCTCACGATCGGACGGTTCGGTCCGCTCGTCGCCTGCTTCAGCGTCGGCTTCGGCTACAGCGCCGCGCTCCTGATCGCGCAGTACTCGATCCAGCGCGCGGACGGCGTCCGCATGACGTCGCTCATCGGCCGCACCGTTCCGCCGCTCCTCGCCTGCATCCCGATGGTCGCCGCGGTCCTCGGCGTCCGGCACCTCTGGAAGATGGTCGGCCTCGGCCCGGCGGCGGGGCTGCCGATCGAGATCGTCGTCGGCGTCGTCGCCTTCGTGATCGGCGCCTTCACACTCTCGCCCGGCATCACGCGCGAGTTCCTCGCCGTCGTCGCCGCAGCACGCAGGCGTCGACGCCACGCGTGAGCGCGTGATACCCCACGGCGAAGTGGAACCCCGGCTCCGCGCGCTCGTCGTCTCCTACAACTTCCCGCCCGTGGGAGGCGCGGGCGTGCAGCGCATGTCGAAGCTCGTGAAGTACCTCCCGGCCCACGGCGTCCGCCCCGCCGTGCTGACGGTGGCGAACCCGTCGGTGCCGCTCCTCGACGAATCGCTCGCGGGCGACCTCCCCGCCGACCTCGAGGTCACCCGCGCGCGCACGTTCGAGCCGGGCTACGCGATGAAGCAGGCGGCGTGGCAGGCGTCGTCCGCGACGAAGCCGACCCGCATGCGACGCGCCGTCTCGGCGCTCACGTCGGCGGCGAAGACGGCGCTCGTGCCCGATCCGCAGGTCCTCTGGCTGCCCGCCGCGGAGCTCGCGCTCGCGAACCGCCTCCGGCAGTCGAAGGACGACGCGCTCCTCGTCAGCGGCCCGCCGTTCTCGCAGTTCCTCCTCGCGCCGCTCGCGCGGGCGCGGCGCGGCGTCGGGATCGTCCTCGACTACCGTGACGAGTGGAGCACGTACCGGACGACGTACGAGATGATGGGCGGGAGCGCGGCCCGGATCGCAGGCGACCTCCTCGAGCCCGCGGTCCTGAAGTGCGCGCATCGCGTGACGACCGCGACGGAGGAGTTCCGCGAGGAGCTCCTGAAGCGCTATCGCTTCCTCGACCCGGGGCGTGTCGAGGTGATCCCGAACGGGTTCGACCCGGAGGACTACCCGCGCGAGCTGCCCGACCCGCCGAGCGACCGCTTCGTCGTGACCTATGCGGGGACGGTGTTCAAGCTCACGAGCGCGCGCGGGTTCCTCGACGCGGTCCGGCGCCTCCATGCCGAAGAGCCCGAGCTCGCGCGCCTCCTCGACGTACGCTTCCTCGGACGGATCGTGGAGACGGAGCGCGCGGCGTTCGAGGGCACCGCGGAGCTCGGGGTGACGACGCACGGGTACGTGCCGCACGCCGAGGTCCTCGCGTCCCTCGCGGCGAGCCACCTCACGCTGTGCATCCTCGACGACGTACCCAACGTCGAGCGCATCTATCCGGCCAAGATCTTCGAGCTGATGCACCTCGGGAGGCCCGTGCTGGTCCTCTCGCCCGAAGGCGCGCTCACGCGTCTCGCGCGACGGCACGCCCTCGGCGACGTCGTCCCGCCGCGCGACGTGAACGCGATCGCGGCCGCGCTCGCGCGGCGACTCGTTGCATTCCGCAACAGCGCCGCGGCCGAGCGTGCGCGTCTCGCGCGATCTGCCGCCGTCGACATCGATCGCTACGACCGGAAGGTGCTCGCGGGCCGCTTCGCCGGCGTCCTGCGGCAAGCCGCAGTCGACGCCGGCGCGTCGGTTTGAGTATCTTGAGGAGTCGCGCGATGAGAGCCACTCGCATCGTCTCGCGTCTCCGCGAGAAACATCTCGAGACGTGGCTCGGCGGCTGGGCGCGCCAGCTCCGTCGCCGGCCGCGTTACGACGGCCCGCGCCATCTGCTCTTCGCGTTCTGCGATCACTACGAGCCGCTCTGGGGGGATGCGAGCCACGAGCGCGGTACCGCACGCGTGAAGGCGTGGGAGGACGGCTACCCGGCGCTCGCCCGCGGCTTCCGCGACTCCGACGGGCGCTCGCCGCGGCACAGCTTCTTCTTCCCCGGCGAGCAGTACGACCCGAAGTGGCTCGACGCCCTCGCACGCCTGACGAAGGCGGGCCTCGGCGAAGTGGAGTTCCACCTCCACCACGACGGCGACACCGCGCCGAAGCTCCGCGAGGACCTCGGCCGCTACATCAAGGCGTTCACGGAGCACGGCCACTTCGCGCGCGATGCGTCGGGTCGGCCGCGCTACGCGTTCATCCACGGCAACTGGTGTCTCTCGAACGCGCGGCCCGACGGGCGCTGGTGCGGCGTCGACGAGGAGCTGCCTCTCCTCTGGGACACGGGCTGCTACGCCGACTTCACGTTCCCGTCCGCGCCGGACGTCTGCCAGCCGAACGTCGTGAACCGGATCTACTGGCCCGTCGGCGACCTCGCGCGGCGCCGCGCCTACGAGCAGGCCGAGCACGCGCGCGTCGGCAAGACGTACGACGACCGGATGCTCCTCGTGACCGGGCCGCTCACGCTCGCGCGTCGTCCGCGGTCGCTCGCGGTGCGGATCGAGTCGAGCGCCGTCACCGCGAAGGACCCCGGCACCCGCGCGCGCGTCCGCTCGTGGGTCGCGCAGGACATCCACGTCGAAGGGCGGCCGGAGTGGGTGTTCGTGAAGGTCCACACCCACGGCGCGCCCGACGCGCAGGCGGCGTCTCTCCTCGGCGAGGGCGGACGCGCGATGCACGAGGCGCTCCAGGAGTACAACGACGGCACGCGCTGGAAGCTCCACTACGTGACGGCACGCGAGATGTACAACGTCGCGATCGCCGCGATGCGCGGGCTATCGGGCGATCCGAACGACTTCCGCGACCTCGTCTTCTCGCCTCCTCCGGCGGCCGCGTGATGGATCTCTACGCCGAGCTCGTCAACCGCGTGCTCTTCCCGACGTGGGAGGAGACCATCCGGCGGCGGCCGACGGTGACGCTCCAGCGTCACCTCGAAGCGACGCAGTGGCGCTCGCGCGAGGAGCTCGAGGCGATCCAGCTCGGGGCGCTCCGGCGCCTGCTCCGTCACGCGTACGAAAACGTCCCGTTCTACCGCGCTGGGATGTCGGCGGTCGGGATGCGCCCGGAGGACGTGCGCACGCTCGCGGACTACGCGCGGCTGCCGGTCGTCGATCGCGCGACGCTCCGTGAGGCCGGTGACGCGCGCGTGACGACGAAGGCGCCCTTCCCCGTGATCACGAAGACGACGAGCGGCTCGACGAGCGAGCCCCTCGTCGTCCGCTACGACGCCGGCTCCGAGCACTGGCGGCAGGCGACGAAGTACCGCGGCTACGCGTGGGCCGGCTACCGCGTCGGCGTGAAGACGCTCCACTACTGGGGGATGGGCAATCCGCCGGCTGGCTGGAAGCGCGCGAAGATCGAGGCCGACAGGGCGATCCGGCGCGAGCGATGGCGGAACTGCAGCCACCGCGGCGAGCGCGAGCTCTCCGCCGTCGCGGAGGAGATCCGACGCGATCCGCCGGAGGTGATGCTCGCCTTCTCGCAAGGCGCCGCCGACCTCGCGCGGTACGTGAACGAGCGCGGGATCTCGTGTCCGCCGATCCGGGTGATCTGCGC
>JBDHVE010000151.1:0-23388 GCA_039809485.1 Polyangiaceae bacterium | reverse complement strand
GCGAAGCGACGTCCTCGGAAGGACGTCGCGGTGCCACCTGCGAGGTCGTCGTCTCTCTCCGTCGCGACCCGCGGCCGGAAGCCTGAAGCGTGAAGCCCGGCAGGCGCAGTCTTCATTGCCAGTTGCCGGTTGCCGGTTCCCTGTTTCCTGTTCTCTCGATTCCGATTCATGCAGTCGGGTTTCGAGCCGAGACCGCAGCGCGGAGTCCTCCCCCGACTCGCCTTCGGCGAAGCGACGTCCTCGGAAGGACGTCGCGGTGCCACCTGCGAGGTCGTCGTCTCTCTCCGTCGCGACCCGCGGCCGAGCTGAAGCCTGAAACGAAGCTGGCCGGGGGCCGGTCTTCGTTGCCGGTTGCCGGTTGCCGGTTCCCTGTTTCCTGTTCTCTCGATCCGGGCGCAGCGGTCGGGCTTCGAGCCGAGCCCCGAAGCCTGTAGCCTGTAGCCTTCATGGCACTGCGCATCGGCCGTTACCTGCTGCACGACGAGATCGCGTCGGGTGGCATGGCGTCGGTGCACTTCGGCCGCCTCGTCGGGACCGGTGGCTTCGCGAAGACGGTCGCGATCAAGCGGCTCCTGAAGAAGCTCGTCCGCGAGACCGCGTTCCGCACGATGATCCTCGAGGAGGCGCGGCTCGCGTCGCGCATCCGCCACCCGAACGTGGTGCCGCCGCTCGACGTCCTCGGCGAGAACGGCGAGCTGCTCCTCGTCATGGAGTACGTCCACGGCGAGGCGCTCTCCAAGCTGATGCGAGCGGCGCGCGCAGCGGGCGAGCGCGTCCCGGTCGCCGTCGCATGCGCGATCCTCTCGAACGTCCTCCACGGCCTCCACGCCGCGCACGAGGCGCGCGGCGAGACGGGCGAGCCGCTCGAGATCGTGCATCGTGACGTCTCTCCGCAGAACGTGATCGTCGGCGTCGACGGCGTCGCGCGCGTGATCGACTTCGGGATCGCGAAGGCGGTCACCTCCGAGACGACGAACACCGGGATGGTGAAGGGCAAGCTCCCGTACCTCTCGCCCGAACAGCTCGAGGGCGAGCCGGTCACGCGTCGCACCGACCTCTACGCCGCCGGGATCGTGCTCTGGGAAGTGCTCACCGGTCGCCGGCTCTACGAGGGCGCGGACGACTCCGCCATCCTCCGCAAGATCCTCGCGTACGAGCCGCCGCCGCCGAGCCATCAGAACCCCACCGTCCCCGCAGCGCTCGACGAGATCATCCTCAAGTCCCTCGCGAAGAAGCCGGCCGACCGCTACGCGACGGCGCGCGAGATGGCGCTCGCGATCGAGGAAGCGGTCGCGATCGCGACGCCGTCGGTCGTCGGCGCATGGGCGGAGCGGCTGGCGGAGGAGACGCTCTCGAAGCGCGCCGCGCTGATCGCGAAGCTCGAGGCGACGCCGCCCGAGCTCGACGAGGCGGAGGCGGAGGCGGCGCCCGTCTCGCGTGCGCCGGTCTCGCGCGGGCCTGCGTCGGTGCCTCCGCCGCCTTCACGGGGGCCGGCGTCGGTGCCGCCGCCCCCTTCGCGCGCGCCCGCGCCTTTGCCGAATCCGCCGCTGCCGCCGCCACCGTCGCGGCGGCCCTCGCTCGTCGACGCCGCCGTCCCGGTCCCGCCTCCGCCGTCGCGAAGGCCGGGCTCGATGCCGGGGTTCGCGGAGTCGCCACCCTCGACGCCGCGTCCCGCCTCGGTGCCGAATCCCGCGCGGATCTCCGCGCCGGAGTACGGTTTCGAGGCGCCGGTCGCGACGACCGCGCCGATGCCCCCGACGCCGCTCGTGACGGGCGACATCCTCGTCGACACCGGTGTCCACGGACAGACGCGTCCGCTCCCTCCGCCGCACGACTACGTCGACGAGGTCACGCCCGCGTTCGCGCCCGGGCAACCGCAGCGCACGATCGGCGCGACGCTCCCGCTGCAGACCGCACCGGATCCGGAGGACGCCGGCCGCAAGCCGTGGGTCCTCTTCCTCGGCGGCGCGCTCCTCGTGTTCCTCGCCGTCGCGACGCCGACGATCCTCGCGCGCGTCTACGTCGCGCTCGCGGCGCGCCAGGGCATCCTCCTCACCCTCGATCGAGTGGAGGTCTCGCGGCGCTCGCTCCGCCTCGTCGACGTCCACGTCTCGACCGCCGAGCTGCCGGGCGCTGCGCTCCACGCCCGGTCGTTGACGCTCGGCGGCTTCTTCTCGCCGAAGAGCATCACGGTCGAAGACGCCGTCCTCGAGCTCGACGGGCGTGCGTCCGAGATGTGGCCCCGGATCCTCGCGTTCCGCGCCGCGCGCGGGGCCGCTCTCGACGAGCGCTTCGCCTCCGTCGAGCGCGTGAACATGAACGCGGGCCGCGTCGTGTGGAAGGACGCGGTCGCCGACGGCGCGGTCGTGCAGGCGGAGAACGTGACGCTCGAGGCGGTGCGGACGGCGGGCCGGCCGCTCTTCGACGACGCGCAGGTCACGCTCCCGCTCGTCTCGCTGCGGACGGGCAACGACCTGCTCGCGGGGCCGTGGCTCGTCGAGGTCGAGCGGAAGCCGCCGCTCACGCGCGTCCTCCTCCGCTTCGACACGCAGGGCTCCTACGTCGGGCGTGTCTCCTGGTCGTTCTCCGACGACGGCGCGGCGACGGTCTCGTTCGCGGTGCCGCCCGCGTCGATCGAAGAGCTCCGTGTGCCTCCGGCCGTGTTCGGCGGCGTCACGACGAAGGATACGCGCGTCGAGCTCGCGGGCGAGGTCTCGCTCGTCTCTGCCGCGGCGCCGACGGCGGCTGCGCTCGCGATCGACACGCGGACGCCCGGCTTCCGCGCCGCTTCGGGCCGCTTCGTGCTCGTCATCGCCCGCGCGACGCCGTTCGCCTCGGGCGCGCCGATCGATCTCGCGCTCGACGTCCCGGTGACGGGGGATCCCGCGCGCCCGCTCGCGATCGCAGCGACGATGTCCTTCGGTCCGACCGACCCGAACGGGCGTCGCGCGACGACGTCGGCGACGGCACGCCTGACCGGCACGCTCGACACGACCGCCACCGTGCCGCGTCTCACCTTGCGCGGGACGACGTCGGGGCTCCCGTGCGAGCGCGCCGCGGCCCAGCAGACCGCGCTCGCGCTCGAGTCGGACGTCCTCTTCGACCAGCTCCGCGGGAGCACGTTCTCGCTCACCCCCACCGTGCCCTGCACGCCGAAGCTGCGCTGATGCCGACCCTCTCCCGCACCGCCGCGCGCATCCGTCCCGCCGTCTTCGCCGATCTCCAGTCGCGCATCGATCGCCTCGCGGCGTGCGGGCAGGAGCTCGTCCCGCTCCACATCGGCGACACGCACCTGGCGCCGCCGCGCGCCGCGCAGGAGGCCGTCGACGCGCTGCGCGGGAGCGACGCCGAGCTGTTCCGCTACGGCGCGACCGCCGCGCTCGCCGAGCTCCGCGTCGTGCTCGCGGAGACGGTCCGCGCGCGCACCGGCCATCCGTCGGCGATCGACCCCGCGAGCGAGATCCTCGTCGGCAACGGCGGGACGCACACGCTCTACTGCGCGGCGCGCGCCGTGCTCGACGAAGGGGACGAGGTGCTGATGGCCTCGCCGTACTGGCCGCTCGCGCCCGGCGTGTTCACGTCGGCGGGCGCCGTCCCGGTCGAGGTGCCGCTCACGCAGCGGCTCTACGAGAGCCCCACGCTCGACGCCGCCGAGCTCCTCGCCGCGCACCTCACGTCGCGGACGCGCGCCGTCTATCTCATCTCGCCGAACAACCCCGACGGGAAGGTGCTCACGCGGGAGCAGCTCGCGGCGATCGCGTCGATCGCCCGCGAGCGCGATCTCTGGGTCTTCGCCGACGAGGTGTACGCGGACAGTGTGTTCGACGGCACGCACGTCTCGATCGCCGACCTGCCCGCCATGCGCGAGCGCACGATCGTCCTCCACTCGCTCTCGAAGAGCCACGCGCTCGCGGGCTGTCGCGTCGGGTTCGCCGTCGCGCCTTCGGCCGTCGTCGCATCGGGCCGTCGTGTGTCGACCCACTCGGCGTTCAACGTCGCGGTCGCGATGCAGCGCGCTGCGCTCGCCGCCCTCTCGGATCGAGCGTTCGCGGACGCTGCCCGGGCCGAGTACCGCGAAGCGCGGGACGCGACCGCGGTCGCGCTCGAGGGCGCGCCCGTCCGCTTCCACCTCGCCGAGGGCGCGACGTACTTGTTCCTCGATTTCGCCCCGCTCTTCGAGCGTGGGAAGCTCCCCGAAGGCGCGGGGGACAAGCCGCTCGTCGCGCTCCTCGAGCGCGCCGTCGACCGCGGCGTCCTCCTCGCCCCCGGCGGCGCGTTCGGCGACGCGTACGGCACCTTCGCGCGCCTCTGTTACACGAGCGTGCCGCGATCGCGCCTGCTGGAAGGCGTTCGGTGCCTCCGCGAGGCGATCGACGCGTTCGCGCGCGGCGAGCCCTGACTCACGGGCTCACTTCACGACGAAGTCGAGCTGCATCGTCTTGCCCCCGCGGAGGACCCGCACCGGCACGCGGCTCTGCGCGCCGGCGCGGAGGCGCGCCCAGCCCTCGAGCAGTGCGCTCGTGTCGTTCAGCTCGATCCCGCCGATCGCGTCGAGCCGATCGGAGGACTCGAAGCCGAGGAGGGCGGGCACCGAGGTCGGGTCGACGCGTCCGAGGCGGAGGCCGACGAGCCGCCCTCCTTCGCGCTCGGGGACCGCGCGCAGCTTGCCGCTCGAGAGCGCCTCTTCGAGCGCTTCGAGCGCGGCGCGGTCGACGTGCGTCTCGGTCGCGGACGCGCGGACGACGCCGCGCTGGATCCGTGGATCGAGCCCGGCGGGTACCACGCGCGGCTCGGCCGGCTTCGGCGCCGGCTCCTCGCGCCGGCCGAACACGTGCGCGATGCAGACGTCGTCGTCTCCGCGTGCGAGCCAGACGCGGTCGAACCCGACCCGCACGACCCGGCGCTCGCCGGCGTCGCCGCCGCGCGCGCGGAGCACCTTCTTGCCGTCGACCGCGAGCGCGGCGAGCGAGCCGTCGTCGTCCTCGCCGCGGACGGTGAAGAGCGAACGGACGGAAGGGCAGGGCGCGGGAGGACTCTCGCCCTCCTCCGCGGGCGTTCTATCGGTCGCGACGAGCGACCCGGTGGTGTGATCGAACGGGTTCCGCGCGAGGACGGCCTCCGCCGATCGCGCGCGCGCGCGTGACTCGTCGCGAGCCGGTGTCGCGTCGTGCGACGCGGCGAGGACGGAGGCCGGGGGAACGAGCTCGGCGGCGACCAGCGCGGAGACGCCGCGCGCCTGGAGCAGCGCCGCGAGCAGCACGCCGGCGCCCGTCGCGGAGAGGAGGACCTTTCGCATGTGCCCTCTCCGAAGCGACGCGCGTGCCGGCGCCGGAGCGCGCCGACGTCTGCGAAATCACGAAGGCAGCACGGCTGGCGCTGACTTCCTGGCTCGCCGATTGACCTCGCGCGTCAAGTTGGCAGCCCGTGATCCCGCGGATAATGCGTTGGTTTCGAGGTCGTCCCGCGGTAGAAGCGCCCGCGTGAAGCGCTCGATTCGTCTGGTCTCCTCGCTCGCGCCGCTCTCGTCGCTCGTGCTCGTCGCTCTCGCCGGAGCGTGTGGCGGCGAGACCCCTCCGCCGGCTGCGCCGTGCCCGAAGTGCCCCGAGGCCTCGCACGCGACGTCGGTCTCGACCTCGCCCGCGAGCGGTCCCGCGACGCCGGAGGAAGCGAAGGCGTTCGTCGCGTCCGTCGACAAGGAGCTCCGCCGGCTGTGGGTCGCGCGCGATCGAGCCGGCTGGGTGAACCAGAACTTCATCACCGACGACACCGAGGCGCTCGCGGCGTCGGGTGAGGAGATGACGAGCGGCTTCGTCGCCGAAGCGATCCAGAAGGCGAAGCGCTTCGACGGCGTCAAGCTCGATCCCGAGACGCAGCGCCAGCTCTGGCTCCTCAAGCTCGCGCAGGTCGTCCCCGCGCCGTCGAACGCGGACGAGCGCAAGGAGCTCGCCGAGATCCAGAGCGCGATGACCGCGATCTACGGCAAGGGTCAGTACTGCCCGAAGGAAGGCTCGCCCCTCGCGAACCGCCTCAAGGCCGACAACGCGGCCGCGGCCGCGAAGACGAAGCCGGGCGAGAAGGCGGAGGCGCAGAAGTGCTTCAAGCTCGACGACCTCTCGCGCGTGCTGAAGAAGTCGCGCAGCGAGCCCGAGCTCCTCGAGGCGTGGAAGGGCTGGCACGCGATCGCCCCGGTGATGAAGGACAAGTACGTCCGCTACGCCGAGCTCGGGAACAAGGGCGCGAAGGAGATCGGTTTCTCGGACATGGGCGCGCTCTGGCGCTCGAACTACGACATGACGCCGGAGGCCTTCGAGGCCGACATCGAGCGGCTCTGGCAGGACGTGAAGCCGCTCTACGACGATCTCCACTGCTACGCGCGGAAGAAGCTCCGCGCGAAGTACGGCAAGGAGAAGGTCCCGGAGAAGGCTCCGATCCCGGCCCACCTCCTCGGGAACATGTGGGCCCAGCAGTGGGACAACATCTACGACCTCGTCGAGCCGTACCCGGGGCAGGGCTCGCTCGACGTCGACAAGAAGCTCCGTGACAAGAAGACCGACCCGCAGGGGATGGTGAAGATCGGCGAGTCGTTCTTCACGTCGCTCGGTCTCGACCCGCTACCGAAATCGTTCTGGGAGCGCTCGCTCTTCACGCGCCCGAAGGATCGCGAGGTCGTGTGTCACGCGAGCGCGTGGGACGTCTCGTGGAACGACGACCTGCGCATCAAGATGTGCATCGAGCCGACCGAGGACGATCTCATCACGATCCACCACGAGCTCGGGCACGACTACTACTTCCACTACTATTACAAGCTCCCGATCCTCTTCCAGGCGGGCGCCAACGACGGCTTCCACGAAGGCATCGGCGACACGCTCGCTCTCAGCGTCACGCCCGAGTACCTGAAGAAGCTCGGCCTCCTCGACGAGCTGCCGAAGGGCGACAAGGGCCGGATCAACTTCCAGATGAAGATGGCCTTGGACAAGGTCGCCTTCCTCCCCTTCGGCCTCCTCATCGACAAGTGGCGCTGGGACGTCTTCAGCGGCAAGACGCCGAAGGCGAAGTTCAACGAGGCGTGGTGGGCGCTCCGCGCGAAGTACCAGGGCGTCGCGCCTCCGCAGGGCCGCAGCGAAGCCGACTTCGATCCGGGCGCGAAGTACCACATCCCCGCGTCGACCCCGTACATCCGGTACTTCCTCGCGCGCATCTACCAGTTCCAGTTCCACCGCGCGCTCTGCAAGGCTGCGGGGCACAAGGGCACGCTCGACACGTGCTCGATCCACGGCAACAAGGACGCGGGCGCGAAGCTCCGCGCGATGTTGCAGCTCGGTCAGAGCAAGCCGTGGCCGGAAGCGCTCGCCGTGCTCTCGGGGGAGTCGAAGGCGGATGCGTCCGCGATGCTCGAGTACTTCGGCCCGCTCCGTGCGTGGCTGAAGGACCAGAACAAGGGCGAGCAGTGCGGTTGGTGACCTGCGTCGTTTGAAGGCGGAATTCGCATGTAAAATGCATCGAATTCGGCTCGCGCGCGTTCGAAACACGTTTCGCCACAGCGATGTCGCCCCGGAAAAATAGGGGTCTGAGGCATACCGCTACAAAAGGTGATCCACTCCACGCGGGACGCGTAAGATAACTCGCATGAACCAACCCCCCGGTGGCAACTACCCCCCCGGCTATCCGCCCGGTTACCCCGGTGCGCAGCCCCCGCAGCAGGGTGGCTACGGTCAGCCGCAGCAGCCTGGTTATGGTCAGCAGCCTGGTTACGGCCAGCCGCAGCAGCAGCAGCCTGGATACGGGCAGCCGCCGCAGGCGCAGCCTGGCTACGGTCAGCCGCAGCCCGGATACGGGCAGCCGCCGCAGGCGCAGCCTGGTTACGGTCAGCCGCCGCAGCAGCAGGGCGCTCCTCCCGGCTACGGTCAGCCGCAGGCGCAACCCGGTTACGGGCAGCCGCCGCAGCAGCAGGGGTACGGCCAGCCGGGCGGCGCTCCTCCGGGCTACGGCCAGCAGCAGCCGGGCTACGGTCAGCAGCAGCCGGGCGGCGCTCCTCCGGGCTACGGCCAGCCGGGCGGCGCTCCTCCGGGCTACGGCCAGCCGGGCGGCGCTCCGGGCTACGGCCAGCAGCAGCCGGGCGGCGGGTTCGGCGCGCAGATGCAGGGCGCGTTCGGTCAGATCCAGGGCGGCATGGGCCTCGGTCCGGGTGCGGGCGGCAACCGCCCCACGGTCCGTAACCCGATCATGACGCTCCTCGTTCCGATCGGCGCTTCCGTCATCGGCAACATCGTCGGCTCCGTGCTCGTGAGCATCACCGACATCGGCCTGCTCGGCCTCGTCGGCTCGCTCATCTCGCTCGTCGGCGCCGTGCTCGGCATCATCTCCGTCATCAAGATGACGAACGAGCTGAAGGCCGTCACGGGCAACCAGGGCTTCGCCTGGTGGCCGATCTTCATCCCGATCTACAGCATCTACTGGGCCGTCGTCATGGTGCCGCAGGAGATGGCGAAGGCGAAGCAGATGCGTGGCGTGCAGAACCCGCCGCGCGGTCTCGTCGTCTACCTCTTCCTGTTCCTCTATGCGATGGCGGCCGACCTGAACGACATCGCGAAGGCTCCCTGAGCAGCTGAGCGACGTCCACACGGACGGCGAAGCGGGCGTGCACGGTGCGACGGGGTCGCACGGTGCACGCCCGTCCTTCTTTGTTGGTATCTCGCGACCTCTGATACGATCGGGGCAGCGTGCCTGAAGCGGGCCTCGAGAGGGCGGCCGAGCCGCTCGTCATCGGACGTTATGCGATGTTCGGCGAGATCGCGTCGGGCGGCATGGCGACCGTGCACCTTGGGTGCGTCCTCGGCGGGCCCGACCACGGCCACACCGTGGCGATCAAACGCCTGCACCCGAAGTATCTGAAGGACCACGACTTCCTCGTGATGTTCCACGACGAAGCTCGGATCGTCGCGCGCATCCGGCACCCGAACGTCGTGAGCACGTCGGAGGTCGTCGAGGCCGACGAGGGCATCTTCCTCGTGATGGAGTACGTGCACGGCGAGACGCTCTCGAAGCTGCTCCGCGCCGCGCGTGCGAAGCACGAGTCGATTCCGCCGCCCATCGCGGCGCGCATCCTCTACGACGTGCTCCTCGGCCTGCACGGTGCGCACGAGACGCGGAGCGAGACCGGCGAGATGCTCGACGTCGTGCACCGCGACGTCTCCCCGCAGAACGTGATGGTCGCGACGGACGGCATCTCGCGCGTCCTCGACTTCGGCGTCGCGAAGGCCGCCGGCCGCGCGCAGATCACACGCGAAGGACAGATCAAGGGCAAGATCACGTACATGGCGCCCGAGCAGGTGCGCGGTCAGGTCGACCGTCGCACCGACGTGTTCGCGGCGGCGGTCGTGCTCTGGGAGGCGATCGCCGGGCGGCGCCTCCACGAGGGCCTGAAGGACTACGAGATCGTCTCGCGCGTCGTGCAGGGCAAGCTCCCGAAGCCGAGCGCGTTCGCGCCGGCGGTGCCGCCCGCGCTCGACGAGATCGTCATGCGCGGGCTGACCGCCGACCCCGCGAAGCGGTGGTCGACGGCGGAGACCCTCGCGAGGGAGCTCGCCGCGAAGGTGGAGCTCGCGTCGGCCGAGGAGGTCGCCGCGTGGGTCGAGCGGCTGGCGCACGACGCGCTCGACGCGCGCGCGAAGAAGGTCGAGGAGATCCAGCTCGCGGCAGCGGCGATCGAGCCGCCGCCCGCCTCCGCGTCGAATCCCGTCCTCGCGAGCACGGAGGACGCGCCGGTCCGCGGTGCGCCGTTCGGGATCGTGCTCACGCCGACGCTCCACGGCGGCTTCCCGCCGCCCGGTGCGCCGGCCACATCGGAAGCGGCGCCATCCGACGCGAAGAAGCCCGACTCCGCGTTCGAGCTCGATTCGCCCTTCGCCGAGCCTGCTCCGCCGTCGCCGCGGGTAGCACGCGACAGCAGCCGGAGCCTGCCGGACGTGTTCTCGGCGGCGCCGCCTCCTCCGAACCCGCGCAGCGGCGCGCTGCGTGATCCGGAGCTGCGTCCGTACGTGATCGCGCTCGTCGTGAGCGCCCTTCTCGCCGTCGTCGGCGCCGCGCTCGGGACCTACGCGCTCTTCGGACCGAAGCGCGACCCGCGTCGTCCGGCGCCGGCCATGACGGCGCCGCACGACCCCGCGCGCTAGCGAGAAGCGAAGAGGGCTTCCGTCGCGGCGCGCTCGACGGCACGCGTGAGGTCGTCCGAGAGCGTCGCCATCAGGCGGGACGTCCGGCCGCTCTCGGCCTTCGCGTCCGGCGCGCCGAGGTAGGAGAAGCCGATCTCCTGCGAGCTCGTCGCATGGACGTCGGCCGCGCAGAGGACGCGGCCCTCCTCGAAGTCCCAGAGGTACGCGCGGCCGGTGACCTCGCCCGGTACGTAGCTCGTCATCGACCGCACCTGCGGCGCCTTCGTCTCGCGTGCGACCACGACGAGCTCGCGCCCGAAGCGGTTCGGTGAGGAGAGCGCACGGCCGTAGGCCGCGGCGTCCTCGAAACGCCCCGCATCGACGTGGATCTCGGCGCGCCGCGCGTCGGCGAGGACGTCGTCCACGATACGGCTGGGAAGACCATGCGCTGCGTCCTCTACGACGGACAGTGTGGGCTTGCGCCCGGCAAGCGTTCCTCGCGGGGGGCACGTCGCCAGGGCACCGTCGCCACGCGCGCGCGCCTCTTCGAGCCCGTGTTCGAAGCGCGCCTGCGCCTCGTGCGCGCGGCGGCGGGCGTCTTCGATCACCTGCTTCGCGGTCGCGACGCGCTCGCGCTCGACTTCGGTGACGCGCGCGCGCACTTCGGCGCGCCGCGCCTGCGCGTTGGCGGAACGCGTGCTCGCGATCGCGACGAGGGCGACGGCGGCGGCGGTCAGGGTCCCGGCCGCGAGGAGCCGCGTCTTGATCCGCTGCGCGCGGAGGACGCGCGCATACGGATGCTCGACCTCGGGCGCCTCCGCCTCGGGGGGGCAGTGGACACGGTACGGCGACGACATCTCGGCTACGTTCGAGGATAGCAGGCCGCGGCGATCGCGCTCGGCCCTTGGTGACCGGGTCGAAACAGGCTTTGATCGGGCGCGAGATGTGGCGGGCGGAGGACGAAGCGCTGCTCGAGAGGCTCGAGGACGAGCTCGTCCTCGAGCGGCTCTTCGCACACCACACCGGCGGACGGCGTACCGAAGGCCTCCTGCCGGCACGGGCCGCGGGGCTCGTCGCCTCGGCCCGCCGCGCGGGTGGGGCTGCCCACGTGGCGACCGCGCTCGCGGGCGATGTGGTGCCTCTCGTCCGGTGGCTCGACGAGCCGCCGCTCTCGGCGCGGCCGGCCGAGCTCCTCCACCACCTGGCGCTCTACCATGCTGCCGGCGCACGCGCGCTCGAGGACGTCGCCCCCGACGCGGCGGCGAATGCGTGGACGCGCGCGATGGCGGCGTGGCTCGCGCTCGGAGCCGAGCGCACCTATCTCGCCGCCCTCGAGCAGGCGGTCCTCGGACCGCGGACGACCGCACGTGCGGACAAGGATCTCCGGATCCCTCCCGAGCGAGTCGTCTTCGAGCTCGTCTCCGATCTCGGCAAGCGCGCGCTCGCCTCCGCGCGCGACCTCGCCCCGAGAGGGCGCGCGGCGCTGCTCGGCCTCGGCTGGGTCGACCAGGTCGCGCAGCTCGCCGGTGCGTCGCCGGCGGAGGCGCGCGGGCTCCACCTCGAAGCGGATCGACGGCGCACGGCGGCGATCGACGCTGCGCTCGCCCTCGTGGGAGACGCGCTCGAAGAAGCGAACACGCGTGGCGCGCTCGCGACCGAGGGGCGGGCGATCCTCGAGCGCGCGGTCGTCGTCTGGGGCTGGTCCGGTCACGACGAAGCCGTCGAGCAGTGGGTCACCGACCAGCTCGGCACGATCGGCTGGGAGCTGCACCGGGCGCGCTCGTGGGATGCGCTCCGGCGGCTGCTCGAGCCGTTCCGTCCGATGTTCGAGAGCCTCGCGGCGAGGATCGAGCGTGATCCGACGAAGATCGCGTTCTCCTCTCACTGCGCCCAGATGTTCGTCTTCCTCTCCGACGTCGAAGGCGATCACGACACGCGCCGCGCCTACGCCGAGCGCGCGGTGCGCGTGTGTCCGACGCATCGGAACGGCCGGCTCGTGCTCGCGTCGCTGCTCTGCGACGACGCGCTCGCGAAGCTCCGCTCGATGACGCTCGTCGTGCGACGTGACGAGCTCGCGCAGGCCGAGGCGCTCGTCGCACGCGCGGAGAAGCTGTATCCGCAGCTCCGCGAGCTACCCGAGGTGAAGTCGACCCTCGAGCGCGTCCGGAAGGCGCCGCTCTCGATCTAGGATTGCCTGCTTCCGATGGAGAACCCCTTCGAGCGCTACGACCTCGACCCGCGTGAAGGCATCCAGGCCATCACCGAGCGGCTCCGCGAGCTCGCCGAGGACGCGACCGATCCGGCCGAGCGCGAGCGCATCCGCGCGGCGTGGGAGGAGCTCACGGTCCATCCCGCGCGCCGCCTCCGGGCCGCCCTCTTCGCGTTCCCCGAGACGCGACCGCCGCTCGCGGGGCCTCCGCCGGCGGTGCGTGCGCGCAGTGTGGAATCGCGGCCGCCTTCGCTCTACGAGATGGCCGCGCGGCCGAGCGTGCGGGCCGCGCTCGGTCGCGTCGAGGCGCCGCTCGCTGCGTCCGATCCGCTCGACGACATCTGAGACTGTCGCGCGGCGGAGACTCGCCTGGATCGTGCGCGGGACGTGGCGCTTCGCGCGCACGGATTTTCGCGCCGGCGCGGCGCGGTCCGCTCCTTGCTCGAGCGGTGCTCGATGCGGTGGCTGCCCGCGCTGCTCGGGTTGTTCGTGGTCGTCCGGCCAGGGGTCGCGCGCGCGGAGGAGACGCCGCGGTCGTCGGTGCCGCTCGAGCTCCTCGCGTCGGTCGGCGCGACGGCGGTGGCGTCTCCACTGGTCCTCACCGGTGCGCGCGCGGTCGGGACCGCGACGCCCGACCTCGCGACGTCGGCGCTGCCCGCCGTCGTCCTCGCCCTCGCGCTCCCGCCCGCGATCGCGACCGGCGCGCTCTTCCTCGAGCGCCGGCGTGAAGGCGTCGGGACGCGGCTCGTCCCGACGTACCTCGTCGGCCTCGGCGCGCAGGTGCTCGTCTTCGCCGGCGCCGTCGTGGCGCGGACGTGGGTGGCCGATACGCGCGAGCTCGTCGTGCTGTCCGCGGTGCAGGGCGTGGTCGTCGGGTCGAGCACGACGCTCGCCGCGGAGCTCACGTTCTGATGCGCGTCCTCGGCGCGCTCGCGATCGTCCTCCTCGCCGCCCGTGCGGAGGCGGCGTGCCCGACACGTGCATCGTCATTTCCGCGTCGCACGACGGAGATCGCCCGGAACTTCCCCGCTCGCGTGCGGTCGCTCGATGACGCGCTCTTCACGCTCGAGGGTGAGGACGAGGAGCGGAAGGGCGTCCGCACCGACGCAGTCCTCGTGGTCCATCAGGGCGCGCTCGTGTACGAGCGGTACGCGCGCGGCTACGGGAAGGACTCGCCGCACCTCGCCTGGTCGGTGACGAAGACGGTGACGAGCCTTCTCGCCGGGATCGCGGTCGCCCAGGGCGCGCTCGCGCTCGACGATTCGATCTGCAGGACCCTCGGCTCCGTCGCGGAGGGGAGGTGCGCGATCACGGTGCGGCACCTCCTCCAGTTCGCGTCGGGGCTCGACTGGAAGGAGGACTACGAAGGCGGCGCGCGGCAGGACTCGAGCGTGATCGCGATGCTCGTCGGACAGGGCCGGCGGGACATGGCGGCGTTCGTCCTCGAGCAGCCGCTCGCGGAGCCGCCCGGCACCGCATTCCGGTACTCGACAGGCGATTCGACCCTCCTCGCGCGCGTGGTCGACGTCGCGATGCGACCGCGCTTCGGCGACGATTACCCGTGGACGGTGCTCTTCGAGCCGCTCGGGATCGAGAGCATGACGATGGAGCGCGACGCGAGCGGGTTCACCGTCGGCGGCGCCTATTCGTACGCGACGGCGGAGGACTGGGCCCGGCTCGGCCTCTTCATGCTCGACGACGGCTGCTGGCGGGGCACGCGGGTCCTGCCCGAGGGCTACCTCCGCGAGGCGACGACGCCGAGCGCGCCCTTCCTCACGAAGCGCCTCGACGACGATCCGTCGTTCCCACCCGAGCAGGGCTTCTCGATCTGGTTGAACCGCACCGTGCCCGGCGTCCGGGACCGTCGCCCGTGGCCGTCGGCACCGGAGGACACGTTCGCCGCCGTCGGCCACTGGAACCAGCTCGTCGTGGTGATCCCGTCGCGTGACCTCGTCGTCGTCCGGAGCGGCGACGATCGCGACGAATCGGCGCTCGACATCGATCGCTTCCTCCGGCTCGCGATCGCGCTGACGGGCGAGCCGTGATGCGCTTCGGGGGCGTCCTCGCGTTCCTGCTCCTGACCGCGGCCTGCTCGCGCTACGACGACAACGACCTCGTCCTCCTCACCCGCTACGCCGCGAAGCAGACGTGCTCGTGCGTCTTCGTGATGAACCGCGACGAACGCTTCTGCGATGCCTGGGCGCGCGAGACCCCGGACGCGAAGACCGTCACGATCGACTATCGGAAGAAGGAGGTCGAGGCGCAGGCCGGCGTCCTCTGGGGAGCGAAGGCCCGCTTCGTCGACCGACGGCACGGCTGCGTCCTCGAGTGAACGTCGTCAGGCTCGAGGGAGCCCGAGCTTCGCCCGCACGCGGAGCAGCTCGGCGACGCCCCACGCCTGCGCGACGCACCCGCGCGGCGTGAACGGCGCCTCCGCGTCGAACACCTCGCTCACCGAGCCGATGCAGGCGTCGCCGAGGTGCGCTTCGAGCCCGTCGAGGAAGCGGCGTGCTTCGGTCTCGCGCCCGGGATTCACGCGCAGCCACGCGTCGACGAACGGCCCGATCAGCCAGGACCAAACCGTGCCCTGGTGGTACGCGGCGTCACGCGAACGGAGGTCGCCGAAGTAGCGCGCCTTGTAGTCGGGATGGTCGCGCGAGAGCGAGCGGAGGCCGACCGGCGTGAGGAGCTCGCGCGCGACGACGTCGACGACGGCGCGCCACCGCGACTCCTCGAGGACCGGATTCGGGAGCGCGACGGCGAAGATCTGGTTCGGGCGCAGCGCCGGATCGTCCTTCCCGTCGGGCCCGTCGACGACATCGTAGAGATGGCCGCCGGCCTCGTACCAGAAGCGCGCCGCGAACGACGCCCGCGCGCGTGCCCTCGCTTCGTCGAGTGGCTTCGCGGCCGCCTCCCCGTCCTCCTGCCGGAGCCAGTCCGCGAGGAGCGAGAGCGCGTTGTACCAGAGCGCGTTGATCTCGACCGCCTTGCCCCGCCTCGGCGTGACGACCCACCCGTCGACCTTCGCGTCCATCCACGTGAGCTGGTAGCCCTCCTCGCCCTGGCGGAGGAGGCCGTCGCGCGGATCTACGCCGATCCCGAAGCGTGTGCCTTCCATGTGCTTCGCGACGATGTCGCGGAGGACCGGCAGGAGCTGCCGGAGCGTGAGGCGGTCGCCCGTCGCGCGGACGTAGCGGTCGACGGCGTGGAAGAACCAGAGCGTTGCGTCCGCCGTGTGATAGAGGCCCTCGTCCTTGCCTTCGGGAAAGAGGTTCGGGATGAGCCCGTCCTTCACATACTTCCCGAACGTGCGGAGGATGTAGCCCGCGTCGCCGTGACGCCCGGTCGCGAGCGTGAGGCCTTCGAGGCTGATCATCGTGTCGCGGCCCCAGTCGGTGAACCAGTGATAGCCGGCGATCACGGTCCGGACCTCGTCGCCGGCGGCATGGGCGCGCGCGGCGTCGACGACGCGCGCGGTGGGCGTGATGAGGAACGCGTCGGCGGCGAGGACGAGCTCGGAGAGGACCTGCTCCGAGGCCTCTCGGCCCGCCTGGGTGACGAGCCGCTCGCGCCGATCGTGCTCGGCGGCGAGCGCTGCGGTCGGGTCGAGCGCGTCGAGCACCTCCCACGCCTCCACCGACGCGACGAGCGTGACGTCGCGTTCGCGGGTGAGGTCGGCGCGGAAGTAGCCGGGGCTCCAGAGCGTCCCTCGCGAGTCGTACCCGCGGCTCTCCTCGACGCGATAGAGCACGTCGTGGACCGGCGCGTCGTCGACCGTGAACGCCGGGTGCGCGCCGCAGAGGCGGAGGCGGAGGGAAGGGAACCCGCTCGGCCCCACGATCTCGTAGCGCCCGCAGCTCGCGTGCAGCTCGTAGTCGCTCGCCAGCGGTCCGGCGACCGACGCCTCGTGCGGGCGGAAGTGCACCGACGGGCGGAGCTTCAGACGGAGCGAGCCCTCACCCTCGACGAGCCGGTAGCTGATGTGGACCGTGTCCTGGCGATGGATGAGGAAGACGCGCTTCTCGATCACGAACGTCGCGCCGGCGTCCCCGAGCACGAACGTCCACACCGGCAAGCCACCTTCGAGCCGGAAGTCGCGGAGCACGGGCGCGACGTTCACCTCGAGCACGCCGTCCTCGCGCTCGTAGCCTCCGAGCGGGACGATCTCACCGTTCGGCAGACGGATCGTCTCGCTCAAGTGGTTCATCATCATCGTGCGGCCGAGCGGAGCGGGCAGCGCGGCGACGAGGAGGCCGTGGAATCGACGTGTGGCGACCCCCGAGATCGAGCCGGAGGCGTAGCCGCCGCGGCCGTTCGTCACGAGCCATTCGCGTTCGAGGAGGCTCGTGACGTCGGGACGTCCTGCGCCGGCGGCCCAGCGGATCGTGCGAACGGGTAGGGTCACGGCTCGCCTTTCTTCGCGAGGGTTCGTCGCGCTTCGTCGTCGAGGGGCTCGGGCGCGAGGACGAGCGCCGAGTGTCCGAGGAGCACGCGCTGGCCGTGCTCGCGAGCGGGAGGTGTTCCCGATCCGCCGTACCGTGGGTCCTCCGTCGAGACGAGGACGCGCCAGTCGTATCCATGGAGGGGCGCGAGCAGTGGCTCGGCGACGCTCACGAGATCGAGATCGCAGCCGAGGTTCACGAGGAGGAGCCGGTCCTCGCCGGTCCCGGTCCCGAACCGGACGACGAACGCTTCCGTCGCGAGGACCGCGCCGTGGACGAGGTCGCGCCGCTGGGCGGAGAAGGTCGGGTCCTCGCGCCGGAGTCGGAGCAGCTCCTTGTGGAGCGCGAACGTCTCCGCATGGCCGGGGCGGAAGCGCTCCGACAGATCGAGCTTGCAGCGCTCGAACGTCTGCGCGTCGTGAGGAAGCGCGGTGAGCTCCTTCGTCTTCGGATCCTGCAGGCTCGGGAACTGGTCGAGGAAGCCGCGGCGACCCTTGGCGACCAGCTCGGCGAGCTCCGGCTCGTGATCGGCGAAGAAGAGGAACGGCGCGGTCGCCGCGATCTCCTGGCCCTGGAAGAGCATCGGCGTCGAAGGCGCGAGGAGGAGGAGCGCGGTGAGCGCACGGACGCGCCCAGGGGAGGCGAGGGCCGAGAGACGGAGCCCGCGTCCGGAGTTCGCGACCTGATCGTGGTTCTGGAGGTAGGCGACGAACGCCTCGGCGGGGAGGTCGAAGGCAGGCGTTCCGCGCCGCTTCTCCTGCCAGGGATAGAGCTGCCCCTGGAAGAGCGTGCCCCACTTCACGGCGGAGACGAGCTCCTGGGCCTTGCCGCAGGCGCTCGAATAGTAGGCCTCGGCGCGCCCCGTCGCGGCGATCCGGGCCGAGTGGTGGAAGTCGTCGTTCCAGATCGCGTCGAGGCCGAAGCCGCCCTCCGCCGTCGGGCGCGCGAGCGCGGCGTGCTGGGGCTCGTTCTCCGCGATGAGGACGATCGAGCGATGCCGCGCGGCCGCGCGCGCGAGCTCGGCGATCTCCTTCACGACGTGCGTCTCGGACGCGTCGAAGATGCACTGGGTGGCATCGAGGCGGAGTCCGTCGAAGTGGAGCTCGTCGACCCAGTAGGCGCCGTTCTCGGCGAAGTACGCGCGCGCGGCGGGCTCGGTCTCGAAGTCGATCGCGTCGCCCCACTCGTTCTCGTAGCGGTCGGTGAAGAAGCCGTCGGCGAGCTCGCGGAGGTAGTTCCCGCTCGGGCCGAGGTGGTTGTAGACGACGTCGAGGACGACCCCGAGCCCGACCGCGTGGGCGCGGTCGACGAACGCGCGGAGGTCGTCCGGCGTGCCGTAGAGGTGCGTCGGAGCGTAGAGGTCCACGCCGTCATAACCCCATCCGAAGCGGCCGGGGAACTCGTTGACGGGCATCATCTCGATCAACGTGATGCCGAGGTCGCGGAGGTACGGGAGCTCACGCATCGCCGCGGCCCAGGTGCCCTCGCGCGTGAACGTCCCGACGTGCATCTCGTAGACGACCTGTCCGCGCATCGAGACGCCGCGCCAGGCCTCGTCGGTCCAGCGGAACGTGCTCGGGTCGACGACCTGGGAGAGTCCGTGCGGTCCGTCGGGCTGGTAGCGCGAGGCGGGGTCGGGGAGGACGCGCGGGTCGTCGTCGAGACGGAAGCCGTAGCGTGTGCCGGCGCGGCAGTCGTCGACGTGCTCGATGAACCAGCCGCTCGGCTCGCGCCGGAGCGGCACCGTGCGAGTGCCGTCGAGCACGACGCTGACGCGCTTCCGTTTCGGCGCCCAGAGACGGAACCGCGTGCCGTGTCCTTCGACGTCGGCCCCCCACGTGCGCTTTTGCCGTGGGGCGCGTCGCTCGTTCGGTGGCGCGTGCTGCGATCGCTCTCCGTGGCTCATCCTCGCGCTCCGCGACCGCGCATTCACGTCGCGCGCCAGGGGCGAGCCGTGGTGCGGGCGAGGCTTCCCGGCGGTCGTCGCGGCCTCGCACCGTCATGGCGAAGTGCCACGGCCGAGCGCGGGCGCACGCGAGACGAGGGGCCGCAGGGGAAACAGCGTCTTCGGTCTCCCGTCTTCCGTCTTCCGCGTTCCCGTCAGCACTCTCGGCGCCGGCGACCGCCGGCGCGTACGCGTACGCGACCTCCAACGCGTCCGCGCACGCAAGCGTGCACGCGTACGCGAGCGCGGACGCGAACCCGAACGCGAACGCATCTCGAACCCGCACCCGCACCCGCACCCGCACCCGCCCCCTTCACCCCGCCCCGCGCCCGCCGCTCCGCCCCGGCGACATTCCCCCGCGCCCTGCGCTACCCTCGTCTCCCTCATGCCCTTTCTCGACCGCGCCGTCGGCATCGACCTCGGGACGACGAACTCGGAGATCGCGTGGCTCCCGCCGTCGGAGCGCGAGATCGTGATCTACGCCGACAAGTTCGGCCGGAAGACCGTGCCCTCCGCCGTCGCGTGGGACGAGAAGACGTCCGCGTTCGTCGTCGGCCACGCGGCGCGGCAGCGACGTGGCACGGCGCATCCGCCGGTCGAGTCGATCAAGCGGAAGATGGGGCAGAAGACGAAGGTGAAGATCGGCGCGAGCGAGCTGTCGCCGGAGGAGGTCTCGTCGAAGATCCTCGCCGAGCTCCGCGACCGCATGCGCGAGACGCTCGCCGCGCGCCGCACCACGACGCCGGCCGGCGCTCCCCCGGAGATCCGCGCCACCCGCGCCGTCATCACAGTCCCCGCCTACTTCGATGCGCCGCAAGTGGAAGCGACGCGGCGCGCCGGCGAGCTCGCCGGCCTCGACGTGATCGGCATCCTCCAGGAGCCGACCGCGGCTGCGATCTATCACACGTGGAAGCGCCGCCTCGGCGACGGCAACTTCCTCGTCTACGACCTCGGCGGCGGCACGTTCGACGTCTCGATCCTCCGCTGCGTCGCGGGCGAGTACCAGGTACTGGCGATCGACGGCGACAACTACCTCGGCGGCGACGACCTCGATCGCCGTTACGCCGAGCACCTCCGGAAGGAGCTCGTCGCGAAGGGATATGCGCTCGAGCTCGACGTGAAGGGGAGCGACGACGACCGTCGCCTCTTCGGCCGCATCGTCCACCTCGCGCAGGAGATCAAGGAGTCGCTCTCGACGACCGAAGTGGTCCACGTCTCGAAGCAGGACGTCTTCAAGGACAAGAACGGCGAGCCCGTCTCGTTCGAGGCCGACGCTTCTCGCGAGGACTACGAGCGCGTCGTCGGCGACCTCGTCGAGACCACGATCGGATGCTGCGAGCGCGCGCTCGCCCGCGCGCGCGAGGTCGCCGGGATCGGCGTCGAGGACATCGAGCACGTCATCCTCGTCGGCGGCTCGACGCGCGTGCCGATGGTCGTCCGCCGCGTCACCGAAGCGCTCTGCAAGCGGGCCGGTGAGCCGCTCCGCGACGACGTCGACACCTGCGTCGCGCTCGGCGCCGCCGTCCATGCCGCCCACGTCGGCGGGACGATCCTCGGCGACGAAGGGACGAAGACGCGCGTCCGGATCTCGACCCCGCTCGTCGCCCAGGGCGCGAAGCTCCGCCTCGGCCTGACCGTCGAGCACGCCCCACCCGGCGCCGCCCACGTCGCGCTCTGGGAAGGCGAGCGCGCCCTCGGCGAAGGCGCGCTCCCGAAGGAGGCCGGCGCGACGCTCCGCCTCGACGTTCCGCTCGGCGAAGCGGAGGACACGCACGCGACGCTCGCCCTCCAGAGCAGCGTGGGCACGCCCGTCGCCGAGCTCCCGCTCACGTTGAGCCGCGGCGATCTCCGTCCGCGACCGACCGCGCTCTCGCGCGCCTCCGTCATCGCGAAGGACGTCGCGCTCGAGGTCGTGCGCGGCGGCAAGCGCGAACGGAAGGTGCTCCTCGCGCGCGGCGCCGGCCTTCCCGCACAGGTCACGCAGCTCTTCTTCACCGCGGATCAGACCGGCGCCGTCGTCCTCCGCATCCTCCAGAACCGGCTGCCGATCAAGACGCTCGTCGTCGAGGTCCCGAAGGATCTCCCCGTCGGGAGCCCGGTCGAGATCGTGCTCCGCTGCGACGAGTCGATGCGCCTCGAGGCGCAGGCGACGGTCGGCACGCAGCAGATCCAGGCGCAGATCGAGCCGCCGCCCGCCGAGACGCACGCGCTCGAGGACGTCGAGGCGCTCCTCGAGCAGGCCGAGAAGGCGAAGCGCTCGCTCTGGGGCGGGATGGGCGCGCACTACGGCCGTGAAGCGGATCGGCTCGTCGTCGGCATCCGCGAGGTGCTCCACACCGATCCGGACAAGCTCGCCGCGCTCTGCCAGCAACTCCGCCACCTCGTCGAGGAGTTCCACGGCGGCGCGGCCGACGAGCTCGTGCCGCCGATGCAGCGGATGGAGGACGCGTTCGACGTGCTCCGTCGCATCGTGTACCGCTCCGACGGCGCGCTGATGGGGATGGACCGCGACGCGTGGGACAAGCGCATCGACTCGCTCTACGACCGCGCGATGGCGGCGCGCGAAGCGAACGACGGCCCGACCTGGCGCCGCGTCTTCAACGAGGTGCAGGCGCTCTCCGAGACCGCCTACCAGGAGGAGTTCGCGGCGCTCCGCCTCGACGACCCCGCGTACATCCAGAACCGCGTGAGCTCGCTCGTGTGGCGCGCGCAGCGGCTCGAGAGCGACATCGGCGATCTCGTCCTCAGCACGACCGACGAGATCCGCGCGATGCAGGCTGGCGAGCAGGCGCGGCTCGGGAAGTGGCTGACGAAGTCCGTCCTCGATCCGCTCGACGTGCTCCGCAAGGAGCAGCCCGGACGCGAACCGGCCGAGATCCGCCGCGAGCTCGATCAGATCCATTCCGAGATCGAACGGATCGAAGCCGCCGCCGAGCGCCTGCCGTCGATCGGCCTCGTCACCGACCGCGGCGCGGGCTGAGATGGGCCTCGCGTCGAGCGTCGCGATCGCGGCCGCCGAGCGCGTCGAGCGCACGGGCGGCGCGCGCGCCGGCCTCGCCGTGTGGCGGACGGTGGCGGAGAGCGCGGTCGACGTCGAGACCCGCGCGACCGCGCTCCTCGCCGCGATGCGCTGCGCGCTCGATCTCCGCGATCCGGCCGCGCTCGAAGTGCTCGCGCTGGGATGGGAGCGCGTCCAGTCCGGGTTCTACGACGAGGTCTTCGCGCGGATCCGTCGTGCCGCCGCCGCCGGGCTCGTCCCTTCGGCCACCTCGATCGCGAGGGCCGAGGCCGCTCGGCTCCGCTCCGCGCGCGGCCTCTACGCCTATGCACGGTGCCTCGAGCTCTCTGGCGACGTCCGTCGGGCGGAGCAGATCTTCCGCGAAGCCATCGCGCGGGCGGAGAAGGAAGGCGTCCTCGCCGTCGCGAGCGCTGCGCGGCTTCATCGCGCCGTCCTCCTCGCGCTCTCGCTCGAGACCGCGCGCGAAGCGCTCGAAGAAGCGCGCCGCGTCGACCCTGGGTCGACCTCGCCGCGCGACAAGCTCGCGCTCGCGCGGATCCTGCTCCGATCCTCGAGCCGGTTCGTGCGCGCGGGCGCGATCGATCTCCTCGACCCGCTCGTGACGGGCACCGACGCCGTGCTCCAGGACGCTTCCCTCGCGCTCCTCGCCGAGCACGCCGACGACGCCGGGGACGACCTCACGCCGATGGAGGCCGACCGCCTCCTCGCGCTCTTCGCGCGTCCGAGCGTCGAGAAGAAGGCGCTCCGCGCGCGGCAAGCGCTCGAAGTCGTCGCTGCGTTCGCGCGGGCGCGGAGCACCCCCGAGGCGACCCGCGATGCGGCCGTCGACGACGCGATCGCGCGCGCGGCACGGCTCGACCCCGCGCTCGCGCAGCTCCATGCCCGCGCACGTGATCTGACGAGCGGCCGCTTCGAGCCACACGCCGCCTTCGAGCTGCCGCGCCCGCGCACGGAGGGCGAGGAGGCGTGGCGCGACGCCTGGGCCGCGGTCCTCGACCTCGCCTTCGCGATGCGCGACGGCGCGTTCCCGCGAGCCGCGCTCGTCCTCCGTCAGCTCCGCGCGCATGCGCTCGCCGAAGGCGGTCGCTTCGCGATCCCGATCCAGGTCTGGTCGCCGCTCGTCGCGGCGCTCGCGTCGGCGGACGAAGAAGTGCGCGGTGCCGCGCTCGACCTCGCCTCCGTGCTGCTTGCGTCGCGCGCGCGGAAAGCGCCGCCGCGCGGATGGCTCCCCGTCTCGGCTGCCCTCACCGGAGCCGGACGCGAGGACCTCGGCGAGCTCGCGCGGCGCGCCGCCGTCCAGAGCGGTGAGCCAGGCGCGGCCGAAGCGCTCGCGATCGCGCTGACTAGGTCTGCGTGGCAGCTCGCGCGGCAACCGGAGCCGGCCGCGCGCTCTCGGGCGCTCGCGCTCCTGCGGGAGGCGCGGGCGATCGCGTCGACCACGGGAGGATCCCCTTCGCCTCCTGCCCGTTCGCCTGCGGCACCTTCTCCGCCGCCTTCACCTCCGGTGACGCCGGAAGGGTCGGGGCCCACCCCGTCGCCGTGATGAGGCGGGCGCCGCGCGCGTAGGCGACGTAGGACCACGCCCAGTTGAGCAGCACGAAGACGCGGTTCCGGAATCCGAT
>JBDHVE010000150.1:0-24155 GCA_039809485.1 Polyangiaceae bacterium | reverse complement strand
GACGCGATCGAGGTCGACGTCGACTGCGTCGCCGACGGCAAGCGCGCCGTCATCGGCGGAGTCATGCAGCACATCGAGGAGGCCGGCGTGCACTCCGGCGACTCGTCGAGCGTGCTGCCGCCCCACTCGCTCTCGCCGGAGCTCGTGCTCTCGATCGAAGAGCAGACCCGGATGCTCGCGCTCGAGCTCGGCGTCGTCGGCCTCATGAACGTGCAGTTCGCGGTGAAGGGCGGGGAGGTCTACATCCTCGAGGTCAACCCGCGTGCGAGCCGCACGGTGCCGTTCGTGTCGAAGGCGACCGGGCGCCCGCTCGCGAAGATAGCGGCGAAGGTCATGGCCGGCAAGACGCTCGACGAGCTCGGCGTCCTCGACATGGAGGTCCCGCGTCACGTCGCGGTGAAGCAGAGCGTCTTCCCGTTCACGAAGTTCCCGGGCGTCGACACGATCCTCGGTCCCGAGATGCGGTCGACCGGCGAGGTCATGGGCGTCGCCGACACGTTCGCCCGCGCCTTCCACAAGAGCATGATCGCCGCCGGGCTCGACGTCCCGATCCCTGATCGCAACGCGGGCGGCGCGCCGAGTGCGCGTCGGCGCGTGTTCATCAGCGTGAAGGACGAGGACAAGCCGGTCGCGTGCATCATCGCGCGGCGCCTCCGCGCGGCGGGCTACGAGATCCTCGCGACGAAGGGCACGGCGCAGGCGATCTCACGCGCGCGCATCCCGGTCGAGACGATCAACAAGGTCCGCGAGGGCGGTCTCCACGTCGTCGACGCGATCCGGAGCGGCACGATCGCGATGGTCGTGAACACCACGATCGGAGCGCGCGAGGTGAAGGACAGCTACTCGCTCCGTCGCCAGACGCTGCTCATGAACATCCCGTACTTCACGACGATCCCCGCCGCGCTCGCCGTGTGCGACGCGATCGAGTCCGCCCGCGGCGACGCCGGCGTACGCGTGCGGTCGCTCCAGGAATGGGGCGCTCCGAGCTGAAGGCGTTCAGAGCGTCGCGGCGCGCACGAAGACGAGCGTTCGCGCGCCGTTGTCGAGGAAGAGCACGTCGCGCGCGGGCGTGAAGCTCGCGCGGAAGACGCGCGGGCCCTTCGACCGAACGAAGGAGAGCTTCTTCTCCGACTCGAAGCGCACCTCGCCGATGCTGCAGTGTGCGCAGTTCTTGGGCAGGAACGCACCGGGAGCCGCCCGCAGCGCGTAGACCACGCCGTCCTTCGCGACGAAGCCGAAGTCCTCGTCCGGCGCGAGCGAGGTGTCGACGAGCTCGGCCATGGCGTCGCCGCGCTCGCAGGCGGCGAACGCGCCGCTCACGAGGCTCTCGAGCTCCGCCGCGCTCGAGGCGGTGTTGCGCGCGGACGTGAGCTGCGCCTGGTCGCAGACCTCCGCGACGTCCCACGACGCATGCGCGGGCGGAGCCCCGGGGGGCGCGGGCGATGCCGACGACCTCGCCGACCCGGCGGGGAGCGATGCGCCCGCGGTCTCGTCGCTGACCTGGCCGCCACAACCCGCGACGAACGCGGCGAGGAGCGCGAGGCGAAGTCCGTTCCGAGCCATGGCCGGACCGTACCTCGGCCGGCCCTGTCCTGGCCAGCGTCACGTCGCTGGTCTCGCGCCGGCAGTGCGAGTAGCGATCGACCCATGTATCTGCCTCGCATCTTCGATGGCGCCGCCCATCGCGACCTGACGCTCGCGTTGATGCGCACGCATCCGCTCGCCACCGTCGTCGCGGGCACGGGAGGCGAGTTGGAGATCGCGCATGTGCCGCTGATCGTCGCGCACGAAGAGCCGCTCCGCCTCTCCGGCCACGTCGCGCGCGCGAATCCGCTCGCGCGGCACGTCGAGGCGAGCGGCGCGGTCACCGCTGTGTTCCACGGCCCCGAGGCGTACGTGTCGGCGGCCTGGTACGCCGAGCCCGCCGAGCAGGTCCCGACCTGGAACTACGCCGTCGTCCACGCGAAGGGGCGCCTCGAGCTCCTCGACGACGACGCGCTCTACCTCCAGCTCGACGCGCTCACGCGGACGTTCGAAGGGGAGGGCGGCTGGTCGACGTCGCTCCCCGCGCCCGACTTCCATGCCGAGCTCCGTCGCGGCATCGTCGGCTTCGTGCTCCACGTCGACGACCTCCACGTGAAGCTGAAGATGAGCCAGAACCGGACGCCGGAGGATCGCGAGCGCGTGCGGGAAGCCCTCGCGCAGAGCGTGTCGCCGCGCGATCTCGAGGTCGCGGCGTTGATGCGCCGGCTCGCGTAGGACGCCGGTCAGAACGCGGCGCCCGCGAGGAGCGCGCCCGTGCCCACCGCGCCGAGATCACGGCTCCGGCCCTGGTAGGGATCGGAGAGCAAGGTCGCGAAGCCGCCGCCGAGGAGGAGCTCCGCCTGGAAGTGGCCGTAGCGGACGAAGGGCCCGACCGCCGCGCCCATGTAGAGGAGCGCGTCGCGCCCGCCGACCCAGACCTGCGGCTGCCCCACGGCGAGGAGCCCTGCATCGACGTCGCCGCGGAAGAACGTGCCGGCGTAGCCGAGATCGGTGCCCAGCACGAAGAAGTCGGTGCCCTCGGGGAGGCCGAGGAGGAAGCGCCCGCCGGCGACGAACGCGTGCTGCGTCGGCATCTGGTAGCGGACGCTGAGCGCGATCGCCGGGGCCGTGTTCGTCGCGAAGAACATCGCGGGCCCCGCCGTCATCGCGAAGCTCGGGAGGTCGCGAACCGGGGCCGATCGCACGCGATCGGGCACGGGCGCTTCCGACGACGTGGTCGTCGTCGCGCTCGTGCGGAGCCGGCATTCGCGCGCCTCGCACGTCTCGCCGTCTCCGCAGGGCGGGTTGCACTCGCTGACGCACGCGCCGGCGTGGCAGAGGTACCCGCGACGGCAGGCGGGGAAGCACGAGGTGTCCTCGGCGCGTGCGAGCGACGGGACGAAGAGCGTGGCGAGACCGGCGACGACGACAGCAGAACGGAGGAGAGACATGGTCGCGGCCCTCAGCACTCCTCGTGCCATCCACGTCCACGCGGTGCGTGCCGGTTGCCCGCGCGGCTCGCCGATCGGCATGCGCCACGTTGGCGCGAGGAGCGTCAGCGCCTTGCGCCGTTCCGCACGACGACGCGCGAACGGAGGCCGGCCTCTTCGCGCAGCCAGCGATACGGGACCTCCCGGAACGCGCGCACGCCGCGATGGCCGCTCACAGCCTCGGCGATCCAGAGCGCGAGGAGGTAGTCGAGCTCCCGCAGCTGGGAGCGATCGCTCACGAGCTCGCGGAGCATGTTCTCGTGCGAGAGCGCGAGCTCGGTGCGCGGCTCGAACGCCGCGTTGACGACCTCGGCGAGGATGCGCGCTTTCTGCTCCTGCGGATCGCCGTCGAGCAGGCGCGCGGTGCCCCGGATGCGCTCGCGGAGGTCGAGGAGGACGATCTTCCACTTCGCAGGCGAGAGCGCGATGGTGCCGTCGAAGTGGATCGCCGCGCCGAGGAACGGCATCTTCGCCATCGGCTTCGCTTCCGGCCACACCTCGGAAGGGCGCGCGGCGGCGTTCCAGTAGACGACGTGGAGCTTCGCGTCGTTCATCAGGAGCCCGCGCTCCTCGACCGTCGTCTCGATGATCTCGCGTGCGTGGCGGACGTGGTCGGGGTCCTCGTGGAGGAACAGGATGTCGTCGCCGAAGCGCGTGTAGACGCCGCTCACCGCATCGAGCGCTTCGTCGAGAGGCATGAGGAACATGTTCATCAGCGCATTGCTGCTCGGCGAACCGAAGAGCACGCCGCGCTCGCGCGAGACCGGGTCGCCGTCGCGATCGACCTGCGGCTGGAGGACGATCGCCTCGAGCATCGCCCAGTGCGGCGAGCTCTCGGCCAGGCCGGTGAGCTCGCGGAGCTGGGGCCAGAGCGGCGACGAAGGTCCGAGCGGGATGCTCGGCGCGTACGACTGGATGTCGGTCCGGAGGACGTAGAGACCGCGCGTCCTCGGGTCGGGGCGCGCCGCGACGTGTGCGCGGGCGACGCGGGCGAGTAGGCGGAGGGCCTGCCAGGAGGAGCGCTTCGCTCGGTACGAGTAGACGCGCGGCGAGAGGAGCGGCTCGAGCAGCTCCCCGACGACCTCGCCGACGACGGCGTGGGCGAGGAGATCGATCGCGCCGAGCCGGGCGAGCGTGCGCCACTTGCCGGCGATGAACGCGACCGACGTTCGTGCGATGCCGGGCCGGAACGACGCGTCACCGAGCGAGCGCGACAGGAGCTTCACGAAGCGCTCGCGGTCCGCGACGATGTCCGCGAACCGCACGCCTTCTTGCGTGAGGCCCTCGAGCAGTCGAGCGTCGGATCGCCTGGCGATGCGGTCGATCTGACGATCGATCCGCCTCGGATCCGCGAGCGCGTCGGCGAACGAGCGGCGCATGAAAGTGCCCCCGGGGGATGTCGAAGTCCCTAGGGAGTTCATCAGCCGGCGCCAAGGCCGCAGCCTCTGGCGTCGGCGGAGCAGCGACTCGCGTCGCGAGCCCCGGGGGCGGAGGTCACGCTAACGTCACGGCGGAAGGTAGGTCAACCAGGGCTCGATCCCGAGCATCTGCGCCTGCGCGACCACGCCGTCGTCGCACGTCGGCGCGCTCACACACTTCGTGTCCGAGCGGAGGGGATCCGTGTGCGAGTTCTCGTAGAGCTTCGTGTACGCGGTGGGCATCACGTAGCGGTCGAACGGGCCGCCGGAGCGGATGTACTTCGTTCCAGCGGGCACCGCGGCGGTCACCGGGGGATCGACGGTCCACGCCGTGCCGCTCCAGGCGGTGATCTTCCGCCAGGGCTCGCGCTTGCCGTTGGGGCCGAACTGGATGAACTGGCCGACGTACGCCCCGGGATCGAACACGCCGGTCGGGACGATCTGCAGGCCGTTGTTCGTCCCGACCGTGCCTGTTCCGACGCCCGCCTGGTGATCGATCGATTTGTCGAGCAGGAGCGGCACCGGCGTGTTGTTCGGCCCCTTGACCATGCAGAGACCCTGACCGCGGACGTTCAGGACGAGCGCCTCGCAGTCGATCGTCTTCCTCCCGCGCACGATGCCGGCCGGCGCCGTGTTCCGGGAGAGCTCGTTTCCGATCATGTAGAGGTCGCGGCAATCCGGTCCTCGCGGCGCCGGCACCGTCGAAGAGGGACGCGTGTACTGGCGGCGGACGAGCACCATCGTGCGGTTCTGGTTGATGGCGTAGCGATGGCGCAGGCTCATCCCCCGCCACTCCCAGTCGGCGACGGTGTTGAGCGCAGGCCAGGCCGGCACGCCGGCGTTCGGCGGCGCCATGTGGGGCATCGAGCGAACGCCCTTGAAGGAGATCTTGAGGAACGGGTTCCGGAGCGCCATCTCGCCGCTCGCCGGGCCGGGGAACTGCGTCGAGATGTCGAACAGGCCGCCGGACGCGCCCGACTGCGCCCACGTCTGGGCCGCGTCGAAGTACTGCTGATCGGTGAACCGCGGTCCCTCGTCCTTGCCGGGACGCGGGCAGGTCGCGACGCCGTCGAGGCGATGGTGGACGTAGTAGTCGACGCGCGCGACGTCGCTCACGAAGTTCTCGTTGCGGTACCGCATCTCGGTCCGATACGAGCCCTCCGGCGTCGCCGGCACTTCCTTCGGCAGGTAGTCGAGCCCCGTTCCGCCCGCGCCGTCGCACGGAGCCCACGGCGGATCCGTCGGCGAGACGAAGGCCCCGACGGGCGCCGTCCTGCACTCGTACGTCGTGCCGGCGCCGACCCCGCGCAGCTTGATCATGAGCGGCTTGCCGCCTTCGTCCTTCCACCCCGTCGGGTCGCGCGGCGGCACCTCGAACGCGGCCGGCGGCGCGGCCTTGCAGCCGTCCTGGCAGATCTGGTCGGCGGCGCACTCCGCGCACGTCGGGCCGCACGCCTTCCGCGTCGCGGCGACGCACGAACCGTTGCAGAACGCCTTGTCCGAGGGGCACACGCACTTGCCCTCGGTGCACGTCTGACCGCCGAGACACGCGATGCCGCACGCTCCGCAGTTCAGCGTGTTCGTCTTCAGGTCGACGCACTGGCCGTTGCACGTCGTGCAGGCTTCGCCGCCGCCGTCCCCGCCGCCGCCGCCGTCGCCCGCGGACGTGTCGATCGCGGAGACCTCGAAGTCGCCGAGCAGGCTCGTGCAGCCGCTGAAGACCACGGCCGAGGCCGCCCCGAGGACGAAGAGGAGAGAAGCGAGAGGAGAAGAAGAAGGACGCACGGCCGCAGGATACCGGCAATCAACGCGCTCTTCAGCTTTCTGTGCTCGTGAATCGCCACGTCGCCCGGGAGAGGAGCGACGCCCACTCCGTCGCCTCCTTGCTCCTCACCGGACGCTTCGCGACGTAGAGCACCTCGGCGGTCCCCCGCGGGGCGTAGGCCGTGACCATCCATCCGGAACGACTCCGGGATCCGCGGAGCGCACGGACGGCGTCCCGCCAGATCGCCTGGCGGTCCACCGCGCTCAGGGCGGCGAACGCAGGAGGCGGGCGGCGTCCCACCTCGACCACGAAGCCCTCGGGGAAGATCCGCGCGTGCGCCCGCGCGAGCTCGCCGAGCTCCGCGGGCTCGGGCGCGCGGAGGAGCCCTTCCGCCTCGAGCGCTCTCCGCTGTGCGCGGGCCGGCCCCTTCGCGCAGCGAGAGAGGCGCCGCATCGTGCCCGCTCCGAGCGCGAGCCATGCGTCGCGCGGCGTGAACGGTGCGTGCTCGAACCAGACGATCCGCGACCCGAGGACGACGACGGCGCCGCGGTCGCCGAGCTTCTCCACGATCCGTTCGGCGACGTTCAGCGGCCGCATCGTCACGCGCGAGAACCAGACCTCGACCTCGCCGTGCTGCGCGCCGAGGGCGGTGACCCACGTGGCGAGCGAGTCCACGAGGCCCGTCGCGTGACGCCGTCGGACGAGGCCGGTCGCCCACGCGACGAGCACCGCGAACCACGGACCGGCCGCGAGCGCGACGAACCACGTCTCGTCGCCGAGCCACTCGCTCGACGCCGTGAGCGCCGCGACGGCGACGAGGGCGGCGGCGCTCGCCGCCTGGCGCACGAACTCGCCGCGGACGAATCCGCGGAGCTGGAACGCGGTCCATACCGACAAACCCACGACCGCCGGCGCGAGCGTGAGGAGCGTGATCCACGTCCGTTCGAGCGGGACGAAGAACGTGACGAGCGCCGACGCGGTGAGCCATGCGAAGACGCCGAGCACGATCGCTACGACGAGGATGCGCTGATGGAGGACGGCTGCGAGCGCGTCGGCGGCGTCCTCTTCGAGGCGCTTCCAGTCGTGGTAGAAGACGAGCCACCACTGCCCGGCGACGAAGAGGAGGGGCGCCGCGAGGTGGAGCGCGAACGCGAAGCTCGCGAGGATCGCGTCCTCCTCCGACTCGGGCGGCGCCTGCGAGAGCGAGGGGATGATCGCGGCGACGAGCACGACGGCGCCGATCCGCCCGACCGTGTTCGCCGAGCCCGCGAGGAGCGCTTCGCCGACCATCTCCAGCGTCACGTGCCCGCCGCCGAGGCGAGGGACGAGGCGCCAGCGTGGCGCGGGCACGCGCCGGAGCCGATAGGCCCGACGCGTGTAGACGAAGAGCATCCCACGCGACACGAGCACCGACGCCGCGAGCGCGGCGACGAACGCGTAGCCGCCGAGGAATCTCCACGCGCCGACCGTGCCGAGGACGAGGATGGTCGGCGGGACGACGGGCAGCCACACCGGCCGGTACACCCGGTGGTGCGCGAACACGCCGGAGTAGTACGTCCGGAGGACGACGTCGGCGCCGAGCCGGAGCCCACAGACGATCGCGTAGAGGTGGAGGAGCGAAGGCGGCCGTTCGTGATCGCCCCACACCCACAGGGCGCGCACACCCGGGCCGAGCCCCGCGACGACGCCGAGGAGGATCGCGAACGACAGCCAGCGCGACACGAGCGCGGCGGCCTCCGGCGTCGCACCGAGGTGGCGGGCGCGCCTCCGCATGCTCTCGAGCGCGCCGAAGAAGAAGGCGTCGACGACGAGCGCCACGTTCTGGAAGGCGAGCGACGCGACGAACGGACGCGCGCTGAAGACCTGCGCAAGCCACGTGAGCTCGAGGACGTGGAGGGCCGTCCCCCACGAGCGGCTCAGGACGAACGCGGCGAGCCGTCGGCCGGCGTACGCGTAGAACGTCCCGCTCAGCAGCGCTTCCTCGACGGCGAGGATCTTCCCCGCGCGCGCGGCACGGCGGCGCATCCACGCCGAGAGCGCGGCGCGACCGTCGGCGGCGCCGAGGCCGAGGCCGGAGAAGAAGGAGAGGGCTCTGCCGAAGGGCGGCACGCCGTCACACTAGACCACGCGCGTCGTGCGCGCGCGAGACGGCAGAGCGCCGCCGTTCACGTGAGATCCGATTGGACGCAACGTTGGCGCGGGACGAGCATCGCACTCGAAGCTTCCCGGATCTCCCGTCGATGTGGCTCGTCCGAATCGCGCTGAAGCGCCCGTACACGTTCGTCGTCATGGCGATGCTGATCGTCATCCTCGGGGTCCTCACGATCCTCCGGATGCCGACCGACATCTTCCCGGAGATCGACATCCCGGTCATCTCCGTGATCTGGAACTACACGGGGCTGCCGCCGGAGGAGATGGAGCGGCGCATCGTCACCCAGTACGAGCGCAACCTCACGACGGTCGTGAACGACATCGAGCACACCGAGAGCCAGTCGCTCACGGGCATCGCCGTCATCAAGGTCTTCTTCCAGCCGGGCGCCGACCTCTCCGCCGCGACGGCTCAGATCACGGCGCTCTCGCAGGCCGCCCTCCGCCAGATGCCGCCCGGCGCGACGCCGCCGTTCATCATCCGCTACAGCGCGTCGAACGTGCCGATCATGCAGGCGACGCTCGAGAGCGAGTCGCTCGGCGAGCAGCAGCTCTTCGACTTCGGGACGAACTTCGTCCGCGCCGACCTCGCGACGATCCGCGGCTCGCAGATCCCGTGGCCCTACGGCGGCAAGCAGCGGCAGATCATGGTCGACCTCGACCCGCCGCGCCTCTTCGCGGCCGGCCTCTCGCCGCGTGATGTCACCGCGGCGCTCTCGAACCAGAACGTCATCCTCCCGACGGGGACGACCAAGCTCGGGACGAACGAATACCCCGTCCTGCTCAACGCGAGCCCGCAGGCGATCCAGGAGATCGGCGACTTTCCGCTCAAGAGCAAGGACGGCAAGACGGTCTACCTCCGCGACGTCGCGAGCGTGCGCGACGGCGCCTCTCCGCAGACGAACATGGTCCACGTGGGCGGGAAGCGCTCCGTCCTCATGTCGATCCTGAAGAACGGCAACTCGAGCACGCTCGACGTCGCCGCGCGCGTGAAGGCGATGTTGCCCGCGATCTCGGCGCGCCTGCCGAAGGAGCTCCGCCTCGGGCTCCTCTTCGATCAGTCGCTCTTCGTGCGCGCTGCGGTCGAAGGCGTCGTCAAGGAAGCGGGGATCGCGGCGGCGCTCACTGCGCTCATGATCCTGCTCTTCCTCGGGAGCTGGCGGAGCACGATCGTCGTCATCGTCTCGATCCCGCTGTCGATCCTCGTCGCGGTGATGGCGCTCGCGGCGCTCGGCTACACCCTTAACGTGATGTCGCTCGGCGGCCTCGCGCTCGCGGTCGGCATCCTCGTCGACGATGCGACGGTCACGATCGAGAACATCCATCGCAACCACCAGCAGGGGAAGTCGCTCGTCGCCGCGATCATGGACGGCGCGCAGCAGATCGCCGTACCGGCGTTCGTCTCCACCCTCTGCATCTGCATCGTCTTCGTGCCCGTCGCCTTCATCAGCGGCGCAGCGAAGTCGCTCTTCGTGCCGCTCGCGCTCGCCGTCGTCTTCGCGATGATGACGTCGTACTTCCTCTCGCGGACGCTCGTGCCGACGCTCGTGCGCTTCCTCCTCGCGAAGGAGGCCGAGCCCGGTCACCAGCCGCACCGCTTCTTCCAGGCGTTCGACCGCGGCTTCGCGCGGATGCGCGGCGTCTACGGCTCGTACCTCGCTTGGGCGCTCGCGCACCGCGGCGCGGTCGTGACCGGCTTCCTCGCGTTCACCGCCCTCTCCGTCGCGCTCTTCCCGGTCCTCGGCCGCGACTTCTTCCCGAGTGTCGACGCCGGGCTCGTGAAGCTCCACGTGCGCGGCCCGCCCGGCACGCGGATCGAGGAGAGCGAGAAGCGGTTCGCCGCGGTCGAGGACACGATCAGGACCGTGATCCCCGAGCACGAGATTGCGACGATGATCGACAACATCGGGACGCCCTATAGCGGCATCAACCTGTCGCTCAGCGAGGGCGCGCTGATCTCGCCGGCGGACGGGCAGATCTCGATCTCGCTGAAGGAGGACCACCGGCCCACCGCCGAGTACGTCCGCGCGCTCCGGAAGAAGCTCGCCGAGCGGCACCCCGACACGACCTTCTTCTTCCTCGCGCCGGACATCTCGACCCAGGTCCTGAACTTCGGCCTCCCCGCGCCGGTCGACGTGCAGGTCGTCGGCGCGCCCGGACAGGACAAGGACACGCTCGCGTACACGAAGAAGATCCTGGAGCGCGTCGCGAAGCTGCCGGGCGCGGTCGACGTGCACCTCGCCCAGGTCACCGACGTTCCGCAGGTGAAGATCGACGTCGACCGCACTGCCGCGCGTCAGGTCGGCGTCACCGAGCGCGACGTCGCGAGCGACCTCCTCGTCTCGCTCGCCTCGAGCGGTCAGACCGCGCCGACCTTCTGGCTCGATCCGCGCCGAGGCATCCAGTACCTCGTCGCCGTCCAGACGCCGCAATACGCGATCGACTCGCTCGAGGACGTGCGCACGACGCCGGTCTCGACGCCCGACGTCGGCACCCAGCTCCTCTCGAACGTCGCCGAGGTGTCGCGTACGTCCGGTCCGCAGAACATCACGCACTACGACGCGGCGCGCTCCTACGACGTGCAAGCGAACGTCGAAGGTACCGACCTCGGCACCGTCGCCGACGGCGTCCGGAGGGTCGTCGGAGACCTCGCGAAGGACGCGCCGCGCGGCACGACCGTGCGCGTGAAGGGGCAGATCGAGAGCATGGATTCGTCGTTCCGCGGCCTCGGCTACGGCCTGCTCTTCGCCGTGCTCCTCGTCTACCTGCTCATGGTCGTGAACTTCCAGTCGTGGCTCGACCCGTTCGTCATCTTGATGGCGCTGCCGGGTGCGCTCTCGGGCATCGCCTGGATGCTCCTCCTCTCGCACACGACGATCAGTGTGCCGGCGCAGATGGGCGCCATCATGTGCGTCGGCGTCGCGACGACGAACAGCATCCTCGTCGTGACGTTCGCGAACGACCAGCGACGGCAGGGAAGGGACGTGCACGAGTCGGCGCTCGCGGCGGGCATGACCCGCCTTCGCCCGGTCCTCATGACCGCGATCGCGATGATCGTCGGCATGCTGCCGATGTCGCTCGGGCTCGGCGAAGGCGGCGAGCAGAACGCACCGCTCGGCCGCGCCGTCATCGGCGGTCTCGCGGTCGCGACGGTGGCCACGCTCTTCTTCGTTCCCGTCATGTACAGCCTGCTCCGGAGGCACCCGCTCCGGACCGATCCCGAGGTAGAGGCGCTTTGAGTCATCCTTCTGGTCGTCCCCCTCGCCCCGAAGGGCCCGAGGACCTCGGCTTCGATCTGCCGCCGCCGGCGCGGCCGAGGCGGACGCGCGTAGCCCTCGCGATCGTCTTCGGCGCCGTCGTCCTCGCCGGCGCGTTCGCGGCGGCCTACCTCCCGAAGCGGCACGCGAGCCTCGCCCTCGCCGCCGATGCGCGCCAGAGCGAGGACAAGCGCCTCCGCGTGCAGGTCGTGAAGCCGGCGGTGAAGAGTAGCGATCGCGCGATGCGCCTACCCGGCAGCGTCCAGCCGCTCCAGGAGACGACGGTGTACCCGCGTGCGAACGGCTACGTGCGGGACTGGAAGGTCGACATCGGCGATCGCGTCGAGGCGGGAGCGATCCTCGCCGACATCGACACGCCGGAGCTCGATCAGCAGCTCGGGCAGGCACGCGCGCAGCTGAACCAGGCGAAGGCGCAGGTCGCGCAGGCGCTCGCGAACCGCGAGTTCGCGTCGACTTCGCTCCGTCGTTACCAGCTCCTCGCGCCGAGCGGCGTCGCTTCGCAGCAGGAGCTCGAGCAGCACCAGGCGGAGGCGAAGGTCGCCGAGGCGAACGTCACGGTCGCGAATGCGAACGTCGCGGCCCAGGAGGCGAACGTCGCGCGCCTCCAGGAGCTGAAGTCGTTCGCGCGCGTGAAGGCACCCTTCGCGGGAACCGTGAACCAGCGCATGATCGACAAGGGGGCGCTCGTCGCGCCGACGACGCCGCTGTTCAAGATCTCGTCGGCCGATCCCGTCCGCGTGCTGGTCCAGGTCCCCCAGAACGCGGCGCCGGCGGTGAAGACGGACGTGCCGGCGGAGGTCACCGTGCGCGAGTACGGCGACCGCGTCTTCAAGGGCACGGTCGCGCGCGCGTCCGGTGCGCTCGACCCGGCCACGCGGACGATGACGACGGAAGTGCGCGTGCCGAACCCGGACGGCGCGCTCCTCTCCGGGATGTACGCGCAGGTCGCGCTCACCTTGCCGACCCCGCACCAGATCCTCGAGGTGCCCGCGACGGCGGTGATGAACGACGCGAAGGGCCTCCGCGTCGCGACGGTGAAGGACGGCAAGGTCCACCTCGTGCCGATCGTCGTCGAACGCGACACGGGCACGACGATGGAGCTCGCGAGCGGTCTCGAGGAAGGGGCCGAGGTCGTGAAGCTCGCGAGCGCGGAGCTCGTCGAGGGGCGCGAGGTCGAGATCGCGCGTTAGCGGGCGACCATGTCCTCGAGCGCGATCCACGTCGGTGCGCCGTCGCGACGGAGCACGGCGGCGTGGAGCGCATGCGCGACCGGCGAAAGCCTCGCGGCGAGCTCCTCGTCACCGAGCACGCGCGCGGCGTCGCGGCGGTCGCCGACGTTCTTCGCGAGCGCGAAGACGCCGTTCCGGAGGTCGGCCGGCGGGAACTCCTCGCGGAGCCAGGTGTCGAGCGCCTCGCGCTCGGTCTTCACCTTCGGCAGGAGCCGCGGGAGGACGCCGCGACCCGTCGAGCGCGCGTCGCGGAGCGCCTTCGCGACGTCGGATCCCTTGCCACGCGCGCCGGACGCGACGACCACGTTCCAGTGGTCCATCGCCCAGGTGTCGTCGCCCGGCCGCGTCTGCGCGACCCAGCGCCGGAGCGCGTCCTCTCCCGCGCCGTGGTCGCTCGCGGCGAGGTACCTCCTCACGCGCGCGTCGTCGCCGGCGTGGAGCGCGATCCCCGCGGCGTAGCTCATGAGGAGCCGCTCGAGCTCGGACGTCGGCGATGTCGCCGCGAGTCGGTCGAGCTCGGCGAACGACCTCGTCGCGGCTTCGCGCTCCCCCATCACGACGTCGAACAGGGCGACGTCCGCCGCCATCCGCGCCGCGAAGAGCGGCTCGAGGTTGCCCTTCCGATCCTCGAGCCGTGCCTCGAGCGTGCGGAGCGCCGCGGCGGCGAGCGGGACGTCCCGCGTCACGCGGCTCGTCGGATCGTTCACGACGACGGACGCGACGCCGAAGAGGCCGACGCGCCGGTTCAGCCGGTCTTCCTCGCGGAGGAACCAGCTCAGGTGCTCCGGCGTCCGCTCTGCGACGAAGTACTCGCGCCATGCGCTCTGGGTCACGAACGGGACGAGCGCGAAGTCGTCGGCGAGCAGCTCGCACGCCCGTCCCGCCTGGGGCCGGGTCGCGGTCCGCGTGAGGAGCTCGGCGCCGTCGGGCTGCCCGGCGCGCCGGCCGAACGCGCCTTCGATGCAGAGGAGGCCCGTCGGCATCGCGTCCGGGTAGTGTGCGTCACGGAGCTTCTTCGTCACCTCCCGCGCGAGCGCGTCGTTGCCGGCGAAGAGGTGCGTCTCGATCTCGGTCACGGTCGCGTCGACCGGCTCGCCTCGCTCGCGCGCCTCCGCGAAGAGCTTGCTCGCGCGCGGGAAGTCGCCGAGATGCACCGCGACCTTCGCGGCCGACGTCTTCCAGTCGCACGTCGCGAGGCGCTTCTCGCCGTGCCACGGGTCGCCCTTCGCGAGCACCGCGTCGATCTCGGCCGCGCACGGCGGCGGCGCGGTGACGGGCAGTGACGGAGCCGCGACCGCGGGAGGCGTCCGTCGCGGATACGCCGTGGTGAGCGGCACGGACACGGCGGCGAGCATCCCCAGCACGGTGGGGAGGATCCATGCGCGCTTCCCCGCGGCCCGTGGCGTCTCGGCGGTCGCGATCGCGATGACGTTCGCGGCGTCACCGACGAGCCGGTGGCGCACGCTCGACGTGCGGTAGTCGTCGCTCGACTCGCCCGCGACGCGCTCGAGGCGGCCGCGGACGACGACCAGGTCGCCGCTCGTCACGCCGCGCAGCATCCCTTCCTGCCCCATCGGCCAGACGTCGAACGAGCGGGCCTCCCCGTCCGACGCGCGGAGCGAGGTCTCGCGCGAGCCGAGGACGACCTGCTTGTCGCCGACGATCTCGACGCCGCCGACGGACACGTCGATCGGTGACTGGGCACCGAGCGTGATCGCCTCGCTCGACGGCTTCTCCGAGAGCGAGACGTCGAAAGGGAAGAGCGTCGTCAGCCGCGTCGTGCCGCCGGGAGAGCGCACACGGAGCTTCCCCGAGATGCAGACGAGCGCGCCGGCGGATCGCTCCGCGAGCGCGCTCGCCTCGGTCACCGGACCCAGCTTGGCGCGGACCCGTCGAGCGCGGGCTCGGGCGCGCAGGTGCTGGACGAGCCAGACCGCGCCGAAGACGAGGAGCCCGAGCCAGGAGCCGACGAGGAGCACGAGCATTCCTTGCCAGGATACGCCCGTGCCGCGGCCGGCATTCCGCTCACTTCACGCTGCTCATGATCGACATCCGGCTCAGCGTCATGTCGGTGCCCGCCTTGCAGTCCGGCTTCGTCTTGTCGGGGTTGCTCCACCCGCCGCTGATGTCGCGCGCCTGGTAGCCGACGCGCGGCCTGCCGTCCTTCGTGAGGGCGAGCGACGGGCTGTGGAGGAACCACGCGCCGACGTTGCAGTTCGGATAGAGGAAGATGTCGTCCTTCGGCATGTCCGAGCCGAACTCGACCTTCGTGAGGTCCCACGGCGCGTTCTCGGCCGCGCAGTTCTCGGCGTCGCAGTGCGCGAGGACGATGTTGTAGTCGAGCGTGTAGGCGAAGCGCGCGTTGCCCGTTTCGTCGAGCGCGAGGTCGAGGCCCGCGCCGAGCTTCTCGTGATCGCTCACGACCGAGCCCGTCCAGTGGTCGGCGGTGCAGTCGGCGTCGCAGTGGAAGTAGACGATGCTCTTCTTGTCGTTCTGCTTCGCGAGCATCGCGACGCGGGGCGCGCCGTCCTTCGTGAGCGCGAGCGAGATCGTCGCCTTCACCGAGATCGCCTCGATGTCGCTCTCGTACGCGGGGAGGAAGCCGATCCCCTTCCAGTCCTCCTCGGTCGTGCACCCCGAAGCGCACTCGAGGTAGGCGCCGGTCGCGGGGCCCGACGTGTCCTCGCCGAGGGGCGTGATCGTCGCGAGGTGGGCGACGCCCTTGTCGTCGATCCGGAGCGCCGAGCCACGGTACATCTGCTTCGCGATCTGGCTCTCCTTCCAGCTGCCCTGTTCGGTGCAGTTCGCGTCGCACGTCATGTACCAGGTCGCCGGCGCCTTCTGCCCGACGCCGAGATACGCCTTGTACGTGTGCATCACGAAACGCGGGCGGCCCTGCGGGTCGAGCGCGAGCGCCTCGCCCGTGATCTCACGGTCGCTGCCGTGGTTCATGATCTCGCCCAGCTGCCACGAGCCCTCCTCGCTGCAGTTCGCGTCGCACGACGCGAAGTAGACGCGGGCGAACGTCGAGAGCAGGACGCGCGGCTTGCCGTCCTTCGTGAGGGCGAGCATCGCGTTCGCGACGGTGCCTTCGGTCGGGAAGCTCACGACCTTCACGTCCTTCTCGCTCGCGCACTCGGCCGGGCACGTCGCGTAGTGCGCGCCGCCGCCGGCGTAGTTCGGGTACACGGCGTGGACCGTCCCGGCCTCGTCGATCTCGAGCGAGGGCGCGCTCGTGTTGTGGACCTCGGCGCCCGTCGGGAGGAAGAACTTCGCCGACGGCACGTAGCCGTTCGCGTCCCGACCGCCTCCGGCCGCGGGGCCGTCGTTGCCGCCCGAGGAGCTCGTGCTCGTGGTGCAGGCCACGAGTCCGAAGGCGATGGCGAAGAGCGAGAGACACGAGACGGTCTGACGGAAGATCACGGGTTTTCTCCTTGGAGGGTCGCTGACAGAAGTGGCGCCTGAGCGCGATTCGTTACAGGGGAGCAGTCTGCGTCGGCCGTTCTCGGCGCGTTCCGAAGAGAACGCTGAGAAGATCTTCAGAACTTCTTATCGAGACCGACGAGAGACCATTCGGCTGCACGTCACACCCCCTTCAGGACGTGCCAACCGCGTTCTGATCACGAAAAACGCGGTGTCGTCCGAAGGGGTGACACCCGGAAAGGCCGCGCTCGGCCGGCGCCGCGCCGAGGAGTAGGATCGCGCCCCGTGGACACACCGATCCGGCACATCGAGGAGATGCCGTTCGCCCCCGGCGGCGAGGGCTTCTGGGGTCACAACCGCGAGTTCCGCGAGGAGCGGATCGCGATGCTCGACCGGCTCTCGCAGTGCGCGGACCCGATCGTCCGCATGCGCTTGCCGTTCCCAGGCTTCCAGGCGTGCCTCGTCCACTCGCCGGACACCGTCCAGGAGTTGCTCGTCGAGCGCGCGAAGAGCTTCGACAAGTCGGACATGCTCCGCTTCACGCTCCACCACCTCGGCGGTGAGGGGCTCTTCACCGCGAACGGCGACCTCTGGCGTCGCCAGCGCAAGCTCATGGCGCCGCTCTTCCAGCCGAAGGCGGTCGAGAAGTACGCCGATGCGATGGTCGCCTCGTCACGCCGTGTCGTCGACCGATGGAAGGACGGGCAGGCGATGCCGCTCCTCCACGAGACGACGACGCTGACGATGAGCGTCGCCGGCAAGACGCTGTTCGACGCCGACACCTTCGGCGAGGCCGACGAGATCGGCAAGGCGCTGACCGTGGCCCTCGAGTGGACGGCGTGGGCCGCCGGGCGCCCGCTCTCGATCAGCCACCTCGTCGCGCGGCGGAGCCTCCGCCGCCTCGCACCGCGTGCGCCGACCTGGGCGCAGCGCCCGCTCGCGAGCGCGATCGACAAGCTCCAGGGGCCCCTCTTCCTCGTCGGCGAGCGCGGACGCGCGCTCGAGCAAGCCATCGCGCTCCTCGACGGTCGCGTCCAGCGGATGATCGAGGACCGGCGCGCCGCCCTCGCGCGCGGGGAGGCGAAGGAGGACCTCCTGAGCCGCATCCTCGAAGCGCGCGACGACGAAGACGGCGGCAGCCGGATGTCCGATCGCCAGGTCCGCGACGAGATCCTCACCCTCTTCGTCGCGGGCCACGAGACGACCGCGACGGGGCTCGCGTGGACGATCTACCTCCTCTGCAAGAACCCGCACGTCTACGAGGCCGTGCAGAAGGAGGTCGACGCGCTCGAGGGGGCGGAGCCGACCGTCGCCGATCTCCCGCGCCTCGAGCTCTGCGCGCGCGCGTTCAAGGAGGCGCTCCGCCTCTATCCGCCCGTGTACATCGTCGGGCGCGACTCGCACGAGGCGACGACGATCGGCGGTTACGAGATCCCGGCGCTCACGCAGGTCGCGTACAGCGCATGGGCGCTCCACCGGAGCCCGCACGTCTGGCCGGATCCACTCCGCTTCGATCCCGATCGCTTCCTCCCTGCGAACGAAGCGAAGCGTCATCGCTACGCGTGGGTGCCGTTCGGCGCGGGGCCGCGCATCTGCATCGGCAACCACTTCGCGATCATGGAGGCGCAGCTCGCGCTCGCCGTCCTCCTCCGCCGCGCGCGGTTCGAGCTGACGGGTGAAGAGGAGCCCGAGGCGTCGGCGACACTCAGGCCGCGGCACGGTGTGCGCATACGTGTGCGTCTGCGCGACACCGTCACCCCACGTTTCGCTGCGAGCGCCTGAAAACAGGCGTTTCGCGGGCGGGCGACGTGCGCCGCGGACATCGGTGATCCGGTTCGTCTCGGCGCGGAGACACCACATCCACGCTCCTGATCCTCGTTGGATCCGGCGACCCTCCTCGTAGTCACGAAGGAAAGTCGCGCGCGCCCCTCTCCACGCCGTGCGGAACGGAGGCTGCAATCCCCTCCACCGAGGACGGAGGAGAGGAACATGAACACGAAGAAGATCGTCGCGCTCGTCATCGCCATCGCGCTCGGCACCGGTTGCATCGTCAAGGACGACGACGCGACGGGAGAGACGCCCGCTGCCGCGACGACGCCGCCGGTCGTTCCGGGCGGCGAGGTCACGCCGGGCACCGCACCGGCAGGCGAGACCCAGACGTCGACCGAAGGCATCGAGGCGACGCCCGGCGCGCCGAAGCTCACGAGCGTCTCGTGGTTCGGTCGCCCCGAAGGCTTCCCGACGTACAAGGCTCACTACCTCGGCAAGCTCGCCAACCTGTTCCCGAAGATCGCCGTCGAGAACCCGACCGACAAGCCCGTGAAGGTGGAGCTCCGCGGCTCGCTCCAGGGCTTCAGCGCCGACGAGGGCGTCGTCACGCTCGATCTCGCGCCCGGCGAGAAGAAGGAGGGCGGGTTCAACGCGGCGCTCGACTTCGCGAAGCTGAACGCCGTCTCGGCGCCGGTCGGCGCGACCTACAGCGTGAAGCTGCTCGTCGACGGCAAGGTCGTCTCCGCGTGGTCGAAGCCCATCCAGGTCCTCCCGAAGAACAGCGTGTTCTGGACGAAGTCGGGCGAGACCTCGTTCGACAAGGAGGAGATCGCGATCTCGATCGCGTCGCTGACGACGCCGCACGACGCGTGGCAGGAGGTCGACAAGCTGCTCCAGGAGGCGGCTTCGGCGAGCGAGACCGGGGCGATGCTCGGCTACCAGTACCAGCGCGCCGGCACGACGGTGGACCAGCACGTCGCGGGCGCGATCGATCAGGTCGGCGCGATCTACTCGACGCTCGCCGACCAGGGCTTCAACTACACGAGCGTGTCGGCCGACTTCTTCTCCGGCGGGCAGAACGTCCGCTACCCGGCGGAGTCGCTGCGGGTGAAGACCGGCAACTGCATCGACGCGTCGCTCGTGTTCGCCTCCGCGCTCGAAGCGATCGGGATGGCGCCGTTCATCGTCGTCATTCCCGGCCACGCCTTCGTCGGCGTCCACGCCGGCGCGAAGGGGACCGCGGCCTACGACAAGATCCTCTTCGTCGAGACCACGGTCGTCTCCTCTCAGCCGTTCGACATGGCGCTCCGGATCGGTCTCTCGAACTTCCAGAAGACGCCGGCCGACAAGCGCATCGTGATGGACATCGAGTCGCTCCGCGCAGCGAAGCTCCTTCCGAGCCCGCTCCCGATGTGATCAGTTCTCGAGCGAGACCTCGCGGATGTCGTTCGCGAGGGCGGGAAGCGCGTTCACCTTCACGCGCTTCTCGGAGATCGAGTAGACGAAGTCATCCATGATGACGCTGCGCTTCACCTCGGACTGCGCCTGCGTCCACCAGTTGGAGCAGGCGCCCGAGTCGTAGCCGCCGGAGGAGGTCTGCGGGTGGGCGACCTTCCCGCGGAGCGCGAAGCCGTTCGTCGCGGTGACGTCGTAGACCATCAAGCCCGCGAACGTCATGTTCGTCCCGTAGGTGCCGCCGTCCCCGCCTTCGCAGATCGTCATCGGGAGGGCGAGGATGTTCTTCGGCGCGTAGTAGGTGAACGCGAGGTGGTTCGTGAGCGCTTCGGAGCTCGACCCGCGCGTCCCGATGACCTCCTTGTGGAGCAGCGTGGGATTGCGCATGTCGGCGACGTCGAAGATCTGCAGCATGACGCCCTGGAACCACGCGAAGCTGCCCTGGTCGTCGGCGTCGTAACCGATCGTGAGGAGGTGCTGGGCGTCCATCATGTGCATGTACGTCGAGAAGCCGGGGATCTTCAGCTCGCCGGTGATCGCGGGCTTCGACGGGTTGCCGAGGTCGAAGACATAGAGCGGGTCGGTCTTCTTGAACGTCACGACGTAGCCGCGCGAGCCGTCGAAGCGCACGCTGCGGATGTCCTCCGACGGCGCGATGTCGTCGACCTTGCCCTGGAGCACCAGCGCGTTGCCGGCCTTCGAGAGGACGCTCATCGTGCTGTGCGTCTCGGGGCTCGGCGCGTGGCCCGTCGTCGTCGCGACGCGGAGGTTGCCCTCGTGCTCGTCGAGCGCGAACTGGTTGAGGACGCGGCCCTTCACGACGCCGCTCGCCTCGTAGCCGGTGAGGACGGGCGTTCTTCCGATCCGGAAGCGGTGGACGGTGCTCGCCTGCTTCTCGCCTTGCATGTCCACGTACCAGGTCTCGCCCGGCTGTTGCGTGTGCGGCACGCTCATGTAGAGCGCGGTCTCCGACGCGTAGACGACACCCGGGTCGCTGACGACGGTCGCCGTCGTCGGGGTGCCGCCGGCGATGTCGAACGACACGAGCGACGTGAACGTGCGGCCCTCGGCGAGGTTCGGGCGGTAATAGCCCGAGCACGCCGCGAGCGGGGCGCCGTCGTCCTGGACCGTCGGCAGCTGCTTCGACATGTCGGCCGCGTCGATCAGGGCGAGATCCTTCTGCCGGAGCGCCTCGACCGCGGCGAGGTTCGCCTGGCGCTGCTCCTCGACTCCGCTGCTCGTGCTGTTGCAGGTGATGTCCTTCGACGAGTACTCGAGGCCTTCGATCTCGGCCTCTGCGTCGACGACGACGGTGTGCACGGCGCCACCGATGCGGCGCGCAGCGAGGAGCGAGCCCGAGAGCGACAGCTCGCGGATCTTCGTCGGTGCCGCGCGGTTCGTGATGTCGAACACGAGCACTTTCGTCGTCGTGCCGTCGCCGGACGGGACGCACTCGTAGCCGTAGGTGCACTCGCGCGAGCCGCCGTAGCCGCCGTAGGACGGCGCCGAGCCCTGGCTCGTGTCGCGGGCGATCGACGTGTAGACCACGGCGCGGTCACCCTCGACGAAGAGCTTCTTCGGCGTGCCCTCGATCGCGACCTTCGCCATCGGGCTCATGTCGTTCGCCGGCCACGCCTTCACGATCCGGAACGCGCCGTTCGCGACGACATAGAGGTAGGAGCCGTCGTTCTTCACGAAGTCGGCCTCGTCGACGCCGGCGACCTGGTTGTTCGTGCCCGACGTCTCGCTCGCCTTCGGCGCGGGAGGCGGAGAGGAGCCCGAGCTGCCGCCGCTGCTGCTGCTGCCGCCGGCGCCTGCCGCGGACGTCGGCGCGCTGTCGTACTCCTCGCCGCCGTAGTAGCCGCCGCAGCCGTACGGGCTCTCCTCGATCTGCTTCTTCATCGCGTCGAAGATCCGGTTCACGTCGGCCTTCGCGCGATCGCGGACGTACGCGTCGACCTCGACGCAGCCGGCGAGCGGAACGAGCGCCTCGAGCGCCTGCGACGAGGTGCCGAGAGGAGGCGTCGCATCGCCGCCACCGCGGCAGGCGAACGCGAGGAGACCTGTGCCAAGCGTCGTGAGGGCGAGGAGCTTCTTCATGATGGTCGGCGGCGCGTGCACGCGTCGTGCCGCCGTGGCTCACGTCGGATTCGACGTAAATACAGCGTTTTGGGCGATCGAAAACGTGCCACCATGTGCCTTGGCACGCCCGCGCGGACGCGTGGCCGCAGGTGAGCCACGAGGGGGTCAGCGCATCATCAGGCGCGCGCGTCGATTCTCGAGCTGGTCGAGGGCGTGGACGGCCTCCTCGAGGCTCTCCTGCGCCGCGACGCGGACGCGCTCGTTGTCGTGCTCGTCGCGGATCGCGGCCGCCGCAGCGTCGATCCGGACGCGCACCTTCGGATCGTTCACGTGGCGGAGGACGCGCGCTGCCGCCATCCGCATCTCGCCTTCGGCGTCGGGATCCTCGAGCACCGTCCAGAGGTCCTCCGCGTCGAGCGATTGACCGCGGTACCCGGGGCCGGTCGAGAGGGTCTGGCCCACCATGTCGAGGCGCGCGAGCCAGTCGCGCATGCTCTCGCGTCCACGCCGGAGCATCTCGACGCGACCGGCGACCTCTTCCTTCGTGCGGCCGAAGCCGCGTGCCCGGAGCGCAGCGCCGTCGAGCTGCGCACGCAGGATCGCGACGTCGGCGTCGCTCACCCCCGAGCCGCGGAACGGCTCGCGCGCCGCGACCCGAACGCTCCCCCACGGCGGCGGCACCTCGAAGACGAGGTGGTCTCGTTCGAGGACGAACCCGTTGTAGTAGGCGTACGGGAGCAGGAACGGCCCCGTCGTGGTCATCAGCCGGATCCCGGCCCCCGTCATCTCGACGTCGGGGAAGGTGACGTTCCGCGAGGAGCCCACCGCCGAGAGGATGAGGCCGACCGGCACCGCGAAGAATGCGACGACGGAGGCGAGCGCGACGAACGGGCCGTCGCTCGCGAACGCGGCGGCCGCGAGCACGGAGATGATCGAGAGAGTGCTGACGACCCTCCCGCTGAACGCACTGCGCTGCGCCTGCGTCGGTGCGGTCCACCACGAGAGCGTGCCGTGCCCGCCGTGTCCGACCCCGAGCGCGAGACGGAGGCGATCGACCTCGGCTTCGGTCGGGACGACGATCGTCGTCGGTGTATCGCGCCCCTTGCGCCCGAGGCTGAGGGCGAAGCCGGCGTCCGTGCGTGCGGTGCTCGCGCCGACGATGTCCTTGGCGTGGATGACGGGGGAACGGAGCTTCGTTGCGTTCACCTTCACGTAGCCGGGGCCGAGCGTGAGGGTCGCCGGGACCGGCGCCCGCTGGCGGAGCGGGATCATCGCGAGCGTGGACGACGCGATCACGGCCAGCGCGAGCAGGAAGCCGATGTACGCGAACGAGAGGCCTCCGAAGAGCGCGGCGGCGACGAGGACGGCGGCCGGCACCTGCAGGACCGCGTGGATCCAGCGAGGCCCCTGCGGATCGCTGAACGTCGCCTGCATCGTCCCGACTACGATAGGTCACGCGCGGCTGCTTTCAACGGGCGCGGCGCGGCTCCGCGACGAACCGCGTCGCGCCTTTCGTTCGTGGAATCGTGCGGCTGCCGAAGGCGTTCGCGTCGGGTACACTGCAGCGCCGCCGATGCCGAGCCCGCCGAAGTACCCCCTCGAGCCGCTGCTCGAGCACCGCGAGCGCCTCGTCGAGGACGCGGAAGCGGCTCTCGCCCGCGCCGTGTCGGCGCGCGAGGCGGCCGAGCGCGCAGAGGCGGCGGCCGTCGCCGCCCGGGACGTCGCCGTCGCACATGCGTCCCAGGTGAGGGCGGCGGAAGCGGCGCGGGTCGAGCGGGGCGAAGCACGGGCCGCCGACCTCGCGCAGGCCGGGGACTGGGAGCGCGCCGAGGCCGCGCGCATGGTCGAGCTCGGGCGTCGGGTGGAGGACGCGCGGACGCAGCTCCGCGGCGCACGCGAGGCCGAGGCGCGCGCGCGGACCGACCTCGCAGCGAAGAAAGCGGACCACGACGTCGTCGTGAAGGACCAGGCGAAGTTCACGGACGCGCGGCGTCGCGCGGCCGAGAGCCGGGAAGAAGAAGAGGCCGCGGAGGCCTGGGGTGGACGCCCCGGCGCCGCCGGGGCAGGGAGGCAGCCATCGTGAGCTCGTCGTGGAGCGCCTCGCGCGCGATGGTCGTCGTCGTGATCCTCGGGGCCGTCGCGTGCCGGGGCGGGAGCAACGTGTCGCCGTCCGCTGTCACGTCGGCGAAGGCGGCCGAGGGCAAGCGCGCCGATCAGCTCGCCGCCAAGGGATCGCGCATCGCCGTGCGGGTCCTCTACGACGACCCGCGGCTCGCGGCAGCGCGTGAGCTCGAGCGCGCGAAGGACTACGCGAACGCCGCGAAGGCCGTCCACGATGCGCGTCCGGCCGACCTCCCCACGAGCGAGGCGTGCGCGTGGGACCACCTCGAAGGCCGCCTCCTCGCGGCGGCGAGCGCACCGGAGGCAGCCGCGGCCTTCGAACGGGCGAGCGCGCCGGCGTGTCCGATGGCGCCGTGGTCGACGTTGCGTGCGGCGCAGGCGCTCGGCCGTGCCGGCAACGCGGACGAGGCGATCAAGCGCGCCCGCTCGGTGCCGGAGGACGTCACGGCGGC
>JBDHVE010000149.1:0-24405 GCA_039809485.1 Polyangiaceae bacterium | reverse complement strand
TCCGCTCCGCGCGCGGACCGAGGGCGCGGCGGAGCAGCGTCGTCGTCTCGCGTTGGGCGCGGAGGCCCTCGACGAACGCGTCCGTTGCCGCAGGGAGGAGCCGGCACACGGCCAGCTCGTCGGAGTCCGACAGGTCTCGGGCGACCTCCAGGAGAGCTTCCGCATCGACCTCGTCCCCCCGCAGAACGAAGAGCACTCGCTGCATCAGCCGAGGATGCGGAGCAAATGGCGAGCCACTGCGACTGCGGTTCGCGGTACGACGTTCAAACCGCCGGCGCGCGCGGCCCTTGGCGGACGGCGGCGACCGCCGCGACGAGGTCCTCGCCCGTGGCGGGCTTCGTCACGTAGCGCGCGAAGCCACGTTCGAGCGCGCGCGCACGTTCCTCGGGACCGTCGTAACCCGTCACGGCGATGACCGGAACGTCGTGCCTCTGCGCCTGGATGCGGGCGACGAGCTCGAAGCCATCCATGTCGGGAAGCGAGATGTCGGTGAGCACGACGTCGATCGGCGTCGCCGCCAGCGCGTCGAGCGCCTCCGTCGCGCTCCCCACGCCCGTGACGCGCGCGCCCTCGGACTGGAGGACGACGACGCCGAGCTCACGGAGGTCGTCTTCGTCCTCCACGAGGAGAACGCTCGCGCCCTCGAGGCGCTTCGAGCGGGGCGCTGCCCCTCTCGTCGGCTCTTCGCTCCGAATGCGGTCGAGATCGCGCGAGATCATCGTTGCCACGGCGTAGCACCGTGCGCCATCGGGGAAAGGTCGACCAGTACAAAGTGTAGGACCCGGCTTTTCGCCGGGGGCGCGTTTGTTCGTTCGGCGCGCTCGTGCTACGAGCACCGGCTCATGGCTCGGACCGTCGACCGCGGAACGGCGCGTCTCATCGCGCTGAAGCGCATCATGACGGGCGGAACTGCGCTCGTCGCGGGCGTCGCCTGCGTCGTCATCGCGTTCATGCGTGGAGGAGCTCCGCCCGGCCAGCTGCTCCTCGCCGTGACGATCTTCTTCGGAGGCGGAGCGTGGGCGCTCCGGGACGGCCTCCGGTTGAAGCGCGAGCTCGACGCGAGCCGCTGAAGCGTCCTCAGCCGAGCGGAAGGCGCACGCGGAAGATCGCGCCGCGCGGCGCGTGGTCGAGCACCTGCACGTCGCCGCCGTGCGCGCGGACCGCCATCTGGACCAGCGTGAGGCCGAGCCCGCGGTTCGAGCGCGAGACGTGGCGCTCGGCGGCCTGGACGTAAGGATCGAAGATCCGCGAGCGGAGCTCGGGCGGGACGCCGGGCCCCGCATCGACGACGTCGATCTGCGCCGCCCCGCCGTCGAGGACGGCCTCGACGCGGACCTCGGACCCGCGCGGCGAGTGGCGGAGTGCGTTCTCGACGAGGTTGTCGACGACGCGGCGTACGACCGGCCCGTCGATCATCGCCTCGAGCGTCTCGGGCGCGTCGAGCGCGACCTTCTTGCCGTCGCGCTCGGCGGCGATGCGGTACGCGTCGACGGCATCGCGGAGGAGCTGGCCGAGGTTCGTCTGCTTGCGGCTCAGCGGGAACGTGCCCGTCTGGAGGCGGGCGACGTCGAGGAGGTCGAGGATCATCGCGTGGAGACGCCAACCGGCCGCGCGCGCCTCCTCGAGCGCTTCGGGGACCCGGGGCGGGGCCGGGTCGAGCTTCGCGATGCGGGACCGCGCGAAGTCCACGTTCGCGAGCACGACTGCGAGCGGGTTCTTGAGGTCGTGGACGAGGAGGTTCGCCAGCGTCGTCTTCATCTGCTCGACCGCGTGCTGCATCGAGACGTCCTCGACGAGCAGCATGCCGTACGGCTCGTCGTCGGCGACGAACGACTTCAGCCGGCAGACAACCGCGCGCGGCGCCTCCGCGTGCGGAAAGGCGAACTCGAGCTCGACACGCTCGTCGAGCGTGCGCTGCTCGACGCGGTCCCGGAAGGCGCCGGCGAGCTCGCGCACGTCCATGCACGGCGCGACGTCGACGAAGAAGGGACGGCCGAGCACGCGCTCGCGCTTGCGGCCGGCGAGGACCTCTTCGTGTCGGTTGAAGACGACGACCTGGCCGGCGCGGTCGAGCACGACCACGCCGATCGGGAGGGAGTCGAACAGGGGCTCGAGGAGATGCGGGCGCAGCATCACGACGCGAGCCATACTACCCCCGATGGCGGCTCGTCGTCTGCTCGCGCTCGTCGTCTCGGGCATCGCGCTCGCGCCAGCGGCCGCCTGCGGGGACGACGCGCCCGTACCCTTCGCGATCGGCCGCGCGGACCAGGTGCACGCGCGCGTCGATCTCGATCCGTTCGTGGTCACGATCCTCGATGCGAGCGGACGCGAGATCCTCCGCACGCTCCCGGGCGGCGAGGTGGATGCCTACGGCAGCCCCGCGGTCACGCGCGACGAAGGGCCGGACAGCGTGAAGGCGCTGCCGGGCTGGGACGGCTTCGCGCCCGAAGAGCGTCCGTGGTCGCACGGGCGCGTCGCGACGGTCCTCGAGCAGGCGCCCGACCACGCGCGCTTCGCCGTCGACGCCGGCGGCGTCGCGATCCACGTCGAGGTCTCGCTCGAGGGCGCGAAGGTGCGGCTCGTGACGTCGACCGATGCGCCCGAGGCGAACAAGACGAGCGTGTCCTTCGCGCTCCGCGAGGACGAGCACTTCTTCGGCCTCGGCGAGCGATTCGCGAGCGTCGATCACCGCGGCCTCTCGATGTACGCGTGGTCGGAGGAGGGCGGGACCGGCAAGGGCGAGAACGTCTCGCGCGACGTCGACAATCCGGGGCCGAACGGGCCCTCGATGACCTACTTCCCGGTGCCGTTCTTCCTTTCCTCTGCCGGCTACGCGGTGCACCTGGCGACGACGCATCGCTCGGAGACCCATCTCGGCAGCGAACGGAAGGACGCGTGGCGCGTCGCCGCGAACGCGCCGCGACTCGAGACCGTCGTCTACGTGCACGACGATCCGCTCGCTTCGCTCGACGACTTCACGCGCGACACGGGCCGGCCCTTCGTCCCGCCGACGTGGGTGTTCGGGCCGCGCCGCCGGGTGAGCCTCGGCGACGCGACCGGCGGCGTCGACGAGTGGCGCCTCCTCCGCGAACGGAGGGTCCCGACGACGGGGCTCGACGACAACGTGCACTTCCTCCCCGCCCGCTCCGAGCTGGGGCGCGAGACGGAGCTCCGTGCCTGGGTCGACGTCCTCCACGCGAACGGGTTCAAGGTGATGGCGTACAACAACCCGTACGTCTCCTCGTCGAAGGCCGAGGCCGCCGCCGATCTCGCCTACGGGAAGGAGCGCGGCCTCTTCGCGAAGACGCCGGAGGGAACGCTCGGCGAGACCTTCTTCATCTCCGGCGAGCCGCAGACGCTCGCGACGATCGATCTGACGCGCCCCGAAGGTGTCGCGTGGTTCCAGGATCTGCTCCGGCGCACACTCGCGCTCGGCTACGACGGCTGGATGCACGACTTCGGCGAGTACGTGCGACGCGGCTGGCGCTTCGGCGACGGACGCGACGGCGCCGCCGTCCACAACGAGTTCCCTGTCCTCAGCGCCAAGGCCGCGCACGATCTGCTCGTCGAGGAGAAGCCGGGGGACTTCCTCTTCTTCGTGCGCTCCGGATACACCGGCACGCAGCAGTGGGTGCCCGCGGTCTGGGGAGGCGATCCCGAGGCGACGTTCGACGAGACGCAGGGCCTCCCCGCGATGCTGCGCGGAGGGCTGAACCTCGGCCTCAGCGGCGTGCCGCTCTGGGGGAGCGACGTGACCGGCTTCAAGTGCCTCACCGACTTCCCGAACGACAAGGAAGTGCACCTCCGCTGGGCGCAGCTCGGCGCCGTCTCGCCGATCATGCAGGAGCAGAACGCGTGCGCGAACCCGTTCCAGCGGCGCACGAAGTGGAGGCTCTGGGACGACGACGAGACCGTCGCGGTCTACGGTGCGATGGCTCGCCTCCACACGCGGCTCGCGCCGTACTTCGACGTGCTCGCGCGCGAAGCGCACGAGCGCGGCACGCCGATCATGCGCCACCCGTTCCTCCATCACCCGCGCGACCCCGAGGCGCTGGCGGTGGAGAGCGCGTTCTACCTCGGTCCTTCGCTCTGGGCGGCGCCGGTCGTGAAGCGCGGCGATCGGACGAAGGAGGGGTGGCTGCCGCCCGGACGCTGGGTCGACGTCCGCGACCGAGGCGTGTTCGAAGGCGGCGCGCACGTGTCGATCCCGGCGCCGCTCGACAAGCTGCCGTTGCTCCTCCGCGATGGCGGCATCGTCCCGATGCTCGATCCGTCGATCGAGACGCTCGCCCCGGCGACGGAGCCGGCGGTCGTGACGCCCGCGCGCGTCGCCGACCGTCTCGACGTGCTCGTCGCGCTGTCGCCCGGACGCGACGCCCGGATCGTTCTCGCCGACGGAACAGAGCTCGTCGCGCGCCGCCTCGCGGCCGGCGCCGCGCCTGCACCCGCGAGCCTCCCCGCCGTCGACGGCCAGCCCGCTTCGGCCGATCCGACCACGTGCCCTTCGGGATGCACGGCGAGCGTGTCGGAACCGGACGCGACACGCATCTTCGTCACGACGCCGCTCGCGGAGACGTCGTCGATCGCCCACGGCGATCTCGTGCTCGAGGTGAGGAGCACGGTGCGTAGGCGCGTTCGCTGGGACGTGACCGCACTGTCTCCACGCTGACGCGGCTCGCCGTAGCGCGTGCGCGTCAGGCGCGCATCGCACGCGCCTCACGTGAGGCGGCGCGGCGGGCGACGCGCGCGCAACCGTACGGCGCAGCTCTCGGGCGGCCTCGATCGAAGCTCGTGCGTGCATTTGGCACGTGACGGCGCGGACATGCACGCGGCGCGCATACGCCTGTGCGTCGTCGTCGCGGCGACGCGCTGGCCACGCCGCAGCTCGGGGCACCGGCCTTGCTCCAGGTGGTTTCGTGCCGCGCGACGCGGCTCTTCCAGGAAAGGTGAATCATGCACACGGTTGTTCGGTTCTCTGTCGCGGCGGCCGTCTCGGCCCTCGCTCTCACGTACGCGACCCAAAGCCGCGCGGACGACACCACCACGACGGCCACCGATGGCTCCGTGACGACGACGCAGTCGACGTCGACGACGACGCCTGCGACGACGACCACCACCACGCCTGCCACGACGACGCCAGCGGCGCAGACCAACGTCACCGTGCAGCCGCCCGCGGCCAGCACGACGACGACGACCGCTGCTCCGTACATCGTGTCGGGCGGCGACTACGGCGAGCGCGAGATCAAGCGGTACCCGAACCGGTCGTTGCTCTCCACCGGTACCGGGCTCTTCGTCGTCAGCTATGGCGCTTCCGTCGTCACCGCGGCGATCAGCGACCGCGACGAGGACAAGAAGCTCTTCATCCCCGTGGTCGGTCCGTGGATGGATCTCGCCGACCGCAACTGTGACGTCCGCGGCTGCGGTGGCAACGAAGACGTCAACAAGGCGATGATCATCACGAGCGGTGTCGTGCAGGGTGCGGGCGTCCTCCTCGCGATCTCCTCGCTGTTCGTTCCGGAGAAGGTCGAGGAGCGCCGGCTCTCCGCGAAGGCGAAGGAAGTGAAGCCGGAGGTCCGCGTGACGCCGGTCTCGTTCGCGGCCGGTGCGGGCGCAGGCGTCGTCGGACGGTTCTGAGTCGCGCCGTGGACGCGCGGCAGTGCTCGGTCCTCGTGCGGCGTCGGAGGACGACGGCGAGGACCGGGCACCGCGCTTGCTGAAGACGTGACCCGGGTGCCGCGACGTTTCGAGCGCGGCCCATCAGGAAGGTGAGCCATGAAACTCGTTCGAACGTCCATTGCCGTTGCGTCGGTCTTCTGTGCGGTCGCGTGGAGCGCGCCGAGCTTCGCGCAGAGCTCGGATACGAGCTCTGACAAGAGCTCGGACAAGCAGGAGCAGAAGGACCAGAAGAAGACGACGACGAAGAAGAAGACGACGACCAAGAGCACCACGAAGAAGGACACCGACCAGAGCGCGAGTGGCTCGACGTCCGGCAGCGGGTCGACGAGCGGCTCGTCCGCAGGGGCGAGCGGCTCGATGGGGACCGATTCGTCCGGCGCCGGCGCGAGCGGGTCGGCCGGTGTCTCGGGCACGGGCGTCTCCGGGAGCGGCAGCACCGGTACGACCGGCACGGGCACCACCGGGACCGGCACGAGCGACACGATGTCGGGGACGGGCCAGACCTACGGCACGGGCAGCGACGTGACCGGCACGACCGGGACCACCGGCACGACCGGCACGATGAGCGGCACGCAGCCGTACGATCAGAGCGGCCAGACGTATCCCCTCGGCACGAACCAGTCGAACATCAACCAGGGCACGTACGGCCAGCAGCAGACGACCGTCCCGCCGGCGACGACCACCACGAGCACCACGCAGACGACCTCGGCGATGTACGACTCGAGCGTCGCGGCCGATCGTGAGACCAGCGAGTACAAGATCCGCCCGAATCGTCCGCTCCTCGTGACGGGCTCGGCGATCTTCCTCGGCACCTACGCAGCGACGGCGATCCAGGGCGCGGTGAGCCCGCTCGATGCCGACCGGAAGAACATGATCCCGGTCGCCGGTCCGTGGATCAACATGTCGGAGCGTCCGTGCAACCTGAGCGACAACTGCTCGACGGGTGAGAACGTCAACAACGTCCTCCTCATCGGCAGCGGCGTCGCGCAGGGCGTCGGTATCGCGCTCGCGCTCACCTCGCTCTTCGTCCCGGAGACGAAGGAGCGCACGTCGGTGACTGCGAAGCACGAAGCTCCGAAGCCCGACTTCCGCGTCATGCCCTCGTCGATGGGCAAGGCCGGCGCGGGCGCCTTCGCCGTGGGCACGTTCTGAGATCGCGCGCACGGGGCGCCGGCGTCCTGCTCCGAACGGACGGAGGGAGACGCCGGCGTACCGGCAAGAGGAGAACCATGCGACACCAGGCGCTCGCGCTCGATTTCGACGGCACCGTCGCCGAGGACGGTCACGTGTCCACCGAGGTCCAGGACGCGCTCCGGCGCGCTCGGACTGCTGGCCTCAAGCTGGTCCTCGTCACGGGGCGTGAGCTCGACGACCTGATGCGCGTCTGTCCTCCGGATCTGTTCGACGCGGTCGTGGCCGAGAACGGCGCGCTGCTCTACGTGAACAAGGGAGGCGTCCCGGTCGAGCACCCGCTCGCATCGCCTCCTCCCCCCGAGTTCGCCGAGGCCCTCCGGGCGCGCGGCGTCGAGCCCCTCGCGTGCGGACGCATCGTGGTCGCCACGTTGCAGCCGCACGAGCTGACCGTGCTCGGCGTCATCCGCGAGCAGGGCCTCGAGCTCGAGATCGTCTTCAACAAGGGAGCCGTCATGGTGCTCCCTTCGGGGGTGAACAAGGGGACGGGCCTCGTCACCGCGCTCGCGGAGCTGGGGCTCGGACTGCATCACGTGGTGGGCGTCGGCGACGCCGAGAACGATCATTCGCTGCTCGCCTCGTGCGATGTCGGCGTCGCGGTGGCGATCGCCGTCGCGGCGCTGAAGGCGCGCGCGGACCTCGTGCTGCATCGCGCACGCGGCGCTGGCGTCGTCGAGCTCTGCGACCGGCTCCTCGCCGGGGAGCTCGACGAGTTGCCGCGCGCGGTCTGAGCGAGACATTCGAGAAGTCGAAAAGGAAGCGGCCACCCGCAGCACCATCGCTGCGGGTGGCCGTTTGCGCGCGGAAGCGAGGGGAGGGAGCGCCCGCGCGCATGGTCATGTGTCGGACGAGCCGACGGTCAGCCGGTCACTTCTTCGTGCCGGTGCCGGTCGTGCCCGGCTTCTTCTGCGTCGTCGAGCTGGTGCTCGACGTGCTCGGCGCGGCGGTGCCGCTCGTCGTGCCGCCGGTGCCGGTGCCGGTGCCCATCGAGCCGGAGCCCGTCGTGCCCGTCGACGACCCGGAGCCCGTCGAGCCCGACGTCGAGCCGGAGCCCATCGTCGAACCGGAGCCCGTGCCGGTCGTGGCGCCGGAGCCCGAGCCCATCGTGGAGCCGGTGCCCATCGTCGAACCGGACGTGCCGGTCCCCGTCGTGGAGCCGGTGCCCATCGTCGAACCGGACGTGCCGGTCCCCGTCGTGGAGCCGCCCATGCCGGAGCCCGATCCGCCCATCGTGGACCCGGAGCCGCTCGTCCCGGTCCCGCCGGTCGTGGAGCCGGTGCCGCCCGTGGTCGACCCCGCGCCGCCGGTGGTGCCGGTCTGGCCGGCGCCGGATCCGGAGGTATCGGTCATCGTGCCCGACGTGGTCTGGTTGTCGGGAGACTTCGCGGACTCGTTGCTGCCGCCGCACGCTGCGAGGCCGCCGAGGGCGACGACGACGAGGACGTTCGAGAGCTTCATGCAGATCTCCGATCGGTGGCGAGCACAGGGCTCGCGTGTGTGGACGCTTCACGCACCGCTCGCTGCGCGACATCGCTGCGCGAGCCGTGCCGAGGGTTCGCGGCGCCCGTGCGAAGCGCGTGCCGAACAGGACGTCTCGACGCGCCTGCGACGGTCCGGTGGAGACCGTTGGTGCCGCCTCGTGCGATGTCGTGGAGTTGTGCGCGACGCGGCCGAGACGCGTGCGGTCACGCGCGCCATGCGGATGAGCGCGAACGGGGCGTGCACGCACGGTGCGTGGCGGAACACCCCGCGGCCGACGGCCGCGACCTCGCGATTTCCTCGACTTTTACGGGCGGAGCGGATCAGCGGGCCGCGACGACAAACCCGACGGCGTCGCCCATCGTCCGCGCGCCGTCCGGTCCGTAGTTCCCCCGCGTCGTGTCGTGCCGACGACGTAGGCGACGAGCACGAACGGCACCGCGAGGAGGTCCGTCGGGTCGCGCACGAGCACGACCTTCGCGAGACCGGGCAGAGGGCGGTGCGCGACGAGCGCGCGGAGCGCGCGGAAGGGCCACTGCAGGCCGCCCCACGTGATCCGGTAGAGGTCGTTCGCGAACGGCAGCGTCTTCGTCGCAGCGAAGACGAGCGCCGTCGCGACGCACGCGACGAGGAGCATCCGGTGTGGACGCGCGCGAGGGGCGACGAGCTGGCCGAGGCTCGCGAGGAAGAGCGGGAAGAAGACCATGCCCGCCACGTCCGAGAGCTTCCCGGTGACGAAGCCCGGGAAGGCCGCCTTGAGGGCGTGATCGTTCAGCACGAGGAGGCCCACCGCGGAGACGGCGACCGGATGCGCGAGCGGCAGGTCTCTCACGGGCTGCGCTCCACCTTCACGAACGCGCCGGCGGGCTGGTCGTCGTACCCGTAGACCTGCGCGACGACGCGGACGGTGAACGTCAGCGGCGTCGAGCCGGCATTCGTCACGCGTAGCGACGAGGTCCACCGGCCGTTGCCGAAGTGCGTGCGCTGGATCGTGGGCAGGTCGTCGTACGCGGACGTCGACCCCTCGGGCTGCCACCTGCCGTTCTCGCCGATCATCGTGACTGCTCGCGTCGGCTCGCCTTCGGCCGTCGTGTCGAGCTGGAGCCGACCCGCGGGGGAGAGGTTCACGAGCGAGAGGCTCAGCGTCGCGTTCTCCTTCTCGACGTTGTCCTCGACGACGTACTTCCGCTCGAGCGTCTGCTCCGGCCCGAGCGTCACCGTCTCTTCCGGAACCTGACTCTCCAGATTCCAATCGGGCGGCGGAGCGCTCGTCGCGACCGTCGCGGCGAAGGTGCCGGCGAGGAGGAGGACGCGAGAGACGGGATGGGCGAACGCGCGGGAGAGCATCGTGGCCCCAGGAAGAGCACGACGGATGCCAGCCGCGATCCACCCGGATCTGCCGCGAATCCGCGGTTTCCGTGACCGCCGCGCGGCGAGAGCCCTGACGTGGGCGTCATGCCGGAGACGAACGAAGGTCCCCGCTCGGAGGAGCGCGGGACCTCGGTTCTTCGCTGGTGGGCCGAGCGGGGAACGATCCCGCGACCTACGGATTAAAAGTCCGCAGCTCTACCGACTGAGCTATCGGCCCGTCGAGGGGGTACGTAGCACGACCCGCCTCCATCTGCACCACCCGTTGGCTCAGAGGACGATGGTGAGCCCCACCTCCCAGGTCGGAGCACGCGCGTCGCCCACTTGGCCGCGCGGCACGCGCACGCGGACCCCGACCTCCAACAACGAGGCGGAGAAGCTGAGGCCAGGAGCGAAGGTGGAGAACGTCTTCGGCGCTTCGCGATCGAACGCCGGCGCAGAGGCGAAGACCTCCTGCGCGACGAAGGCCCAGCCGATCGACGGGGTGAAGGCGATCGGGTGCTCGGCGTGACCGAGCGAACCGAGCCGCAGCCGGAGACCGAGCGAGGGGGTCGCGGCCACGCGCACGCCATGGAAGCAAGGCGGCGAGCCGCACGCGTCCTCGAACGTATCGCGCCGGACGAGGAAGGTGAGGCCGAGATCGAGCCGCGCCTGGAGGAGGTCGCGGTAGCGAGTTGCGATCGAGCCGCTCCCGCCCCACCATCCCCCGCCGCGCCGCGCGGTCTCGAACTGCATCACGGGGAAGCCTCCGTAGAAGATCACGGAGCGGCGACCTGCGCGGTCGTCCGTCTGCCCGCGACGGGCGAGGAGGGCCTCGATGCGCTCGAGCGGGACCGTCCGTTCCCCGCCGAGAGGCGGGCTCGAGACGATGCCATGGAGCGCGCCCTGCTCGTCGACGACCGCGCTCCCGTCCATCGGTACGTCACCGTGCGGCCGGTGGCGATGCCAGTCCACCGCCTCGGGGGTCGTGGTGCCGAGCAGCGCCGGCAGGATGTAGAGGCACGGGGCGGGCGCCGTGGCGATCGGGACGGGCTCGGCGAGGGGGCCGCTCGTACGGAGCAGCGCGATCCGGGCGTCGCGAGCGGTCGCGACGACGCGTGCGCGGTGACGGCGTCCGGTGCGGTCGACGACGGTCGCGTCGGGTCCGTCGACGCGGTCGACTTCGATCGCCTCGTAGGGGACGACGACGAGGTCCGGCTCGCCCGCGACGACGCCGAGGACGGCGTGCTCGAGCGCCTCGACGCGGACGACGGACGCCCGCGGCGCGACCAGCGGTGCGGGCGGGCAAGTGTCGACGTCCGCGCGGGCGGCGCGCGGAAGGAAGAAGGACGAGACCAAGAGGACGAGGAGGACGACCGGGTGGAGCTTCGACAACGTGCACCCCTCCGTCGCAAGGCGCAGACCAGCCGAGCGTGGGTGTTCACGACCGAAGATCCGCGCCCTTGTCGGCGACGTCCGCCCAGCGCCCGTGCAATCGCCTGCACACGCCACGCGGCGGAGATCACACGCGCTGACGTTGCGGCGCCCGCCGGCCCCGACTAACACGGGACCGTGATTTCGGTCCGGGGCCTGCGGAAGCACTACGAAGTGCACCAGCGCGCGCCCGGTCTCCGGGCGGCGCTCGGATCGCTCTTCAAGCGGACGTACAAGACCGTGCGCGCCGTCGACGGGATCGACTTCACGATCGCAGCGGGCGAGCGGGTCGGCTTCCTCGGCCCGAACGGGGCAGGGAAGACGACGACGCTGAAAGTGCTCGCCGGCCTCCTCCATCCGACGTCGGGCGAGGTCCGCGTCGACGGGCACGAGCCGCGGCGTCGCGAGGAGTCGTTCCTCCGCAAGATCACGCTCGTGCTCGGACAAAAGCAGCAGCTGCTCTGGGATCTCCCGCCTTCGGAGACGTTCGAGCTGAACCGCGCCGTCTACGGCGTCGAGCGCGGCGCGTTCGAGCGGCAGATGAAGGAGATCGTCGAGATCCTCGACATCGGCGACGTCATCAAGCGTCCGACGCGGCAGCTCTCGCTCGGCGAGCGCATGAAATGCGAGCTCTGCGCCGCGCTCGTGCACGGACCGAAGCTCCTCTTCCTCGACGAGCCGACGATCGGCCTCGACGTCGGGATGCAGGCCGCGCTCCGCGACTTCATCCGCCGCTACAACGAGCAGCACGGCGCGACGATCCTCCTGACGAGCCACAACATGGCCGACGTGTCGTCGCTCTGTCCGCGCGTCATCCTGATCGACAGGGGGACGCTCGCCTTCGACGGCTCGCTCGAGGACCTCGTCCGCCGGACCCGCCCCGAGAAGCGGGTCGTGCTCCGGTTCTCCTCCCCGCCGCCGGCCGGCACCGTCGCCGAGCTCGGCACGGTGGTGAAGCAGGACGACGCGAGCGCCGTCCTCCAGGTGCCTCAGTCGGACGTGAGCCGCGTCGTCGCGCGTGCGCTCGGCGCGCTCCCGGTCCATGACCTCGATGTCGTCGATCCGCCGCTCGAGGAGATCATGGCCGACGTCTTCGGCCGGCGCGCCTCCTCACGAGAGCTGCCGGAGCCCGGGACCGGAGAGCCGTCGTGAACGTCCGGGGCACGCTCCGCGCGCTCCCGACGCTGCTCCGGATCGGCTTCGCCGAGGCGCTCGCGTACCGGACCGAGATGCTCGTGTGGATCCTGTCCACGACGATGCCGCTCGTCATGCTCGCTCTCTGGCATGCCGTCGCGCGCGAAGCGCCGGTCGGGCGCCTCGGCCAGGCCGATCTCGTCGCCTACTTCCTCGCGATGTTCGTCGTCCGTCAGCTGACCGGCTCGTGGTCGGTGTGGCTGATCAACATGGAAGTGCGCGAGGGGACGCTCGCGCTCCGCCTGCTCCGGCCGATCCACCCGCTCGTCTCGTACGCGGCTTCGAGCTTCGCCGAGATCCCCGTCCGCGGCCTCCTCGCGATCCCGCTCGCGGGCGTCGCGCTCGTCGTCCTCGCGGGCGATCGCCTCACGCGCGATCCCGCGCTCTGGGCGATGTGGGCCGTGTCGATCCTCGGCGGCTGGCTCATCACCCTCCTCGTGAACTTCGCGATCGGCTGTCTCGCGCTGCTCATCGAGAGCAGCACGAAGATCATGGACGTGTGGCTCGCGGCCTACTTCGTCTTCAGCGGCTACCTCGTGCCGGTCGAGCTCTTCCCACCGTGGCTCCGCGGCGTCGTCGACGCGATGCCGTTCCGCTACCAGCTCGGCCTTCCCGTCGAGCTGATGACGGGCGCGCACGATCACGCGACGGCGCTCGCCCTCCTCGGACGGCAGTGGGGGATGGTCCTCGTCTCGCTCCTGCTCGTCGCCGTCATCTGGCGGCGCGGCCTCCGAAGGTTCGCGGCGTACGGGGGATGACCGTGCGCGCCTACGCGTCCGTGCTCTGGCACCAGCTCCGCGCGTCGATCGCGCTCGCGATGCAGTACCGCGCCGACTTCGTGACCGAAGGGGTCGTCGAGGTGCTCTGGAGCGTGACCGCGATCGTGCCGCTCTTCGTCGTCTACGGCGAGCGCCCGTCCGTCGCCGGCTGGAGCTTCGGCGAGGCGCTGATGGTGACGGGGTTCTTCACCCTCCTCCAGGCGGTCCTCGAAGGCGCGATCAACCCGAGCATGGCGCTCGTCGTCGAGCAGATCCGGAAAGGGACGTTCGACTTCGTGCTCCTCAAGCCGCGCGATGCGCAGTTCCTCGTCTCCACCGCACGGATCCTGCCGTGGCGGTCGCTGAACGTGGTCACCGCGTTCGCCTTGTTCGCCTACGGGTTCGCGCGCCTCGGCCGTGGGCCTCAGCCGCTCGACGTCCTCGCCGCCGCCGTCCTCTTCGCCGTCTCCGTCGCGCTGCTCTACGCGCTCTGGATCCTGAGCGTGAGCCTCGCGTTCCACGTCGTGAAGGTCGACAACCTGACCTACGCGTTCGGCGCCGTGTTCGACGCGGCGCGCTGGCCTTCGAGCGTCTTCCGCGGCGTCGTGCACGTCCTCTTCACGTTCGTCATCCCGCTCGCGGTGATGACGACGTTCCCCGCGGAGGCGCTCCTGGGGCGCGGGACGGCCGCGCAGCTCGGCGGCGCGCTCTTCGCCGCGACCGTCGCGCTGCTGCTCTCGCGGGCGGTGTGGTCGCGCGCGGTCGCGCGCTACACGTCCGCCAGCAGTTAGGTCACTTGAAGCCGTTCAAGTGCACGACGTACCACTCGCCGCGCCACGAGATGAGCGACGAGACCTCGAGGCTCCGCTCCCTGCCGGCCACCTCGTAGACGAGGCGCGTGCCGTAGACGCGGTAGTACCCGAGCTTGTTGTACTCGTCGCCGGGCTCGACCCACTTCGCGCGCTCGTCGGGGACGTCGATGCGGACGAGCTTCGCCTCGCTCGCCTTGTCGCCGAGGCGCTCGTGGTACGTGTGGACGTCGCGCTTGTAGGCCGCGACGAGCCGGCGTCGCCAGTCCGCGGCCGGGTTGGAGGCCGCCTTCACCTGTTCGTAGGCCCCGAGAGGGAAGAAGAACGGCATCGCGCGCTCGACGTCGTCGGCGACGATGCCGTCCCAGAGCGCCTTCACGCGCGCGTCGAATGCGGCGCCGCTCGCCGTCGGCTTGTCGCGCGTCTGGGGAAGCGTCGCGGGGTCGGGACCGGCATCGACGACCGCGCTCGGGGCGGGCGCAGGAAGCGCAGAAGGCGCCGCGGGCTCGGCGGCGGTGGGGAACCCGACGCCCGCGTCGGCCGTTCGTCCCGCGCCCGCGCCGGGCGGAGGCAAGGGCGCCACTGCCGCGTCGACGCCGGCCGCCGGCGGCTCACCCCGACGACATGCCGTGGTCGCGAGCACGCCGAAGACGACGGCGCCGACCGTTCCGAACACCACCACCTTCCGGACGAGCTCAATGCTCGCGTGCCGTGACGCACCGCTCCGCGACATGGCGGCGGACCTTAGCCCTGTAAGGCTGCCGCGGCGACCACGTTGTCCAGGCGAACCGTGGTTGACGCTCCGCGTGGGCGCCGATACTTGTAGGGCACACCAGCCGGTCGCCCTTCTTTGCGCTCGGTGGGTCGTCCTTGGAGGATCGTATGCGAACGACGTCGCTCGTGCTGTTCGGTCTCGTTGCCCTCGGGGTGACGGCTTCGGCTTGCGGGAAGAAGGACGAGACGCCCCCGGCGCAGGCTCCGGCCGCGAGCGCGCAGTACGGCCAGCCTGGCTATCCGCAGCAGGGTTACCCGCAGCAGGGCTACCCGCAGCAGGGCGGTTACCCGCAGCAGGGCGGTTATCCGCAGCAGGGCGGTTATCCGCAGCAGGGCGGCTACCCGCAGCAGGGCGCGCCCGCGCAGGGTCAGCTCTCCGTGCCGGGCCCGACCGCCCTCCCGTGCCAGAACGACGCCGCGTGCGTCACGCACAAGTGCAACACGCAGTACGGCAAGTGCGCGTTCCCGTGCCAGAGCGACAACGACTGCGTCGCGGGCTCGACGTGCATGACGGCGATGGGCGCGGCCGCGGCCTGCTTCCCGAAGGCGCCCGGCCAGTAAGCCCTCACCACCCGTCCAGGCTCGCCGACACACCGAGCGAGCGCCCGGCGAACATCGGCGCGACGCGGAGCGAAGGCCCTTCGGGTTTCGTCTGCGCTCGCGCCGTCGTGCGTTTCGCGTCAGCCCTTCGGGATCCGCTGCTTCGTCGCGAGGAAGTCCTCCCACGGGTCCACGCGCCGTCGCGCGAGGATCTTCGGGACGGTGCGGACCGTGAATTCCTGCGGGTCGACGTGCACGAGGTCCTTCCACGAGACCGGCAGCGCGACCGTCGCGCCGGCACGCGCACGGGACGAGTAGGGGAGGATCGCGGTCGCGCCCTCGGCGTTGCGGAACCAGTCGACGAAGATCTTCCCGGTGCGCTTCGCCTTCGACATCGTCGAGACGTACCGATCCGGCGCTTGCTTCGCGAACGCGTCCGCGACCGCCTGCGAGAACGTGCGAACCACGTCCCAGTCGTCCTTCGCGGCCAGCGGGACGACGACGTGGAGACCCTTGCCGCCGGTCGTCTTCACGAAGCTCTCGAGGCCGACGCCCTTCAGCGATTCGCGCATCTGCTTCGCCGCCTCGACGACGCGCGCGAAGGGGAGCCCCTCGTCCGGATCGAGATCGAACACGATCCAGTCGGGATGCATCGGCTTCGGGAGGCGCGAGCCCCAGCCGTGGAGCTCGACGACGTTCTGCTGCGCGAGCTCGATCACCTCACGCGGCGTCGTCGCGTAGATGACCTCTTCGCCGTTCACCGCGTCGATGCCGATCCGATCGACGAGCCCGCGCCCCGAGTGCTTCTGCACGAAGCACGACGAGGGCGGCGCCTTCTTGTAGCCGGGCGGCGGACGACGCGGGCCCCACGCACCGAAGGTGTCCGTGCAGCGGACGAGCATGAGCGGCCGCTTCGACGCGTAGCGGAGGAACGGCTCCGCGATCGCTTCGTTGTACTGGATGAGCTCGAGCTTCGTGAGCCCGCTCGAGGGATCGACGATCCGCTCCGGATGCGAGACGGCGACGCCGAGCACCCGCGGCGCCTCGGGCTTGCCGCTCTTCTTCGGGGCCGGCGCGTGCACTTCGCGCTCGCGCACGACCTCGCGCGCCGGCTTGTCCTCGCGGAGGCCGAGGAACGTCGGGTGCCGGAGCATGCCGTCCTTCGTCCACTCGGTGAACCGCACTTCGCAGACGAGCTCGGGCTCGACCCACGTCGCCTGGCGGATCCGCGGCGCGCCTTCGACCTTCGGCGCTTCGACGGCGATCTTGCCGAGTCGCTTCGCGAGCTGCATCAACGAAGCCTGCGTGAAGCCGGTGCCGACCTTTCCGGCGTAACGGAGCGCCTTCTTCTTGTCCTCGTGGGCGGCGACGAGGAGCGCGCCGATGCCCTGCCGGCTTCCTTTCGGCGGCGTGAAGCCGACGACGACGAGCTCCTGCTGCTTCTGGCACTTCACCTTCACCCAGTCCTTGCCGCGGCCGGAGCGGTAGGGCGCGCTCGCGCGCTTCGCGATGATGCCTTCGAGCCCGTGGCGGCAGGCCTCCTGGAAGAAGACGTCGCCGCTGCCCTCGATGTGGTCGCAGAGGCGGAGCGGCGGCCCTTCGCCGGCGAGCAGCGTCCGGAGCTCCTCCTTGCGGACGGAGAGCGGCTCGCCGCGGAGGTCGACGCCGTCGCGGAAGAGGAGATCGAAGACGAAGTACACGAGCCGCGAGCGGTCGCTGCCGGAGAGGGCGTTCTGGAGGCTCTGGAAGTCGGTGCGCCCGTCCTCGAGCACCGAGGCGATCTCGCCGTCGAAGAGCGCGCTCTTCGCGCGGACGTGCGAGAGCGCTTCGGCGATCTCGGGGAAGTGGTCGGTCCAGTCCTTCCCGTTCCGGGTCGCGATCGTGACCTCGCCGTCGTCGAGGGTCGCGAGCGCGCGGTACCCGTCGAGCTTCATCTCGTAGACCCAGTCCTCGCCCTTCGGCACCGCGTCGACGAGCGTGGCGAGCTCGGGGGCGACGGCGCCGATCGCCGGCAGCTTCGCCTTCGCGCGCTTCGCCTTCGTCTTCGTCATGCGCGTCGCGGGGACGCCTTCGGCGACCTCCTCGACGGTACGCCCGGTGAGGATGCTCTTCGGCAGGCGGTTCACGATGTCGGCTCCGGGACCTTCGAGGACATGTTCGTCCGAACGCTTCATCAGGAGCCAGTTCGTCTTGCCGGGGCCGCTCCGCGCGGTGCCGTTCGGGCCGCGATCGTCGTCCTTGAGGCGGACCAGCATGAAGCGGCCGTGGAGCTTCTCGCCGCGGAGCTCGAACTCGAGGCGGCCCTTCTCGAGGCCCGCGTGCGGGTCGCCGACCGGGGTCCACTCCCCGCGATCCCAGACGATGACGGGGCCGCCGCCGTACTCGCCGTGCGGAATCGTCCCTTCGAAGTCGCGGTAGTCGACGGGGTGGTCCTCGGTCTGGACCGCGAGGCGGCGGTCCTTCGGCGAGAGGCTCGGCCCCTTGGGGACCGCCCAGCTCTTGAGGACGCCGTCGAGCTCGAGACGGAAGTCGTAGTGGAGACGCGTCGCGTCGTGCTTCTGGACGACGAAGGAGTGTCCCGTCCGCGACGGATGGATCTCGCCCGAGGGCTCGGCGGTCAGGCCGAAGTCGCGCATCTCGTTGTAGCGGGCGAGCGCGCCGCCCTTGCCGGAGGCGCTCTTCTTCTTTGTCTTCTTCGCGCGTGCGCGCTCCTTGCTCCTCATCCGACCTGCCTCCGCGAGCCGTAGTTCCAGCGATCCCATGTCGTCCGTGCGACGAAGTCGTCTGCGCGTCGCTCCTCGGCCTTCTTCTGCGCCGTGCGCGGGAAGCGAACGAGCTCGTTCTGGCCGAGGCGCGCGGCGAGGTTCTGCGCGTCGAACGGCGCGCGGACCTTCACGTCGTTGTCGAAGTAGACGAAGACGTCGCGCCCGCGCTTCGCCCACTTCTCGGTCTTCTCCGCCCATGCGTCGAGCGACTCGGGCCCGTAGCCGCTCACGTAGAGCTTCTTGTCGCCGTGGAGGCGGACGTAGACGAAGTCGGCGGTGACTTCTTCGATCGCCGGCCACTTGCCGGCCGTGTCCGCGACGCAGAGCGCGATGTCGTGCTTGCGGAGGACGCGGAGGAACGCCGGATCGTGGAACGTGTCGTGCCGTACCTCGAGCGCGTAGCGGAGCGGCTGGTCGACCGGCGCCTCGGTGAGGACGCCGTGCTTCAAGCGGTCGTCGTGTCCCTTCGCGAGCTCCGCGGCTTCCTTCGTCGTGCGCGGGAGGAGCCGGAAGAAGGCGTCGAGGCGGATCGCGTCGAAGCCGAGCTGCGGCGGCAGCTGCCAGAGGATCGGCCCGAGCTTCGTCCCGAGGCCGAGGACACCCGACGCGAAGAAGTTCGCGAGCGGCGCGCCGCATTCCTTCAGTTTCTTGTTGTGGGTGATGAAGCGGCCGCCCTTCACCGCGAAGACGAAGTCGTCCGGCACCTCACGGGCCCAGCACGCGTAGCTCGACGGACGCTGGAGCGAGTAGAACGACCCGTTGATCTCCACCGTGCGCATCTTGCGGCTCGCGTAGGCGAGCTCGTCCTGCTGGCGGAGGCCCTTCGGATAGAAGACGCCTCGCCACGGCGCGTACCGCCAGCCCGAGATTCCGATGCGGACGTCACCTCGCGCCATCCGTTCTCCTCATGCCGCGTGGGGCGCGGCCTCCACGGCCTTGACGGCCTCCTTCGTGACGGGCGGGAGCGGGCGCTTCGCGAGCCGCTCGCGGAGGAGGGCGAGGACGGCCATCTCGCCGGACGAGAGCGCCCCGCCGCCGCCGCGGAGGCTCTCCACCGCGCGATCGGCGAGGCTGCCGAGACCGCCCTCCTGGTACGCGGCGAACACTTCCGGATGCACGTAGCACTTGCGGCAGACGCTCGGCGTGTTGCCGAGGCGTGACGACACCTGGCGGACGGCCTGGAGCACGTTCTTCTTCAGCGCCGTCTTGGTCACGTCGTCGCTCACGAGCTCGGCGAGCGCGTGCGCCGCGAGGACGGTGCCCGCCCAGGTCCGGAAGTCCTTGGCGGTGAAGTCGGCGCCCGTGATCCGCTTCAAGTACTCGTTCACGTCGCCGGCTTCGACCGACTTGAGCGTGCCGTCCTCGTCCGGGTACTGGAAGAGGACCTCGCCGGGCAGATCGTTGCAGCGTGCAACGATGCGCGCGAGCCGGCGGTCGGAGACCTCTACGTCGTGGTCCTTGCCGCTCTTGCCGCGGAAGTGGAAGCGGAGCGTGGAGCCGTTCACGTCGACATGTCGCGTGCGCATCGTCGTGAGCCCGAACGAGCCGTTCTGCTTCGCGTACTCCTCGTTGCCGACGCGGATGAGCGTGATCTCGAGGAGGCGCACCACCGTCGCGAGCACCTTGTCGCGCGAGAGGCCGGGGAGGCTCAGGTCTTCGTCGACGCGCGCGCGGATCGCCGGCAGCGCATCGGCGAAGGACAGCATGCGCTCGTACTTCGTCTCCTCGCGGATCTCGCGGAAGCGGGGGTGATAGCGGTACTGCTTGCGACCGCGCGCGTCGCGGCCGGTCGCCTGGATGTGCCCGTCCGGCTCGACGCAGATCCACACGTTCGTCCATGCCGGCGGGATGACGAGGCTCCGGATCCGACGGAGCGTGTCCTCGTCCTTCACCGCGCCCCCGTCGGGCTTCACGTACTTGAAGCCCTTTCCGGACTTCAGGCGGCGGATCCCCGGCGCGCGGTCGTCGACGTAGCGACAGTGCGCGAGCTTCGCGCTCAGGGCCGGGTCGAGCGGGAGCGGCTTCCGGCGGCGTGCCCGCACGAGCCCCGCCGCGCGCGCGAGCTTCGCCGTCGCGCGGAGGGCCTTCGCGGGGAGGGCGCGTGTCATGCAGCCTTGCCCTTCTTCTTCGTCGTCCGATGGCCCTTCGTCTTCGCGGGGCCACGCTTCGGCGCCGCCACGGAGTCGTTCGCGCTCCGGTGATGGCCGGCGTGGCCGGCGCCCGCGACGCTCTTCTTGAGGAGGTCGAGGAGATCGACCACGTCGGTCGCGACCTTGCCCGGGACCTGGGTGTGCTTCTGGCGCGTCGTGCCGGTGTTCGCCTTCTCCTCGATCATCTTCATCACGTCGGCGTAGTACCGGTCGCGGTACTTCGAGGGGTCCCACTCCGTCATCATCCCTTCGACGAGCTGCTCGGCCATCTGCTGCTCGCGGTCGCCGACGAGGCCGCTGTCGCTCTTCGTCGGAAGCGGCATGTCCTCCGCCGGCTTCAGCTCGTGACCGAAGCGGAGCGTCTCGAGCATGATCGCATCGCCGACCGGCATCAGCGCGCAGAGGTGCTCGCGCGTGCGGAGCACGAACGTGGCGATCGCGGCCGCCTTCTTGTGCCGGAGCGCGTCGCGGAGCAGGACGTAAGCCTTCGTCGCGCGCTTCTGCGGGACGATGTAATAGGGCGTCTCGAAGTACGCCGGATCGATGTCGTCCATCGGCACGAAATCCTGGATGTCGAGCGTCTGGGTCGCGCGGACGTTCGCCTTCGCGAGGTCCTCCGGCTCGAGGACGACGAACTCGTCCTTCTCGTACTCGTAGCCCTTCACGATCTTGTCCCACGGGACCGGTTTGCCGGTCGCGGAGCTCACGCGCTCGTACTTGATCGGCGCGAGGTGCTCCTTGTCCAGGAGCCGGAAGTGGATCTCGTCGCGCCGGCTCTCGGCGGTGAAGAGGGTCACCGGGATCTGGAGGAGCCCGAAGCTGATCGAGCCCGACCAGATGCCGCGTCCGGGGCTCCCGGAGCTGCGCTCCTCGCCGTCCTCGGTCGCGCTGTCGTTCTTCTTCGCTGCTGCTCTGCGGGCCATGGGACCGCGTGTTGCAGCGGTTGTTCCATGCAGCGAGACGGCGACAGGCTCCAGGCGACAGGAGGCGCGCTTCCGGCCCTGACCTGCAGACCTTCGTCACTGTGTCTCGGGTGGCGTCGACGTTGCGGCGCGCCGAGCTCGAGCGTCTATGCGGTCGAGCTCGGAGAGACGAAGGCGTGATCGACCATCGTGTCGCCGTCGAAGACGAAGCGGCCGGAGAACGCCTCGCCGGCGAGCATCTTGGGGATCCAGAGCCGATCGTCGGCCCACATCCGGTCGAACGGGATCGTGTCTTTCGTCACCCAGAGCGGCTTCGCCTCTTCGGTCTCCGTCGGCGTCCCGACGAGACCCGACGCGCGGAACACCGTCGCGTGGAGCGCGTAGCCGTCTTGGAACTGGAACGAGAGATCGCCGACCTGCTCGACCCCGGTCGGCGTGACGCGGAGCTCTTCTTCGACCTCGCGGATCGCGCACGCCCGGATCGACTCGGTGCCCTCGGTGCGTCCACCGGGAGCGTTCACCTTGCCGGCGCCGAGCCCGCGCTTCTTCTCGATGAGGAGGACGCGGTCGCCGTCGACGACGAAGAGGAGCGTCGCCCGATCCTGCGGCGTCCAGCGCTCCCAGTCGACGTCACGGAGCGAGCGGAGCCGTGGCCGCTGGCCGACGAGGAGATAGCCGAGGCCCTCCAGCGCCGGGCGTGCTTCGAGCGGCTCGAGCCCCGCCGCCTCGAACACGCGCTGGAAGCGTGCTTCGTCCCAGCGGCCATAGCGGCGCGAGACGATCCGCCAGAGGGCGATGCTCGACACGAACCGCGGGTTGTCCACCGCCTGCCTCCGCAGCGGCCGCGGGAGGAGCGGCCAGTCCGGCACGCTCCGAGGCTCGAGGAAGGCGCACTTGCGGCCCGGACGGAGGACACGCTTCGCCTCCGAGAGCACGCGCTCCGCGCTCGGCACGAGATAGAGGAAGCTGTGCCCGGTGACGGCGTCGAACGAGCCGTCCGCGAAGGGGAGGGCCATCGCGTCGCCCCGCACGAAGGCGACGCGCTCACCGGCGCGATCGCGCTTCTTGCGGAAGCGCGCGATCCGGATCATCGACTCGCTGTAGTCGAGGCCCGTCACCTCGAGGTCGGGGATCCGCTCCGCCATTCCGAACGCGCTCTCGCCGGGGCCGCAGCCGACGTCCAGCAGCTTCTGTCCGGGCCGCACCTCGCAGAGCTCCGCGAGCTGCGCGCCGTGCGTCCGCCACGTGGGCTGCGCGGTCAGGAAGGCATAGGGCAGCGCGCCGAGATCGAACAGGACGAACTGTCCGACGCGCCAGCTGGCTTCGTGCGCCACGTCAGTACGATGTCGTGAAGCTGTCCATCTTCGGATTCGCCGGCCACCCGAGGCCGCGAACGTGCCGATCGATGCAGGAGGCGACGGCGGCATTCGGCGGCGTCGTGTAGACGCTGACGCCGACGGCGCGTCCCATCTTCACGGCGACCTTCACCGTCACCTTCATGCTGTCGGGCGCCCCGCAGCCGCTGATGAACGCCGCGTTCCGCATCGGCGCGTTCAGCTGCGCGTCGGTGAGGTCGGGGCCGCCCTTCGCGCCGATCGTGACTTCCTGGTTGTTCGACGCGAGCGCCGCCTCGTAGCTCATGCCGGCGGGGAAGCCGCCGCCACCGCCGCCGCCCTTGCCGCCGCCGGCGCCGGTGCCCGCCTTCTTCCCGCCCTTGAGCGCGCCGCCTCCGGAGAGGTCGATCGCCGACGGGTCGTCGGTGAGGTCTGCGCCGTCCTTGCGCTCGCCGACCTTCTTCGCGACGAACGCGCCGCCGATGCCGACGATGACGAGCGCGAGGGCGACGCCGATCGCGATCTTCGCGACGCCGGCCTTCTTCTCGGCGGACTCGACCTTCGCGACCTCGCGCTTCTCCTGGACGATCTCGCGGTGGCGACGCGCGTGGTCGGCGAACGGCGCGAACTCCTCCCACTCGTCGATCGTCTTCGCGCCGCCCGTGAGCTCGTCACGGAGGATGTCCTCGCCCTTGAACTGGTGCGAGGCGATCTGCTGGAGGAGCTCGACCGCGTTGAACGGGCCGTGGTCCATGCGCTGCTTGTTCACGACGTAGCGCGGACGCGGATCGGCCTCGAGGCGTGCCTTGAGGTTCGCGAGCTGGCGCGTCGGGTCGCGCGACGCGTTCGGCGCCGCCGCGAGGGCGGCCTGCGCGCCGACCTGGTTCTGCGAGATCGGCGCGACGGGCATCGGCGCCGACACCGGGCCGGGCGGCACGGAGACGACGATGTCGACCGGCGGCAGGAGCGACATCCGCACGTCGACCTGCTCTCCGTCGAGCGCGGACTCGTCCGCGTCGGGCGGCGGGAGGCTCTTCATCGGCGCGAGGTGGTGCATCGCGCTCGCGAGCGCGCCGAGGTCGTCGGGGCGGTGCTCCGGATCCGCGACGAGCGCCTTGCCGAGCAGGATCTCGAGCGCCTCGGGGAGCGACGGATCGACGTCGCGCGGACGACGGAGCGCCGGGCCGATCGGGCTGCCCGTCACGGCCTCGTAGAGCATCGCACCCACGGAGAACACGCTCGAGCGCGCGTCGCCCGGGGCGCCCGTCTTCACGAGCTCGGGGGGCAGCGCCGCGCGATCGCGCGGATCGGTCGGCGCCGACGCGAGCGCCGGGTTCAGACGCATGAGGCCGTCGGGCCCGCGCGTGATCGCGGACGGATGCACGAAGAGCCGCTCGCCCGCGGCATGCCTCTGCTTCAGGTCGACGCAGAGCGGAACGATGATGGCGATGGCGTCGTCGAGCGTGAGCCTTCGCCCCTCGCCACGGCGGGCGTCCAGGACCTGGCGGAAAGAGACCGTGGACGCAGACGCTCCGGGATGCGCGCCGGAAGAGGCAGGCGCAGTCATGGCGGACATGGAGCCAACGTTATCGGCCCCACGCCCAGCCTTCAATGGCAACGGCAAGCTGAAGATCGCTGGTCAGCTGCGTTGTCAGTGTGTTTTTCGGCCGTAGTTGTGCGCGCGTGTGGCGCGCTCCCTCAGGCGCGAGCGCGTGCGATCTCGACGTTGATCGTCCGGCCGTTGAGCGTCTGCCCGACGAGGCCCTGGATGGCGCGATCCGCGACGTCCTTCTTCACGGCGACGAACGCGATCCGGTCCCGGATGTGGATCCGGCCGGTGTCGGACGGCGTCACGTCGGCGAGCTCGGCGAGGAGGCGTACCACCTCCGACGGCGTGAGACCGTCGCGTTTGCCGACGTTGAGGAACAGGTTTGCGAAGTCCTCGCGGAGTGCCTCTTCCGAAGCGCCGCCGTGGACGGTGGGCTGATCCTCGGCCGACCGCGCCTCGCGCGGAGCGCGCGGCTCACGCGG
>JBDHVE010000148.1:0-24515 GCA_039809485.1 Polyangiaceae bacterium | reverse complement strand
CGGCACCCGCGCCGCGCGCGCCGGCCGCCGGTCCGCCCGCGTTCAGCTTCGACGTCGACCTGCCGGCGTCGCCCGGCGGGGGTGGCTTCGGCTCGCTCGATCTGCCCGCGACGAAGAGCGGCGGCGGCGGCTTCGGCTCGCTCGATCTCCCGGCGCCGAAGGGCGGCGGCGGCTTCGGCGAAGTCGATCTCCCCGCCGCGCGTGCCGGTGGCGGCGGCTTCGGCGATCTCGATCTCCCCGCGGCCAAGCCGGGCGGCGGCTTCGCCGATCTGCCGATGCTGCAGAACGATCTGCCCCTCGTCGGCGGAAACCTCCCGGCGCCCGCGGGCGCCGGTCTCCCGATGCCCGTCGCGGGCGCGGGGCTCCCTGCTCCGGTCGCGGGCGGCGGCCTCCCTTCGCTCAAGAGCAGCGGCTTCGGCGAGCTCGATCTCCCGATGACGCAGAACGATCTGCCGGCTCCCCTCGGGATGGATGCGCAGATGCCGATGCCGGTGTCCGACGACCGTCTCATGCCGGCGCGGAGCGGCGGCGGCGCGGCGTTCGGTGAGCTCGATCTCCCGCAGACGGGCGCTGGCGGCGGCGGAGGGGGCGTGAGCTTCGGCGAGCTCGATCTCCCGGCCGACCCCTCGATGGCCGGGCCCGCGCTCGGGTCGCTCCCTCCCGCTCCGGGAAACCCGACCGGCGGCATGTCGTTCGGAGAAGTCGATCTCGGCGGCGACTCCGGCGCGAGCGGTCCCGTGATGGGACCGCCGCCGGCGACGAGCGCGGGCAACTTCGCTTTCCAGGAAGCGCCGCTCCCCACCGCGGCGGGGCCGGCGGCGACCGGGACCCGCGCGCCCGTCGCGGAGCCGCGTCCTTCGTCGAAGGCGCCGAAGATCGTCGCGGCCGCTGCCGCGCTCCTCGTCGTCGGCGGAGCTGCGCTGCAGTTCACGTCCGTCGGCGCGTTCGGCTACATCGCGATCAGCGACAAGCTCCATCAGGGCGACTACGCGAAGAACGCATCGCAGGCCGGCGACGCGGCGCGGAAGAAGCTCGCGGTCGACACCTTCGCGTCGGCGGTATCCGCCGCCGACGAGCTCGGCGAGCTCCGCAAGCGCGCGCCGCGGTCGCGTCCGCTCTCCGCCTATGCCGCCTTCGTCGAGTTCATGAACGTCGTGCGTTTCGGCCCCGACCCGGGCCGGATCGCGCGTGCGAACACGTTCATCTCGGACGTCCCGCCGGAGACGCCGGTGGAGTACCTCCTCGCGGCCTACGCCGCGCGGGATGCCGCGAACGGCGAGTGGGCGAAGGCGAGGAAGTCGCTCGAGACGGCCGCCGCGAAGGAGCCGAACGACGGCATCCGCACCGACCTCGCCGTGCTGCGCGGTGAGATCGAGCTCGCGGAGAAGAATTCCCTCGCCGCGATCACCGCGTTCAACGACGCGCAGAAGGGCGCGTCCACCGCGCGCGCTTCCTACGGGCTCGCGCGCGCGCACTACCAGGCGAAGAGCCTCACGAAGGCGAAGGAGGCCGTCGACGCGACGCTGAAGCTCTCGCCGACGCACGCCGGCGCCTTCACGCTGCGTGCGCTCCTCACGTGGGAGCTCGCGCGCGACGACGCGGCCGCGCTGAAGGACCTCGCCACCGTCCTCGACGAGAAGTCGAAGAAGTCGCTCGGCACGAGCGAGATCTCCTCCGCGCTCGCGGCGAAGGGCTGGATCCTCCTCGCGCGCGACCGCTCCGGCGAAGCGCGTGCGGCGTTCGACGAGGCGGTGAAGACGGACACGCGGAACGTCTCGGCCCTCGTCGGCCAGGGCGAGGTCCTCTACGCCGACGGCCGCTACACCGAGGCGATGACGCGCTTCGACGAGGCGACGAAGAAGGATCCGGCCCACATCCAGGCCGCGATCGGCGCCGCGAAGACGAACATCGCGCTCGAACGCCTCGCCGACGCGAAGGCGCTCCTCACCGCTGCGCGCGCGAAGGCGCCGAAGGACATGGGGCTCGCGATGTGGCTCGCGAAGTGCGAGCAGGCGCTCGGCAACAAGCAGGTCGCCGAGCAGCTCTACACTGCCGCGGTCGATCTCGCCGACCCGTCGAACCCGGAAGCGATCCAGGCCTACGCCGGCTACGCGACGTTCCTGGCGTCGCAGGGCAAGATCGCCGACGCGCAGGCGAAGCTCGATCAGGCGAAGAGCAAGCTCCCCGACAGCGCTGCGCTCCAGCGCGCGTTCGGCGATGTCGCCGCGACGCAGGGCCAGTTCGACGAGGCGGTCGCGCACTTCGAGTCCGCGCTCCAGAAGAACCCGATGGACCTCGGGACGCGCTTCCGTCTCGGCGTCACGTATCGCCGCATGCGCAAGCTCGATCTCGCGACCCAGGAGTTCGACAAGGTCGCCGCCGGCGACAAGGACTACCCCGGCCTCGCGCTCGAGCGCGGCATGCTCTTCGAGGAGTCGGGCGACGTGAACCGCGCGCTCGAGCAGTTCCAGAGCGCGTTCCAGAAGGCGCCGAAGGACGTCGACCTGATGCTCCGCGTCGGCGCCGCCTACGTCGCGATCGGCAAGACGGAGGAGGCGCTGCCGCTCCTCGACAAGGTGAAGGAGCAGCGCCCGAACAGCGCCGAGGCGAACCACTTCCTCGGCCGCGCCTACTTGAAGCAGGGCGGTCTCGACACGCCGCGAGCGATGCCGCTCCTGAAGCGCGCCGTCGAGCTCGATCCGAACCGCGCCGAGTACCACCTCTACGTCGCCTGGGCGGCGAACGACGCGGCGCAGCCGCAGCTCGACATCGCCGCCTCCCATGTCGAGCAGGCGCTGAAGCTCGACAAGCTCCTCGCCGATGCGTACTGGCAGCGCGGCGTCGTCGAGCGCCGTCGCTCCGCGGTCGAGGACGCGGTGAAGGACCTCAAGCGCGCCCTCGAGCTGAAGCCGAGCCGGATCGAAGCGCACGCGACGCTCGCCGAGTGTTACGAGGACAAGAACGACGTCGCGAAGGCGATGCAGGAGTGGGCGACGGCGATCGCCGCGAACGACAAGATGCCGTACTGGCGCTGGCGGTACGGCCGCCTCCTCGGCGACAAGGGCAACGCCGCCGAAGCCGCGAAGCACCTCAGCTACGCCGTCTCGGAAGGCAAGTCGATGCAGCCGCGTCCGGGCTGGCTCTACGGCGCCGCGTTCGAGGCGGGGGAAGCGCTCAGGAAGACCGGTCAGAAGCCGGCCGCGATCGAGCACTACAACCTCTACATGGAGCTCGCGCCGACGACGGAGCCGAACCGCCGCGACGCGATCAAGGCGTTGAAGGAGCTGGGAGCGCCGTACGAGGGCCGGTGAGCGAGCTCGATCCCGACGTCCCCGAGAAGAAGGGGCCGGGGCTCCTCCGCAAGGTCCTCGTCGTCGCCGCCGTTCTCGCGTGCGCGGGGTTCTGGATCTGGACGCGCTACGGCGTGACGAAGCAGCCCCTCGGCGGCCCGTGCTCGTGGGCGATCGACTGCGGGAAGGACGCGCCGCGGTGCATGCGCCCCGACGTCGACGAGCCAGGCATCTGCAGCCGCGCGTGCGTCCCGCCCGAGGACTGCGCGCCCGGGATCCGCTGCGTCGAGGTCGAGCTCGACACGCGTGACGACAACGGCGCCTACGTGAAGGAGGGCACCTGCGTCCCGCAGACCTTCCTCGACGCGCGGAAGGCGAAGGCGCGCGGCGACGCGGGCACGAAGGTCGCCGACTCCGTCCTCGACGTGCCGGAGAGCGTTCCGCTCGAGGGCGAGCTCACCGTGCGCACGGAGAAGAAGGGCGCGCCGCCGGGGCCCGAGAAGACGTGGCTCGTCCGCGGCACGCTCGTCCGGACGCCGGAGACGGAGGGGCTCCGCAAGATCGTCGACACCGCCGCGCTCCGCGTGTTCTCGGTCGACGACAAGAAGCACACGTTCGGCGCGACGGCGCTCGCGTCGTCGGGCGCCGCCGACGACGTGACGGTGAACAAGACCGATCGCAAGGACCGCGTCGCGGAACGCGATTGCGAGGTCTGGGAGCTCGTCGAGAAGAAGACGAAGCGCGAAGCGTGCGTCCTCCTCGGCGCCGCGTTCGTCGACCCCGGCATCGCGATGGTGCCGGCCTGGACGAAGGAGCTCTCGGTGCGCTCCGCGCTCGCCCTCCGCGTCGTGGAGCTCGACGCGAAGGGCCAGGAGACGAGCCGGATCGAAGCGACGCGCTGGATCCCGCGTCCGCTCGAGCGCGCGCTCTTCACGATCCCGAAGAGCTACAAGAACGCCGCCGCGCGCTGACCGATCAGGGCAGGAGCACGAAGGAGAGGACGGTCCCGAAGACCGCCATCCCGATCGAGATCGCGACCGCCGCGAGGATCGCCTGCTGCGTGCGCTTCATCGCGAGGTTCACCTGCTGGCCCACGTAGGTCGGGAGAGGCGCGATCGCAGGCGGAGGATCGACCCCGAACACGATCGGCGGCATCACCTGTGGGATCCACTGCGCGGCGGCGGTCATGTTCTGCGCCATGACCTGCTGGACGACGGCGGCGTGCTCGACCGCGCGTGCATGGTGGGGGAACGCCGCGCGGCAGTACGGGCAGTCCTTGCCGCGCATCTGATCGATCGACAAGGGCGCGCCGCATCCCTTGCACGTGTAGACCGCGGAGCTCATGCGCGCTGCACCGCGTTGGCGGGGACCCACTGCTGCGCCCCGTTCGGGAACTGCACGAGCGTCTGCTGCGGCGCGGTCGAGAGGACGCGGCCCGGGTAGCGCTGCCCGTCGGCCGGATGCGTGACGACGACCTGGGCCCCGGGGACGACGCCGCCGCTCAGGAACGCCCCGACCTGGGCGAAGCCGAAGCCGAGCGGGTTCTGCATCACCTGCGCCTGCGCGGCCATCGCCTGCTGCAGCACGGGGTTGTTCATCGCCTGCGCCATCGGGTCCGGCAGCTGCGTGACGGGCTGCGCGCTCCGCAGCGTCGCTTCCGGATTGCCGTTCGCCTGCGACGCGACGCGCTTCACTTCGATCGCGCGCGGCGAGCCGCCGGCGCGGATGCGCGCTTCTTCCTGCGCGACGGCGTTCGAGTGGCCAGCGTACTGCATCATCTGCTCGCCCATCGTGCGGGTCCAGTGGGCGGCGATCTCGGTCCAGTCCGTGCCCTTCACCTTGCAGGCGGCGAGGGCGGCCTCGTAGCCGAAGACCTTGATCGCGGCGCTCACCGCGACGAAGTCGTCGTAGCTCGCCGTCGCGCGTCCGCCTTTCCGACGTGCGAGGGCGGCCTGGTAGAGCGGCATGTACGCCATCGCGACGCGGCCCATCAGCGACATGTCCTGCATGCGCGCGGTCCACCCGGTCTTCGCGGCCTCCCACGCCTCCTTCGAGATCCCCTCGGCCTCGATGACGGCCGCGACCTTGGCCGCGTCGTTCATGTCGTCGCCGATCGCCGCGCCGAGGTCGGCGTAGCGCTCGAGGGAGATTCCGTGGATGGGCTGGAGGTTCGGGTCCATGTTCGCTGTCGCTCCTCTGGTTGTCCCCGCGTCGTGCGGGGCGAACCGAGTCGGAGCAACGCCCGGGCCAGCTCGAAATCGCGCGATTTCTCGGCGTTCATGGGCGAAAAAACCGGGTGCACGCACGGCGCGCACGCGTGCGCGCACGCGGGGTCAGCGGTTCTCGAGCGCCTTCGCCATCGCCGCGAACTGGTCGACCGACAGCGTCTCGCCGCGCGCGTCGAGGGAGATGCCGGCGGCCTCCGCCGCGCGCGCCACGACCTCGGACGGACCGAGCCCGCTCCACGCGTTCCGGAGCGTCTTCCGGCGCGCGCCGAACGCGCCCTTCACGACTGCGCGGAACGTGTCGGTCTCCTCGGCGCGGCGCGGCCGCTCCGGCTCGAGGAGGACGACCGCGCTCGTGACGTCGGGCGGTGGGTGGAACGAGCCCTTCGATACGTTGAACAGTTTCGTGACGCGGAACGCGGCGTTCACGAACACCGTCAGTCCTCCGTATGTCTTCGAGCCGGGGCCGGCCGCGAGCCGCTCGGCGACCTCGAGCTGCACCATGAAGACGACACGATCGAGGTGCTCCGCGTTCTCCACCGCGCGCTCGAGGAGCCGCCCCGTGATCTGGTAGGGGAGGTTGCCGGCGAGGACGCGCGGGCGCGAAGGATCGGGGTCGCCGAGCAAGCCGGCGACGTCCACCGTCGCCGCATCGCCTTCGACGACGGTGCAGGCACCGCGCTCGACGGCGTCGGCGAGCTCGGTCTGGAGCACCGGCACGAGGTCGCGATCGCGCTCGACGACGGTGACGTGTCCCGCGCGCGCGACGAGCGCACGCGAGAGCACGCCGGTGCCGCCGCCGAGCTCGAGGACGCGCGTGCGGCCGACTTCGGAGTCGGGGACGCACGCCTTCGCGATCGCCTCCACCGTGTGCGGCGAGACGAGGAAGTTCTGGCCGAAGCTCTTCTTCGGCGCGAGACCGGCGCGGCGGAGGACGGCGCGCGCGTCGCTCACGTGTCACCCCGGCGCGGCGGGTCGATGAGGGTGTCGTGCATCGTTCCTGGCGTGACGGGCGGCGGGGCGGGGGGCGGGGGAATGACGGGCGCGCCGATCTCGTTCGGCGGCGGGGGAGGGAGGGACGGTATCGGGCGCGGGCGGCCCTTCTGCGAGACGTGGCGTGCCCGGACCCCGAGGCCGCGCAGGATGCGCTCGGCCCGCGCCTGCGAGGCGCGGACCCGCATCCGGACCGCGTCGCGCACGACGTCCTCGACCGAGGGCACCGCGGCGTTCGCGGGCGCGAGACCAGGCTCGAACGAAGGCATCGTCCAGCGCACTTCCGCATGACGCGCCCGGAGCTTGCGGAGCGAGGCCGGAACGACGCTCTCCGGACCGGGCGCGGGCGCCCACACGTGGACGATGCTCGCGCGGTGCTTCTTCTCGCGCGCGATCTTCTCGAGCGCGGAGGCGAGCTGCGTGTCGGCGCGCTCGCGCTCGCCGTCGATCCGCGGCGGCACCTCGATCCCGAACGACGCGATGTAGTGACGGAAGCGCTGCTCGCGCGGCGTCGCCGCGAGCGGCTGCCGCGGCGCGAACGGCGCGCGCGCGCGCATCGCCTCGGCGCGCACTGCGAGCGCTTCGAGGTTACCGCGCGGGATGTCCGCGAGCCCACGCGGATCGAGCGGGCGGAGGTGCTCGGCGACGCGCGCGGCGAGCTCGGCCTCGTCGAGCTCGCAGCGGTCGGAGTCGACCATGCTCGCGGCGCTCGCGAGCGCCGCGACGATCTTCGTCGCCTGCTGCGGGCCCATCTCGGGCACGAGCCACGTCCGCATCCGCGACGCGAGGACGACGAGGCCGACGCGGTCTCCGCGCCCGATGTGACGCGCGGCGACGCCGCCGAGCTCGTCGACGGCGATGTCGAGCGGCGCCTTCCCGTCGTCGCCCGCCCAGAGCTCGACCGACGCGTCGAGGAGCAGCCAGACGACGTCGCGCTCCTCGCGCTCCATCTCGCGGACGAGCAGCTGGCCGCGCCGAGCGCTCGCCTTCCACGCGATGCGCTTGAACGCATCGCCGGGGACGTGCTCGCGCAGCTCCTTCAGCTGCTCGCCCTCGCCCGCGAGCGGGGACGGGCGACCGGCCTCGGCGACCCGCCGCGAACGGCCACCGCGCGCGGTCTGGAGGATCGCGAGGAGCGGTTTCGGCACCACCTCGATCCCGTGCGGGTTCGCGAACATCAGCGGCACTTCGTAGAGGCCCTCGCCGCCGAGCGGCGTCCCGCGCACTTCGAGCGAGATGCCGTGCACGCCCCAGCGCCCGACGCGCTTCGGCCGGACGCGCATCTGGAACTTCACCTTCGACGCGGCCGGCAGCTCGAGGGTCTGCGGATGGACCGTCACCTCGAGGTTGCTCGACGCGACGGCGCGGAGGTTCACGCCGCGTGCGTCGTCGAATCCGCGGTTCCGGAGCTCCGCCTCGAGCACGATCTCCTCGTCGCGCGTCGCGCGCGTCACGCGCTTCGTCCCGCTCCACACCATCTCGAAGCCCGAGGCCCGGATGCGCGTGACGGTCGAGAGGGCGAGCGCGCGCCCGAGGGTCACCGCGAGGAGCATCGCGCCCCCGAACGCGACCGCGGCGCTCACCTTCGCCGCGACGCCGACCGCGACGAGCGCCGCGCCGGCGAGCGCGACCTGGAACGTGGCGCGGGTCGGGTGGAGCTGCACGGCCGACCCTCTCGCGTCTCAGACCGCGCGGAAGCCGCGACGGTAGCCGACCTTGTTGAGGGCTTCCTCGACGACGAGCTCGCGCGTACGCGTCTCCGCCTCGACCTCGGCCACGAGCACGAGGCGGTGCGCGAGGACGCTGACGGCGACGGCGCGGATGTCCTCCGGCACCATGTACGGGCGGCCGGCGAGCAGCGCGTGCGCCTTGCCGGCCTGGACGAGGCCGAGCGTCGCGCGCGGGCTCGCGCCGAGCGCCACCTTCGGGTGCGAGCGCGTGTAGGTCGTGAGCGCGACGCAGTACTCGTGGAGGTCGTCGTCGACGTGGATGCGCGCGCAGATGCCCTGGAGCGCGCTCACGTCCTGCGCGCTGAGCACCGGCCTCACCGCGGGCGCGTCGATGCCGTGGGTGCGGAGCATCAGCGCCTCGTCGCGCGCGCTCGGGTAGCCCATCGCGACGCGGACGAGGAAGCGGTCGATCTGCGCTTCGGGGAGAGGATACGTGCCCTCGAGGTCGATCGGGTTCTGCGTCGCGAGGACGAGGAACGGGAGCGGCAGCTCGAAGCGGTCGCCCTCGATCGTGACCTGCCGCTCCTGCATCGCCTCGAGGAGCGCCGACTGCGTCTTCGCCGGCGCGCGGTTGATCTCGTCCGCGAGCACGACGTTCGCGAAGACGGGACCGGCGCGGAGGTTGAAGGTCCCCTCCCGCGGCGAGAGCACGTAGGTCCCGGTGATGTCGGCCGGGAGGAGGTCCGGCGTGAACTGGATCCGGCGCGACGAGCAGCCGAGCGCGGTCGCAAACGCCTTCACGAGCGTCGTCTTCGCGACGCCGGGGACGCCCTCGAGCAGGACGTGGCCCTTCGCGAGGAGCGCGACGAGCATCATGTCGAGCGCGCGCCCGCTGCCGATGTACGTCCGCTGCACTTCGCGGCGGAGATCCTCGATCCTCTCCTTCGCCGCCGCGATCTCGTGACCGCCGCCGCCTGCGACCGGTGCCGTCATGTCGCCTCCACCGGATGCGCCGCGAGGCCCTCCGCCGCGTGCTTGTTCGCTTCCGCCATCTCGAGGAGGCGCTTCACCGTACGAGCGATCGAGACGACCTCGTTGTCGCGCACTGGCTGCACCATTCCTCCGCTGCGCTGGAAGACGACCATGGTCTCGACGTTCGACATTCGTAGCAGAAGCTGCCGGAGCGTGTGCAGCCCTTCGGCGTCGAGCAGACGCGCCGCCGCGACGTGCGAGAGCAGCTCCTGCTGGGTCGGGACCTTGCTCGCGCCGAGCAAGGTCGTGAGCTGCTCCTCGAGCGCGCTCTTCAGCTCGAGGATCGCGAGCACGCGCGACGTCTGCGGCGCGCCGATCACCGCGGCATGGCCGGCGACGCCGCCCTGCGCGACGGCAGGGACCCGACGGACGAAGCGCGGGACGAGCGGCTTGTGGAGGCGTCCCGCGCGCGAGCCGACCCAGACGACGAGCGCGAGCCCGATCGCGATCGCGAACGCGTAGGCGAGGACGGCCGGCATGCCCTCGCGTCGCACGGAGTCGAGGACGTCGCGGACGAGGCGGAAGATGTCCTCGATCCCGTCCTCCTCGCCGCCGTAGCCGTTCTTCTGCTCGAAACCCCCGGCGAGGACGAAGAGGCGCCCGCCACGCTTGCCCCAGACGTCGTGGTCGACGGCGTAGCGGACGAGGCCGCGCGCGAGCGCCTTGTTGCCCGCGTACTTCAGCATCGCGTTGATGACGATCGAAGGATCGCCGACCGCGAGGAGCCGCCCTTGGCCGACGGCGCCGGCGACGGCGACGATCACTTCGGGCTCGCCGTCCTGCCCGCGGATCTTGAGCACGGGGGAGAGGTTGTCGTGCGAGAGCCCGGTCGCGTGGTTCGTGACGACGCGGCTCACTTCCGCGACGACGGGATGCGCGCTCGCGGGCTCGGCGAGCGCGAGCTGCGGATTGCCGCGGAGGTACTCCGCGGGTCTGCGCGGCAGCGGCACACGGCCCATCCGGAAGTGCCGGAGCAAGGCGTCACCGCGGCCGAAGTCGTCGAGCATCACGACGCGACCGCCCGCCCGCATGAACTTCGCGAGCTGATCGACGTCGAGGCTCTTCTCCGGGAAGAGGAGGAGCACGCCGTCTTCGGGCTTCAGCTGCGCGTAATCGAGCTCGCTCGTGACGACCACGCGCGACGCGCCGAGCTCGCTCCGTGCGAGACGCACGAGCTCCGAAGCGCCCTCCCAGTCGCCTCCGCCGAGATCGAACGGTGCGGCTTCCGCGCGGCATGCCAGAAGCGCGACCACGAGCGTGGCCAGGAAGGCCAACGTGGTGCGGATGGCCACCCGGACGCCGAGCGTGCGGCGTCCGTGCCGCGGCGCGGCGAACCGCGGCCTTCGCTCGGAACCCTTCGGAGGCGCTGTTGAAAGGCTCATCGGGACATCGACGGGACCACCTCTCGACTCTATCAACGGACCACGCTCGATGGGGACGGTTCCCGGAGGCCGACCGGAAAGGTGGTTCGAATGTGCGGCCGCGCCACGAGGCACATCATCACGACCGCTCTCACTCGACGCGCGCTCCGCGAGGCCGCGCACTTGACCGATCGGACCGGGTTGCTAGCTTCCATCTAGAGGCTGCTTTCGCCGCAAACACGACCAGAGCTGCTTCAGAGGCCCGCTTCCTGTTGTCCGCCCTCTCCGAGGAAGGACCCCGACGATGCTCCCCCCGTTCATCATCGAACAGATTCGCAAACGCGAAGAAGAAGAGCGGAAGCGGTACGAGCAGCCCCAGCTCGAGATTCCGATCGTGACTCCCAGCCACCCCGTGGCGCCGAAGCGGCGCGACGAGAGTGACGAGGGGAAGCGCGGAGTCACCATCATCGAGCTGTGACGTCGTAGCCGCGGCCGAGGCCCGAACGCTCCGTGACGTGAGCCTGCGAGGCGAGCCCGCCCCCGCGCAGGACCGCACGCCCGCGGAAACGGTTGCGTTCCGCGGACTCGCCACACTAGGCTGCGCGCGAAATGGGCCGCCAGGGAGCCAGACTACGCGCGTTCCTCGCGGCTTCGGCGCTCCTCGCAGCCGGGGCCGCTGGTGCATCCTGCTACTCGCAGGGTGACGGCGCCGACCCGCCGCTCGACCGCTTCTACTTCCCGGTGGGCCTCCGCGTTTCCCACGGCGGGTCCGTCCTCTACGTCGCGAACGCCGACTTCGACCTCCAGTACAACGGCGGCACGTTGCAGTCGTACGACTTGACGCTCATCCGGCGTCACGTCCTCGAGGTGATCAAGGATCCGACGAACCCCGCGCTGCCGTGGGTCCGTCCCCCGTACCCGAGCAAGGAGTCCTGTCTCGCCGGCGAGGCGCCTGCGCTCCAGCCGAACGGCTCGCGTCAGCCGCTCGGCGAGACGTGCGCGCCGCCGGTCCGCTCCGAGTTCTACCAGCGTGACACCGCCGTCATCGGCGCGTTCGCGACGGACATGCTGCTCTCCGAGCCGCCGACCGTCGCGGCCCCGGCGGTCCCCCGCCCGTACGATCGCCTCTTCATCCCGGTCCGCGGCAACGCGACGTTGACGTGGGGGAACGTCGCCCGCGACACGGTGGACGCCATTCCGCCCGACTCGCGCGACGTCGCGGCGTATGCGCCGTGGCGGATCGACTGCGGTCAGTCCGCGACCTCGCGGCGGTGCGATGCGCGCCATCAGGTCGGCGAGGATCCCGACGAGGTCGGCAACACGCGCAAGCTCCGGATGCCGGGCGAGCCGTTCGGCGCGACGCTCAGCGAGGACGGCCGCACCGCGGTCGTCACGCACCAGAACGACACGAAGACGAGCCTCTTCCTGACCGGAATCGGTCCGACCGACACCGACGCGCTGACGGGGACGGCGGAGGTGGTGCCGTCGCTCCAGTTCGTCCTCGACGGCGTCGCCGTCGGTGGCGTCGGCCTCGCGGCGATCCCGCACGACCCCGCTGCGTTCGTCGATCAGCCGGTCCCGTACCCGGCGTTCCTCCAGACGAGCCGCGCGAACGCGCAGATCGAGCTGCTCCGCCAGTACCCCGACGAGGCGGTCGATCTCGTCACGCTCGCGGACGGCGGCACGCGCCTGCCGAGCGGGCAGCCGACGACGCCTTCGACGCTGCGGCGCCCGTTCCTCACGCGCGAGATCCTCTTCCCGATCACGACGAGCCCGAGCGGGGTCGACTCGCGCGATCTCGCGATCGACCCGACGCCGCGTCTCGCGTGCAAGGCACGCGCGCGGACGCCGGACGAAGTGCTCGCGTGCGCGCGCAAGCCTTCGCGCCTCTTCGTCGCGAACCGCTCGCCGGCGGCGCTCCTCGTCGGCGAGGTCGGCGGGACGAACGCGACGACCGGCGCCTACGATCCCGATCTCGTCACGATCTTCCGGAGCGAGCCGCTCGCGGCCGGCCCGTCGCGCGTCTTCCTCGCGCCGATCGTGGACAGCGACGGCGCCTACGCGCTTCGCGTCTTCGTCGTCTGCTTCGACGCGGCGCAGGTCTTCGTCTTCGATCCCGAGGCGGGTCGGCTCGAGAGCGTGATCCGGACCGGCCCCGGCCCGTTCGCGATGGCGTTCGACCCGTTCGACATGGCCGCCGTCGCGCGCCACGACAAGGTCGAGGACGACAAGCGCATCGCCGGCCTCACCCGCTACCGCTTCGGGTACGTCGCGAGCTTCACGCAGTCGTACGTGCAGGTGCTCGATCTCGATCGCCGTCAGCCGAGCACCTTCGAGCGCGTCGTCTTCACGCTCGGCGAGCCGACGAACCCCAAGGGAACCTGATGAGCCGGTACGTGAAAGGGCGGAAGCGCCTCGCTCTCGGCTTCCTCGCCGTGCTCGCCGCGGTGGCGATGGCGGTCGTCCTGTTCGCCTGCACGCAGACGCCGACCCCGGTGCCGGTGCGGACGTTCGAGCGCGCGCAGAAGGTCGACTTCGTCTGCCTGCGCATGACGAAGGATCTTCCGGACGGCACGCGGCAGGTGATCCGCCCCGAGGGCCGTCCCGTCAACGAGTGCACTCCGACGCCGGCCGACGAGGACGGCGCGAGCTTCACGAACCAGCTCTTCGCGCTCGTCACCCAGACGACGCGCGGCGAGGTCGCGGTCGTGAACCTGACGTCGGGGATCATCATCGACGTCAGCGCGAAGACGCCGAGCGCGAACTTCCTCCCCGTCGGCGCGAACCCGACCGACATCGCGTCGGCGCCCGACGGCCAGATGACGTTCGTCGCGTCGGCGGAGCCGAACAAGGCCGCGATCTACGCGCTCCCGAGCGAGCGCATCCTCGGCGACAAGGCCGCGGTCCGTAGCTACGACGCGGCCGGCAACGCCATCGACGTGCCGCTCCCGCCCGACCCGCTCGGACTGCCGACGCTCGCGTCGTGGCCCGTCTGCGCGCTCGAGCAGGCGCCTGCTGCGCTCTCGATCGTGCCGCGCGCGATCACGCCGGGCAGCGGAGACCCGGGCTACGAGGTCGTCGCCGTCCTCCCCGGCGATCGTCTCACACGCGCGAAGGTCGTCACGATCGACCCGAAGCCGTTCCTCCGCGGCGCAGGGCTCCTTCCGGCCGATGCCGGCGCCGTGGTCGCGCCCGGCTCGCTCGCGCCTTGCGTCGTCACCTCGGCCGTCGAGCTCGCGGGCGAGGACCTCGTCCCCCCAGCCTTCCAGAAGGGGCCGACGTGGCCGAACGGCGTGCCGTACGCCGACGCCGGTGCGCTCGACCTCACGTGCGAGGTGCCGGCGCACTCGGCGCGTTGCGGTCTTCCCCCGTGCTGCGCGACGACGACCGACGGTGGCGCCGTCGATGCGGGCGCGTGCGCGAGGCCCGAAGGCGACGCCGGCACGATCCCGCTCGACGTCGGGCCGCTCGAGGCGCCGCGCGTCGTCGCGATCGCGCGCGACGAGCAGACGATCTACGTCGCCGACGAGGCCGTGCCGTTCGTCCACGTCCTCGACGTGTCGACGCCGGGCGCGATCCGCGAGCGTGCACCGCTCCTCGCGACGAGCCTCACCGATCCGAGCCGCCCGGTGGGGGTCCGCGCGCTCGCGGTCAGCCCGCCGACGCGCGACTACGAGAAGTTCCTCTACGCCGTCGACGCGCGCACGGGCTCGCTGATGGTGTTCGACGTCTCCGCGCCGTCGGACGTCGTCCGGACGCCGCTCACGCGTCCGTTCCCGGAGCTGAATCCGTTCCAGTCGCCGGATCGCGTCGCGTTCAACTCGCCCGTCGTCGCGGTCGAGTTCGCACGCGCGGACGTGCCGGTGACGCGTGCGCCGGAGGACGTGACCGGCCTCACGGGCGCGCTGTGCAACCCGAACCCGAACGCCGATCCGAACGACCCCGGGATCCTCTACCGCGCGAATTCGGCGGCGCCGTCCGCGGCGTTCGGTGCGTTCGGTCCGCGACGCCTCCGCGGCGTCTTCGCGTTCGTGACGCTCGCGAACGGGACGGTCGCCGTCGTCGACGTCGACGACTGGGACGCGCCCTGCCGTCGCCCCGCACGTCTCACCGGCGCAGGCCCCACGTTCGTGCCGCCGCAGGGCGAGACCGAGCCGGCCTACAGCTCGATCGCGCGCGGACAGACGGCGACGGGGACGGACCCGTACTCGGCGCCGATCGCCGCCGCCGACAGCACGTCGGACGAGGCCTACTTCCCGGTCAGCCTCCCGCACCGCCTCCGCTCCGCGGTCTTCCTGCGCGCGTCGACCACGACGGGCAAGCAGATCCCGTACGTCTCGACGGCGCCCGTCGTCGAACGGCGCGGGGTGCAGCTCGCGACGGCGGGCAACGGCAGCGAGGCGACGCCGATCCTCGAGCCGACGATCGAGCGCCCCGCCGAGGCCGCGACCGGTCCGGGCGTCCGCTTCTCGTTCGAGGTGCCGGACGTCCACATCGATCAGGACTGGAGCATCACCTACGAGGGCGCGCTCCCCGGCTTCGAGGGGTACAGCGGCGCGCTCGCGACGGAGGACGGCTTCGAGTCGCTCGTCGTCCGTCAGCCCGGCGCACGCTTCTGCGCGAAGGGCGTCGAGGACTGGGATCTCGGTCGCGAGCGCGCAGCCGCCGTCGTGTCCGCGCTCCAGAGCGCCGGCCGCCGTCCGCCGGCCGAGGCAATTGACCGGCGGATGGCCGACTACGTCCAGATCACGAGCGACCTGCTCGGGCCGGACGACGACTACTGGAAGATCGGCTCGAGCACCGAAGCGGGCAGCTGCTGGAAGGACATCGAGGCCGCGCCGGGCCGCGCCCGCTACGACCTCTGCAACGCGACGTTCGGCGCGCCGGGTGACGAGAGCCCGGGCCGCGACTTCCCGATCCTCGAGGCCTACGACGACAAGCTCGTCCTCGGACGGTTCTTCAACTTCCAGACGACGCCGAACGCGACGCGCGAGGTCGTCTACAAGCATCCGACCAACGCGCGATCGCTCGCGCTCGCGCAGTGCTGCTTCCACGGCCAGGCGAAGTTCACCGTCCGCGGCGGCGGGCAGTGGGTCACCGTCGGTTCGAGCTACGGCTTCCTGAGCCACCTCGTGCCGGGCGCGGGCGGCCGCTGCGAGCCGTCGTGTGACCCGCGCGAGGCGCTCCTCAACGCGCGCGCACCCGGCGTCCCGCGCGCGGCGACGGGGGACGCGCCGGCGATCTCGCGCGACTCCGTCCTCGCGCTGCGCAATCCCGTCTTCTCGTTCTTCGTCGAGAACGGCATCGCCGTCGTTCCCGACGACAACGGTGGGTCCAGGGTGGTCGACGCGCCTCCGCTCCGCGACACGCAGTGGCGCTTCACGACGCGCGGGCAGTTCCAGTCGCTCAGCGTCGCGATCGGCGGCCAGAGCACGAGCGTGAGCCCGCAGTCGATGCGGTTCATCCCGCCGCTCGGCCAGGTCGCGGTCGTCGATGCGGCCTCCCAGGGCCTCGTCATCGTCGATCTGCGCACCGTCTCCATTGCGCGCTCGCCGTTCTTCTGACAATCGTTCGGGGCGATGGCGAAGGCGAGTGGTGCGGACACGCCGGTCATGCGGCAGTTCCTCGCCGCGAAGGCGGCGCATCCCGACGCGATCGTCTTCTTCCGGCTCGGTGACTTCTACGAGATCTTCTTCCAGGACGCGGTCGTCGCGGCGAAGGCGCTCGACCTCACGCTGACGAGCCGGAACAAGAACGCGGAAGAGCCGATCCCGATGTGCGGCGTGCCCTACCACGCCGCGAGCGGGTACGTGCAGAAGCTGCTCGATGTCGGCCACAAGGTCGCCATCTGCGAGCAGATGGCGGACCCGTCGAAGGTGAAGGGTATCGTCCCGCGCGAGGTCGTGCGCGTGGTGACGCCCGCGATCACGTTCGACGACGCCGGGCTCGACGCGCGCAAGAACCTCTTCCTCGCCGCGGTCGAGGCGAGCGCGCCGGACCTCGGTGGTCGAATCGGGATCGCCGTTCTCGACTTCTCGACCGGCGAGTTGCTCGCGTGCGAGGCAGAGAACGAAGAGGCCGCGGTCGCCGAGCTCGTGCGCCTCGATCCGCGCGAAGTGCTCGGGACGTCGGGCCCGCTCCTCGCCTCCGTCCGTGCGTCGCTGCCGCGTGCGACCGTGCGCGAGGAGAGCACCGCCACCGACGTCGCGTCCGCGATCGCGCTCCTCGACGACGTGCTCGGCAAGGGCCAGGCGCGGAAGGCGGCGACGAGCGACCTCGGGCTCGTCGCGGCCGCGCGTTGCGTCGCGCAGGCCCGCGTCTGCGAGCCCGGACGGAAGCTGCCCGTGTCGCGCCTCGTCGAGTACCGGCTCGGCGACACGCTCGTCCTCGACGACGCGACCCAGCGGCACCTCGAGCTCGTCCGGACGATGGATGGTGAGACGCGCGGATCGCTCCTCGCGCAGATCGACGCGACGCGCACGGCTCCCGGCGCGCGCCTCCTCCGGCGCCGTCTGCTCGCGCCGCGCACGAACGTCGCCGAGATCCGGCGCCGGCTCGACGCCGTCGAGGCGTTCGTGACCCAGCCCGGGCTCCGCGCCGAGGTGCGGAAGCGGCTCGACGAGGTGGGGGACCTCGAGCGCCTCGCGGTGAAGCTCGCCGTCGACCGGATCGGCCCGCGCGAGCTCGGCAAGCTCCGCTCGACGCTCGCGGAGCTGCCGCCGATCGACGAGGCCCTCGCGAGCGACAAGGACGCCTCGCTCCGTGAGGCCTTCGAGCTCGCGCGCCGCGAGCCGTTCGTGGATCGGTGCGAGGACCTCCACTCCATCCTGGCGTCGGCGCTCGCCGACGACCTGCCGCTCCGTGCGAGCGAGGGCGGCGTGTTCCGCGACGGCTTCGACGCGCAGCTCGACGACGCGCGGACGCTCGCGCGCGACGGCCAGCGCGTGATCGTGGAGCTCGAAGGGCGGCTCCGCGAGACTTCGCAGATCGGCTCGCTCAAGCTCCGCTACACCCGCGTCTTCGGCTGGTACATCGAGGTCACGAAGAGCCATCTCGGCAAGGCGCCGAAGACGTGGCGCCGCAAGCAGACGATCGCGACCGGCGAGCGCTTCACGTGCGACGAGCTCGACGAGCTCGCCGACAAGCTCGCGCACGCGGAGGAGCGCCTCGGGTCGCGCGAAGCGGAGCTCTGGACCGACCTCGTCAAGAAGATGTCGGCTCACGTCGAGCGCCTCCGCAACGTGTCGGCGCGGCTCGCGCAGATCGACGTCGCCTGCGCGCTCGCGGAGGTCGCCCACCGTGACGACTACGTGCGCCCGGAGGTCGACGAGTCGCTCGAGCTCGTGCTCGAAGAGGGGCGGCATCCCGTCGTCGAGAAGCTCGCCGCCGCGGGCCACTTCGTGCCGAACGACGTCGAGCTCGACGCGTCGCCCGACGCGCCGGCCGACCGCGCGCGCCTCTGGATCGTCACCGGCCCGAACATGGCCGGCAAGTCCACGTTCATGCGACAGGTCGCGCTCGCGGTCGTCCTCGCGCAGATGGGCGCGTTCGTCCCGGCGAAGCGCGCGAAGATCGGGATCGTCGACCGCCTCCTCACGCGCGTCGGCGCGAGCGACAACCTCGCGCGGGGCGAGAGCACCTTCATGGTCGAGATGAAGGAGACGGCCAACATCCTCCGCCGCGGCACGCGCCGCTCGCTCGTCGTCCTCGACGAGATCGGGCGCGGGACGAGCACGTACGACGGCCTTTCGATCGCGTGGTCGGTCGCCGAGCACCTCCACGACGTCGTCGGTTGCCGCGGCCTCTTCGCGACGCACTACCACGAGCTCACCGAGCTCACGCTGAGCTGCCCGCACGCCGAGAACCACAGCGTCAGCGCGCGTGAGCACGCCGGCTCGATCGTCTTCTTCCACAAGGTGCAGAAGGGCGCGGCGTCCCGGAGCTACGGCGTCGCGTGCGCGCGTCTCGCCGGTCTCCCCGAGCCAGTGCTCGCGCGGGCGCGTGCGCTCCTCGAGAGCCTCGAGAAGGGGCAGGACAGCGGTCGCGGGCCCGGTCGTGCGGGGCCGAAGGCCGGAAAGCGTGCGCCGCAGATGGAGCTCTTCGGAGGAGGAGCGCCGCCTGCCGGCGCGCCCGCGCCGGCCGGGGCCGCCGCGCCCTCGTCGCCTGCGGCGCTCGACCTGCTCCGCCAGCTCGACATCGATCGGCTGACGCCGCTCGAGGCGCTGACGACGCTCGCGAAGCTGAAGGGCCTGCTCGGCTCCGCGTGAACGTGTCGTCGCAGGAAGCCGCCGCGAAGAGAGCCGCCGTCGGTTACGCGCTCGTCGCCGTCGCGGCGTCGTCCTGGGGTCTCTGGCCGCTCATCCTCCGGCGCGCGACGATGCCGGCGGCGCTCCAATCCGCGATCGTGATGGCGGTCCTCACCTTCGCGTCGCTGCCGTTCATGCTCCGCGACCGCGTCGCGGCGAAGGCGCCGCTCCGCGCCTGGCTGCTCGTCGCGTGGCTCGGCCTCAGCGACGCGCTCAACATCGGCTTCTTCTTCGCGGCGTACCATCGGACCAGCGTCGCGGTCGCGGTCCTCACGCACTACCTCACGCCGGTCTTCGTCGCCGTCGCCGCGCCGCTCGTCCTCCGCGAGCCGAGCCGGCCGCGGACGTACGGGGCGGTCGCGGCGGCGTTCGTCGGTCTCGTGCTCCTCCTCGAGCCGTGGCGCGCCGGCCTCGGCGCCGGCGACGTGACGGGCGCGCTCCTCGGCGCGGGGAGCGCCGTCTTCTATGCGTCGAACGTCCTCGTCAACAAGCGGCTCGTGCCGTGGTTCTCGGGGAGCGAGATGATGTTCTTTCACGGTCTCGTCTCGACGCCGCTCCTCTTCCTCGCGGTCCCGGCAGCCGACTGGGGCTTGGTCGACCCGAACGCGCTCGCGGTCGTCCTCGCCGGCGCGCTCGGGCCGGGCGCGCTCGCCGGGCTCATGTTCGTGTGGGGTCTACGACGCGTGCCGGCGAGCCACGCGTCGGTGCTCACGTTGCTCGAGCCGTTCGTCGCCGTGCTCGTCGCCGCGGGATTCCTCGGCGAGAAGCTCGGGATCGTGCCCGTCGTCGGAGGGCTGCTGATCCTCGTCGGCGCCGTCGCGGTCGTCTCCGGCGCACGCGATGCGGCAACGAGCGAACGGGCGAACAATGGAGTAGACTCGACGTCGTGAGTGTCCGCGACTCGCTCCTCTCGATCGTCCCCGTCGCGACGGGGGAGATCCTCGTCGTCGGTGACGAGGCGATGCGGAAGCTCGTGCTCGTCCACACGACGATGCTCGGCGTCCACGCGACGCAGGCCGAGTCGCCGACGAAGGCGTTCGAGATCGCAGTCGGGAAGGTCGCGACGCTCGACTGCGTCATCGTCGACCTCGCGATGGCGAGCGGTGACGCCTGGGAGCTCCTGCGGAAGCTCCGCATCGACGCCGCGACGAATTCCGTGCCGGTCCTCGCCGTGTTCGGTCATCCGCCGCCGGAGACCGAGGTCGTCAAGATCCTCGAGGCCGGCGCGCAGGATTACGTCACGAAGCCGTTCTCGGCGGCGCTGCTCTGCGCGAAGGTCCGCGCCCTCGCGGACCGCTCGCGCCAGCAGCGCGAGCTCCGGAACAAGCTCCGCTCCGCGCTCGAGAACGCGGCGCACGACGCCCTCACGGGGATGTTCAACCGGCGCTACTTCGAGCGCCGCCTCCGCGAGGAGAGCGCGCACGCGCGTCGCCATCGGCGGCCGTTCTCGGTCGTGATGGTCGACATCGACCACTTCAAGCTCGTCAACGACACCTACGGCCACGAAGACGGCGACCGCGTCCTCTTGCACGTCGCCGAGACGCTCCGCTCGGGGCTCCGCGAGGACGACGTCGCCTGCCGCTACGGCGGCGAGGAGTTCGTCCTCCTCCTCCGGAACACGGACGGCCCTGCTGCACGCGTCGTCGCGAATCGCCTCCGCCAGTCGCTCGCGGGGAAGGGGATCCCGCTCGGACCGAAGGACGAAGCCCGTCACGTGACGTTCAGCGCGGGCGTCGCTTCCGCCGACGAGCGGAACGGCTTCGACGTCGCGGACGTCGTCGCACGCGCCGATGCCGCGCTCTACCGCGCGAAGCGCGCCGGCCGGAACCGCGTCGAAATCGAAGGCTAGGTTCCGACGCTCTCGCTGTCCGCGAGCGCGGTCTCCGCGTCGCCGGACACGTTCGCCGGTGGAGCGACCGGCGGCGGCGCCGGCATCGCCGGCGGATGCACCGACGCCGGCAGACCGAGGTCGAGCGGCCCGTCATGGCGCACGTCACGCGCGCCGAACACCTCACGTGCGACGTCGAGGAACGTCCGGAGCTTGTCGTGGGAGTCGAGGTGGAAGGTGATCCGCTTGAGGCGGGTCCCGCCCAGCTCGAAGTGCCAGCGCAGCGCGCGGAGCATCGCGTTCGCGCTCGCCTCGACGCCGACGCGGGCGATTCCGGTCCCGAGCGCGGGCACCGCGAGCGAGCTGACGTGGAACTCCTCGCCCATCAGGAGCGCGCGCGAGAAGGCGCGACCGACGCAGCTCACCTCGTTCCAGGCGCCGACGGCGTGGAACACGTGACTCGCCGCGAGGCGACCCGGCGTCGTGCGGATGCACGAACCGAGCGGCTGCTCGCCGCCGGCCTGCGCCTCGTCCTCGATCTCGCGTCCGCCACGGCGGCAGAGCGCTTCGCCGACGCCGCTCTGCATCTTCATCTCGAAGTTCGCGCTCGACACGATCGCGGTCGCGCGCGCTTCCGCGATGTCGCCGACGACGAAGCCTACCTCGACACCGGAGATCGAGAGCGTGGTCTCGTCGACGCGCGTCGCGCCGAGCGGCATCGGCGCGATCGCCTTCGCGAGCATCGCGAAGTGGCGATAGGGCTGCGCGAGATCCGGCGGCCGGTGCGAGCGGTCGCGCGCGAGCATCCCGCGGAGGAGCTCCTGGAAGTACGCCTCCGCCGGGCTCTGCGGCGTGAGCAGGCGTGGAGGGCACGTCGCGTCGAGGATCTCCTCCACCGACCCGAACGGCGCGTGTCCGTAGCGGAGGTCGCACGCAGTCGCCGCCGCGCCCCAGACGTCCGTCGCGCGGTCGATCTCCTGCGCGCGGAGCTGCTCCGGCGCCATGAACTTCAGCGTCCCCGACGAGTCGTGGACGCGCTCCGAGCTCGCGACCGCGATCCCGAAGTCGCCGAGCCGGATCCCCGACTCCGGAGCGCCGAACACGTTCGACGGCTTCAGGTCGCGATGGATCACGCCCGCCGAGTGCGCCGCACGCAGCGCCGCACAGACGTCGCGCATCACGAGGCACACCATCCAGAGCGGGAGGCCGACGCCGAGCGCGGCGCGCCGGCGCCGATCGAGCTCCGCGAGGTCGAGCCCGTCGACGTACTCCTGCACGAGGTACGGGGTGCCACCGCCCGGCAGCTGCCCCGCGTCGATCGCGCGCACGATGAGCGGGCTCGAGACGCGCGCCATCAGACGCGCCTCGGAGAGGATCCGCCCCGCCGCCGAGCTCCCTTCGCGGGTCTCGAGCTCGCGGCGGAGCGTCTTCACGATGACCGGCACCGCGAGCACCGGGTGCTTCGCGAGCCAGACCTCGCTCATGCCTCCTTCGCCGAGGAGGCCCCAGACGTCGTAACCCGGGACGACCAGCGTCGTCCCGAGCGATCCCCCCCGCGCCTCCACGCGCGTCAGTGCGCCGAAGCCTTCACGTGCGCTTCGTACGTCTTCTCGTCCATCAGCGCGGCGATCGCCGCTTCGTCCTTCGCCTCGATGACGACCATCCAGCCGCCGCCGTAGCAGTCCTCGTTCACGAGCTCCGGCTTGCCGTCGAGGGCGCCGTTGATCTCGACGATCTTGCCGTCGATCGGAGCGAAGAGATCGCTCAGCGTCTTCACGCTCTCGATCGTCCCGAACGCCTTGCCCTCGGCGACCTCGTCACCGACCTTCACGTCGAGGTTCACGAGGGTGATGTCGCCGAGCTGCTCGACCGCGAACGCGGTGATGCCGACCTTCACCTTCTTGCCGTCGGCCTTCGCCCACTCGTGATCCTTCGTGTACTTGAGGCCTGCCGGGATGTTGCTCATCGCTGCTCCTGAATTTCAGACCGAACGCTTGTAGAAGGGAGTCTTCACCACGACCGCGTCGACGTTCTTCCCGCGGCAGTCCACGAGGAAGGTCGTGCCGATCGCGCTCATCTCGGCCGGCAGATAGCCGAGCCCGATGTTCTTGCCAACGGTGGGACCGGGGCTGCCGCTCGTGCAGATCCCGATCTCCTTGCCGGACGCGTCGCGCAGCGGGTAGCCGTGGCGCGCGATCCCGCGGCCGGTCACCTCGAAGCCGACGAGCTTGCGCGGGAGCGGCTTCTGCTTGATCGCCGCGAGCGCCTCCTTGCCGAGGAACTGCGCCTTGTCGAGCTTCACGACCCACCCGAGGCCGGCCTCGAGCGGATTCGTCGTCTCGTCGATGTCGTTGCCGTAGAGCGAGAGACGCGCTTCGAGCCGAAGCGTGTCGCGCGCGCCGAGACCGGCCGGCTTGATCCCGAGCGAGGAGCCGAGCTCCATCAGCTGGTCCCAGAGGGCCGGCGCGTCGTTCCACGCGCAGAAGATCTCGACGCCGTCCTCACCCGTGTAGCCCGTGCGCGCGACGGTGCAGCGGATGTTCGCGACGACCGCGTCGCGGAAGTGGAACGACTTCAGCTCGCGGAGCTTCGCCGCGTCCGCGCCAGCGCGATCGAGCACCTCGAACGCCTTCGGTCCCTGCAGCGCGATGAGCGCCGTCTCGTCGCTGCGGTCCTTGAACTCGCAGTGGTTCTCGGCCGCCTTCTTGAAGTGCGCCGCCATCTTCTCGTGGTTCGACGCGTTGCAGACGATCATCCAGCGGTCCTGCGCCGCGCGATAGATGATGAGGTCGTCGAGGATGCCGCCGTCCTCCTTGCACGCGCACGTGTAGAGCGCCTGGCCGTCGACGAGCTTCGAGGCGTCGTTCGTGATCAGGTAGTCGACGACCTGCGCGGCGTACTCGCCCGACAGCTCGAGCTCGCCCATGTGCGAGACGTCGAAGACGCCACAAGCCGTCCGGACGGCCTGGTGCTCGTCGACGATGCCCTTGTACTGGACGGGCATCTCCCAGCCCGCGAACGGGACGATGCGGCCGCCGGCCCGGACATGTCGATCGTGGAGGGGAGTTCGCCGGAGGGCCGTGTCGCTCATGGGGCGCGGAGTCTAGGAGACACCGGCGTCCGCTTCCAGGCGGTTCTCACGGGCTTCGTCTCTTGACGGCCGCGGTCGACGCGGGTTTTCTCGGCCGCCGCGAAAGGGGGTCCCGATGAGCACGACGAATCGATCCGGGCAGTTCGTGTGGCGCGAGCTCTTGACGACCGACGTGGAGGCCGCGACGCGCTTCTACAGCGAGGTCTTCGGCTGGCGCTTCGAGCGGTCGCCCGAGTACGCCCAGATCCACCTCGGTGAGAAGGCGCTCGGCGGCGTGATGAAGATCCCGGCCGCGGCGACGGGGATGCCGCCGAGCTGGTCGTCGTACGTCACCGTCCCCGACGTCGACGCCGCCGCGAAGACCGTGCAAGGCGCGGGCGGACGCGTCCTCGTCCCGCCGCAGGACATCCCACGCGTCGGTCGCTTCGCCGCCGTGATGGATCCGCAGGGCGCGTACTTCAACGTGTTCAAGTACGGCTCGGCCGAGGAGGCCGCGCGGCCCGCGGGCATGCCCGGCGTCGGCGAGTTCTGCTGGGAGACGCTGTCGACGACGGACGTCGAGGGCGCGAAGGCGTTCTATGCGAAGGTGACTTCGTGGAAGGCTGGGACCTTCCACGGCAGCGCCACGTTCGAGGCCGAGAGCGGCGCCGTCGCCGACATCCAGAAGACGCAGCCGGGCGTTCCGACGCACTGGCTGTCGTACGTCGTCGTCGCCGATC
>JBDHVE010000147.1:0-24768 GCA_039809485.1 Polyangiaceae bacterium | reverse complement strand
ACGCCGCCACCGGCTCCGCCGTTCGCGCCGCCGGTCCCCCCCGTGCCGGCGCCGGACGCGCCGTTGATGCCGCCGCTGCCGCTCACGCCGCCGCCGGGCGCACCGTTGAGGCCGCCCGTCCCGGTGTTGTTCCCGGTGTTGCCGTTGTTGCCGTTGTCACCGTTCTGGCCGGTGCCGTTGCCGGTGCCGTCGTTCGTGCCGGTGTCGTCGGCTCCGTTGCCGGTCTGGTTCGCGGCGGTGCCGCCGCCCTGCGCGCCGCCGGTCCCGGAGGCGCCGCCGATCGGGGCGTAGCCGTACTCGGCGAAGGTCGTCGGGTGATCGTCACCTCCGCTGCAGGCGAGCGCGACCGAACCCATGCACACCATCAGCGCGAGCGAGAGATGACGAAACACCACGACCACGGCTCCTCTCTGTTCGTTTCCGGACAGTGAGGAACCAAGCAGCGGGCGTGCCGGCCGCATGCATGCGGGCGCCCTCGATCAGACGGTCGCGGAGAGGTCCGACAGCGCGCGGCCCGTGGCGGTCTTGCGCTTCTTCAGTGCGCGCGGCTCGCCTTCGAACACGATCGCGCCGCCGCTCTCGCCCGCTTCGGGCCCGAGCTCTACCACCCAGTCCGCGTTCGCGATGACGTCGGGGTGGTGCTCGATCACCACGAGCGTGTCACCACGCTCGACGAGACGGTCGAGCACACGGACGAGCCTGCCGACGTCACTGAGGTGGAGCCCGGTCGTCGGCTCGTCGAGGACGTAGACCGTCGGCTCGTGCGCGACGCCCTGCGTGAGCTCGCCGGCGAGCTTCAGGCGCTGCGCTTCGCCGCCGGAGAGCGTGTTCGATCCCTGGCCGAGCGACAGGTACCCGACGCCGAGCTCGGTGAGCGTCTGGAGGGGTCGCGCGATCTTCGGGTGCGCCGCGAAGAGCTGCGCCGCCTCGGCCGCGCTCAGGCGGAGCACGTCGCCGATCGAGAGCCCCATCCACTTCGCGTCGAGCGTCGAGGGCTCGAAGCGCGCGCCCTGGCACGTCTCGCACGGCGTGACGACGTCGGGGAGGAACGACATCTCGGCGACGATCGCGCCCTGACCGTCGCACCCCGGGCAGCGCCCGCCGGCGCCGGTGTTGAACGAGTACCGCGCCGCGGTCCACCCGCGGGTCTTCGACTCGGGGAGCGACGCGAAGAGCTTCCGGATCTCGTCGTAGACGCCGAGGTACGTCGCGGGGACCGAGCGCGGGGTGCGTCCGATCGGCGACTGGTCGACCGCGAGCGCGCGCCGGATCGCCTTCGGGACGCGGATCCGGTCGTGGGCGCCCGGGATGTCCGCGACGAGCCCGAGGTGCTTGCGGAGGGCAGGGAAGAAGACGCGCTGGACGAGCGTGCTCTTGCCCGAACCGCTCACGCCGGCGACGACGCACATCCGTCCGGCGGGGACGCGGAACGTGACGTTCTTCAGGTTGTTCGCGCGCGCGCCTTCGAGCTCGATCCAGGTGTCGCTCATCGGGCGCTTCGGCCGAACGACGCCGAGCGGCTCGCGGAGCGCTTTCCCCGTCGGCGAGGCCGCGACGCGGAGGACTTGTGCGGGCGAGCCTTCGGCCACGATGTGACCGCCGTTCCTGCCGCCGCTCGGGCCGAGGTCGATGAGGTGGTCGGCCGCCTGGATCGTCTCCGAGTCGTGCTCGACGACGAGCACCGTCGAGCCGGTCTCGACGAGCGCGCGGAGGTTGCCGATGAGGCGCCGCGTGTCGCGCGGGTGGAGACCGATCGTCGGCTCGTCGAGCACGTAGAGCGCGCCGGTGAGGCCGCTGCCGAGCTGCGCCGAGAGGCGGAGCCGCTGCATCTCGCCGCCCGAGAGGGTGCCGGCGCTGCGACCGAGACCGAGGTAGCCGAGGCCGACCTGCTCGACGAACGAGAGGCGGCGGAGCAGCTCCGCGAGCGGCGCCTTCGCGATGATCGCGTCCTTGCCGTCGAGCGAGAGCGTCTTCAGGTGACCGAGCGCGCTCGTGATGCTGCGCGCCATGATCCGCGGATAGGTTTCGCCGGCGAGCTTCACCGAACGCGGGATCGGCGCGAGGCGGTCACCCTTGCAGGAGCGACACGGCTCGATCTTGCTGCCGTCCTGGGGATCGACCCAGCCCTCGTGCCCACCACGGACGCCGGTGCCTTCGCACGTGTCGCAGCGTCCCTGCTTCGTGTTGAACGAGAACCAGCGCGGATCGAGCTCGGGGATGCCGGTCCCGCACTTCGTGCACGCGCGCGCGGTCGACAGGATCTCCTCGCCGGAGGCGGGCGTCGCGGTGGGGGTCCCGGGCCCGACCCGGAGCGCGCCGGCGCCCCATGCGAGCGCGCGATCGAAGACCGCGCGATCGAGCTCGCTCATCGCGCCGTAGTGGACGATGAGGTCGATCGAGTGCTCCTTCGTCTTCGTGAGCTTCGGCGGCGGATCGACCGAGACGATCTGCCCGTCGACCCGCGCGGTCGTCACGCCTGCCCGCGCGGCGGCGGTGAAGACGTCGAGGTACGTTCCCTTCCGCTCGCGGACGGCGGGGGCGTAGAGCGTCCGCTTCGTCTTGCCCATCGCGCGGAGGCGCGCGAAGAGCTCGTCGGGCGAGCTCGGCGCGACGCGCGATCCGCAGTCGGGGCAGAACAGCTCGCCGACCTTCGCGTAGAGGAGGCGGAGGTAGTGCGCGATCTCCGTCACCGTCGCGACGGTCGAGTTCGCACCGGCGCGCGACGTGCGCTGCTCGAGCGCGATCGACGGCGGGACGCCGGTGACGAGGTCGACGTCGGGGCGCGGCAGCGTCGGGAGGAACTGGCGCGCGTACGGCGTCAGCGTCTCCATGAAGCGGCGCTGCCCTTCGGCGAACACGACGTCGAACGCGAGCGAGCTCTTGCCCGACCCGCTCGGGCCGGTGACGACGCACAGCTTCCCGTGCGGGATCTGGATCGAGACGTCCTTCAGGTTGTGCTCGCGTGCGTGCTCGACCGAGATCGCGTCGTGCGCGGCGGGCGGCGGTGCGTCGTGCATCGCGGCGAGGACGGCATGCCCGTTCGCGCCGTTCTTCTTCGCCTTGGCGGGAACCTTCGCGACGGCCTCGCTCCGGACGAGGAGCGGCCGGAGCGCAAGGCCGGTCTTCGACTCGGTCTTCGCGACGTCCTCCGGCGTGCCCGCGGCGACGATCGTCCCGCCGTCCGGACCGCCGCCCGGCCCGAGGTCGATGACCCAATCCGCCTCGCGCACGACCGACAGATCGTGCTCGACCATGACGACGCTCGCGCCTTCGTGGACGAGCGCGCGGAGCGCGGCGACGACGTGCTCCGCGTCGCTCGCGTGGAGGCCCGCGCTGGGCTCGTCGACGACGAAGAGCGTGCTCTTCGCGTCCTGCGAGAGCGCGCGGGCGAGCTTGAGGCGCTGCGCTTCTCCGCCGGAGAGCGTCGAGAGCGGCTGTCCGAGCTGGAGGTAGCCGAGGCCGACGCGCGCGAGCGGTCCGAGCGCGCGCTCGAGGACGTAGTCGCGCCTCGTCTTCGGAGAGAACGCCGTGAGCGCCTCCTCGACCGTCATCGCGAGGACGTCGGCGACGGTCTTCCCCTCGTGGGTCACGGCGAGGACTTCGTCGCCGAACCGCTTCCCCTTGCAAACGGGGCAGAGCAGCATGACGTCGGCGAGGAACTGCATCTCGACCGTCTCGTATCCCTCGCCGGAGCACGCATCGCAGCGGCCTTTGCCCGGCACGTTGAACGAGAAGTGCGCGGTCGTGAGGCCGCGGCGCTTCGCCTCCGGCTCCTCGGCGAAGCGCGCGCGGAGGCGGTCCCACGCCTTCGTGTAGGTCGCGGCGTTGCCGCGCGCGGTGCGCCCGAGCGGCGACTGATCGACGAGCACCGCGCTCTTCAGACCCTCGTAGCCGCGGAGAGCGGACAGCTTCCCGGGCCTCGGCACCGAAGCGTCGCCGGTCCGGCGCGCGACGGCGCGGAAGACGATGTCCTCGGCGAGCGTGCTCTTGCCCGAGCCGCTCGGCCCGGTGACGGCGCAGAGGACGCCGAGCGGAATCTTCACCGCGTCGATCCGGAGGTTGTTCTCGACGACGCCTTCGAGCTCGAGATGGCTCGCTGCCTTCTTCCGCTCCGCCTCACTCGTGACGGTGTCCTTCCTCCACGCGCGGCCGGTCGCGGTGTCGCTCTTCGCGAGCTCCTTCGGCGCGCCGGAGAAGAGGATGCGTCCGCCGTGCGGACCGGCGCCCGGCCCGAGCTCGACGACGCGGTGGCACCGCTCGACGACGGCGCGATCGTGCTCGAGGACGAGCACCGTGTTGCCGGCGCGCGCGAGGTCCTCCATCGCGGAGGCGAGGCGCGGGACGTCGCTCGCGTGGAGGCCCACCGTGGGCTCGTCGAGGACGAAGAGCGTGCCGGTGAGCGACGCGCCGAGCGCGGTCGTGAGGCTCGCGCGCTGCGCTTCGCCGCCGGAGAGCGTCCGTGCCTGCCGGTCGAGGGCGAGGTACGGAAGCCCGACCGCATCGAGGTAGCGGAGGCGCGACGCGAGCTCGCTCTTCACCCGCCGGCCTTGCGGGCTCGTGGCGGGGACGTCGTCGAGGCGGCCGCGCGCCTGCGAGACGGTGAGCGCGTGCCACCCGCCGAGGTCGAGCCCCGCGACGCGGTACGAGCGCGCGGTCGCGTTGAGGCGTGCGCCGCTGCACGTCGTGCACGGGACGTAGTCGCGGTAGCGCGAGAGGAAGACGCGGACGTGCATCTTGTACGTGCGCGTCTCGAGCCACTTGAACCAGGCCGCGACGCCCGGGTACTTGCCGCCCTGCCAGGTGCCTTCGCCGTCGATGATCATCCGGCGGTGCGCCTCGGTGAGCGCGCCCCACGGGACGTCGGTCGGGATCTTGTTCTTCTTCGCGAAACGCGCGAGGACCTCGCGCTCCCACTCGCTCGACTTGCCGGACCACGCCTTGATCGCGCCTTGCGCGATCGTCATCTTCGGGTCGGGGATGACCTTGTCCCAGTCGACCGCGATGACACGTCCGAAACCTCGGCACGCGTCGCAGGCGCCGAGCGGCGAGTTGTAGGAGAAGAGGCCGGGACGCGGCGGCTCGAACGAGCGCGCGCAGCCGGGGCAGACGAGCCCGCGCGCGATCGGCAAGTGGGCTCGGCCTTCTCCCGCTTCGGCGACCCGCAGCTCGGCGCGGCCGTGACCACGCTCCCACGCCGTCTCGATCGCCTGCTGGAGGCGGCGCACGTCGCCTTCGCGGAGCTGGAGCCGGTCGACGACGACCTCGAGCGGGATGTCCGGCCGGCCGGCCTCGCTCGGCTTGACGTCGTCGATCTCGCGGACGCTGCCGCCGAGGACGAGGCGCCGATAGCCTTCCTTCGCGAGCGTCTCGCGGAGCTCGAGGTACGCCTCCGGGCTCTCGGCGCGGACGGGATAGGTGACGATCGCGCGCTTCTCGGGCAGCTCGCGGACGACGCGTGCCGCCATCTCCGAAGCGCTCGTCGACACCGCGGCGAGACCGCAGTCGGAGCACGTCGGGACCGCCTCGCACGCGAAGAGCGCTGCGAGGTACGGCTCGATGTCGGTGAGCGTCGCGACCGTCGACCGGCTCGACTTCACCGGCGCACGCCGGTCGACGGCGACGGTCGCCGCGACGGGATCGAGCTTCTCGACCGGAGGGCGCTCGAGGCGCTCGAGGAACTGGCGCGCGTACGGGCTGAAGCTCTCGACGAACCGGCGCTGGCCTTCGGCGTAGAGCGTGTCGAGGGCGAGCGAGGACTTCCCCGCGCCGCTCGGGCCCGTGAGCGCGACGAGCTCACCGGCCTCGAGGTCGAGGTCGACGGACTTGAGGTTGTGGGTGGTCGCCCCGCGGAGCCGAATGGGCAGCATGAGGAGCTGACCTTCTTAGTGTCCGCGACGCGAGTCCGCAAAGGGGCGCGCCTCGAAAGCGCGTCCCTCTCGACCGGAGACGACCGAGCTCGACTACTCTTCGGCCGCTTCCGACAGCACTTCGCGGGGCGCTTCCGTCGCGCCACCGTCCGTGAGCAGCTCCTGCATGAGCTCGCGGACGGCCCGGCGGACGCGCGGCGTGCGACCGTTCACGCAGCGCTCGAGCTGCGCGAAGCCGATCGAGAGCGAGCGGCTCTTCGCCTTCGTGTGGAGGAGGGTGGCGAGGGCGCGGCCCGACACGTTCGGGTTCACCTTCTTCCACGCTGCGCAGAGCTCGAGCAGCTGCGTCGCGGGCTCGAGCGCGCGGCCGTCGACGGCGTGACGGCGCTCGGACTCGATGCGCGCCGCTTCCGCCATGTCGGTGATCCCGTCCTGCGCAAGCAGCTCGCGGAGCGCGTGCACGGTCGCGCGGCCGACGCGCGCGTGCTTGCCGGCGAGGACGTTCTGGAGGTAGTCGACGCCGCCCGGCTCGCCCTTCGCGCTCAGCGCGGTGGCGAGACGAACCGAGAGAGCGCGCTTCGAGAACTCCGGATGGAGTGCGAGCCACGCTCGGACGAGCGGCGCGGTCTGGTCCCACGGAACCATCGCGAGCTCGGGCTCCTCCTTCACGTCGAGCATCGTCGCGATCGCTTCGGCGACCTTCGACGGGATCGTCGCGAGCTCGCCCGAGAGATAGCGGCGGATGGTGCGCGTGTCGCGCCCTTCGCCCATCTCACGGAGCTTCGCGTCGAGCTCGCGGACGAGATCCTCGCGGGTCTTTCCAGGGTTCTCTTTGGTCCACTGCTCGACGGCTGCGCGGAGCACTTCGCCGCGAACGCGGGACAATCCACGGCGGCGCGCCGGGGTGGGACGGGGAGAGGAGGAAGAGGGGGTCGGAACGGAGGTCATGTCAGCCACTCCCTGGGCTGGTTGCGACCACTCCGCCGAGGCGCGGTCGAGGGGGTCGGTGGCGGTCTCGGTCGGGGACGGCATCGAAGACCCTCGACGCACGCACCGTGCCGGGCGAGGAACGCCGTCGCAGCGCAGAAAACCGGCGATTGTCGAAACGGGCCCGGTTGCGATCTGCAACAGGTCGCGTGTGGAGTGTCGAAGAACGCGTCCATCTACGCGTCCGGTTGCCCGGACCGGCCGCCACACGACGCCTCGGAGCGTGCGATGCCGGAGCGCGACCGCGCGTGGTGGCCCTCGGCCGGATGCCTCCCGACCGGCTCGTCGCGACACGCATTCGTGCGTGTCTTTCCGCCTCTTTCCGCCCGGAGCGCGGCCGGACCAGGCGTGCAGCGGCCGCCCTGCGACGACGTACGACCGTGCGCGCGGCGGCGGATCGGGAGCCGGGCCGTGTCGCGCGTCGCGTTTGCCCACGGTCTGGCGCAAGAGTATCTCAATATCTAAGGATGTCCGATAGATATCATGTGTTCGAGGTGCGCGACCCACCCCGCCGCCAGCTCGGCACCGTTGCGACATGCAACGCCCGTCGGACGACGCCGCAGACCGCGGCGCGTCCACGGCCGCGCTCGCACTCGGCGATCAGGCGTGGGTGGGGAGCACGGCGCCGAGCAGCTCGTCGAGGTCGAATGGCTTGTCGAAGAGCAGCGCGTGCGAGAACGAGCGCACCTCCGCGTGCAGCTCCTCGTCGCCGAAGCCGGTGAGGAGCACGACGGGCACCTCGCAGCCACGCCTCCGGAGCTCGCGGAGCACGTCGAGGCCCGACGCGCCGGGCATCCGGATGTCGCTCACGATGACGTCGGGCATCGCCGCCGAAGCATCGAGGGCGGCCGCCACACGGTCGAGGAGCTCACGACCCGTCGCGAGCTCCTCGACGCTCGCGCCGTCCTCGCGGAGGGCATGCGCGACGAGCCTGCGCATCTCGTCGTCGTCCTCGGCGAGCACGATACGCCGGGACTCTCTGTGCTCCTCTACGACTGGATCGAACGGCATCGGACAGCGAACACCGAAGCACGTCGCGTACCACTGGCGCCGGAGCTCACGGCTGACGCGAGGGCGGACCCTCACGTACGGGCGTGCTCGGCGGCTCGACGCCGTAGCGCGCGAGCTTGCGGTAGAGCGTCGTGCGGTCGACGCCGAGGATGCGCGCGGCGAGGCGCTTGTTGCGACCGACGGCGTCGTAGACGCGCTGCACGTACCGCGCTTCGAGCGTCTCGAGCGTCACGAAGTCGGCGGGGTCGTCCGGCGCGATCACCACCTGCGTCGGCTTGTAGTTCCTGATCTTCGGCGGGAGATCCTCGACGACGAGCTGGTCGAAGCGCGCGAGCGCGACAGCGCGCTCGATGCAGTTGTGGAGCTCGCGCACGTTGCCCGGCCAGCCGTAGGCGAGGAGCCGTTCCGCCACCGCGGGCGCGATCGACGTGATCTTCTTCCCCTGCCGCTCCGCACAGCGCGCGACGAGGTGCTGGGCGAGGAGGAGCACGTCGTTGCCACGCGCGCGCAGCGGCGGCAGCTCGATGTGCACCACGTTGATCCGGTAGAACAGGTCTTCGCGGAACGTCTTGTCCGCGACGCTCTGTTCGAGGTCTCGGTTCGTCGCAGCGATGATGCGCGCGTCGAACGGCACTTCGGTCGTCCCGCCGACGGGCCGCACCGTCCGCGCTTCGAGCGCGCGGAGGAGCTTGGCCTGCATCCCGAGCGGCATCTCGCCGATCTCGTCCAGGAAGAGCGTGCCGCCGCTCGCCTCGAGGAGGAGGCCCTTGCGCGACGTCTTCGCGTCCGTGAAGGCGCCACGGACGTGACCGAACAGCTCGCTCTCGAGCAGCTGCTCGGGCATCGCTGCGCAGTTGATCGCGACGAGCGGGCCTTGCGACCGGCGGCTCGCCTGGTGCACCGCGCGTGCGACGAGCTCTTTGCCGCTGCCGCTCTCGCCCGTGACGAGCACCGTCGCGTCCGACTCCGCGACCTGGGCGATCAGCTGGCGGAGCGCCACCATCGGCGCGCTGTTGCCGAGCAGCTCGTCGGACGAGCGCGTGCTCGCCACCTCACGGCGGAGCCGCCGGACCTCTTCGCGGAGCTGGCGGTGCGCGAGCGCGCGGTCGATCGCGACGTGGAGTTCCTCCATGTCGAAGGGCTTCGCGAGGAAGTCGAATGCGCCCGCGCGCAAGGTGGCGATCGCGGTGTCGAGGCTGCCGAAGCCGGTCATCACGATCACGGGGAGGTCGGGGCGGTTCGCGACGAGCCGGGTGCAGAGATCGATTCCGCTCATCCCGCGCATCCGCACGTCCGTCACGACGACGTCGTGCTCCGTCGTCATCGCGAGCTCGAACGCGGCGTCGGCGGAGTCACACGTCGTGACCTCGAAGCCGCGCTCCTCGAGCTCCTGCTCGATCGCGCGAGACATCTCCCGCTCGTCGTCGACCACCAGCACACGTCCGCTGCTCATGACGAGGTCTCCAGGGGAACGCAGATCGAAAACGTCGTGCCGTTGCCGCGATCGCTCGCTGCGCGGATGAAGCCACCGTGGTCGTTCACGATCCCGTGCGCGACGGCGAGGCCGAGCCCGGTGCCCTCGCCGACGTCCTTCGTCGTGAAGAACGGCTCGAAGATGCGGTCGAGGTCCTCCGGAGCGATTCCGGAGCCGTGGTCGCGCACTTCGAGGCACGCGACGACGCGCGGCTCGCCTTTCGGGCTGACGACCTCGCGCTGGTCCGCGGCGACGACGACCTCTCCACCGGGGCTGCTCGCCTGCACGGCGTTGACGACGAGGTTCGTGAGGGCCTGCTCGAGCTGGGCCGGATCGACCTCGGCCACGAGCGGCGCGTTCGGTCGCTCGAGGCGGAGCGTGATCCTCGAGCGCTCGGCGAGCGTCGCGAGAAGGCTCGTCGTGTGCTCCGCGACGTCGGCGAGGTCGCACCGCGTGCGCTTCGGCGTCTTGCGCCGCGCGAAGTCGAGCAGTTGGCGCACGATGCGCGTCATGCGCTCGGCCTGACCGGCGATCACTTCGGCGCTCTCGGCGGGCTTGCCCCCTTCGCGCTTGATCATCTTGGCTCGCAACAGGATCACGTTCAGCGGCGTGCCCAGCTCGTGCGCGATCCCGGAGGCGAGGGTGCCGACGGTGCGGAGCCGATCGGCGTGCCGGAGCTGCTCGAGCGCCTCGACGCGCGCCTGCGTCTCACGCTCGACCTTCTCGCGCGCGGCCGCGAGCTGGTCGCACATCGCGTTGATCTCCGTCTTCACGGCGTAGATCTCGGCCGTCCCGCGGAGCTTGAGGCGGTTGTCGAGGTTGCCCGCACCGACGGCGCGCGCCTGGGCGATGACGCGGCCGAGCGGACCTCCGATGAGCCACTGGCCGAGGAGGCGCGCGACGACGGCGGTGAGGAGCGCGATCAGCGCGGCCGCGGCGACCTCGGTCAGGATCGCGTCGCGAACGAGCGCGCCCTCCTGCGGGACGTCGCGCGAGAGCTCGAGCGCCGCCGGTCGGCCCGACATGCTGCCGAGCGTCGCGACGACGAACACGCGACGCGCGTCGCCGTCCTGCACGATCGAGCTCCCGGGACCGACGCGCGGCGCGTCTCCGGCGTCGCGTCCGACGTCGAGCCACGTCCAGCGGAGACGCACGTCGCTGTTCGAACGGTTCGCGCGGGCGATGACCTGCTTCGCGCGCTCGTCGCCCTCGCGCTCACGCACTTCCGTGACGGCGGGCTCGAGCGCCGCGCCCATCGCGACGAGGTCGTCGAGGACGCTCGCCTCGAGGCGCGACGTCTCGCGCTGGACGACGAACCAGCCGTAGGCGGCGATCACGACCGCACCGCAGACGAGGAAGGCCAGCGCGAACGCGTTCGCGACGCTGAGGCGTGCTCTGGTCTCCACGCGCACGGTCACGAGCCTCCGGGGGCTCGAACCGGCATGCCCGTCGCGGCGCGCTGGCTCGCCAGCGCCTTGTGGTAGTCGCCGAGCACGTCGACCTCCCGACCGCGGGCTTCGGCGAGCGCCGCTTCCCGCAGGTTCACGAGGAGGAGTGTACCTTCGCCGAGGTCGAAGCGCTGGCGCTCGGCCTCGACGAGCGTCTGCGACGCGGCGATCTCCTTCCGGACCGCCGCGAGCCGCTCGCGCGCCATCTCGACGGCGCTGGTCGAGTCGCGCACGTCGGCGACGACACGATCCTTCGCGAAACGCGCCTGCTCCGAGACGCGCGCCATCGTCGCCTCCGCCGCGCGGACTCGCCCGTCCTGGACGCGCGTGAGGAGCGGGACGTCGACGAGCACCGCGACCTCGACCTCGGGCTTCAGCCGCTTCGAGTCCTCGCCGAACTGCCCGAAGTCCTTCGTGAGCGCGCCGGAGAGGTCGATCCCGAGCTTCCGCTGGTTGTTCGCGTACTCGCGATCGACGCGCGCCTGCTCGCGCGCGGCATCGAAGCGCTTCAGCTCGGGACGCTGTGCGAGCGCGACGCGCTCGGCGGTCGCGCGGTCGTAGGCTCCGCCTGTAGGCTCCGGGAACGCCGCCGGGACGCGCTCCTCCGGGACGGTGAGCGGCTGGCCGTCGCCGCCGCGATAGAAGAGCGCGAGCTCGATCTGCGCGCTCTGGAACGCGCGCTCCGCCGCGACGACCGCCGCCTGGCGCTGATGGATCACGCGCTCGTTCTCCGCGCGCTCGAACGCAGGTATGTCACCACGCTGGACGCGGACGGCGAGGCCGGCGTCGCGCGCGACGGCGATCGCGAGCATGTCCCGCGCGATCTGGAGCTTCCGCCCGTTCGCGACCCAGTCCCAATAGCGATGCGATGCCGCGCGGACGGCGTCGAGCCGCTGCTGCTCGACGCTCGCCTTCGCGACTTGCGTTCCGAGCTCGGCCTTCTGGATGCCGGCGCGACGCCGGTCGATCGGGCCGTCGCGCCAGAGCGGGATCGCCGCCCCGAGCCGCGCCTCGCCCCCGGTGCCCGTCTCGAGCTTGCCGTCGTAGACCGCGAACGAGCCGCGCCCGTACCGCCAGCCACCGAACACGCGCGTCCCCCAGAGCGCGGTCGGCTGCTCGGCGTACACGTCGATCCGCTCGTTCGGATAGGGGCCGTACGGGATGACGGCCGCTCGCGCGCGGAGCGCCGGATCGAAGCCGCCTTCGGCCGAGAGCACGTCGGCCGCCGCGAGCGCCTCCTCCTGCGCGGCGGCGCGGAGGAGCGGATGACGGTCGACGACGGCGGCGACGACGTCGCCGAGCGTGAGCGGCCGCGCGGAGGCATCGACCGTCTGCGACTGCGCCTGCGCGGTCGCGGGCGCCGACACCGCGCCGAGGAGCGCCGCGACGACGAGCAGGCGGCGGATCACTTCTTCTCCTTGTCCTTGGAGACGCCGAGCGGTTTCTCGTCGTACATCTCCTTGGTCGGGAGCAGCGGCGGGAAGCCGTTGAACTGCCGCCAGATCTCGTAGCCTAGCCGCACCTGATCGAGCAGCACCCAGCCGTTCGCGCGCGTGCCCTGGCGGAGGAAGCGCGTCGCCGGCCACTTCTGCGCGCCGTCGGGCACGACGACGACGCGGAACTTCCCCTTGCCGTCGTCGGCGGCGGCGTCGACGAACGCGACGGTGCCGCCGAAGGTTCCGACCGCGACCTCGGGCCACCCCGCGAACTGCACCGCGGGCCAGCCTTCGAACTGGAGGCGCACCGTGCGTCCCGGCGTGACGAGCGGCACGTCGTTGCCGTCGATCCACAGCTCGACGGCGCGCTCCTGCGTGTCCGGAACGATCACGGCGAGGACGTCGCCGCTCTTCACCATCTCGGCGCCCTGCTTCGCGACGACGCGGAGGATCGTGCCCTCTCGCGGCGCCTTCACAGCCTGCGTGCTCTGGCGCGCGAGGCGCACTTCGATCCGCGCGAGCTCGGCGGTCGCGCTCGCGATCTCCGACTCCGCCGAGGCACGCGTCGCGGTCGCGTCGTTGATCGACGCGTTGCCGTCGTTGTCGACCTTGAAGCGATCGGCGGCGAGGGCTGCCTCCTCGCTGCGCGCGGCGCTCAACGCGGCGCGCGTTCGATCGACCTCCGCCTTCGTCCGCACGAACTCGAGCTCGGCGAGCTCCTGCGCGCGCTTCGACGCGAGGCCTTCGGCGAGGAGCTGCTTCTGCCGGTCGTAGTTGAGCCGCGCGGTCTCGTGCGCCTGCTCGGCCGCATCGACGGTGCGCTCCGCCGCGGAGATCCGGTCCTTCGCCATCCGGACGCGCCCCTCGGCGGCTTTGATCGCCGACTCGCGGGATGCGGAGAGCGACTCGATCCGGCCGCCGACGGCCGAGACGCGTGCGCGCGCCGCTTCGATCCGTGCGACCTGCGAATCGCGCTCCTGACGGAGGCGGGAGAGGATCTCGGGATCGTTGTCGGTGATGTCGACGATCGGGTCGCCCTGGTTGACGTGATCGCCCTCCTGCACGTGCCACTTCACGACGCGACCCTCGACCGGCGCGTCGACGCTCTGCTGCCGTTCGACCGGCGCGTACGCGATCACGCGGCCGGTGCCCTGCGCGTTCTGCTGCCAGGGCACGAAGACGAGGGCGAACGCGAACGCGGCGAACGTCACGAGGAGCATGCGCGCCAGGATACGCGTCGCGCGCGGCGCGCGGACGAGGCGGAGGACCTGCACGTCGAGTGCTTCGTGCGGCATGCGGTACGGCGAAGGACGGTTCATCGGGACGCCTCCTCGCGTCCGGTCGGGTCGGCGGGGCGCAGGGTGCCGGCTTCGAGCACGTAGCCCTGGCCGCACCACGCGAGGATCGAGGGGTCACACGTCGCGACGATGACCGAGCAGCGCTGCTGGATCTGGGCGATCGCGCGCTGGACCGCGTCGCGCGCGCCGGGGTCGAGGGTGTCGAGCACGCCGTCGAAGACGAGGGCACGCGGGCGGCCCGCGATCGCGCGCGCGACGAGCAGGAGCGTCACGAACCCGCTCGGCATCCCGACACCGCGCGTCGCGATGCGCGTGTCGATCCCTTCCGGTAGGCCGGTGACGAAGTCCCAGATCCCGAGCGCCTCGAGCGCGCAGCGGACGTCGTGCCGGCTCACGTCGGCACGACCGAGCTGGACGTTCTCTGCGATCGTGCCCGCGAAGACGTCGGCTTCGCGGAGCACGGCGATCCGCTTGCGGAGCGAGGTCGGTGAGAGCTCGCGGGCATCGATTCCGTCGAGATCGATCCTCCCGCTCGAAGGCTCGCGGAGGCCGAAGAGGACGTCGACGAGCACGCTCTTGCCCTGGCCGTTCAGCCCGAAGATCGCGGCGCGCTCTCCGGGGCGGACCGCGAAGTGCACGTCGCGGAGCACCTCGCGTCCCTCGCGATGGATCGCGACGGAGACGGCGCGGACGTCGAGGCCTACGTCCGCCGGTGGCAGATCGATCCCGGCCGCGGGCTCGACGGGCAGATCGACGAGCTGACCGATCTTGTCGATCGCGGCGACGAGGTCGTAATAGGTCTCGAAGTACTTCCCGAGCTTCGAGAAGCCGGCGACGACGGCCGTGACGATGAGCTCGGCGGCGACGAGCTGGCCGAGCGTCAGCTTCTGCCCGATGACGAGCGCGCCGCCGACGCCGAGGAGGACCGCGCTCGCGATCGCCTGGACGACGAGCGCGCCGATGTACTGGCGGAACACGATCGAGAAGTGCTTCCGCCGGATCGTGACGTACTCGCGCGTGAGCGACTCGGCACGCGCGTGGGCGTACTCCTGTCCGCCCTGGAGCTTGAAGGCGTGCACGTGGCGGATGGTCTCCTGGAGCCACGCCGCGAGCTCGTACTTCTTCTTCGACTCTTTGATCGACGAAGCGGTCGCGCCGCGGCCCAGCGCGAAGGTGATCACCGCGAGCGAGACGAGGAGGAACGCGTCGAACGCGAGGAGGTACGGGTGGTAGAAGGCGAGGAGGACGAGCCCGACGAGCGTCTGCAGGACGACGGAGATGCCGTCGACGAGCAGCATCGCCGCGCCCTTCTGGACCGTGACCGTGTCGAAGAAGCGGTTGACCAGCTCGGGGCCGTGCTGACCGTCGAGCGCTTCGACGCGGACGCGCGGAAGCCGGTGCGCGAGGTCGAGCGCGACGCGCGCGAAGATGCGCTGCTGGAGGCGCTCGACGACGTAGGCCTGGAGCGCGCGGAGGGTCCCCGCGAAGACGAGCCCCGCCGCGACCATCAGCGTGAGGACGACGAGCGGCTGGATCAGCGCGCCGAACGCGACGGTGTTGACGAGGAACTGGACGCCGAGCGGCGTCGCGATCGAGAGCACGCCGACGCCGGCCGCGTAGACGATCGCGACCCACGCGTCGTCGCGCTCGAGCCGGAGCAGCTCCCACAGCCTGTGCTCGGGCGAGACATGATAGCTGTCGCCGCCGCCACCACCGCCGTCCCCGAGGACGTCGAGGCTCCGCTTCGGATCGGCGACGAGCCAGCGGACCGGCATCGCCGCTGACGCGAGGCCGAGCTCGGCCGCGAGCGTCGCGAGCGAGACGCGACGCGGCGGCTCGTCCGAGCCGGGATCGACGACCTCGACGTGGGAGTGGGTCGCGGATGCGATCGCGACGCCGGCGCCGTTCACGAACGCGAGGGCAGGGAAGAGGCCGGCGGCGGCGGGGCCGCCGAGGTCGGCGCACGCGAGCTCGAGGACGCGCATGCGCATCCCGAGCTCCTCCCCTGCGCACGCGAGCGTCTCCACGACGTCGCGCCCGGGGCTCGCCGCCCGGGTGAGCTGCCGTTCGACTTCGGCGCGCGAGAGGTCGAGGCTCGCGGCCGACGCGAGGAGGAGCAGCGCGTCCACGAGCGGCGACGCGGCCTGGCTCGGAGAAGGGCCGAGGAGAGGATGGAACGCGCCCGAGCCGGACGCCGGAGTGGGGTCAGGAGCGAGCCTCACGGAGCCCGCCGCGCGGTGCACGGAGCATTCCACGTCGTGTCACGCGAGAAAAGCGCAGGATTCCTCGCTCGCCATCCTGTTGCGCGCCTCGACGATCGCAACCGCCATGTTGCGTCACTCGACACTGAACGACACTGGTCGCAGCGCGGCCGTTGCGTCGTGGCGGCGCGCACGCCGCCGAGCTCGCTCAAGGGACGGGGGCGGCGACCGGTTTGTCGACGGGCTTCTCGGCGGCTTTCTCGGCCGGCTTCTTCGGCGGATTCACGCTGTGGACGATGACGCGCGTGCCCGGATTCGACGCGTTCGCCGCCACGCCGTGCCACCCCTTCGGGAGCGTGGGGCCGGCCCAGTGGAAGATGTTCCGCGCGTCGAACGGCGTGAGATTCACGCAACCATGGCTGCGCTCACGCCCGAAGCTCGAGTGCCAGAACGCGCCGTGGAGCGCGTAGCTCCGCTCGAAGTACATGACCCACGGGACGTCCTCGATCTTGTAGGTGCCGTCGGCGCCCGTGTCGTCGTCCATCGTGTCGGTGACGTGCTTCTCGCGGATGCGGAAGCTGCCGGTGACGGTCGTGTGGTCCTTCGCGGGATCGGCGTTGTGGCGGCCGGTCGAGACGATCGTCGCGTAGACGGGCTTGTCGCCTTCGAACGCGACGAGCGCCTCGTCGTCGATGTCGACGTCGATCCACTTCTCGCCCGGCTTGATCTCGGCGGGGACCTTCGGCTGCTTCACGACCGCGATGTGGTCGTTCCGGAGCCAGTAGCCGTCGAGCGTCTCGTAGAACCAATACTTCTCGTCGTCGCTCTTCTCCCGCTTGCCGGTGAGGCCGATGATCGAGAAGCGCTCGACCGGCGCGCCCTTCTTCGCCTTCTTCTCCGCCGAGAGCGACCACTGCTTCGCCTTCGACCCGACGACGAACGCGAGCGGGAGCTTCCGCGTCTCGCCGGGCGCGTCGAGGCGGACGCCTTCGAACTCCGTCTTGCTCTCGTGGACGAGGAGGTGATCCTTCGGCGTCAGGTATCCGGACACGGTCCGCCAGAACGTGCCCGAGAACGCCTGCTGCTTCGTGTCGAGCGACACGTAGAACCCGCGAAGCATGCGCTGGACGATGAGGTCGCTCTCGCCCTTCAGATCCTGGAAGCCGAGCTTCGGCTTGTCCGTGATCGCATCGTCCTTCAGATACGCGGGCAGCTCCTCGCCCTGCTGCTTCAGCTTCTTCGCGAGCTCGCTCGCCTTCGCGCCCTTGCCGATCGCGAGCGTCTTCTCGTACTCCTTGCGCTCGCGCCGGAGGGGCGGACGCCGGTAGAGCGGGGTGCCGGGCGTGAGGTTCAGGCCGTAGTCGTACGGCAGGGGCTTGTCGAGCCACGGCTCGTGCGGCGCGTACTTGAGCTCTTTGTGATTCGCGTCGAGCGTCGCGTACTTCCCGCAGACGAAGCCGCCGGTCGCGAGCTCGAACCAGCCGCCCTCGGGGCAGTTGGTCTTCGCGATCGGGCCGTCCTTGATCGCGACCCGAGAGCCCTTCCGGAGATAGCCGAGGCGCGTGACGCCCTTGCGCTCCTCCGCGGCCTTGAGCGGGTCCTTCGGCGGCCACTCGGGCGCGGTGAAGACCGGGGCGGGGCTCGAGAGCGCGATCACCTCGCGGCCGGTGCCCGCGTCGACGAGGACGGCGACCTCGCCGCTCGTCGTCGTCGCGGCCTCGCCTCCGTCGCTCGCGGCCGCGGTCGCCTCGGCGTCGGCGGTCTCGGCCGTCTGGCGCGCGCGTCCGCACGCGGCGAGGGCCAGGAGGGCGGCCAGCGCAGGGGTACGGCACGAGACACGCACGGCGCCCGGGTTCTTGCCCAGCTCCGGCGCGGACGCAAGTCGGTCAGGAAGGCGCGCTTTCCGGGCTGTTTCCGACGTGTTCCAGGTGGACCCGGACGCGGCGGACGCGGCGGCGGGACATCGCGACGACCTCGGCGAGGACGCCGCTGCCGAGCGCGGCCACGTCGCCGACCTTCGGGATCCGTCCGAGCGCCTCGACGACGAGGCGCCCGATCGGGATGCCCGACGTCTCCTCGCCGAGCGGCACGCCGCGATCGATGAGCTCGTCGGCCGTCGCGCGCGCGTCGACGAGGAACGTCTGCGGCTCGTCCTTCACCTCCACGACCTGGTCGGCCTCGACGTCCGACTCGTCCCGGATCGCGCCGACGAAGCCCTCGACGAGGTTCTCGAGCGTGATGATGCCGGCGGTGCCGCCGTATTCGTCGACGACGACGGCGAGATGGCACTGCGCGCGCTGCATGTCGCGGAGGAGCTGGAGGCCCGTCCGCGTCGCCGGGATGAAGAGCACGCGCCGCGCGAGATCGCGGAGGGACGCGACCGACGTCCGGCGCGGGAAGAGGAGATCCTTCGCGTACAGGTACCCGACGACGTCGTCGAGCGAGCCGTTCTCGACGAGCGGCACGCGTGAGAAGCCCTCGCGCGTCACGGCGTCGATGGCCTCCGCGAGCGGCGTCGTCACGTCGAGCGCCACGGTGTCGACGCGCGGGACCATCAGCGTCCGCACCGGCGTGTGCGCGAGGCGGAGCACGCGCGCGGCGACCCGCCGTTCGTCGGGGTTGCCGCTGGAAGCGAGCATCGCCGTGAGCTCCGCTTCGTCGACGGCGTGTCCTTCGACGACCTCGTGCGGGTCGATCCCGAGCAGGCCGAGGATCGCGTTCTGCGCCTTCTCGAGGACGAAGAGGAGCGGCCGGAACGCAGCGTCGACGAAGCGGAGCGGCAGCGCCGACGCGATCGTCGTCGCCTCCGCGTACCGGATCGCGACGAACTTCGGGACGAGCTCGCCGACGAGCAAGTGGACCGACGTGAGGAGGCCGAGGCCGACGACGTCGACCGCGACGTGCGCGGCGGGCCCGAGCGGTGCGCCGGTCAGCCGCACGGCGATGCCGTCGGCGAGCCGCTCGAGGGCAGGCTCCGCGACCCAGCCGAGACCGAGGCTCGCGAGCGTGATGCCGAACTGGGTGACCGAGAGGAACCGGTCGAGGCGCTTCGTCACGTCGAGCGCGAGCATCGCGCGGCGCTCACCGCGCTTCGCGCGCGCTTCGAGCCGCGGGAGCCTCACCTTCACGAGGGCGAACTCCGCGGCCACGAAGAACGCGTTCAGGCCCAAGCATGCGAGGGACACGACGAGGGCGAGCACGCGACCCCTACGGATGCGAGGTGCGGGCCAAGGACCCGTGTATGCTCGCGTCCGCGTGCTTCGTCGCCCGTCAGCTGCCCTCGTGGTCGCGCTCGCTCTCGTCGCCCGACCCGCTGCTGCGCTCGACAAGCAGGGGAGCGCCCACGGCGGCGCGGTCGGCGGCGACGAAGGTGGCTTCGACGTCTCGGGCGCGCTGACCTACGGCGTCTCGATCATCAACCCGACGTACGCCGCGCGTCCCGACAACACTGGGCTCGCGCTCTTCCGCTACGCCGCGCACGGCGACATCGACGTCATCGGACGCCGCCTCTCGTTCCCGATCGACGTCAATCTCTTCACCGATCGGATGCGGAAGGGCGGGCTCGTCTTCGTCCCGACCGAGCTCGACGTGATCGCCGGCGTCACGACGACGAATCCGCTCCTGAAGGGCGCCGACCTCGAGCTCGGCGCACGCGTCGAGCACGATCGGCCCGTCGATCGCGCCGGCTTCACGCAGACCTACGCCGACGTGCGCGCGCGCCTCCTCTACTCGCTCGCGAACGCGATCCCGTCCTTGAAGCGTGACCTCGTCGATGGCGACATCTCCGGCTTCGCGACGCTGGGCTGGTTCGCGGTGAACCCGACCTACGCCGCGCGTCCCGACAACACGGGCCTCGCGCTCTTCCGCTACGCGATGCACGGGGAGCTTTCGGTGTGGCACGACCATCTCTCGCTCGGTCTCGACACGACGTTCTTCTCGGATCGCCGTGCGTCGTCGGTCCTCGCGCCGAGCGAGCTCGACGTCACGTACGAGATCATCGGGCGGAAGGACCCGTTCGAAGTGCACCTCGCCTACGAGCGCGACATGCCGATCGACCGCGGAGGGCTCGTGCAATCGTTCGTCTACGCGCTGTTCGTCTACTCGTTCGACTTGAAGAAGGCGGAGACGCAGCCGCTCGAGACCCGCCGCACGATCCCTTCGCCGTGAGCGTCACTCGCTCTCGGCGACGTCGATCGTGGTGACCTTCCAATCGCCGTCCTTCCGGAGGAGAAAGTGGACGCGTCGCTTGTCGACGCGCCGCTCGGCGCCCCGCAGACCGGTCACGAGCGCGGTCGCGTCGACCTTCGCCGTCGTCTTCGCCTCGTCGAGCTTCACGTCGACGGAGACCAGCTCGGCGGTCGCCGAGTTGTAGAGGAGGCCCGCCTTCGTCGCGCCGTCGACGAACGCTTCGCGCCCGGTCACGCGGAGCTGGAGGTCGGGCACCTCGAGCCGGACGCCGTCGTCGACGATCTCCTTCGCGCCGGACCGGACGCGCGCCGCGCGCGAGAGGACGGTGTCGCCTTCCTTCACCGACACGATCGCGACGAGGCGATCGAGCGTCGCCTTCACGCGCTGCTCGTCGGACGGACGCGTGAGGAAGACGACGAGCGCGACGATCGCGACGAGAGAAGCGGCCGCGAGGGACAGGTTGCGGCGGGTGAGGAGGTCGCTCATCACGACGAGCATAGCGACCCAGCGAACGCCGCGAAGAGAAGAACAGGAAACAGGAAACAGGAAACAGGGAACTGGCAACCGGCAATGGGTGCAATCTGCACGTTTGCCGCAGCCCGCGGCGGCTGCCCCTCTGACATTCGCGGTTGCCGGTTGCCCGTTTCCTGGTTCCTGTTTTCAGAAATCCGCCGCGGGTCTTCCACCCACCCCGGCATGAGCCTTCTTCCTCGTGCGTGCGCCGCCTTGCTCGGCTTCGCCTTCTGCCTTCCATCTTCCGAAGCCTCCGCTTCCGAGATCGTCGTCGCGACCGGTCCGTCCGCCGGTGTCACGACGTGGCGCTCGGACGCTTTCATCGCGCAGGGGCTTCGCGTCGGGTTCCGTCCGATTCCCCGGCTCGCCTTCGACTTCGCCGGGCGGACCGGCTACGGGACCATCGACCAGCGCGTGATGGCCAGCATCGGCGCCGGCGTGACGGGCTACGTCCTGACCGGACCCGTGCGGCCGTTCGCGCGGCTCGGCCTCGTGCACCAGCACGAGGAGTCGGCTTCGAACGTGCGCGAGAAGCCGCTCGAGACGCTGAGCGCGGTCGGCCCCGACGTGCGCCACCGCACGGCCGCGACGACGAGCCTCGGCGTCGAGATCCGCGCGCTCCAGCGTAAGCAGACCGAGGTGTTCTTCGCGGCGGACGCGGTCGCGATGCTCTTCGCCGACACGCGTGGCCCGTCGCTCTACGGAGGAGGTGAAGTATGGCTCGGCCTGCACTACGCGCTCTGAGCCTCGGCCTCGTGCTGGTCGCGTGCAAGGCGACGACGATCGACGAGCAGCCCTGTCCGCCTTCCGGCACGTCGCTCACGTACGCGAGCTTCGGCGCGCCGTTCATGGAGCGGCACTGTCAGTCGTGCCACGGCGCCCCGCCGAGCGAGCGCGACGGCGCGCCTTCGTCGTTCGACTTCGGATCGCAGGCCGACGTGATCCGCCACCGCGAACGGATCTTCGTCCGGAGCGCAGCCGACAACACGACGATGCCTCCCGGCCCCGACGACCCGACGCCCGAAGAGCGCGCGAAGCTCGCGGAATGGCTCGCGTGCGGCGCGCCGTGACGAAATCGCTCCGCGCGGATCAGAAAGCGCACGGAGCGCCTCCACCCATCTCGCATGACGCTCCGGCCCGCTTCCGTCCTCCCCTTCGTCCTTCTCTTCGTGACCGCCTCGGCGCGCGCCGACGAACCGACACCGCCTGCACCGCCGCCCGCGGCGACATCGACGGCGGCGCCCGCTCCCGAAGTCGTCCTCTCCGCCGACGCGCGTGACGCGACGCTCGAGCGTCGGGTCGGGACGATCTCGCCGCTCGGCCCTTCGATCGCCGAGACCGGCCTCGTCGGCGTCGCGCAGTGGGAGCGCGTCTGCGTCGCGCCGTGCGGTCTGCGGGTCGACCCGCGCTTCGTGTACCGCGTCTCGGGCGACGGCCTCGTCCCGACGTCGTCCTTCTCGGTGCCGCGCACGCAGGAGCGCGTCGACGTCGACGCGAAGATGGGCTCGTCACCGTGGCGCGTCGGCGGCGCGCTCGCGGCGGGTGCCGGCGCCCTCGGCGTCCTCGCGGGAGGCGCTGCGCTCGCGGTGTCTCCCGTGCTCGCGAGCGAGGACGTCGGCTCCGAGACCTTCCGCACGGCCGTCGTCGCCGGCGGCGCCGCGACGCTCGCCGTCTCCGCGATCGCCCTCGGGCTCGGGCTCTACACCTTCGTCACGAACGACTCGTCGGTGCGCGTCGGATCGCATCGCGCGCCCGGAGCGACCGCGTCGCGCTGAATCCAGGCCCGCGGGCGGCCTTCTGGTACAACGGAAGCGCGTGCTCACCCGACCGACGCTGCGCGCGCGGAAGCTCTCCGCGATCGTCTTCGCGACGACCTGCCTCGTGGCGTCCCCTGCGCGCGCAGACGAGGCGAAGACGTCGAGCCTCGCGTGGGTCCGGATGCCGGGCTCCGAGTCGTGCGTCCCGTCGCAGGACCTCGCGCGAGCGGTCGAGGCGCGGCTCGGTCGCGACGTGTTCGTCCCGACCTCGCGCGCGGACCTCAGCATCGAGGGCCGCGTCGAGCCGCTGCCGGGCCGGAAGGGCCATCGCGCCGTCATCCTCGTTCGCGGCGGGAACGGCGAGACGCTCGGCGAGCGCACGATCGAGGACAAGGATCCGACGTGCGCGCGTCTCACCGAGCCGCTCTCGCTCGTCATCGCGCTCATGATCGACCCGGAGGCGGCCTCGCGTCCTCGCAAGGAGGAGACGCTTCCTCCGGCTCCGTCACCCCCGCCTCCTCCTCCGTCGCCGCCTCCTCCTCCGCCCGCGCCGTCGCCCGAGCGCCGGATCGAGCCGGCGCGTCCACATCGCGACATGCTGCGTTTCGAGGGCACGGTGATCTCGACCGTCGTGACCGGGCTCACGCCGGGAGCCGCGGTCGGGTTCGGGGGCGCGGGGCTCCTCCAGCTCCCGCGCATCCCGGTCGCGCTCCGCGGCGCGGGCTCGATCTACGTCCCCGTCACCGCCGAGCGGAACGGCGTGAGCAGCGCGTTCGACCTCGGGCTCCTCTCCGGCTACGTGTGCCCGACCACCTATCTCGGCGAGCGGGTGCGTCTCCTCGGGTGCATCGGCTCGATGGTCGGCGTCGCGCGTGCCCGCGCGGTCGCCCCGTCCGTCTCCGACGACGACTACCGGCCGATGTGGAACATCGCGCTCGAGGGGAGGGCGGCGGTCCAGATCGTCGGCCCCCTCGTCCTTGCTGCGAGCGCGGGCGCCGCCGTCGCCGTCTTCCGCAAGGATCTCCGGCTCGAACGCGCTCCGGGGGACGCTGTCGTCGTCCACTCGCTCGCGCCCGTGAGCTTCCTCGCCGAGCTCGGGATCGGGGTCGTCGTCCCGTGAGCGACGATTTCCCGGCCGTCCGATCAGAAAACGGGTCGGCGGGTCCCACGAACCCCTCCGTGGAGAGCGCTTCCGTCGCCGGTGCCTCGCGCCCGCCGCTGCCGCGCAGTGGAGGAGCGCTCGATCCGACTACGCTCTTCCGTGAGCACGCGCCCTACGTGTGGCGCGCGCTCCGCCGGCTCGGGGTCCACGAGGGCGACGTCGAGGACGTCTGTCAGGAGGTCTTCCTCGTCGTCCTCCGGAGGCAAGGAGACTTCGAGGGCCGCTCGTCCGTGCGCACGTGGATCTACGGGATCGCGGTCCGGGTCGCGTCGGACTACCGGCGCTCCGCGCGCGTGCGGCGCGAGGTCCTGACCGACGAGGTCCCCGAGGAGCGACAGAGCGCGCCGCAGCACGACGCGCTCGCGCTCCGCGAATCGGCCGCGGCCCTCGATCGGCTGCTCGATCAGCTCGACGAAGCCAAACGCGCGGTCTTCGTGCTCTACGAGATCGAGCAGCTCACGCTCGCCCAGGTGGCGGAGGCGGTGGGCTGCCCGGTGCAGACCGCGTATTCGAGGCTCGTGGCGGCACGGAAGACGATCGAGGAGGGCGCGGCCCTGTGGAGGCGTACATGAGCGACGCACCGAAGCGAATGCTCGAGGAGCTCGAGCGCGGTCCGCTCCGCGACGCGCTCGAGGCGGGCGCGCGCGAGCTCCCGAGCGAGGCCTCGCTCGCCTCGCTTGCGACGAAGCTCGGGCTCGGCGCCGCGGTCGCCGCGGGAGCCGGAGCGGCCGGTGCAGCCGCCGCCGGCGCGAGCTCGGGAGCCGGCGCCGCGGCCGGTGCGGGCACGACCGCGACGGCGGGAGGAACGGCGCTCGCGGGCGTGAAGATCATCTCCGTCGTGAAGATCGTCGCCGCCCTCGCGGTCGCGACCGGCGGCGCGGCGGGCGCGTACGAGGTGTACGAGGCGACGCGTGAGACGAAGGCGACCTCGTCGCCGGTCGGCCTCGTCCAGACCGCGCCGGCGCAGGTCGCCTCCGCGCCCCCGGCGCCCGAGCGGCTCCCGCTGCCGGACGACGCGCCTCCCGCGCCCTCCGCGACGCCGAGCGCGAAGCCCACCGCGTCCGCGATCTCGACCGCATCCGATCCGGTCGAGGAAGCGAAGCTCCTCGGGCGCGCCCAGGAGGCGATCGGCTCCGATCCGGCGCGCGCGCTCGCCCTCGCGACCGATCACGCGTCGAAGTACCCGCGCGGCGCGCTCGCGCAGGAGCGGGAGGTCCTCGCCGTCGACGCGCTCCTCCGGCTCGGGCGCCGCAAGGACGCCGAGGCGCGCGCGCGCGCGTTCCGCGCGACGTACCCGACCTCGGGTCACGTCCGCCGTCTCGACGCCCTCCTCGCGAAGCCCTGAGCTAGGGCGTGTCCCTGAACTCTCTCGGTGTCTCCCACGTGCCCGTGCCCGTGCCCGTGCCCGTGCCCGATGGAGGCAACG
>JBDHVE010000146.1:0-25383 GCA_039809485.1 Polyangiaceae bacterium | reverse complement strand
CTGCGATCTCCTCCTCGTCGACGACATCCAGTTCCTCGCCTCGAAGACGCAGACGCAGGAGGAGTTCTTCCACGCGTTCAACGCGCTCCACCAGGCGGACAAGCAGATCATCGTCACGAGCGACAAGTACCCGCAGCAGCTCGAGCGCATGGAAGAGCGCCTCGTGTCCCGCTTCTCGTGGGGCCTCGTCGCGGACATCCAGGGTCCGGAGCTCGAGACGCGCGTCGCGATCCTCCGCAAGAAGGCGCAGCTCGAGCAGATCGAGCTGGCCGACGAAGTGATCCTCTACCTCGCCCAGACGATCCGCTCGAACGTCCGCGAGCTCGAAGGCACGCTGATCCGGCTCGCGGCGAAGTCCTCGCTGCTCGGTCGCGCGATCGACATCGACTTCGCGCGCCAGGAGCTCGCGGCGACGAGCGGACCGCGCGCGAGCGAAGCGGGCGTCGACGACATCCAGCGCGTCGTCTGTCACCACTTCAAGCTCCGGACGAGCGATCTCCTCCCGAAGGACCGCCACAAGAGCATCGCGTTCGCGCGCCACGTGGCGATGTACCTCTGCAAGCAGCGCCTCAAGTGCAGCTTCCCCGAGCTCGGACGCGCGTTCGGCAACCGCGATCACACGACCGTGATCAGCGCCGTGCGCAAGGTCGAGAGCCTTCGCAACTCGGATCCCGAGGTGCGGGCGCATCTCGAGGCCCTCGAGCGCAAGCTCGGCTCCGCGGACTGATCAAGGGGCGCGGCCTCGGTCCGTGCTTCCCCTCGTCGGCGTCCTCCACGCGAAAGCGCGTGCACTGTGCACGGAGCGCCTCGTCGCGCTCCACCACAGCGCCACGGCGCTGCCGTCGGACGAGGCGGTGCGCTGGGCGTTCGCCTCGCAGCTCCTCCACCAGGTCGAGCAGCTCGGGCCGGGTGACTTCGACGACGCGGAGGAGGAGCGCGAAACGCTCGAGCTGGCGATCGAAGGGGCGGTGGACGCGATGCGGAAGTTCCTCCCCGACGTACGCGCCGGCGTCGTGGAAGGGGAGCGTGCGCGCTTCGTCGCGTTGCTCGACGATCCGAGCGTCTCACCCACCGACGTCCCGCTCCGGAGGATCGCGACGACGAAGGAATACGCGCATCTCTCGCGTGCGTTCCAGGAGCGGTTCCCGCCGGGGACCGGCGCGGTGACGCCCGCCCCCCTCCGATGGGACGCGCTCCGCGACGTGCTCCGCGAGCACGCCGTCGCGAGCGTGTGGCTCCTCCATCCGACGACGCCCGCGCTCTCGACGATCGCCGACGTGCAGCTCCTCGGCACCCGCCTGCAAGACGGAGCGCCCGCATGGTTCCCGCCGATGCCCGTCTACGTCTTCGACGAGGGCTTCGCGATGTTCGTCCACGTCGACGAGCACGGCTGCTGCGATCGCACCGGCGGCTGGACCGCAGCGCCGGAGACGACCGCGCGCATCGCGCCGGCCCTCCAGCCGGAGTAGTCTCGCCGTCCGCCCGCTGTCCGGGCGCATGGGAGGGTTCGAGATGCTCGCAGGCCGCATGATGGGGTTTCCGCTGACGATCACCGAGCTCGTCGAGCGCGCGGGCAAGTACCACGCACCGGTCGAGATCGTGAGCACGCTGCCGGACAAGTCGCGTGTCGCGAGCACCTACGGAGACCTGCACACGCGGAGCAAGCAGCTCGCCGCCGCGCTCGCGCGTCTCGGCGTGAAACCGGGGGATCGCGTCGCGACACTCTCGTGGAACCACCGCCAGCACCTCGAGTGCTACGTCGCGATCCCGGCGATGGGCGCGGTCGTCCACACGCTCAACCTGCGGCTCCATCCTTCGGAGCTCGGCTACATCGCGAGCCACGCGGAAGACACCGTCGTCGTCGTCGATCACTCGCTCTGGCCGCTCTTCGAGAAGTTCCGCGATGCCGTCCGGAGCCTCCGTCACGTCATCGTGGTGCCGGACAAGAAGGAGCCCGTCCCGGCGGGCACGCACGACTACGAGAAGCTCCTCGCCGCCGAGAAGCCCGAATACGACTGGCCCGAGCTCGACGAGAACGCGGCCGCGCAGCTCTGTTACACGTCGGGCACGACCGGCAACCCGAAGGGCGTCCTCTACAGCCACCGCTCGATCGTGCTCCACGCCATGGCAGCGGCGCTCCCGAACGCGATGGGCCTCTCGGTCGACGACGTCGTCTGCCCCGTCGTGCCGATGTTCCACGCCTCGGCGTGGGGCATGCCGTACGCCGGGCTCCTCGCCGGCGCGAAGATCGTGTTCCCGGGACCGCACCTCGACCCGGCCTCGATCATCGCGCTGATGGAGAAGGAGCGCGTCACCGTCGCGGGCGGGGTGCCGACGATCTGGCTCGGCATCCTCCAGCTCCTCGACGCGGCACCGGGCAAGCACGACCTCTCCAGCGTGCGTACGATGATCATCGGCGGCTCGGCCGCGCCGCCCGCGCTGATCGAAGGTTTTGCCAAGAGGCACAATCTCCAGGTCACCCACGCGTGGGGCATGACGGAGACGAACCCGCTCGGCACCGTCGCGCGCGTCGTCCCGGAGCTGCGGGGCGACCCCGCGAAGGAGCTCGCGGTGCGCTCGACGCAGGGCTTCGCCGTGCCGTACGTCCAGACGCGGCACGTCGACGACACCGGCAAGGTGCTCCCCTGGGACGGCGAGACGATCGGGGAGCTCGAGGTGCGTGGCCCATGGGTCGCGTCGTCGTACTTCGGAGACGAGGGCAAGGACCGCTTCTCGCCCGACGGATGGTTCAAGACCGGCGACGTCGTCACGATCGACCCGCACGGTTACGTCACGATCACCGACCGCGCGAAGGACGTGATCAAGTCGGGCGGCGAGTGGATCAGCAGCGTCGCGCTCGAGAACGCGCTGATGGCGCATCCCGCCGTCGCCGAGGCCGCCGTCTTCGCGGCGAAGCACCCGAAGTGGGACGAACGCCCGGTCGCCGCGATCGTGTGGAAGCCGGGCGCGAGCGCGACCGACGAAGAGCTGACGGCGCACCTCGCGGGTCGCTTTGCGAAGATGTCGCTCCCCGATGCGTACGTCGTGATGGACCAGATCCCGCGGACGAGCACCGGCAAGTTCCTGAAGACGAAGCTCCGCGAGCTCCACGGCGACATCCTCCTCGCGCGCGCGAAGGGCTGACGCCCATCGCGATTCGTTGCGTCCCGGGAGGCGGCGGCAGAGAATCGGCCGCGCCTCGTCATGGACCGTCCGAGCCCTCGACGCTTCATCCCTCTCATCGTGCTCGTCGTCGCCGTTGCGGCGTACGTCGGGTTCAATCGCTACAAGGCGTCGCTCCCGTACGAGTGGAGCGGCACGGTCGAAGCACGCACGATCGAGGTCGGCTCGCGCGTCGGAGGTCGCGTCAAGGAGGTCCTCGTCCGCGAAGGGGACCGCGTGAAGGAGAACCAGCCGCTCCTCGTCCTCGAGCCGGGCGACCTCGAAGCGCAGCGCCTGATGGCCGACGCGCAGGTCCGTCAGGCCGAGGCCTCCTTGACGAAGCTCGAGAACGGCGCGCGCCCAGAGGAGATCGCGCAGGCGCGTGCCCGCGCCGCCGGCGCGTACGCCGCGCTCGAGATGTCGCGCACGGGCGCGCGGCGCGAGGACGTCGAGGCGGCGCGTGCGCGCCTCGCGGCTGCGCAGGTGTCGGTCGACAAGGCGCAGCTCGACGTCGACCGCGCCCGCAAGCTGTTCGCCTCGGGTGCGGTCTCGAAGGCGGAGGTCGACAACGTGGAGGCTGCCCAGCGCGCCGCGATTGCGCAGCGCGACGCGGCGAAGAGCGCGCTCGAGGAGCTCGAGAACGGTGTCCGCCGCGAGGAGCTCGCGCAGGCCGCGTCGCGGGCGGAGGAGGCGCGCGCGCAGGCGAAGCTCGTCGTCTCGGGCGCGCGGGTCGAGGACCTCGCCGCTGCGCGTGCGGTGGTCGACGCCGCGAAGGGGCGTCTCCAGCAGATCGAGGTCGCGCTCGCCGAGCTCACGATCCGTGCGCCTCGCGCGACGCGTGTCGAGTCGCTCGATCTGCGGCCGGGAGACCTCCTGCCGCCGAACGGCGTCGCCGCGACGCTGGTCGAGGACGACGCGCTCTACGTACGGATCTACGTCCCCGAGACGCAGCTCGCGCTCGTGAAGACGGGCGGGAAGCTCCCGGTCTACGTCGACTCGTTCCCGGGCCGCGCCTTCGAGGGGACGGTCCAACACGTCGCGAGCGTGGGGGAGTACTCGCCGCGCAACCTGCAGACCGCGGACGAACGCGCGTTCCAGGTCTTCGCCGCGCGCGTCGAGCTCGCGGGCGGACGCGAGGATCTCCGCGCCGGAATGGCCGCCCTCGTGAAGGTCGCGCACTGATGACCGAGCTCGCGATCGACGTCGCGAAGGTCTCGCGCCTGTTCGGGACCTTCAAGGCTCTCGACGAGGTGAGCCTCCAGGTGCGCCCCGGCACGATCTACGGGCTGCTCGGCCCGAATGGCTCCGGCAAGTCGACCCTCATCCGCATCCTCTGCGGTCTGCTCGCGCCGTCGAGCGGTCATGCGCGCGTGCTGGGCCTCGACGTCGGCGAGGAGGGCGAGGAGATCCGACGGCGCATCGGCTACATGAGCCAGAAGTTCGCGCTCTACGAGGACCTCACCGTCCGCGAGAACCTCGAGTTCTACGCCGAGATCTACGGCCTCTCCGGCGCCCGGAAACGCACGCGGATCGACGCTGCCGTGTCGCTCACCCACATCGGGCCGTACATCGATCGGCGCTCGGGTCAGCTCTCGGGCGGCTGGAAGCAGCGTCTCTCGCTCGGCTGCGCGCTGATGCACGAGCCGAAAGTGGTCTTCCTCGACGAGCCCACCGCCGGGATCGATCCGGTCGCGCGTCGCGAGCTCTGGGACCTGCTCTTCCAGCTCGCCGCGGAAGGGATCACGCTCCTCGTCACCACCCACTACATGGACGAGGCGGAGCGTTGCGGAGAGGTGGGCTACCTCTATCTCTCGAAGATGATGGTCTCCGGCACGCCGGAGGCGCTGAAGTCGCTGCCGGAGGTGAATCGTCCGGGGGCGCGCCGGATCGAGATCGAGACGGCCGACCCCGCACGCACGCTCGCGTGGCTCCGCACGCAGCCGTTCTGCACTGCGGCGACGATCTTCGGGCAGAGCGTCCACGCCGTCGTGGCGGGCGCGGTCCACGACCGTGACCTCGAGGCGCGCCTCGCCAGCGCGGGCCTCCGCGCGCAGGGAGTCCGCGCGATCACGCCGTCGCTCGAGGACGTGTTCGTGACGCTCACCGAAGAAGCCGCGAGAGCCCGCTGATGTGGCCTTCGTTCGTCGCGATCTTCCGGAAGGAGATGATCCACATCCTCCGTGATCGCGCGACGTTGATCATCGCGCTCACGGTGCCGCTCTTCCAGCTCGTGCTGTTCGGCTTCATCGATCAGACCGTACGCGACGTACCGACGATGATCGTCGATCAGGATCGATCCGTCGCGAGCCGCGAGCTCACCGACAAGCTGCGGGCGACGCGCACCTTCAAGGTCGTCGCGGTCTCACCGGACCCGCACGACGCGCGGGAAGCGATCGTCGCCGGCAAGGCGAAGGTCGGCGTCGTGATCGGACCCGACTACTCGGACAGGCGGCGACGTGGAGCAGGCGCGAAGATCCTCGTCCTCATCGACGGATCGGATTCGTCGGTCAGCTCGCAGGCGCTCGCTTCGGTGAACGGGCTCGTCGCGAGCGAGAACCTCCAGGCGATCGAGGAGCGGGTCGGCCCCATCGGCGAGCTCCGCCCGGCGGTCTCGGCCCAGCCGATCATCCTCTTCAACCCCGACGGCCGGACCGCCAACTACATCATCCCGGGCCTCGTCGCCGTCGTCCTCCAGCTCGTCGCGACGGTGCTCTCCGCGCTCGCGATCGTGCGCGAGCGCGAGAAGGGAACGCTCGAGCAGCTGCTCGTCACGCCGGTTCGTCCGCTCGGCCTCATGCTCGGCAAGCTGACGCCGTATCTCGCGGTCGGGCTCGTCGAGATGGTGCTCATCCTCCTCGCGATGCGGTTCGTGTTCTCGGTGCCGATCCGCGGGAACGTGCTCTTCCTGTTCGTGATGGCGCTCGTCTACTTGTTCGCGCTGCTCTCGCTCGGTCTCTTCATCTCGACCCGCGCGCAGACCCAGGCGCAGGCGCAGCAGATGGCGCAGCTGTTCCTCCTCCCCTCGATCTTCCTGTCCGGCTACATCTTCCCGGCCGCGGGCCTCCCGCGCCCGCTCTGGGCGATCGGTCGTGTCCTCCCCGCGACGCACATGATCGAGATCATGCGCGGGGTCGTCCTCCGGGACGCCGGCGTCCGGGAGCTCCTCCCCAACGTCGCGGCGCTCGTCGCGATCAGCGTGACGCTGGTCTGGCTCAGCGCACGGCGGTTCCAGAAGACCGCGCTCTGATCACCGCTGCGCGACCGCGCCGGGGCCCTCGAGCGCGAACTGGTCCCACGTCCCGTCGCGCGATGCGTCCGCCGCGGACGACGCGAACACGCGGCGGAGCGTCACGTCGGCAGCGTGACGGAAGCCGACGAGACCCCGACTCGGGATCGTCCACGCGCGCGCGCCGTCCGACACGACGAGCGCGAGCTTCGGTCGGCCCGCCGGGCAGCCGAGCTCCTTCGCGAACACCGGGTCGACGACGAGGTCTTCGACCGTGAGCTTCGTCTGCTCCGGCGGCATCATGTGGTCGCTCGCGCCGGCGCGGATCCACACGCTGAGCCCGACGACGTTCGTCGCCGCTTCGTGTGCGAAGGCATGGCACTCCGCGAGGGCGCGCGTCGCGGCCGCCGTGCGTGCGCTCGCGTCGATCGCCGCGGGCCCCTCGGCTTCCCGCAGCGCGGGGCTGCAGGCGGGAAGCGACGCCAGGACGAGAACGAGGGCGAGGCGGGCGGTCATGTCCCCCTCTCCGCAAGGCCTGGTCCACGTCGCGCGAGGGCCAAGTGCGCGATCTCCCGTCGCGAGCTCGCCGTGACCGTGACCGTGACCGTGACCGGACCCGCGATCCCGCCTGCGTTTGACGCCCTCCGGCTCCGCGGGCATGGACGTGCGATGCGCGTCGCACCTGTCCTCGGTACCGTCCTCGCGTTCGTCGCGCTCCTGACGGCAACGGCGTGCTCGAAGGGCGGCGGCGGCACGTGCGCCACGTCGGCGCTCGGCTGCACGTGCCAGAACGAGCCGTTCCAGCTCTCCGCGGGTTGGTCGCCGTCGAAGACCTGCGAGGCGCCGAAGCCGACCGTCGCAGGCGCACAGTCGACCTGCTGCTACGACCTGGACTCCGCCGGCGAGACCACCACCTGCCGGTGCTTCTCCGCCGCGTGCCGCAAGACGCGCGGCGGCGACTTCTGTGGATGCTCGAGCGTCCAGATCATCGACGGCGACTACGATCAGGTCGCCGAGTGCGTGAAGACGCCGACGACGACCTGCTGCAAGAGCGGCTCGCAGTGCATCTGCACCGCGAAGCCGTCCTGCACGGGCAGCGAGGCCCAGGTCGATCGCTGTACGCCGAGCGACGTGAGGTTCGATCCGTGCCGCGCTCCAGGGCCCGGCCGCGCGGAGTCGTGCAATGGCCTGAAGTGGAAGAAGGCGTCGTGACCGCGCAGCACGTCTGGCGGCGGTGAGCGTCCGCGTGCTCGTTCCCGGTTGCGGCGAGCTCCGTGAGCCTCAGCTCAGTTCGCGCAGCACTTCTTGTACTTCTTGCCGCTGCCGCAAGGGCACGGGTCGTTGCGCCCGACCTTCGCCGCGGCGGTGCGGGGCGGCGGAGGCGAAGGCGCGTCCGGCACGCTCGCGCGGCGCGCCGGCTCCCAGTGCGCCCAGAGCGCGGCGACGACCTTGCCGACCGCACGCTGGTGCGCGTGGAACGTCTCTTCGTCGGCCGGGACCTCGCCGGCGACGGCGCGGAAGCCTTCGAGCTGCTCGGTTCCGATCGCGTCGTCCTTCCACGGCCCGTGGAGGTTCGCGCCGGCGAGGTAGCCGTCGCAGAAGGCCTCGACCGAGTCCACGTCGTCGGCTTCCGGCGCGAGCATCCGCGGGTCGTGCTGGAGCGTGGCGTTCACCTCGTTGAAGAGGCGCATCGACATCGTGAGCACCCGCTCGGCCTGCTTCTGGTCCGCGAACGCGTCCTCGCGGAACACGAGGGGCAGCCATGCGCTCGGCGCGATCAGGTCCGGACCCGTGAGGACGGCGGCGAAGAGGCCTTCCACCCAAGGAAGGCTCGTCTCGTTCGCGACGAAGACGTCCTCGAGCTCGTCGAGCTCGCGGTCCGAGAGCGGCTCGTTCAGCGCGGCGGGCGCCGCCGAGCGTCCCGCGCTCACAGGCCGACCTTCCAGGTGCTGCCCTCCGCGCCGTCGAACACTTCGACGCCCATCTCGGCGAGCTCTTTCCGGAGCGCGTCGGCGCGCGCGAAGTCCTTCGACTTGCGTGCTTCGCCGCGCGCGGCGACCGTCGCGTCGATCGCGCTCGCGTCGAGGTTGCGGAGACGGAGGCGGCGCTCGCGCGTGCGGCTCCAGTAGGCCTCGCTCGTCGCCTGCATCAGGCCGAGCGGCGCGCACGCGCGGTCGAGCGACGCGACCGCCTTCGCCGCGAGCCCACGGACGGCGGCCCACACCGCGGGATCCTTCTTGTGCTTCGGCGCCTGCATCACGATCTCGTTCGCCGCCTTGCCGAGCTCGGCGAGGACGGAGAGGGCGACCGGCGTGTTGAGATCCTTGTCGAGCGCCTCGAGGACCTTCTCGGCGGCTTCGTCGACGACCTTCTGCTGGCCCTGGAGCACGTTCGAATCCGCGGGCTCCGCGCCGGCCGCGAGGGCGACGAGCGAATCGCGGGTATTGTACAAGTAGTCGATCCGCCGCTCGGCCTCGTCGAGGCCGGGGAACGTGACGCGCCCGTCCGGCTTCTTCTCGAGGTCGAACGAGAGCGGCCCGCGGTAGTGCGTCCCGAGGACGAAGTAGCGGTACGCCTCGGGGTCGTTCCGATCCAGCACGTCGCGGATCGTCACGAAGTTGCCGAGCGACTTGCTCATCTTCTCGCTGTCGACCTCGAGGAAGCCGCAGTGCATCCAGAAGCGCGCGAGCTCGGGGCCGACGACGGCCTCGCTCTGCGCGATCTCGTTCTCGTGGTGCGGGAAGACGAGGTCCATCCCGCCGCCGTGGATGTCGAAGTGCTCACCGAGGTGGCGCATCGCCATCGCGGAGCACTCGATGTGCCATCCCGGCCGGCCACGGCCCCACGGGCTGTCGAAGCCGAACTTCTCGTCGCCGGCCGACTTCCAGAGCGCGAAGTCGAGCGGATCCTTCTTCACGTCGCCCGCGCCCTCGGCGAGGCGCTCGCTCGCGCCGGCGCGGAGGTCTTCGATGTTCCGGCGCGAGAGCTTGCCGTACGGCGGGAAGCTCCGGACGGCGTAGTAGACGTCCTTGCCGGTGGGGGTCTCCGCGACGTAGGCGTGCCCGCTCGCCACGAGCTTCTCCACGAGCGCGATGATGTCGGCGATGCTGGTCGACACGCGCGGCTCGACGTCGGGTTTCGCGCAGCCGATCGCGGCGAGGTCCTTGTCGGCGAGGTCGCTCATCCGCTTCGACAGCGCGAGCGGCTCCTCGCCGCGCTCGCGGGCGCGGTTCACGATCTTGTCGTCGACGTCCGTGACGTTGCGGCAGTACCGCACCTCGAAGCCACGTGCGCGGAGGAAGCGCGCGAGGACGTCGAAGGTCGTGTTCGTCCGGCCGTGGCCCGCGTGGGCGAGGTCGTACGTCGTCAGGCCGCAGACGTACATGTTGACCTTGCCCGGCGTTGCGGGGACGAAGTCTTCGACCTTCTGCGTGAGCGTGTTGTACAGGCGGACGGCCATCGCGGTAGCCCAACGGTATAGCGCGGAGCGGCCCCGGGCGTGCTAATCAATCGCCCGTGGCACGTGCCGCACGTACCGCGATTGTCCTCGGCTTTGTAGCGCTCGCGTCCGCCTGCGCCGGGCCGGCGCGCAGCTTCGACGGCGAGGTCTACCGCTCGGGGCCGGTCGCCTTCCGGATCGGCCCGATCCCGCGGGGCTGGCGTCACGTCGAGGTGACGGACGCGGCGCTCGCCTTCCGCGACGACGCGCACGGGGCGTCGATCCTCGTCAATGCACGGTGCAAGAAGCCGGACGACGTGACCCCGCTCGTCGCGCTCACGAACCAGCTCGTCATGGGCTCGACGGAGCGCGAAGTGGCAGCTCAGGAGGTCGAGCCGTTCGACGGGCGCGAAGCGCTCCGCACGCGAATGCGTGCGAAGTGGGACGGCGTGCCGATGTCGCACGAAATCTTCGTGCTCAAGCGCGACGGTTGCGTCTACGACTTCGTCTACTCCGGCGCGCCGGAGGGCTTCGAGGCCGGCGTTCCCGCGTTCGACGCGTTCGCGCGCAGCTTCCGGGCTCTCCCTGGCTCCGGGGTCGTCGGATGAGCACGCCGGGCACGCGCGAGGACGAGGTGCCGCCGTCGATCCCGCGCGCCTCGATCCCTCCGCCGATGGTCGTCGAGCCGACCTGGCTCGAGCACCAAGGGAAGCAGCTCCGGCTCCTCGTCGAGCAGGTCGGCGAGGTCACGGAGCTCACGCTGCGCACGTTCCGCGCCCTCGTCCGCCGGCCGCTCGAGCTGAGCTCCACGTTCCAGCAGCTCGACGCGCTCGGCGTGCGCTCGATGGGCATCGTCGCCGTCACCTCGATCTTCGTCGGGATGGTCATGACGATCCAGTTCGCGTTCAGCCTCCAGCGCTTCGGCGCGCTCGAGTACATCCCGCGTGTCGTCGTCCTCTCGTTCTGCCGTGAGCTCGCGCCCACCTTGACGGCGGTGTTCGTCGGCGGACGCATCGGTAGCGGCATGGCCGCGGAGCTCGGCGCGATGAACGTCACCGAGCAGGTCGACGCGATCCGCGCGCTCGGCGCCGATCCGGCGAAGAAGCTCGTTCTCCCGCGTGTGCTCGCCGCCATCATCGTGATGCCGCTCGTGAGCATCTACGCGCTCGCGATGGGTACGCTCGGCGCGATCTTCATCTGCGCGGTGCAGTTCGACATCAAGCCGAGCCTCTTCCTCTCGAGCTCGCTCGAGGCGACGCGGCTCGGCGACTTCTTCTCCGGGATCGCGAAGACACCGTTCTTCGGCTTCCTGATCGCGATCATCGGCTGCCATTACGGCCTCCGCACCCGCGGCGGAACGGAAGGTGTCGGCCTCTCGACGACGAAGACCGTCGTCGCCGTCTCGATCGCGATCCTGATCGCGGACCTCCTCCTCACGAAGCTCCTCATCGTGTTCATGTCATGAGGTCGGCCCGCATCGCGCGTCAGGAGCTCGCGGGCGTCGTGCTCCTCCTCAGCCCGCTGCTCGTCGTCGCCCTCCTCGCGGTCGACGCGCGTGCCCGGCGGAGCAGTCGCGATGCGGAGCAGGGCGCGATCGACGCGCTCGCGCGGAGGCTGCCGACGAGCGACCTCGCGCTCTCCGGCGGCGCGCGCTGGCTCCGTGCTCCGTCGCTGGAAGAGCCCGGCGCCGCGTTCGCGGACGGGCCGGCGGCGCCGGATCCCGACCCCGCCGGCGGGGCGATGGCGCCGCCGATCTCGATCTGGCACCCGGAAGGACAACGACGGTGAAGCTCTCCATCCTCGCGTTCGCGCTCGCCGCCGTCGGTCGCCGGAAGGCGCGGTCCATCGCGCTCGGCGGAGGTCTCGCATTCGCGGTGGTGCTCGTGAGCGCCGTCGTATTCCTCACCGAGTCGCTCCGGGCGGAAGCGGAGCGTGCGCACGCGGCGCACCCCGATGCGGTCGTCCAGGCGCTCGTCGCCGGTCGTCCGACGACGATTCCGGTCGCGACCGCCGCGCAGCTCGCCGACATCCCGTCCGTCCGCGCGGTCACGCCGCGGGTCTGGGGCTACGTCTTCCTCCCCGCGCTGCAGGGGAACGTGACGGTCGTGGGCACGCCGAAGGAGGCGTCGCCGCTCTCCGTCGCGGCCGGCACGCTCGCCGAGGGGCGCGACATCACGAGGGGCGCCCACGAGATGATCGCGGGGCAGGAGCTCGCGAAGTTCCTCGGCATGCTGCCGGGCGACGAGCTCGCGCTGCCGACCGCGACGCAGTCGCGGCCTCTGAAGCTCGTCGGGACGTTCAAGTCGTCGCTCGATCTCTACACCGCGGACGTCATCGTCTGTGACGACGAGGACGCCCGTTCGCTCCTCGGGATGCCGGACGGGTCGGCGACCGATCTCGCCGTCACGCTCGCGAACCCGCAGGAGGCGCGCGTCGTGGCGCGCACGATCCTCGACCGCGTGCCAGGGGCGCGGGTCGTCGAGCGGGATCTCCTCGCCCGCGTGTACCACCTCGCCTACGGGCGGCGGGCGGGCCTCGTCCTCGGCGCGACGATCCCGGCGATCCTCGCGCTCCTCGTCCTCGCGTGGGACCGCGCGAGCGGGATCGGGGAAGGGGAGCGCCGCGAGATCGCCATCCTGAAGGCGGTCGGTTGGTCGACGAGCGAGGTCCTCTGGGCGAAGCTGTTCGAGCTCCTGCTCGTCGGCGCGGCAGCGACGGCGCTCGGGATGCTCCTCGGTTACGCCTGGGTGTTCTGGCTCGGTGCGCCGGGCCTCAGGCCTGCGCTCGTCGGCTGGAGCGTCCTCTACCCGCGCGCGGCGCTCACGCCCGCCGTCGACCTCGCACAGCTCCTCGGGATCGGGCTCGCGGTGCTCGGCCCGTTCGTTCTGCTCGGCATCGTGCCCGCGTGGCGCGCGTCGACGTCCGATCCGCTCGAGACGATGCGGACCTGAGGGGGACCTGATAACCTGAGAAAACGCCATGGCGACGCGCGTCTTCAGCCTCGAAGCGGTCAACGCGCTCGTCCCCCGGCTCTCGACGGTGGTGAAGCGGCAGCTCGAACGGCGGACCGGGATCGAGGAGCTCCTCGCCCGCCTCGGCCGCGAGCTCGGCGACATCCCCGAGCGCATCGTCTTCGACCCGGCCGACGGCACGGACGTGCGCGAGATGAAGCGAGAGCTCGTCGAGCGGATCGAGCAGTACCGCGCGGGATGGCGCGAGGTCGAGGAGATGGGCGCGGTCCTGAAGGACCCCCGGATCGGTCTCCTCGACTTCTACGGCGAAGTCGAAGGCAAGCACGTGTGGCTCTGCTGGAAGTACGGCGAGCCCGAGTGCGCTTTCTACCACGCGCTGGAAGAGGGTTTCGCGGGACGGAAACCGATCCGCGCGAGCATCCGGCAGCGGCTCCTCAACTAGCCGGGAGGCCGCTTCGTTTTCAGGGGACGCACCGCGGGGTGGGCGGCGGCGCGAGCGACGGATCGCGCGGTCCGAGCGCCTTCGCCTCCGCGATCGTGGCGAGCACGCGGCGCGCGATGGCATCGACCGGCGTCGTCGCCGCGTTCGCGACGAGGACGATGCCGAGCCCGCGCTGCGGCGCGAAGAAGAGGCGCGTGCGGTAGCCGCCGAGATCGCCGCCGTGCTCGACGAGGTGCTCGAACGCGCACGAGCGCTCGACCTTCCAGCCGAGGCCCATCGTTCGCGAGCGCACTGCGACGCCGTCGCCGACGGGCTCGGTGACGAAGTCGAGGTCCATCGCGCCGACGTGCGCTTCGCGGAGCGTCGCGCGCTTGAGCGGTGCGCGATCGGCGTCGTCGCGTGGCGGCCACGCGGAGAGCTGGAAGCGGACCCAGCGCGCGAGATCCGCACCGGTCGACCAGAGGCCGCCGGCGCCTTCCGCGGCGCCGTTCGCGATCGGCACGGCCTTCACCACGCCTCCGCTCGCGGCGCGCTCGTAACCGCGTGCGATGCGGGTCGGCGGCAGGCGCGTCTCGTCGAACGTCGTCGACCGCATCCCGAGCGGCCCGAGGAAGCGGCGTTCGACGAAGTCGCGGTACGGGATCTTCGCGAGGCGCGCGACGGCGAGGCCGAGCACGGCGTAGCCGAGGTTCGAGTAGCTGTGGCGGATCCCGGGATCGAACGCGAGCTTCTGGGCTGCCTCGATGACCTCGTCCTCCGTCGAGCGGTAGTCGGGCTCCTTCGTCGCCCACGGCCCGGAGCGCGGAAGCCCGGCGGCGTGGAGGAGGACATGGCGATAGGTCACCGCCGGCGCATCCTTGTGCAGCGGCGTCGTCGTCGCGAGCTCGGGGAGCGCGCGCGCGATCTTGTCGTCGAGCCGGAGCGCGCCGGCGTCGCGGAGCGCGAGGATCGACGCGGCGGTGAACGTCTTCGTGACCGACGCGATCCGGAACACGGTGTCGGGCGTCGCCGCGACGCGACCCTCGACGTCCGCGCTGCCGTGCGCGACGACGAGCGGGGGCGAGCCGTCGTCGGTCACGAGCGCGAAGACGAGCGCGGTCTTGTCGGGGAGGGCTGCGGCCTCGCGCGCGATCTGCTCCTTCAGCGTCGCGCTCAGCGCGGCGAGCGCTTCGGCGCGCGTCTCCGGACGGACCTCCGGCGCCGGCGTCCGCTCGGGGAGCGCCGCGCCGGCATCGACGACGGCGATGCTCACACCCGCGTCCTTCGCCGGCGTGGGGCACGGCTCCGTGCGCGCCTCCGCGCGCCGCGGCACGGTGGTCCGCGGCTCCGGGCTCTCTCCGCCGCAGGCCGGGAGGAGCTGTGCGACGAGCACGAGCGTCGCGAATCGAACAGCCGGAGCGCGCATTCGGAGAGAGCACGATACACGACGCGGAAGCGCCATTGGCGCTACCCTCGGAGGCGATGGTGGATCGTGAGGCTGCAGCTCGGGCGATCGACGCGTTCCTCCGTGCGATCGGCCGCAACCCCGACCACGACCCGGACCTCGTCGGCACCGGCGCACGGGTCACCGACGCGTTCGTCGAGGATCTCTGCTCGGGCTACGCGGTCGACACGCGGGCGCGGCTCGAGGCGGCGGCGATGCCGGCGGGCGATCTCGGCGGCCTCGTCGTGGTGCGTGACATCGCGGTGGTCACGACGTGCCCCCATCACCTGATGCCGGCCTCCGGTACCGCGACGGTCGCGTTCCACCCTCACGAGCGCCTCGTCGGGCTCGGCGCCGTCGTCGAGCTCGTGAACGCGCACGCGCGCCGTCTGACGCTGCAGGAGCGAATCGGCGCGTCGGTCGTCGCGGACCTCGAGGCCGTGCTCGCGCCGGTCTGGGTCGGGTGTCGCATCGTCCTCACGCACGGATGCATGACGGCGCGCGGGGAGCGTGCCGTCGGCTCGCATGTCGAGACCGTGGCCCTCCGGGGCGCGAACAGGCCCGAGCGCGAGAAGGCCGCGTACGCTGCACTGCGCGGGTGATCGCCCGCTCGCCCGTGCACGTAGGTGCGAGTGCGCCGCGCTCGCGTTCGGAGGTGACCGACACGAGACGCGCTCTCGTGCGCGCGGTATGCTCGAAGAGCGATCGCGTCCGCGGGGGACCACGGAGCTGCACCATGACGCACCGTACGACGAGCGAGCACAAGAACCCGCCGGACCTCGAGGCGGCGCTCGAGAACATCCCGATCTTCCCGCTGCCGCAGGTCGTCCTCTTCCCCGAGGCGGCGCTCCCGCTGCACGTGTTCGAGCCGCGCTATCGGACGATGCTCCGTGACTGCCTCGCGCACCACGGCGCGCTCGTCATCGCGCAGATCCTCCCCGGCGAGGACGCGTGGGGAAGGCCGCGCATCGCGAGCATCGCAGGCGGCGGGATCATCGTCGAGCACCAGCCGCTGCCCGACGGGCGCTCGAACATCGTCGTTCTCGGCAAGGCGCGCCTTCGCCTCGAGGAGCACGATCCGGAGGAGAACCTCCCGTACCGTCGCGCGCGCGCGACGATCATCCACGAGTCCGACGCGCGCGTGCCGGAGGCGGACCGCACGGCGCTCGTCGCCGCTGCGACGTTGTTCGCGGGCGCGGTGAAGAAGCACGACCCGATGTTCTCGTTCAAACTGCCGGCGAACATCGAGCCCGGGCGGCTCGCCGATCTCTGCGCGTTCCAGCTCGTCGTCGACGCGGCCGCGCGCCAGTCCGTCCTCGAGGAGCTCGATCCCGCGAAGCGCGTGCGGCGCGTCATCGAGCAGCTCGCGCTCCAGCACGCCGCGATGCTGCGCCCGTCGCGCGACGCGACGCTCAACTGAGCTCCGCCCGCGGGTTCGAGGTCACGTGAAGCTCGTCGGCAAGGTGTCCCTCTCCGAGCTGAAGGAGAAGGAGATGATCCGCCTCGAGTACCCGCCCTACGACGTCCTCGTCGCGTGGGCCGACGGCGAGGTCTCCGCGATCGAGGACGCGTGCAACCACGCGGGCGCGAGCCTCGCGGAGGGTTGGGTCGAGGACAAGTGCGTCGTGTGTCCGGTCCACGGCTACGTCTTCGAGCTCCGGTCCGGCAAGCTCCTTCGGCCGAAGGGCCTCTGCGGCGATCAGCGGACGTACGTCGTGCGGATCGAAGGCGACGACGTCCTCGTCTACGACACGTTCTCGCTCACGATCGTCGGCTCCTGACGGAAATCTGCGGAAAAGCGAGCTCCGCCGGAAATCGACACGGGGCGTGATCGGTTTCGCGTCGGCCGATCCCCTTCGCAAGTGTCCCGGCCTCGCGGGGCCAACAGCAGCGAAGGGGTGATCATGTTCCGGAATGGCATTCTCGCTCTCCTCGGCGTCGCGGCGCTCGCCGCGTGCTCCGGAAGCACGACGACCGATACGACCTCTACGGCCGAGGCATTGACCGAGGCGACGGCGAGCGCGGAAGACGCGAAGGCGACGGCCGACGCCTGCTTCGCGACGTTCGAGACCTGCGCGAAGGCGGATGGCGCCGACATCGAAGGGTGTCGCGCGGCGCTGAAGGAGTGCCTCCCCGCCGACGCGCACCCCGGTCCGCGTTGCGGTCCTCCGCGCGGACGCGGCAAGGGCCACCCGCACGGCCCCAACGGCGGCGCGTGCGATCGCGACGGCGGCGCCGAGGACCCGCGCCCGCCGGAGGGCGCCCCTCCGCCTCCGCCGCCGGACGGCGCGGAGCCTCCGCCGCCGGACGGCGCGCCTCCGCCTCCGCCCGAGGGCGCGCCGCCTCCCGAGGGCTCTGCGCCTCCGCCCGATGCGCCTCCGCCGCCCGACGGTGACGGCGCGCGCGAGGGCGGCCGACGCGGTCGCGGCGAGCCCGGCTTCTGCGACAAGGTCCCTCTCCCGCCGCCCGCCGAAGTCATCGCGTGCCGTGACGCGGTCACGACGTGCGTGGCGTCCGCCGCCGACGAAGCGGCCGAGAAGGCGTGCCTCGATCAGCACCACGCGTGCGTGAAGGCCGCGTTCGACGCCGCGCGCGCCGGGCTGCAGTAGCTCGCAGTAGCTCGCGGCGACCTCGTGGAGTGCCGCGTTCGTGGCGCGGCACTCGACGCGAGTCTGCCGTCACTCTGTCCACTCCGCCTCGACCGTCCCCATCGTCCGGTAGCGCTTCTCGACGAACTCGACGACTTCCATGAACCACGCGTCCATCTGGGGGCCGTCGGGGCGGTTCGAGTCGAGGTAGAAGGTGCCGCGCGCGCACTCGGGTTTGCCGTTCTTGCCCGCGCGGCAGCGGCCGTCGACGTAGACGAGGATGAACTTCGGCAGGCGCGTCGCCGACGATCGCTCCGCGACGTTCATGAAGTTGTTGGTGAAGATCGCGACGGCTTCGAGGTCGCGCGGATCCTGCCCGTAGCCGTGCAGGACGTAGAGCGTCGGGTAGGTCACGGTGCGCGCGACGTTCGCCTCGTGCGCGTAGCCCGGCGGGAGCGACACCGCGATCGGACCGAGCCGCCCCGTCCGCGGCCCTTCGACGAAGTGCTCGCAGCGTCCGGTGATCTCGCAGTCGAGCTGCTTCTCGAGGTCCGCGCCCGTGAGCGAACCGTCCTTCGTCGTCTTCGCCGGCTTGTCGCGCGACTCCTCCGTCTGCATCCGGTCGGCGTCCTGCCACCTTCGGCCGACGAAGAAGAACGCCGTCTGGAGGCGCTGGAGCAGCTGCACCGGCGTGCCGACGTGTTGGCCGTCGCCTTGCTCGATCATCGCGCGTGACGCGTCGACGTCGCCGTAGCGCACGCTCGCGTTGTCGGCGATGTCGGCCCAGCGGAGCGCGCTCGGCTCGAAGTTGTTCGGCTTGTCCTGCGGCTGTCCGGGGAGGAAGTGGAAGCCGTTGTAGAAGTGGACCGGGCGGAGCGGGAGGCCGTTCGCGCGCTTCCGCGCCGCGACCTGACCCATCAAGTGGTTCGCGACCGCGCCGAAGTTGAAGAGGTCGCGGACGCCGCCGTCGGCGAGCACGTCGAGACGCGCGAGCGCGTCGTCGGTGAGCTCGCCGCCGGGGACCGGGGCGTTCTTCGAGAGGATGAGGTGCGGATCGTTCGCGTAGAAGTTCTCGGCGCCGATCGACTGGCTGTAGATGCCGTCCCCTTCGCCGGGATCGCCGGCGACGTGGCGCGTCTTCGTGTTCGCGACGCCGTCGAGCCCGACGTCGTCGAACGTCTCGCCGAGCTCGTAGCGGTGGTCGCCTTCGGTCCCGCTCGGGTTCAGCGTGTAGTCGTAGTCGTCCTGGTTCGGATCCGGGTTCGTCTCCGCGTCGTAGCCGGGCTCGTGCGGATTGCAGAGCCCGTCGATTCCGCAGTCCTCGAACGGCTCGTGCCCCGAGCGGATGATCGGCTCGCCCTCGTCACGCACGCCGTTCTTGTTGAGGTCGACGGCGAGCGCGAGGTTCATCGGCGTCGTGCCGCCGGGCGCCCACCTGTTCACGTACGCGCCGTCGCCGCCTGCCTGCGCGCCGTCGCAGAAGCTGATGACGGGCAGCGACCCGTCGGGGTTGTACTCGTCGTCGAAGTACCCGGTCTCGGCGCGCCACGCGTTCGCCGGATCACAGCGCGCTGCGGCGCACTTCGCCTCGATGTCGCGCTGCTTCGCATTGTCGGGATCGTCCTTGATCGGATCGAGCGTGAACGAGCAGTCACCGCGGTTCTGCTGGGCGGAGGCGGCGTCACCCTGGATCCAGGGATCCGCCTTCTTCGGTCCTCGTGCGACGTGGAGGAGCGAGGTGTCGTCGTTCGAGCCGTTCGGATTGCCGCGGCCGAGCGCGAGGTCCTCGAAGATCTGGATGTACGAGGAGCGCGGGAACGTACCGCCGTTGCCGCTGCCCTTCTCGAAGATCCAGTTCTCGTAGTCCTGCGAGCGGGCGAGCGGCTCCTCGAGACCGGGGTAGAGGTTCGGCGCGACCTTCGGGCACGTCTTGCCCGCGGGGCAGAAGCCGCCGAGCGCGTACTTCTCGATGTACCAGAGCATCCAGGTCCAGTCGCTCGGCCCACCGAGAGGACCGATCGCGTCGAACATGTCGTGGTGACGGAGGCCGACGCTCGCCGCGCCGCCGCCGCCCATCGAGAAGCCGATCACGGCGCGGTGGGTGATCTTCCGCTTGCGCACGCGCGCGCCTGCGTCCGGCTCGACCGCGGCCTGGTAGGTGCCGAGCCAAGGCGTGCCGAAGCGGAGGACGTAGCCTTCGCCTTCGCTCTCGATCCGCGGGTTCGAGACCGGGATCGCGCGCGCCGTCTTCGCGCGCGGCCCGGTGTAGAGGACCTGGAGGTGGCGGAGGCGCCCCGCGGGCGGGAACGCGGCGGGGTTCACCGGCAGCGCGATCTCGATCTCGCGACGGAGCGCGCGCCCGTTCGAGAGCGACGCCGTCGCGGCGTAGGAGACGGCAGGCCCGAGCGCGACGAGCTTCGCCTCCGGCAGCTCGGCGGCGAGGTTCCGGTCACTGCATGCGACGCGCGCCGTGAACGGCGGCAGCGCGAGCTCGTCGGCGCGCGTGAACGCGGCAGGCGGAATCGTCAGCGCGGCGGACGCGAGCGCGCCCGCGCCACGGAGGACGTTCGCGCCGGGCCCGAGCGCGCCGTCGTTCGTCGAGCCTGCACAGGCGAGAGGGGCCGGATCGCGGACGTCGACCGGCAGCTCGGCCGTGACGGTGTACGCGGTGCCGTTCACGTCGACCGCGTTCATCGATGTGCGCAGCTTCGTGCGACCGACGGCGTCGCCGCGGAGCTGGAAGTCGTACGTCGCGTGCCGGAGATCGAACCGACCCTCCGCCGGGGCCGCCGCGATCGACGCATCGTCGGACGTGAACGCCGCCGTGCTCGGCTCGCACTGATCGGGCTCGACGGTCAGACGCACGGAGCGGAGCGCGCCCGGAGCGACGACGGCGCTCGGAGGGTCGAACGCGAGCCGGAGCGTCGGGCGATTCGACGCGTCGCACAGCTCTCCCGGGCGGAGATCCGAAGCAGGGCGCGACTCACCCGCGGGGTCGTCGGAGCAGGAGAGGGCGGCAAGGATCGCGAGCGCCCAGAGACCCGGCAGCGGAAAGTTTCGCTTCGCCATTTCGAGGCGCGCGAGTCTATCCGCGGAGGGAAGGGAAAACCTGCGCGAAGGGGCCGGGGGGGCAGCCGCACTCCGCGCAGGCAGATCATCCCTAAGCACGGCGCGTGCCATGAAAGAAGATAGCGGAAAGCCGCTAGATGGGCGCTTTGGTGGGGACGCGCCGGTTGCAAGTCTGCAACGCGGTTCTCCGGAGTTGCACGACGTCATCCTTCGCTTCCGCACAACTACGTACTGACCGTAGTTGGTACGGATGTGCTCGTGCCCGTTGCGTGCGACCGCGTGCGCGAACGGGGTAGAACTCGTGAGTGCGCGCGGTCACGCATGCTCGGTTCGGTGGCGCGGAGGTCCTCTCCGTCGGCGAGTGGCCGATGCCCGAGCCCGGCCGCGGCGAGGTCCGCGTCCGCGTACGAGCCGCGGCGCTGAACCCGAAGGACGTCTTCCTCCGGCAGGGCCGCTTCCGTCTGCTCGCGCGTGCGCCGCTGCCTCGCGTCGTCGGCCACGACTACGCGGGTGAGGTCGACGCCTGCGGTCCGGGCGTCTCGGACGTTTCGGTCGGCGATCGCGTCTTCGGCTTCCTCGCTTGGTCGGGAAGACAGGGCACGCTCTCCGAGCACGTCGTCGTGCGTACGGGGACGTTCGCGCGCTTCGGTGACGAGCTCGGGTTCGAACAGGCGGCGGCGATGCCGATCGCGGCGCTCACCGCGCTCCAGGCGCTCCGTGACGACGCGAACGTCGCCCGCGGTGACTCCGTCCTCGTGCACGGCGCCTCCGGCGGCGTCGGGACGTTCGCCGTCCAGATCGCGAAGCACCTCGGCGGCCGCGTGACGACGTCCTCGTCGGATCCAAACCGCGCGCTCTGCCTCGAGCTCGGGAGCGACGAGGCGCTCGACTACAAGTGCGACGACGTCCTCGGCGGCCGCCATCGCGTGATCTTCGACGTGATGGGGAACCTCGGTTTCGCGCGTGCGAAGAAGGCGCTCGTGGAAGGCGGCGTCTACGTGACGACGGTCCCGTCGCTCGGGATCTTCGTCGATGCCGCGCGGACGAGGTTCGCCGCACGCCGCGCCGCGCTCGTCGTCGTGCGCTCGGTCCGTGCCGACCTCGAGACGCTCGCCGCGTGGGTGAAGGCGGGCGCGCTCCGTCCCGTCGTGGACTCGGTCCACGATCTCGAAGACCACGCCGCGGCGTTCGCACGGCTCGAGAGCCGTCGTGCGCGCGGGAAGATCGTGATCCGGATCCCGTAGCGGTTCAGCGCGCGAGCGTGCAGCGGAGCGGGTAGCGGCTCTGGGCCGCCATCACCGACGCGGCGACCTCGCCCGAGCGTGGCGTCGCGGCGCCTCGCGCGCCCGGCCGTGCCAGCATCGCGGCGCGCTCGGGGGACGGGCTGTCGAGCATGCCGGTGACGCGCTCGATGCACGCGCGGGCGCCGGTCAGGCGGACCCGCACGAGCGCGGAGTGGATCGAGCCGGTGTTCTGCCCGACGCGGAGGCGCAGCGTGGCGGAGCCGAGCGGCGCGTCGAGCACCCAGCCGACGGCATCGTCCGTGCACGCGTCGATCGGCATGCCGGCGAGGTCGTCGTAGCCGAGCGGCTCCGGCTCGCCGAGCGCGCCGGTCTCGAGATCGATCGGCAGCACCCAGCGCACCGCGTTCACGCGCTCGGGCGTCGGCTGGCCGTCGACGACGAGCCCGAGCGCGCGCCCGTCCGAGCGTCGCGCGAGGCGCGTGGCTCCGCCGCGGCCCATGTCGAGGCCGAGCCGCGGGATCTTCGCGATCTCGCGCGCGACCGCGCCGTCGACCTGCCAAATCGAGGTCGTCGCGGCACCGTGGACGCCGTTCGACGTGAGCGCGAGGAACCAGCGGCCGGCCGTGCGCACGGCAGCCTCGATCTCGGGGAACGGCTCGCCGTCGGCGCGACGGATCTCGACCGCGGCGCGCTCGGCCTCGAGCTCGTACACGGCGAGCTCGCCCCGGTTGTTCGCACGACGCAGCGTGAGGAGAGCATGCGAGGCGTCGTCACCGGCGGCGAGCTGGAACGCGTTGCTGTTGAAAGCGTAGCCGCCGAACGGATACGGCGAGCCCGTCCGCGTCATGTCGAGGATCGAGGCCGGCGGGAGCGAGGGAATGCTCGACTTGGCCTCCGGCCAGCCCGAGAACGGCGAGAGCCACCGGACCTGCCATCGTCCGAGCGTGTCCCATTCGCCGGTCTTCGGTCCCCACGCGTAGATGCGCGCGAGCGCACCCGCACGCGGACCACGCTGCTGCTGCTCGGTCACCTCGAACGACTGACCGCGCTCGCCGTCGCGGAGGGGCGGAGCTGCGAAGTTGTAGAATGCAGGTAGCTCGGTCGTGCCGAAGCTCGGCATCGTCGGCGCGAGGACGGGAGGGCCGCCGAAGCGACCCGTCGGCGTCGGCGGCCGCGGAGGCGGCGTCTCGCGCCGCGCGACCGGTGCGGGCGGCGGAGGCGGCGTCGCCGCGAGCGGGTCGCACGCGAGCGTGAGCGTCGGCGCGCCGAGCGCGACGCTCGTCCGTGTCACCGGCGGCGCCGTCGGGACCGGCTGCTTCTTCGGCTCGCCCCACCCGACCCGCACCCAGCCGCTCGCGAGGCAGCCGACCGGCCCGCACGCGCGGCGCTGGGGCCGCCCACGCTGCGGCGCGGCCTCGGGCAGCTCGATGCTCGCCCACGTCATCCCGCCGTCGGTCGTCTCGTAGCCGCGCTTCGAGGCCGCCCAGCCGAGCCCGTAGCGTCCGGCGACGAAGACCTGTCCCGCATCGCGCACGAACTGGCCGACGGTGACCTTGCCGTCCGTCGCGATCTCGATCCCGAGCATCGTGCCGTTCGCCTCGATCCATCCGCCGAGGACGCCGGGGCGACGCTCTTCGAAGCCCTCCAGCCACAGGCCGAGGCGGAGGACGCGTGCGACGTCGGCCGCGACGCGTGGGAACTGGATCGGGACCGTCGTCGCCTTGCCCTTGTCGAGGAGCGTGAGACGCGCAGGCGCGTCCATCGCCGGCGGCGGGCTCACGACCGCGAGCCGGCCGTCGGCGAGCACCACGACGCGCTCGCCGACGACGTCGCCGCGCACGTGCACTTCGCGCCACGTGTTGTCGTGGCCGAAGATGCAGTAGGGGTGGACCTCGCCGGTGCCCGGCTCCGCGTCCTCCGCACAACCGCCGCGCACGGCGAGCGCGCCGTTGCCGGACGAGGTCACGATCCGCGGACGATCGAAGCGCTTGATCTCGGCGAGGCGGCCGCGGAGCGGCTCGTACGCGTAGATCACGGTCGCGCCGCGCGGCTCGCCGCAGACGAAGCCGAAGGCGCCGACCGCATTCGGACGGCCGAGCGAGACCGGATGACAGCGCGCGGGCTTCAGCGGGAACGCGCCCGCGGCCATCTCGAGGATGGCGCCGTCGGTGAGCCGGACCCGGCCGAGCGCGCCGTCGCGCGCGACGACGGCTGTGCCGTCGGTCAGCGGCCAGCCGTCCTCGATCGCGGCGAGGATCGGACGCTTGCCGAAGATGCGCACGAAGGCCGGCTCGGCGTCGTGCGTGTCGCCGTTCGCTCTCGCCTCCGCGTCCTCGATGGGCGCGATCTCCAGCGTCGGGGCCGGCGCCGGCTGCTTCGGCGGCGTCCAGAACGGACCGCCGACGCTGCTCGGCGGCCACGGCATGCCGACGGGCCAGCCCGTCGGGCGCGGCGGCGCCGTCGGGCGCGCGACCGACAGCGCCCCCTTCGCCTCGCGCGGCGCGCCGGCGAGGCGAGCGACACTGCCGCCTTCGCGGACCTCGAACCATGCCTCGGTCTTCCCGCCCTCGATGCCGCCGACCGCGAGCGCATCGCCGGACGCGACGACGACCTGCGGCTGCATCGCGAGGTCGAGCGTGCGCCAGGTCGCGCCGGCATCGAACGTCGCGACGAGCCCGCGGAGGTCCGCCGTCGCGACCGCGCGCCAGCCGTCGGCGGCCGCGTAGCTCGTGACGTTGGGGCTCGCCGGCCACGGCCCGCGGTCGAGGAGCTTTCCGGTCCGCCCGTCGATCGCGAGGTGACCGTTGACCGTGCGGAGGTAGACGCGGTCGAGCCCGGGCACGACGGCTTGGATCGCCTGCGGTGCGCTGAAGACGGGGCTCGCCGGCGCGAGCCACTTGTCGGCGCGCCACACCGTCGTGCCGAGGACGAAGAGGAAGCCGCCGCCGAGGCGCTCCGGGAGCGCGGTCGTGATCTGCGGAGCTTGCGGGAGCCGGTCGGTCGCCGCGACGAGCGCACCTTGCGGGGCGGACACGACGCGAAGCCCACCGGCGAGGAGGCGCACGCCGCCCGACGGCTCGGCGCCGAAGGTCGTCGTGTCGTCGACGTCCTCGGGCACGAGGCGCGCAGGGCGGACGGTGGGATCGGCGGCCGAGCCAGGGGAGGCGGCGCGGAACGCTCCGGCTTCGGGCGTCTTCGACGACGCGCCCCCGCGCGCGCACGCCGCGACCGTGGCGGCGCCGAGGACGAGCGTGGCGAAGTGCCGGAGACGCATCACCCGAAAGGTAACACGTCGGGCGTCTGTGCCTTGGGCGGAGCTCGCGATGAAAAGGTCGCGGATCCGCGGAAATCGCGCTAATCCGACCCACACCAACATGAGCTCGAAGAAGTCCTTCGTCGTCGCCGTCGCGGGCGCCACCGGTGCCGTGGGTCGCGAGATGCTCCGCACGCTCGAGCAGCGGAAGTTCCCCGTCTCGAAGCTCGTCGCGCTCGCGAGCAAGCGGAGCGCCGGTCAGGTGCTCCCGTTCGCCGGCGGCGAAGTCGTCGTCGAGGAGCTCGGGCCCAAGTCGTTCGAGGGCGTCGACGTCGCGCTCTTCAGCGCGGGGGCGAGCGTCTCGCGCGAGTACGGCCCGATCGCGGCGAAGTCGGGGGCGGTCGTGATCGACAACTCGAGCGCGTGGCGGATGGATCCCGAGGTCCCGCTCGTCGTGCCGGAGGTCAACATGCCCGCTGCCGAGCACCGCCCGAAGGGCATCATCGCGAACCCGAACTGCTCGACGATCCAGATGGTCGTCGCGCTGAAGCCGCTCCACGACGCC
>JBDHVE010000145.1:0-25482 GCA_039809485.1 Polyangiaceae bacterium | reverse complement strand
TTCGACGCGCCGCCGACGCTGATGAACCCGCACCATCGGCCGTACCAGGGCGGGCTCGTCGAGAAGGCGGGCTACGCGAAGCTGAAGGACTTCTTCGGGTGGCGGTACGAGGTCGGCGAGCCGAACGCGCGCGTGCGCAAGGCCCAGGAGGACATTCGTGCGATGCCGGAGGTCGTCTCGCGTCCGTTCTCGAAGAAGGACGCCGAACGCGACACGCGCACGACGCTCGACATCTTCAACGACGCCTGGAACGAGAACTGGGGCTTCGTCCCGGCGACGCCCGCCGAGGCGCGGAAGATGGCGGCCGACTTCAAGCTGCTCATCGTCCCGGAGATCACGCGTCTCGTCTTCATCGACGGCGAGCCGGCCGCGTGCGCGATCGCTCTGCCGAACGTGAACGAGCTCATCGGCGACATCCACGGGAAGCTCTTCCCGCTCGGCTTCGCGAAGCTGCTCTACCGCCTGAAGGTGCAGGGTGCACGCAGCGGGCGGCTCATCCTCCTCGGGATCAAGAAGAAGTTCCGCAACCAGCGGAAGTACGCCGGGCTCTCGCTCTTCCTCTACGCCGAGATGAACGACGGCGGCCGGCGCGTCGGCATGACATGGGGCGAGCTCGGTTGGACGCTCGAGGACAACGCCGCCGTGAACGCGGGCATCCGGATGATGGGCGCGAAGAAGTACAAGACGTATCGCGTGTACGAGAAGAGCCTCGAGGCCTGATCGTCTTCCGTCTTCCGTCTTCCGTCCCAGTGACGAGACTCCGGCTCGCCCTGAGCTTGCTTTCGGCTCGGATCATGGGCAGATCCCCGCCCGATGAAGGTCCTCGTCACCGGCGGTAGCGGATTCCTCGGCAGTCACGTCGCCGAACAGCTCACGCAGGCGGGTCACACCGTCCGTGCGCTCGTGCGCAAGAGCTCGAACCGCAAGTTCCTCCAGACCCTCGCGCGAGTCGAGCTCGCCGAGGGAGCGATCGAGGACCGTGCGAGCGTCGACGAGGCGATGAAGGGCGTCGACGCCGTCGTCCACTCGGCGGGTCTCGTGAAGGCGCGTACGCCGGAGGAGTTCTACGGCTGCAACACGCAGGGCACGGTGAACCTCCTCGAGGCCGCGATCCAGCATGCCCCGGGGCTGAAGCGCTTCGTGCACGTCTCGAGCCTCGAAGCGTGCGGCCCCTCGCTCGACGGTCGTCCCGTGCCGCTCGATCAGGAGAAGCCGGTCACGACCTACGGCCGCTCGAAGCTCGCGGCCGAGAAGGAGTGCGTCGCCCGCAAGGACAAGCTCCCGGTCGTCATCCTGCGTCCCGCGGCGATCTACGGGCCGCGCGACGTCGAGATCCTCGAGGCGTTCCGCGCGGTGCGGAAGCGGCAGTACCCCGTCATCGGGGACGGCAGCATGCTCGGCGGCTGGATCTACGGTCCCGACTGCGCGAAGGCGTGCATCCGCGCGATCGAGGCTTCGATCCCGAGCGGCAAAATCTACTTCGTCGACGACGGCGAGCCGATGACGATGGCGCGCGCGATGGGCGAGCTCCTTCCCGAAGCGCTCGGGACGAAGCCGCTCGTGCGGATGGGCATCCCGTTCCCGCTCCTCCGGATCGCGTCGATCGGCGTCGAGACCTACGGCAAGGTCCGGAAGAAGCCCGTGATGCTCACGCGCGAGAAGGTCGCGATGCTCGCGCAGCACTGGATCTGCGACAGCTCGAAGACGCGCGGCGACCTCGGCTGGGCGCCGGAAGTGAGCTTCCCCGACGGCGCGCGTCGGACAGCGAAGTGGTACGAGGAGAACGGCTGGCTGTGAGGTTCAGGCGCTCGTTCCCTCTCCGGCGCTTCGCGCTCGCCTTCGGCGAACCGCGCTTCGCGCGGCCACGAGAGGAGACGAGAGAAGAGGAGACCAGAGGAGAGCCGACGCGAGACTGGCCACCGGCCGCGCTCGGGTTCGTCGTCTCGTCGCTGACGGAAGACGGAAGACGGAGGACGAACGTCCGCGTCAGGCGTCGGACGCGCGGCCGCGCCGACGCCTGACGCTGCGTCGAACGCCGAGGGGAACACCCCGCAGTGGTGCAGGCCCGGACCTGGGCCGGCAGGCTGCACGGCGAGGCTGTTCGTCCTCACCCGACTCGTGGGATTCCGAGCGGTTGAGTGTCGGCACGCGGGGTGCTCCCTCCCGCGCGAGGAGAGCTGCCGTGCCCGCTTCCGCTTCGTCGATGTCCTCGCTCCGCATGTCGATCACCAGCGAGACCGACGTCCTCGTCGCCAAGTGCCTCGCGGAGGTCCGGAGCCTCGCGAAGCTCGACGACGAGCCGGTCCTCGAGCCGCTGCCGCCGCTTCCGGTGCAGTCGCCGCGACGAAACGCCATGGTCCTCGCCCGCGAGGCCGTCGCGCCGGTCACGCCCGCCGCGTCGGCCGCGCCCGTCCCGAAGAGGAAGGGGCCGCCGCCGCTCCCGTCGGTCATCGTGCAGCAGCCGCCGACGCCCCCGTCGATCGTCCCGGAGCCCGCGCCGTCGCTCGCGATCGTGCCGATCCCGGCGCCCTCGGCCGCGCGTGCGTTCGCTTCGCAGCTCCCGACCGTCTTCACGCAGCCGCCGCGGCGGACGCTCGCGTCGTCGAGGGCGGCGCTCGCGCTCTGCGCGCTCGTCGCGATCGTGGCCGCGCTCTTCGCGGTCGTGCGGAGCCCGCTCCGGGGGCGCCCCGTCGTCGCGCAGACGGTGACGGTCACGACCGCGGCCGCACATCACGTCGTGCAGGTCGCGCTCGAGGTCATCCGTTTCGGCGAGCGCTGACGAAACGCGGTCGAGACGAGCCGCCCGCGGGCGGCGCCTTACGGTGCCGTCGTGCCCCGTCGCGCCGTGCTCGTCGTGCTGCTCGCCGCCTGCGAGGGCTGCCTCGCCGCGAACCGCGTCCAGGCCGGCTCGGCGTGGAACACGAAAGGCGAGGCGCAGAGCGGGTTCGTCGTGGGGACCGAGACGGCCTTCGCGCTGCCGAGCAGCTCGCCGGCCCGGAAGCCGCCGTCGTTCCTCTTCCGGTCCTCGCTCGACTTCCTCCAGGGGCCCGAGCGGTCCACGGTCGCGCAGGGCAACGGCGTCACCTTCGTCACGAGGCCGGGCGTGCTCCGGACGTACGCGACGCTCGGCGTGCAGTACTTCCTCGAGCGCACGCGCGGGCGCACGCGGGGCGGGTTCACGAGCCCGTTCGGCGAGATCGGCGTCCGGCTCCGGCGCCTCCACGACGACACCTTCGTCTCGGTCGGGCTCTCCGGCTGGCTGATGGTCCCGCGCTGGGCTCCGGAGGGAGAGGCGGGCGTGGACGCGTTCGTCCTCCTCCGGCTCGGGATCGGCTGGGAACACGCGGGAGAATGGCGGTTTCGGCGTCGCCCAGCCGACTAGAAGGCTGTGCTAGCCTCCCGGGTCCCCGATTCCCGGAAGAACCCTTCCGGGCTCGGGGTTTGCCACCAGCGGCCCGCCTCACTAGGTTGGTCGCTCCGCGGACCGCGCTTGCGCGGCTCGCCTCGAAAGGAACGCGACGTCGCATGCTCGCCTGGGCCCTCAAGAAGATCCTCGGGACCTCGCACGAACGCGAGATCAAGAAGATGCAGCCGCTCATCCAGGAGATCAACAAGCTCGAGGAGAAGATCTCGAAGCTGGACGACGCGCAGCTCAAGGCGAAGACCGCCGAGTTCAAGCAGAAGCTCGACAACGGCGCGACGCTCGACGACATCCTCGTCGAGGCCTTCGCCGTCGGTCGCGAGGCGGGCAAGCGCGCGCTGAAGATGCGTCACTACGACGTGCAGCTGATCGGCGGCATGGTCCTCCACAAGGGCATGATCGCGGAGATGCGCACGGGCGAAGGCAAGACGCTCGTCGCGACGCTCCCCTGTTATCTGAACGCGCTCTCGGGCAAGGGCGTCCACGTCGTCACCGTGAACGACTACCTCGCGCGCCGTGACTCGGAGTGGATGGGCAAGCTCTATGGCTTCCTCGGCCTCTCGACCGGCGTCGTCGTCAACCAGCAGGGCGACCGCGAGAAGCGCCAGGCCTACAAGAGCGACATCACCTACGGCCAGAACAACGAGTTCGGCTTTGACTACCTCCGCGACAACATGAAGTTCAGCGCGCTCGAGTACGCGCAGCGCGAGCTGAACTTCGCGATCGTCGACGAGGTCGACTCGATCCTCATCGACGAAGCCCGCACGCCGCTCATCATCAGCGGTCAGGCGCAGGCCTCGAGCGACAAGTACAAGAGCATCAACGAGGTCATCCCGCGCCTCCGCAAGGACGAGCACTACACCGTCGACGAGAAGGGCCACTCCGTCTCGCTCACGGACGAAGGCGTCGAGCAGGCGCAGAAGCTCCTCGGGGTCTCGAACCTGTACGACCCCGTCAACCTCGAGTCGCTCCACATCCTCAACCAGTGCTTGAAGGCGCACACGCTCTACAAGCGTGACGTCAACTACCTCGTCACGGACGACGGCAAGGTCCTCATCATCGACGAGTTCACGGGTCGCGTTCTCGCCGGGCGCCGCTGGTCCGACGGTCTCCACCAGGCCGTCGAGGCCAAGGAGCACGTCGAGATCCAGGAAGAGACCCGGACGATGGCGACGATCACGTTCCAGAACCTCTTCCGCCTCTACAACAAGCTGTCCGGCATGACCGGCACGGCGGACACCGAGGCCGAGGAGTTCCACAAGACGTACAAGCTCTCCGTCGTCACGATCCCGACGAACAAGCCGATCCGCCGCGAGGACTTCGAGGACCTCGTCTACAAGACCGAGCGCGAGAAGTTCACCGCCGTCGTCAACGAGATCCTCGACCAGCACGAGAAGGGCCGGCCCGTCCTCGTCGGTACGACGAGCGTCGAGAAGTCGAACGCGATCGCCAAGATCCTCAAGAAGAAGGCGATCCCGCATGCCGTCCTGAATGCGAAGCAGCACGAGAAGGAGGCGTACGTCGTCGCGCAGGCCGGACGGAAGGGCGCCATCACCGTCTCGACCAACATGGCCGGTCGTGGCACCGACATCATCCTCGGCGGCAACGCCGAGATGATCGCGAAGCTCGAGTTCAAGGAGCAGGGCCGCGACGCGGACGCCGAGCCCGAGGAGTTCGAGAAGGTCGTCGCGAAGTACGAGGCCTCCTGCAAGAAGGAAGGCGACGAGGTCCGCGAGGCCGGCGGTCTCCACATCGTCGGCACCGAGCGCCACGAGTCACGCCGCATCGACAACCAGCTCCGCGGCCGCGCGGGTCGCCAGGGCGACCCCGGCTCGAGCCGCTTCTATCTCTCGCTCGAAGACGACCTCATGCGCATCTTCGCCGGCGACAAGGTGAAGTCGCTCATGGAGCGCATGGGCATGCCGGACGACGAGCCGATCGAGCACCCCTGGGTCTCGAAGAGCATCCAGGACGCGCAGCGGAAGGTCGAGGCGCGCAACTTCGACATCCGCAAGAACCTGCTCGAATACGACGACGTCATGAACGAGCAGCGCAAGACGGTCTACAAGATCCGTCAGCAGCTCCTGCTCGGCATCTACACCGCCGAGATCCTCGACGAGGACGGCAAGGCGACCGGAAAGCTCCGCAAGATCGAGCCGCTCGAGCGCCTCGCCGGCGAGGTGAAGCAGGCCGTCACGGACATGCTCCTCCACTACGGCACGCCGATCCCGAAGCCGGGCGAGGACGTGAAGCGCCCGACCAAGATCGAGGACATCACCGAGATCTCGGACACCGAGGGGCTGAAGAACGACGTCTATCAGTTCTGGGGCTACAAGTTCGACGTCAAGGAAGCGGACGGCAAGACGCCGTCGAAGCTCTACGACCGCCTGATGAAGGAGATCCCGCACAGCCTCACGCAGCAGCGTGAGCGCCTGCTCGATCTCGCGGACGGCATCATCGGCGCCGTCGTCGAAGAGAGCTGCCCGCACAACAAGCCGCCGGAGGACTGGGACTGGAAGGGCATCAAGACCGCGTTCCAGGAGCACTTCGGCGTCAAGCCGCACGACTACGAGCAGCTCCACGACCTCGGCGACCTCGCGCACACGCTCTACACGCAGGCGCTCGAAGTGATCGAGGCGAAGGAGAAGGAGATGGGGACGGAGCTCCTGCTCCGCGTCTTCCGTCACTTCTACCTGGAGGAGATCGACCGCGCGTGGGTCGAGCACCTCACGAACATGGAGCACCTCCGCGACGGCATCGGTCTCCGTGGCTACGGCCAGCGCGACCCGAAGCAGGAGTACAAGAAGGAGGGCTTCGACATCTTCGTGAACATGATGGCGTCGACGAGCTCGAACGTCATCACGAAGGTCATGAAGGTGCAGGTCCAGAAGGAGAGCGAGATCGAGCGCCTCGAGCGCGAGGACGCGGAGCGCCACGCGGCGGCCGCGCGGTCTCTCCAGCTTCGCCACGGCTCGGAGATCCCGGAGGGCGAGGAAGGCGAGGGCGCTTCGCAGCCGCCGCCGCCGCGTCGTCCGCAGGTGCAGGCGGCCCCGCGCCGCCCGGCTCCGAAGATCGAGCGCAACGACCTCTGCCCGTGCGGCAGCGGCGAGAAGTTCAACAAGTGCCACGGCGCGGCGCTCGAGGACGAGGGCACCGCCGAGTAGCGGCCTTCGTCAGCGCCGGATCCAGACCTTCACTTCCTCGCGGGACACGAGCCCGTCGTGGTTCGTGTCCATCTTCGCGAGCTTCGCGAGCAGGTGGGGCGGTAGCCCCGCCGGCAGCGCGGCGATCGTGATGATCTTGTCCTTGGTCCCGTCGAGGCGGTCGAGGAGCTTGAACTTGTGCTTGCGATGATGGTGACGGCGGTGGTGCTTGCCGTCCTTGTCGTCGTCGTCGTCGTCGTTGCAGTCGACCTCGTCCGGTGACGCCGCGGCGCTCGTCTCGACGACGTCGCCCACCGAGAGGGCCTCTTCGGACGACGAGATCTCGAGGTCGCCCGCGTCGTCGCCTTCGTCCGTGACCTCCCCGGCGCAGCCGCCGAGGGCGAACGAGGCGACGAGGAGCAGACCAGCGCGGTAGAGCGAGGAGTTCTTCATGTCCTCTCACCGAGCACGGCACGTGCCGGCCGCGAACGCCGCGAAACGCGCGGAGAGGGCGGGTGGGACAGCGACTCCTCACCGGTGCCTGGGACTCCGCGATTCCATCCTCGTGGTTCGGGCGCGGCTCATCGCGGCGGAACGAAACTCGCGCAGGCCTTGTCGACGACCGGGAGCGAGCCCGCGAAGAACGCATCGTAGGCCGCGTCGCACACGTCTCCGATCGCGTGCGTCGGGAATCGCTTCGTGAACGACGAGACGTTCACCGTGACCGCGTTCGAGCACGCGCCCGCCGTGCGCGACACGAGCGAGAGGACGACGACGTTCTCGGGGTGACCGCCCTTCGCGGCGACGACCGTCTCCGCCCACTCCTCCGGCGTTCCTCCCGAGCCACACGTGCCGCCGCCCGTGAACGGATCGCAATCGGCATCCCGGACGTCGTCCTCGTCCGTGATCACGACCACCACGAGGAGCGCCTCCGGGCGCAAGAACCCGGCGTTGCACCCGCTCGGCGCGTTGTTCTCCGTCGAGAGCGCGCCGAGGAGGTTCTTCATCGGGATCTCGTCGTCGTCGCCGCCGGACCCCACCTTCGCGACGCACGCGAACCGCGAGGCGAAGTCGGGCTGCCGCGCATCGAGATAGGGCGTGCCGACGACGCACGCCGCGTTCGTCGACTGCGGCCCCGACGTCGTCGTCACGAGGCAGCCGCCGGGACGGCCCGAGTAGTACCGGCTCGTCGCAACGACCCCGACGTGGATGCTCTTCGCGCTCGGCAGTCGCGTGAGGATCGCGCTCGCGAAGCCGGGGAAGCTCGAGGCGAGCCGCGCCTGCTTGTCGGCCATGCTCCCCGAGTTGTCGACGACGAAGAGGACGTCGACATCGGGGCACGGCGCGTCGCTCGCGTCGCTCTTCGCGCCGGCTTCGCCTGCGAACGCACCGCCGGGCGAGGTCGGCTCCGTCGTGCTCGCGTCGTCCTCGGTGAACGGGACGCGAGCTTCGGAGCCACACGCGGCGAGGGCAACGACGAGGACGGCGGAGCACGAGGCGAGCAGCGCGAGACGCATGGGCTCGTCCGCAGCATTCGCCATACCACCTCTGCCCACCTTTCTCGCACGCGGGCTCTCGGCCGAGGACGAGGGTGATCTGGGCCGCGAGGGGCCCGCGCGTGTCGCGGGACGGCGTCACGCGCTCTCGCTTTTTGGCGGCGCTCGCACGGGCGCGCTACCGTCGCGCGCATGCTGCGTCGCGCCTTCCTCCTCGCCTCCGTCATGGCGCTCGCGTCCGCCGTCGCGTGCAAGGAGGAGACGAACCGGCCGCCGCCGGCCTCGGAGACGTCGCCGCCCGGACCGGTGGGCGGAGGCAGCGCACGGAGCGATGCGGCCGCGAGTCTCGACGGCGGCGAGAGCGACGGCGGCGCGTGCAACGACCTCACGACCGAGGATGCCCCTGCGGTCGATCAGCTCGCCGTGGTGGGCGATCCGCCGGTCGGCACCGGCGGCACGATGGAGTCGGGGACGTACGAGCTGACCGACGCGCGCATCTTCGGGAGCGCCGGCGCCGGCGCGACGGGGTTGTCCGTCCGCGGGAAGCTCGAGCTCGCGATCACAGGGACGTCGGGTACCTTCGCGCGCGTCGTCGCGACGGGGGCGCAGGGCGGGACGAGCATCGAGGACCGCGACTCCGGAACGCTCGTCGTCTCGGGGACGACGGCGCTCCTCACCTTGACGTGCCCGACCGGCGGCCAGGAGCAGTTCGCCTATACCGCGACGGCCACGACCCTCGTGATGACGAACGTGACCTCGCGCGAGTCGTACACCTTCACGAAACGCTGAGGTATGCTCGGGCCCGCCATGAACTTCCCTCGCTCGCTTCGTCGTCTCGCCGTCTGCGTGTCGCTCGGAACGTCCGTCCTCGGCCTCGCCGGCTGCGGTGACGGCGGCGAGCCGAAGGTCGCGAACGTGAAGTCTGGCCCGATGCCCGAGGGCGAGAGCTGGACCGGCGTCTACTTCCACCCCGTCTACGGCTATCTCCACCTCGTCGAGGAGGGGCCCACCGTCGTCGGCCGCTGGAAGCGCTCCGACCAGTCGAAGTGGGGCGAGCTGAGCGGAACGAGGGCCGGCAACGTCCTCCACTACCAGTGGAAGGAGCACAACCTCGGCGGCATGGCCGTCGGCGCGGCCGCGCACAGCAAGGGCAAGGGCTACTTCGTCTACAAGATGGACAACGAGAACCGCCCGTACCTGGAAGGGCAGTTCGGGCTCGACGACTCCGAGGTCGGCACCGACTGGCGGAACATGAAGCAGCCGCGCATGCAGCCGGACCTGAAGACGATCCCGGGCGATACCGAAGGGACCGTCGCGCCGAGCTTCTGAGCGCGTCCGTTCGCGGGCGCCTGTTCCGCGCTCGCGCCCGAGGCCGGACCGGGCTCTTCTCTCCGGGTCACCGCCGCACTATAGAGGGCGGCATGCGGTCGCCCCTCGCTCATCCGGACGTCTTCGTTCGTCGTCACATCGGCCCCAGCGCGGAAGAACGCGCGGAGATGTTGAAGGCCCTCGGGGTGGCCTCCCTGGACGAGCTCGTCGAGCAGACGATCCCGTCCTCGATCCGACTCGAGCGCAAGCTGGATCTCGGCGAGGGCCTCAGCGAGGTCGCGCTCCTCGCGCGCGTGCAGGAGCTCGGCGCGAAGAACGAGATCTGGCGGTCGTATCTCGGCATGGGCTACTCGGACACGATCACCCCGCCGGTGATCCTCCGGAACATCCTCCTCAACCCGGGTTGGTACACGCAGTACACGCCGTACCAGGCGGAAGTCGCGCAGGGGCGCCTCGAGGCGCTCCTCAACTTCCAGACGATGATCATCGACCTCACCGGTCTGCCGATCGCGAACGCTTCGCTCCTCGACGAAGCGACCGCCGGCGCCGAGGCGATGCACCTCGCCCTCGAGTTCAAGGGCGACGAGAAGAAGCGCACGTTCTTCGTCTCGCAGGCGTGTCATCCGCAGACGATCGAGGTCGTCCGGACGCGCGCCGAAGCGCTCGGCGTGAAGGTCGAGGTCGGTGATCACGAGAAGGTCGATCTCGCCGCGATCGGCGCTTTCGGCGGCCTCGTGCAGTACCCGGAGACGGACGGTCGGATCCCCGACCTCCGCGCGTTCGCGGGCAAGGCGAAGGCGGCCGACGCCCTCTTCGTCGTCGCGGCCGACATCCTCTCGCTCGCGATCCTCACGCCGCCGGGCGAGCTCGGTGCGGACGTCGCGGTGGGCTCGTCCCAGCGCTTCGGCGTCCCGCTCGGCTACGGCGGTCCGCACGCGGCGTACTTCGCCTGCAAGAGCGACTTCGTCCGCAAGCTGCCGGGTCGCATCATCGGCGTCAGCGAGGACGCGCACAAGAAGCCGGCCTACCGGATGGCGCTCCAGACGCGCGAGCAGCACATCCGCCGCGAGCGCGCGACGAGCAACATCTGCACGGCGCAGGCGCTGCTCGCCGTCGTCGCGAGCATGTACGCCGTCTACCACGGCCCCGAGGGCGTGAAGGCGATCGCCGAGAAGGTGCACGCATGTGCCTGCACCCTCCGCGACGCGCTCCGCGCCGCCAACGTGAAGGTCGCGCACGGCGCGTTCTTCGACACGGTCCGGGTGGAAGGCGGCGAGCGCGAGGTCGACGGTTGGATCGCGGCCGCGGAGAAGAAGCGGATCAACCTGCGGCGCTTCTCGTCGACGTCGGTCACCGTCGCGCTCGACGAGACGACGACGGTCCACGACCTCGCCGACCTCACCGCGGTCTTCGGCGCGCCGAAGTCGGCCGCCGAGCTCGAGAAGCTCGCGGTGGCGGCGAAGACGGCGGTGCCGGACGCGCTCGTCCGCAAGAGCGAGTACTTCACCCACCCCGTCTTCCACGCGTACCGCTCCGAGACCGAGATGCTCCGCTACGTGCGGAAGCTCGAGAGCCGCGACCTCTCGCTGGCGCACTCGATGATCCCGCTCGGCTCCTGCACGATGAAGCTGAACGCGACGGCCGAGATGATGCCGATCACGGAGCCCGCGTTCAACAAGCTGCACCCGTACGTCCCCGTCGCGCAGGCGAAGGGCTACGCGCAGGTCTTCGCCGATCTCGAGAAGGCGCTCGCCGAGGTGACGGGGCTGCCCGCCGTCTCGCTCCAGCCGAACTCGGGCGCCCAGGGCGAGTACGCCGGTCTCGTCGTGATCAAGCGTCACCACGAGCGCCGCGGGCAGGGCCACCGCGACGTCTGCCTCATCCCCGCCTCGGCGCACGGCACCAATCCGGCGAGCGCCGTGATGGCCGGCATGCAGGTCGTCGTCACGAAGACGGACGAGCGCGGCAACATCGACGTCGCCGACCTCGAGGAGAAGGCGAAGCTCCACAAGGACCGCCTCGCCGCCCTGATGGTCACCTACCCGTCGACGCACGGCGTCTTCGAGGAGGCGATCAAGAAGGTCTGCGCGATCGTCCACGAGAACGGCGGCCAGGTGTACATGGACGGCGCGAACATGAACGCGCAGGTCGGCCTCTGCCGTCCTGGCGACATCGGCGCCGACGTCGTGCACATCAACCTGCACAAGACGTTCTGCATCCCGCACGGCGGCGGCGGCCCCGGAATGGGACCGATCGCCGTCGCGGCGCACCTCGGCCCGCTCCTTCCCGCGAAGCCCGTGATCGAGCCACGGAGCGACGCGGCGGTCGGGCCCGTGTCGGCCGCGCCGTGGGGCTCGGCGAGCATCCTCCTCATCTCGTGGGCGTACATCCAGATGATGGGCGCCGAGGGCCTCGCGGAGGCGACGAAGAACGCGATCCTGAACGCGAACTACATCGTGAACCGGCTCGCGCCGCACTTCCCGGTCGTCTACCTCGGCGAGCGGGGGCGCTGCGCGCACGAGGCGATCTTCGATGTCCGTCCGTTCAAGAAGACGGCGGGGATCGAGGTCGACGACGTCGCCAAGCGCCTCATCGACTTCGGGTTCCACGCCCCGACGATGTCGTTCCCGATCGCCGGGACGCTCATGGTCGAGCCGACGGAGAGCGAGTCGAAGGCGGAGCTCGATCGCTTCTGCGACGCGATGATCGCGATTCGGAGCGAGATCCGCGAGATCGAGGAAGGTCGCCTTCCCCGCGAGGACAACCCGCTCAAGAACGCGCCGCACACGATCGAAGCGTGCTCGGCGAACGACTGGAAGCACCCCTACTCGCGCGAGGTCGCGGCGTTCCCGGCACCGTGGACGCGTGACCGCAAGTTCTGGCCGCACGTCGGCCGGCTCAACAACGCGCTCGGCGATCGCAAGCTGATCTGCGCGTGCCCGCCGATCGAGGCGTACGCGGAAGCGTGAACGAGGCGGGCGCTCAGTCGCCCGCCTCTTCCCAGTCCACCCACGGCGTGCCCGTCTGCTCGCGGAACGCCTTCACGGCGACGCCGAGGGTCGGGAAGAAGTACTCACGGCCGAAGCGCTCGTGGAGGCCGTAGCGCTGGAGCCGGTCCTTCACCGGATCCTTCAGCTCGGCGAACGCGAGCTCGATGCCCTGCTCCGCGAGCTCGACGTCCAGCTCGCCGAGCATCTCCGCCGCCGTCGTGTCGACGTCGGTGATCGGCTCGGCGGCGACGACGACCCACTTCGGCCTCGGCTCTGCTTCGACGAGCTCGAGGATGCGTTCGCGGAACGTGTCGGCGTTGGCGAAGATGAGCGGCGCATCCCACCGGAAGAGGACGAGACCGGGGACCTGCTTCGCGCCCGGGTAGCGGGTGACGTCGTGATAGCCCTTCACGCCCTCGGCCCGCCCGAGGACGGCGTCGTGGGGCCGCCATGCGCGGCGGAAGACGTCGAGGAGCGAGACCGCGACGGCGATCGCGACGCCTTCGAGGACGCCGAGCGCGAGCACCGCCGCGAACGCGACCATCGACACGACGAAGTCCGAGCGCCGGACGTGGAAGAAGATGCGCGTCGCCTCGACGTCGTAGAGGCGCAGTGCGGCCGTCATGACGACGGCCGCGAGCGCCGTCACCGGCAGGTTCCGGACGAGGTCGGGCGCGAGCGCGAGGAGCAGCACGATCGCGAGCGCGCCGACGATGCCGGTGACCTGCGTGCGCGATCCGGCTGCGATCGCCACCGGCGTCCGTGACGAGCTGCTGCTGACGGGGAAGCCCTGGAAGAACCCGGCCGCGATGTTCGCGAGCGCGAGGCCGACGAGCTCGCGACTGGGGTCGACGCGCTCGCCGCGTCGCGCCGAGATCGACCGCGAGAGGACGCTCGTGTCGGCGAAGGACACGAGCGCGATCCCGAACGCCGCGACGGCGAGCGGCTGCGCGTCGGCGAGCGTCAGCGAGGGCAGGGCAGGGCGCGGGATCCCGCGCGGGATGGGCCCGACGACCGAGAGCTCGCCGGCGAGCCCGAGGAAGGTCGTCGCGAGGGTCGCCGAGACGACGGCGAGGAGGACGCCCGGGATGCGCGGCAGCCACTTCGCGCAGGCGAGGATGACCGCGATCGAGCTCGCGCCGATGACGAGGGCCGCCGGCTTGGTCTCTCCGGCGGCGACACCGCGGATGGTGCCGAGAGCGCCGTGGAACGCGTCCGAGCCGCTCACCGAGAACCCGAGCAGCTTCGGAAGCTGCGTCACGAGCACCGTCGTCGCGATGCCGTTTATGTAACCTACACGTACCGGCTTCGACAGCAGGTCGGTCACGAACCCGGCCCTCGCGAGGCCGGCGACGAGGCACAAGAGCCCCGTCATGATCGCGAGCGTCGACGCGAGCCCCGTCGCGCGCGCCGGATCGTTGCCCGCCCGACTCACGATCGCCGCGGCGATCATCGCCGCGAGCGCCGAGTCGGGCCCGAGCACGAGGACGCGCGACGGACCGAACAGCGCGTACGCGAGCAGCGGAACGATCGTCGCGTAGAGGCCGGTCACGGGCGGCAGCCCTGCCGCCTCCGCGTACCCCATCCCGGCCGGCACGAGCAGGGCCGAGAGCACGAGCCCCGCAGCGGCGTCCTTCGCGAGCCACGCCCGCTGGTAGTGCCGGAGCACCCAGATCCCGGGGACCCACGCCGCGAATCCGCCACGCGCCGGTTCCGGCGGGACGGAGGCGCGCGCGCGGCTCTCGTGCTCGAAGGCCTCGGGCATCACGGCGACGTTAGCGTCGCCGTGGCCGGGACGGGAAGCACGCTCGGGTCAGAGGACGTACGGGAGGGCGATGTAGAGCGCGCCCATCACGACGGCGAGGAGGCCGAGCGGCGCCTGGATGCCGACGAGCGTGCTCTTGATCCGCTGCCCCTTCTCCATCGCCGCCGGGTTCTTCGAGAGCGCGTAGTGGGTGATGAGACCGAAGCCGAGGAGGAAGCCGACGAGGAGGTCCGCGACGCCGGAGAGCGTCCAGAAGATCCAGGTGACCGGGTGCGACGAGAGGAGCGAGAGCCCGGTGATCGACCCGATGACCTCGCGGATCCCCCAGACGAACATCAGGACGCCGATCCAACCCTGGTAGGGCGCGATCTTGTCGATCAGCTGCTGCGCGTTCGGCGAGCGCTTGATGATGAAGCCAGAGGCCGCGAGGATCCCGCCCGCAATCGTGATCAGACCACCCAACATGTTCGTGCTCCCTTCCTGGAGTGAAGAGGGGCATGTGCCCCGGACGGGGAGACACCTCAGCAGGCTTTGTGCCGTACGGAATGATTGAGGATTTCCATTTGGGTGCCGATCGGTCGCAACGGCGGCTTGCCCGGACCGGCAACGCGTTGCCATCCTCTCGCCGGTGACCGCCAAGCTCGACACCACCGCGCGCGCTGCGTCCGTGCCCAGCACGCGCGAGCCGCGGCTCTCGCTCGTCTTCTATCACCGGGACGGCGCGAAGAGCGTGGTGCCGACCGCGCAGCCGGTCACGGTCGGGCGCGCGTGGCCGGCCGACGTCGTCATCGACGATCGGAGCGTCTCCCGCGAGCACGCGCGCTTCCTCCTCGCACCCGACGGGACCGTCGCGTTCGAGGATCTCGGCTCGACGAACGGCGTCACGCTGAACGGCTCGCGCGTGCCGCGCGGAACGCTCCGCGCCGGAGACGAGCTCCGGCTCGGTGACGTGTCCGTCGCGCTCCACGTCCTCAGCTCGGCGGCGGGCGTCCACGGGATGCCCGGCTACGACGCGCTCCTCCGGCTGCTCGAGGACGAGATCGTCCGCGCGCGCACGTTCGGTCGTCCCGTCGCGCTCGTGATGCTCGGCGCGCGCGCGCAGCAGACGCTCCCTTCATGGGCCCCCGCGCTCCTCGAGCGGCTCCGTCCCGTCGATCGCGCGGCGGTCTACTCGGGGGAGGCGGCGCTCGTCGTCCTTCCGGAGTCGACGCGCGCGGACGCGGATGCGCTCGCGTCGGCGGTCACGGCGGCGGTTCCGTCGCTGCGCTGGGGCGCGGCGTGCTTCCCGGAGGACGGCACGACCGCCGACGAGCTCGTCGCCGCCGCGCGTCGCGCGATGCTCGGCGGAGCGAAGCCGACCGCGCCGCAGCTCGGCCCCGCCCTCGTGATGGGCGAGCGGATGCGGCCGGTCTGGGACATGGTGGAGCGCGTCGCGGCGTCGAACCTTCCCGTCCTCGTCCTCGGTGAGACCGGCTCCGGCAAGGAGGTCGTCGCCCGCGCGCTCCACGAGCGCAGTGCGCGGAGGGACGGGCCCCGCAAGAGCGTGAACTGTGCAGCCATCCCGCCGACGCTCGTCGAGAGCGTCCTCTTCGGTCACGAGAAGGGCGCGTTCACGGGGGCGGATCGGTCGACGAAGGGCCTCTTCGAGCAAGCGCACGGCGGCACGCTGCTCCTCGACGAGGTCGGCGAGCTGCCGCCGCCCGCGCAGGCGGCGCTCCTCCGCGTGCTCGAGACGAAGTCGCTCGTCCGCGTCGGCGGAGATCGCGACGTGCAGGTCGACGTGCGCGTCGTCGCCGCGACGCACCGCGATCTCGAGCGCATGTGTCATGCGGGCGCGTTCCGCTGGGACCTCTACTACCGGCTCCACGGCGTCACGATCGAGCTGCCGCCGCTCCGCGAGCGTGCCGACGAGATCCCGCGCCTCGCCGACGTCTTCCTCCGCGAGGCGTGTCGCGAGAACGGGCGCGCGGTCCGCGGCTTCGATCCGGCGGCGATGCGCGCCCTCGTCACGTGGCGATGGCCGGGCAACGTGCGCGAGCTGCGGAATGTCGTCGAGCGCGCCGTCGTCGTCGCGCGCGGCGACGTCGTCACGGCGGACGATCTCCCCGAGCGCGTCCGCCACGCGGGGCAGCCCGGTGAGGTCGCGCGGCACGTGGCGCCGCCGCCGAACGCGCATCCCGGGAGTGTCCCGCCCGCGGGGGCCTACCCGCTGCCGGGCGGATACCCGCCGCCGCCGTATCCACCGGCCCCCGCCGTCGCTCACCCGCCGGCCGCACCTCCTTCACCGATCGAGCCCGACGAGCACGTCGGCGCCGGCGTCGATCCGCACGTGGACTACAAGGAGCGGCTGCGCCGCGAGATGCAGCGTTACGAGACGCAGCTCATCGTCGATGCGCTCGCCCGTGCGAACGGCAACGTGACCGGCGCCGCGCAGGCGTTGAAGATCCCGGTGCGCACGCTGACGCACAAGATGCAGCAGCTCGGCATCAAGAAGCGGCACGACGCCGGCTGAAGCGCGCGCGGCGCCACGTGACTCAACGGCAGATCGTCACGGGCACCATCACCGCGGTCTGGCGGACGGGATCCCAGAGCTTCTGGAGGTACGTCGTGCAGCAGTTCACGCGGCACGTCCCGCGTGCGCCTTCGACCGCTTCGAGGGGATCGAAGTCGAGACCTCGCGGGAGCCCCGGCAGCTTCGGCGGCTGGAGGACGCGGATGTCGGTCTCGTCTTCCGGACTGAGAAACGCCGGCGTACCGGGCGACCCCGTCAGCGCAGCGGTTGTGTCGCTGCGTTCTTCGACGGAGACCTGGTCGGCCTCGTCCAGCGTGTCTGCCCCAGCACAGCCAGTCAGACCGGCCAACGCTACAGCTACGAAGAAAAGGCCCTTGGTGACGGGCGCATAAGCGAAGCCGCGACGCGCTCTATCGGACGACGGAGAGGTTTGCGGGCTCATGCCTCCTGTTCGAAGCAGCGCGCGTGCCCGCCGCGCGCGTCGCCGAGATGGGCGATCGGCTGAGGTGCGTGCGAGGCGCGAGAGGTGCCCGCGTCGCGCACGAACCCTCACGAAAATGCGGGGCCCCGAATCGAGACGCTTGTGAAAGGGGTGCTCCTGCCCGAGTGTAGAAAGCTGGCCGGTCTTGCGCCGTGCTGTTTCTCTTGTCTCGTCGAGGAGGCTCGTCTCATGAACCGTTTCGTCGCCGTGGCTGTGCTCGGGCTTGCTGCAGTGGGTTGCGCCGCAGGGGAGGACGATCCCGTCGATCCGCCGACGCCGACGGTGCAGAGGACCGGCGGCAATCGCCAGTTCAGCGGCGCGCTCGACCCCGTCGTCGACGACCGTCAGGTGATCACGGACGAGTCGCGTCTCGCGCCCGGCGCGCTTCCGAACTCCGTGATGCCGGAACCGCCGACCCCGGGCCAGTGACCCGCTGACCGGGAGGGGCACGCCCTCTCGCTTCTCTCTCGACGACCCCGCGTCGCCGGTCGCTCGCTCCCCCGAGGGCGGGAGCGACCGGTTCGCGGTGTGCTCGAGCTCTTCCTCTTCTCTCTTTCGCTGCTGAGCACCGGTCCCGACCGACCGAGCTGGCCGAGCCGCGAACGCGTCCGCGCGAGCCCGCGCGAACGAGGCCCGACGTGTGGGTGTTCCTCGCCCCGTCCGCCCCGTCGCCGGAGGCCGTCGCGCGTCGAGACGCTTCGGTGGCGTCCGCCGGTCGTTGACGCGCGCTGAGCACGCGCGGCGTCGCCCGTCGTCGTGGCGTTTTCATGCTCACGGGATCGCTCGCGAATCCCTCCGACGACGCGCCGAGACGTTCCGAACCGGGCTCGTTTCGCGGGCGACGCGCGCGATTTGGGGGTCGCCACCGCTCGCACGTTGCGCTACAGGCACGCGCCGCTTCGCGCGCCCCGGTTTCGCCGTGGGCATCTCGAGGCGGTCGAGCTGTGCGGTGGCTGACGCCTTTCGACGACCTGGCGAGGTCAACGTCCTAACGGATGCCTCCCCCCGTCGATGAAACTTACAAGATTTCGAGTAGTTCGTTAGTGGACTGGTGATTGCATGTGGGCGCGCCTCAGCGTGCCACGGGCAGAGCCGAGGTTCGGGACCAAGTCGGAGGTTCGGATGCAGTCGATGTGGAGAGGTCGAATTGGCTTGGCGACACTCATCTTGGGTGTCGTGGGCGGTTCCGCAGCGGTCGGCTGCGCGGGGGAGCGCGATCCCATCAATCGCGTCCAGCCCGGCGCGTACGACAAGAGCTTCTTCCTCGGGGAGAACCTCGAGGACTTCCGGGACGACCCTGAGTTCCGGACGAAGAGCTACAACATCGACAGCGCGGCCAACACGGAGAGCTTCGCTGGAACGATCGGTGGCGCGAGCGCCGTCGACCGTATCCGGTGGGAGGTCACCGAGGACATGCTGTTCGCGCGTCGCTCCTACCAGGAGTCGCCCGGCGCGGACGCTCGCGCGCTCCCGCGCAAGCAGGTCGACGGCCGGTGGGAGTGGCAGGGGAAGGCGGACGGCACCATCATCGCCGCCTTCAAGATCAAGGGCCACTTCGACATCCGGCGTGACTACAACCCGGGTACCGGCGAAGAAGGCAACGTCATCGTCGAGAACTCGTCGGACCGCCCCTGGTACAAGCGCCAGTTCATGCGCGTGGACTGGTCGCAGAACCTCGCGAAGTCCTCGAGCGGCGACACGATGTGGGTCTTCGGCGAGGGCGCGAGCGCGTCGCCGATCCAGTACGACGTCACCAACGAGCTCGATCCCGACTTCGCTCATCTCGAGCCCGAGACGGGCTACCTCGACGTGACGGCGAAGTACCAGATCGACCCCGAGATGATCCCGATGTTCGGGGTCCCCGAGTGCGTCATCCAGGGCTTCTTCAACGCGACGAGCTCGTTCGACTGCACGCCGACGGAGGTCAAGGTCCGTCACTCGTTCGTGCGCCTCACCGGCAGCGAGGACTTCGAGCCGTTCGAGGAGTCGTTCGCTCACCGCGACATCATCGGTAACTGGGGTAACGCCGGTAACTCGTTCAACCGCGAGTACGGTGCGCCGCCGATCACGACCTACGACCCGCAGTACGGGTTCACGGACGCGAACACCAAGACGTTCTACGCGCTCCACAACATCTGGGAGAAGAGCCACACCGACAAGGCGTGCGGCTCGAACGTCGACGACGACAAGAACGGCACCGCCGACGCCTGCGAAGGCGTCGCCGGCGTCGGCGGCTCGCAGTGCGACACCATCATCGGCAAGTGCACGATCCCCGTGCGCGAGCGTCAGGTGAAGACGATCGGCTACTGGCTGAACGCCGAGGCGCCGATCGAGCTGCAGGATCAGGTCGACGCGAACGACCCGAAGAAGATCACGAAGCCGGGCGCTCTCGAAGAGACGCACGTCACGTGGAACCAGCTGCTCAAGGTGGCGGTCGCGTACCGCCGCGAGGTCGAGTGCCGCCGCACGGGCGACGGTACCCGTGACGACTGCCACGACCAGTTCTTCGACGGCACCGGTGCCGCGAACAAGGACATGGTCGCGTTCGGCGGCTGGGGCATCGACAAGGTCAAGGAGCAGCCGGTCGACAAGGGCCGCAAGCTCATGGTGACCTGCCACAACCCGGTCCGCGCCTACGACGACGAGATCTGCGGAAAGCCCGGCGAGGTCATCCGCCTCGGCGACATCCGTAAGAACTACGCCATCTACTGGCCGTACTGGTCGCGCGCGCCGTACGGCGGCGTCGCCACCATCGGCGCCGACCCGCTCACGGGCGAGATGCTCGGCGTGACGGCGACGACGATGATGCGCTCGGTCACGTTCGCGGCCGCCCAGGTCCGCGACATCCTCCAGATCGCTCTCGGCGATGTGAAGGTCGAGGACCTCATCGAGGGCGCGCAGGCGGAGAAGTACGCCGAAGCGGTCCGCAACGGCAAGCTGAACGAGGTCTACGGTCTCAAGCCGAAGACCGCCGAGCAGCTCGCGGGCATGTCGAAGAACATCGACCTCCCCAACGTGCAGAGCGCGGTGGGGGCCGATGGCGCGAAGGTCCGCGCCGTCGACGCGAAGCACCGCAAGCTCGAGAAGGCGAAGCAGGACCGCCTCCTCTCGCCGTCGACCCCGGTCGTCGAGCGTGAGAACCAGCGCGTCGCGGCTCTCCTCGAGAAGGTGAACGCGAGCGAGCTCCGCGCGGACGTCCAGCCGCGTGCGCTCCAGCAGATCCTCGCTCAGGCGAAGGCTGCCAACCGCCCCGAAGAGGCGGCGCTCGTGAAGGTGCTCGACACCTTCGCCTCGTCCGACCCGACGAAGATCCAGAACCTGATGGACAGCTATCAGGCCTGGCTCGGCAACAAGGGCGTCTGCTTCACGGACTCGATGGCGATGGCGGGTGCGGGCAGCATCTACCTCCCGTCCCTCGCGCCGTACTTCAAGAAGCTCTACGGCGGCCTCGACCCGAAGACGCGCGGTCTGAAGATCTACCAGGATATCCAGCACGAAATCGTGAAGGGCATCGCCTTCCACGAGGTCGGCCACTCGATGGGCATGCGTCACAACTTCGCGAGCAGCTGGGACAACCAGAACTACGCTCCGCAGTACTGGCAGCTCCGCACCGGCGACAAGAAGGTCACCGACGTCGAGATCTGCACGGGCCCGCGCTCGGGCGGCACGGACAGCTGCATGGGTCCGCGCTACCTCGACCCGCCGAGCGACGACGAGCTCGGTCAGACGAACGAGCCGCGCCCCGGCATCGAGTACTTCGCGAACACCTCGACGATGGAGTACCAGATCGAGCGCTTCGGCGAGACCGTCGGCGCCGGTACGTACGACCTCCACTTCATGAAGACGCTCTACGGGCGCGTGCTCGAGACGTTCGACGAGAAGCAGGTCCCGGTCGACGAGCAGCCGTTCTTCGCGGTCAAGCACCTCTCGCAGGGCATCCCCGACGAGCTCGTGTTCGACCCCGAGAAGGGCTACGGCATGCACTACACGCGCGCGGCCAAGCAGGCGAAGGTCTTCGACCCGCAGCGTGACTGCCGCCCGGCGACGGAGGAGGAGAAGGAGACCGCGAAGTGGCGCATCGTCCACGGCAAGGTCTGCGCTCCCTCGCCGAAGAACCACCTCGCCTACGACGACATGATCACGTCGGAGATCTCGTTCAAGTTCCAGGGCTCGCTCACGCCGATCGGCGTCGACGGCGTGCGCTGGCAGGGCAAGGACGAGAAGGGCAAGTCGCTCGTTCGCTGGCCGTACCGCTACGGCGAGGACTACTCGCGCGGTGGCTACATCCACGCGAAGCTCTTCGACAGCGGCGCGGACATCTACGAGATCACCTCGAACGTCATCAAGTCGTTCGACCTGAAGTACCCCTGGTCGTACTTCCGCCGCCTCAACAAGGAATTCGCCTGGTGGTCGATCCCGTCCTCCATCGCGAACAACACGCTCGCCCGCATCCGCGGCTACCACTGGAACACGACGACCAACATCGGTCGTGCGGCCGCCGCGGACCTCGAGGACGACGACAAGGAGCGCCCCTCCGTCGTCGCCGCCCAGGAGATGTGGGACTTTCTCCAGCGCGTCATCCTCATGCCGGAGCCGGGTAGCTACGGTCCGGGCGCGGACACCACGCGTCGTACGCCGAAGCGCGCCGGTGCGCTCACCATCTACGACGTCATGACGGAGTCGGAGATGGGCCAGCCGGGCAAGGTGCCGGTCGCGTCGCTCGACATCATCGACGGCCGCTACGTGCAGCTCGACTTCGACAACCGCCGCGGCGGTAGCTGGGACTACTTCCACTTCCCGCGCTACGTCGGCTTCGACGAGGAGAAGGTCTACGCGATCCGTGAGCTCGTGGACTCGCGCCCGACGCTCTCCACCGTCTCGCGTGACAACGCCCTCGACGGCCGTGCGGTCTACATCTCGTTCCGCACGGACACCCCCCACGCGATCGACCGTCTCGTCGGCGGCCTCCTCTCGGAGGACTGGGAGACGATCGCTCCGTCGGCAGACCAGGAAGGCAAGCTCCAGACGTTCAGCCAGATCACGGCTGACTCGACGAAGCTGGCCCGTCCCGCGAACGCGAAGATCCTGTTCCCGAACATGGGCTACGCGAACGAGGTCAACGGCCTGATCTACACGTACCTCTTCTCGCGCGCGTCGTCCGACATGGTGCTCGCGAACAAGATGCGCCTCCGTATGGAGGGCGACACGGGCCCGGTGATCCCGGAGGACCGCAAGGCGGCGTTCACCGATCCGGTGACCGGCTACCGCTACATCGCGACCAAGTTCGGCACGGAGACCATCCAGGGCCGCGCGGTCGAGACCGGTATCGCGTCGCGCGTCGTCGCTCGTGCGAACGAGCTCCTCGCGGCGACGTACCAGACCACCGGCAAGGTCAGCCCGAACGGCGAGCCCGAGCTCGTCCTCGTCGGCGGCAAGCCGGTTCCGACCGCGGACACGACGGACTTCCGCCGTTACGTCGGCCTCCTGGACGCGATGCGCCAGATCGGCAAGATCCTCGGTGGTGGCCCGCTCGGCGCGGGTGGCGGCGACGACGGCGAGTGATCGCCGGCGTCACGTGACCGCGTGACAAGCGAAACGCCCGGTTCCGAGAGGAGCCGGGCGTTTCTGCTTTTTGTCGGGCGAGCCTACTGAAGACTGCCGTCAGGCGGGTTCCAGATCGACGTCGCAGTTCAGCGTGTTGCCCAGCGCTTCGAGCGCATGGCGCAGCTCGTGGACGCTGCGCGTCGGTGGGACGAGCATCAGGATCTCGAGCGTGAAGACCGGCGACCCCATGAACGGCGCCGACTCGAGTCGGGTCTCGAGCTCCTCGACGTTGATGTCCTGCTCGCGGAGGTACGCCGTGATCTTGTGCACGATGCCCGGCTGGTCCATCGAGTAGGTCTTCAGTCGGAAGGGGACGCCGGCGCGCGCCGTCGTCCGTGCCGGACGAGCGAACGTGATCGCGAGGCCGAGCCCGCCGGCGGCTTCGCCGAGGCGCTTCTCCACCGCCGCGAGCACGTCGGCGGTGCCCTCGACGAGCGCGAGCAGCGCGAACTGGCCGCGGAGGTTCACCATCCGCGAGTCGGCGAGGTTGCCGCCCGTGGCGTGCACGTGGCCACTGAACTCCGAAGCGATGCCCGGGCGATCCGGGCCCATCGCGGTGACGACGAGCTCTTGGGACATGAGAGAAGGCTACAGGCCGGAACAGGCCACAGGCTACAGGTGACAGGTGCGCTAGGCTGGCGCGACGACCCCTCTCGGGCCTGTAGCCTGAAGCCCGTAGCCTGTAGCCTTCTCCCGTGCCTGTCACCGCCGCCCACGCCAAAGACCCGGTGATCGCAGGGCCGCTCGGCGGCCTCGCACTGTCGGCCGTTCGGGCTGCTTCGCCGATGATGGTCGTCCGCGCGGTACGTTGGTACCGCGACCTCGCGCGGCTCGGGCTGCACCTGCCCTTCTTCCTGGTGCACGACATCGGGCTCCTCTACGCCGCGCCGAAGGAACAGCTCGAGCTCGCACCACGGCCAGGGCTCGAAGCCGTTCTCGCGCGCGTGCCGCGGGCAGCCGATCTCGGGCAGGTCTACCGGAACATCGTCACCGAGATCTCGCAGAGCGAAGCGAGCGAGCGCGCACGGAGCATGCGCCTCGGCGACGACCTCGTCGTCGTCGTCCTTGCGCGCGTGCTCGGCTCGCTCGTCCAGCGGATGCAGGCGAAGCCGACCTATCCCGCGACGCTGCCGCTCGATCCCGAGCTGGTTCGGGACATCGACTCGCAGATCGGGACGCTCTTCACGTCGCTCACGCGCACGTTCGAGCTCGCGACGCTCGACGCGCTCTCGCGCTCGCGTCTCCACGTGCTGACGCTCGCCGACGCGCTCGACCTCGACACGCTCCGCCTCCTCGGGATGCTCGGCCCCGAGTCGACGGCGGCGGGTGCGCTCGCGCACGTCGACCTCCTCGCGGCGATCTCGACGCCGGCCGCGAACGACATCGTGAACTTCTCCCTCGAGCTGCTGCCGAGCGTGCTCGAGACGCGCCGTGCGAAGTCGACCGGTACGCACGCGGTCCACGGCTACGCGGGCATCGGCAACAAGGGGTCGCTCGATTCCCTCGTCCTCACCGAGCTCGCGTGGGACGAGATGGAGTTCGCGCGCCGGATGATCGAGAACGAGATCCTCTATTACACGCGCGAGCAGGCCCCCGACGAGGCGCGCCGCCTCCACTACCTCTTGATCGACGCCTCGGCGTCGATGCGCGGCGACCGGCAGGTCTTCGCGCGCGGCCTCGCGATCGCGCTCGGGAAGAAGCTGCAGCTCGCGGGCGAAGAAGTGTGGATGCGCTTCTTCGACTCGCGCCTCTATGACGTCCAGCGCGCGCGCCCAGGCCAGCTACCGGCAGCGTACCTCCTCGGCTTCAAGGGCGAGCGCGGTCGGAATCCCGCGCGCGTCTTCGCGCAGCTCGCGACCGAGCTCGCCCTGCTGCGCGCGCGCGACCAGCGCGATCCGGTCGTCCACTTGATCACGCACGCGGCGCTCCACGTCCCGAAGCAGCTCGTCCAGGAAGTGCGTCGGCAGGCGCACCTCTTCGGCGTGTTCATCCTCCCGAGCGGCGGCGAGCTCGATCTCGACTACCTCGATCTCCTCGAGGGGCATGCCGTCGTCGACCACGCGACGCTCACGGAGAAGGCGGCCCGCGCGGCGGCCGCGACGAAGATCGTCAACGAGGCGGCCGAGCTCAACGAGCACATTCCACCGTCGATCGCGCCGCGCAGCACACGCACGAGCGACGAGGCCGTCCCTCCTTCGCTCCGTGCCGGGCGCGGGTCGTTGCCTCCGCCCCCGATCCGCTAGCCGTTCGCGAGGCGCGCGGCGCACGCCTCACGGATCGACTTCGACGTGTGGGTCGCGAGCTCCTCGACGATCGCGCGCGGGCAGCTCGGGTGCTCCACGCAGGCGACGAGGCCCTTCCGCGCGACCTCGTCCCAGACGCCGCCGAGGAGGAAGTCGACGCAGGACGCGATGACGTCCGGCCGCGCGCGCGCCGCACGCGCGACGCGCTCCATCTGCCGGCGCGCGGCGTGGAACGCCGCGAGGAGCGTCGCGCGGTCGACGACGGCGCCCTGCTCTGCGAGGAAGAGCGGCAACTCCACGCCGAGCGCCTGGAACGTCGACGACCCGAGCTCTCGGACGCCTTCCTCGAGCGCGCCCGCCTCGATCGGCTCGAGCGCGCGCTCGGCGTCGCCGTGGCGGAGCACGGGAACGAGCGATCGCGCCTTCTCCACGAAGCAGACCTCGAAGCCCGGGTGGCCCGCGACGTCGTAGCGGAGCGGGTCGGTCGTCGGCGCGAGC
>JBDHVE010000144.1:0-25609 GCA_039809485.1 Polyangiaceae bacterium | reverse complement strand
CGCGTCTCCTGCTCGTCCCGACGTTCTTCGCCCTCGCCGCGTGCACGGCCGCCGCGAGCGACGACGAGGCAGGCTCCGGCGCGGCCTCGGCCGACCCGGGCGAGGACGTCGAGGCGGCGGGGTCGGCGATCGTCCCGGTCACCGAGCCCGATCAGACCGCGTCGCCGAACGCGATTCCGGCCGCCCCCCTCGCCAAGGACGCCGTCGACCTGATCGACGTGCGGGGCGTGGGCGACGCGGCCTGGAGCCGGACGCACGAGGCGACGCCGATCGCCGCCGAGTACGGCAAGGCGCTCGACCGCTTCGACCCGAGCGGCAAGGCCTACCGCGGCGACCTCTCGTACATCAACTGGGAGACCGTCGTCGGCCACGGCTGCACGCAGTACGGGCGTCCGTACGAGGCCGGTAAGTCGTACGCCTTCGTCTCGCTCCCCGAGAACCTCGTCCAGGCGAACGAGCGCGGCTTCGACCTGATCGGCCTCTCGAACAACCACGCCCGCGACTGCTACGGCTCGACGGACACCGCCGAGACGGGCGAGCTCGCGAGCGCCGACATGACCGCGCGCGGGATCGCCTCCCTCGGCGAGCGCGACTGGCTCGTCGCCGGCGTCGCGTCGCTCGCGGACAAGAACGACTTCAAGAAGGCGAGCGTCCGCACGTTCGCAATCAAGGGCCGGGAGGTGAGGGTCGCCTTCGGCAGCCTCTACACCGGACGCGGCGCGTGCCCGCGCACGACCTGCAAGGCGGACGCGAACGCGCTCTTCGCGAGCATGCGTGACGCGAAGGCCGACCTCCGGATCCTCTCGATGCACAGCGTCGGGGCGACCGACCAGGACGAGCTCGTCCAGCTCGGGATCCGCTTCGTGAAGGAGTACGGCGGCGACGTCGTCTACGGCAGCGGCCCCCACGTCTGGAAGCCGGTGCGCGTGATCGAGAAGAACGGCGGCGGCAAGGGCGTCGTCTTCGAGAGCCTCGGCAACTTCCTCCACCCGGCGCTCGCCGCGCAGAAGCGGAACTTCATCGGCCGCGCCCTCTTCGACAAGGACTCGCTCGAGCTCCGGCAGGTGCAAGTCCTCCCGGTCTGGAACACCGGCACCGAGATCCGCTGGTCCGACGCCGACGCATCGCAGCTCGAGGCGAACCTTCGTTGGTCGCCCACCGAGCGCGGCGTCTATGCGAACGTGAAGAGGTGATCGACGAGGCGGAGTTCGTCACCTCGCACACGGTCCTCGCGCCCGTCCCGCTCGTGCCCGAGATCCGCGTGTTCACCGCCTCGGAGGTGACGCCGCTCTGGCAGGCGACCGAGGCCTGGCTCGGTCGCTCCGGGATCGCGATCCCGTTCTGGAGCGTGCCGTGGGCCGGCGGACAGGCGCTCGCCCGGTGGGTCCTCGATCATCCCGAGCACGTCCGCGGAAAGCGCGTCCTCGATTTCGGCTGCGGCGGCGGGCTCGTCGCGATCGCTGCGGCGAAGGCCGGCGCGGCGCACGTGCTCGCGGTCGACGTCGACCGCGTCGCGGTCACCGCGACGCGCCTCGCGGCCGAAGCGAACGACGTGGCCGTCGAAGCGCGTTGCGAGGACGTGACCGGCACGCGTCCCGACGTCGACGTGCTCCTCGCCGGCGACGTCTGGTACGAGGCCGAGCCCGCCGCGCGGTTCGCGGCGTGGTTCGAAGCGCTCGCACGTGCCGGGGTGCGCGTCGTGACCGGCGACCCCGGCCGTAACTACGTCCCGGCCGCGCTCGTCGAAGTCGCACGATATGACGTCCCGACGCCGTGGGAGCTCGAGTCGGCGCCGTCGCGGGTGACGCGGGTGCTGGTCGCGTAGCCGCCGCGCTGCCGCCGAATCGCGAACCGTTCTCTCCCCGTGCCGTGCCCGTGCCCGGCCGCTCGGTGGCCCTCTCCCGCGCGGAATGGAACGATCTGCACCCATTTTCGGTGCACACCGTTCCATGGCGTGAGGGAGGGCTCCGTCCCCGGCGCGTCGCTCACGCGAACGCGAACACGAGCGCGCACGCGGGAGCGAACACCGCGAGCATTGCGGGAACGTGGCTGGAGAGCCACACCCCATTCGACTATGCTGCGCGCCGATGGGCTTCCCCACGATCCGTCCGCGCCGCCTCCGTCTCACGCCCGAGCTCCGCGCGCTCGTGCGCGAGACGACGCTCTCGCCGAACGACTTCGTCTACCCGATGTTCTTCAACGCGGCGATCGAGGAGCCGCGGCCGATCAAGACGATGCCAGGGATCGACCAGCTCCCGCTCCGGATGGCGAAGGAGCAGGCGAAGGCGATCAAGGCGAAGGGCGTCGGCTCCGTCATCCTCTTCGGGCTGCCGAAGACGAAGGACGAGCGCGGCTCGAGCGGGCTCGACCCGGACGGCCCCGTGCCGCGCGCGATCGCCGAGATGAAGAGCGCCGTCCCCGAGCTCGTCGTGATGGCCGACGTGTGCGTCGACGAGTACACGGAGCACGGTCACTGCGGCGTCCTCCACACGCTGCCGAACGGCACCGTCGAGGTCGACAACGACGCGACGGTCGAGATCCTCGCGAAGATGGGCGTCCTCTTCGCGAAGGCCGGCGCCGACGTCGTCGCACCGAGCGACATGATGGACGGCCGCGTCGCCGCGATGCGCACGGCGCTCGACGCCGAAGGCTTCACCGGCACGACGATCCTCAGCTACGCGGTCAAGTACGCGAGCGCGTTCTACGGGCCGTTCCGCGAAGCGGCCGACTGCGCGCCGAAGTTCGGGGATCGCGCCGGCTATCAGATGGACCCCGGCAACTCGCGCGAAGCGCTCCGCGAGGCGGCGCTCGACGAGGCCGAGGGGGCCGACATGCTGATGGTGAAGCCGGCGCTCTCCTACCTCGACGTGATCCGCGACGTGAAACGCGCGTCGAACCTGCCCCTCGGCGCCTACAACGTCTCGGGCGAGTACGCGATGCTCCATGCGGCGGCCGAGCGGGGCATGGTCGACCTGAACCGCGCGATGATGGAAGTGCTCACGTCGATCCGCCGCGCCGGCGCCGATTTCATCCTCACGTACCACGCGCTCGCAGCGGCGGAGCTGCTCGGTGGCTGAGGGTCGCGCGCTCCGCGTCGCCGTCCTCGTCGGCGTCTGGATCGCCGTGATGGGCGCGGCGTCGCTCGTGCCGGGTTGCTACGGGCGGAACTGCGACGTCTCCGTCGAGATCTACGGGAACGACCCCGGCGAAGGGCAGATGATCGACGACGTGACGTGGCAGTCGAATCCGGTCGAAGGCGGCTGGCTCCCGCTGCCCGGCAACCGCATCTGGGTCTTCCAGGTCCCTCAGCTGATGGGCAAGCGTCACCGCATGATCATGCCGTACGTGAGCGGGTCACCGGCGCCGCTCGACGCGGGAGCGAACTACACGATCGGCTCCGGCAACGGGACTGTCATCGTCCCGTTCCCGGATGGCTCGTTCTGGGTCCAGAACGCCACCTGCGCCGACTACTTCGTCCGCGTGCAGGCGGAGATCTTCCCCGGGCCGGAGGACGGTGGCGCCGACGCCGGAGACGGCAGCGCTCCCGAGGCCGGCATCCAGGACGCCGGCACCGACTGACGAAACGACTCCGAAACGCCACCCGGCACATCCTCCGCGAGAATCCCATGAGCCATCCCTGGCACGACATCGATGTCCGCGAGCCCGTCGAGGAGTTCGTCCAAGCCTTCATCGAGATCCCGAAGGGCTCGAAGGTGAAGTACGAGCTGGACAAGGTCACGGGCCTCCTGATGGTCGACCGCGTCCTCTTCAGCGCGGTCCACTACCCCGCCAACTACGGCTTCATCCCCCAGACCTACTGCGACGACGGCGACCCGCTCGACATCCTCGTCCTCGGGCAGGAGCCGGTCGTGCCGATGTGCATCATGCGCGCGCGGGCGATCGGGATGATGCAGATGCGGGACGAGAAGGGGCTCGACGACAAGATCATCGCGGTCCACCTCGACGATCCGGGGTACTCGCACTACACGCACATCCGCGAGGTGCCGCAGCACACGCTCCTCGAGCTGCGCCGCTTCTTCGAGGACTACAAGGCGCTCGAGCGGAAGCAGGTCGTCGTCGACGAGCTGCAGGGTCCATACGAAGCGGCGAAGGCGATCCGCGCCGGCCTCCACGGCTACCAGACGCAGATCCTCCCGCAGCGCACGCCGACGCTCGTCCGGCCCGGCACGACCTGACGAACGGCTACTTGTAACAGCCGCGCATGCACTTCTTGTAGTGCACCTCGCACGCGCGGCAGTCCTTCGCGTGCGCGCCCGCGTCGCCCGTCCCGCACGTCTCCGCGCACGACGTGAACGTGGAGGTGCAGCCTTCACTGCACGTCGCGCCAGGGAGCGCCGCCCCCTTCGAGAGTGCGTCGGGGGCCGGCGCTCCCTTCTCGGGGGCGGTCGCGCGCTCGGGCACCTGCGCCGTCGGGAGCGGAGCCGTACGGCCCGCCGCGGTCGCGGCGGGGGCGACACCGAGCGCGGCGGGCCCGCCGTCCGTCTCGAGCACCTTCGGCGGCGGCGCGAAGGCGTTGCTCGGCGCGGGCGCAGTGATCGTCGAGACCCGCGGGGTCACGCCGGGCGCCGCCATCATCAGCGCCTCGTCGGTCGGCACGTTCGGCGCCTGGGAGAGCGCCACGTAGCGGGCGATCGCGTACTGGATGCGGTCGCGGGTCTGGCCGTACGTGTAGTGATCCGACCAGTCGCGCCAGCAGTCGGCCTTCTCGCGCATGGTCGACTGGGGGGTCTCCTCGAGCCCGTAGCAGTGCTCGAAGCGGGCATTCCCCTCGTAGACGGCCTGGAAACCCGGCCCGCACGCGACCGCGGCCACGGCGGCCCCGAGAGCGGCCGCTGCCGCCACGCGCAGACTCCTTCCATTCCTCGCCACGAAGCCCATCGTACATCGCGGACAGGCTTTGACGCTGCGGCGATCTTTCACTACGGAAGCCGTGGAATGTTCACCGGGCTCGTCGAGACGAAGGGCACGCTCGTGCGCCGCGAGAGCCGCGGTCGCGACGCACGGCTCACGCTCGAGGGAGACTTCGGGATCCGCCCGAGCGGGTCCGGTCCCTCCCCTCATCCCTTTCCTCGAGAGGGCTCCGCCCCCTCGAGCTCCCCCGGGCTGGGCGGCGAGCCCATCCAGCTCGGCGAGTCGATCGCGGTCGACGGCGTCTGCCTGACGGTGGACCGGATCGTGGCCCCCGGCGGCCCGGGCGCGAGCGTGTTCGAGGTCGACGCCTCGACCGAGACCTTGTCGCGCACCACGATCGGCGAGCTCTCGCCGGGCCAGCACGTCAACCTCGAGCGCGCGATGCCGCTCGGCGGGCGGATGGGCGGGCACATCGTCTCGGGCCACGTCGACGGCGTCGGCACCGTCGTCGAGAAGGTCCCGGTGGGCGGCGCGGTGAAGGTCGTCTTCGGCATGCCGGCCGAGCTCGCACGCTACGTGGCGGCGAAGGGCTCGATCTGCGTGAGCGGCGTGAGCCTCACCGTCAACGGCGTGTCGGACGATCGCTTCGACGTCGTCCTCGTCCCGCACACCCGCGAGCGCACTTCTCTCGACGCGCTGCCGATCGGCGCGCGCGTGAACCTCGAGGTCGACATGCTCGCGCGCTACGTGGCGCGGCTCCTCGAATCGGGTCGCGCGCACGGCGGCGAGACGCGGAACGCCGGATCGTCCGACGCGGCCATGATGGCCGCGCTCGGGCGCGGCGGATACCTGTAGAGCACACCCATCGCCATGCCTCCCTTCCTGAACATCGACCCGGGACTGCTCGAGCGCGTGAACGGCGCCATCTCCGACATCCGCGCCGGCAAGATGGTGATCCTCGTCGACGACGAGGACCGTGAGAACGAGGGCGACCTCACGATGGCGGCCCAGTTCGTCACGCCCGAGGCCGTGAACTTCATGGCGATGCACGGCCGTGGCCTCATCTGCCTCACGCTGACGGAAGACCAGATCGGCAAGCTCTCGCTCCCCATGATGGCGCAGCCGGGTCGCTCGACCCCCTCGCTCGGGACGGCCTTCACGGTGAGCATCGAGGCGCGTCACGGCGTGACGACGGGCATCAGCGCGGCCGACCGCGCGCACACGATGCGGCTCGCGGCGAGCGCCGAGTGCCGCGCCGAGGACCTCGTCACGCCGGGGCACGTCTTCCCGCTCCGCGCACGGAAGGGCGGCGTCCTCGTGCGCACCGGTCAGACGGAGGGCTCGGTCGACCTCGCGCGCCTCGCGGGCCTGAACGCCGCCGGCGTCATCTGCGAGATCATGAAGGACGACGGCTCGATGGCCCGGATGCCGGATCTCGAGGTGTTCGCGAAGAAGCACGGCCTCCGCATCGTCACGATCGCGGACCTCATCCAGTACCGCCTCCAGACCGAGCGCCTCGTGAAGCGCGTGTCGGAGGGCACGGTGATGCTCGACGAGACCGGCACCGAGTGGACGGTGAACGTCTACGAGTCGGCGACCGACGGCCGGCAGTTCATCGCGCTCGTCAAAGGCGACCTCGCGGGCGCGGGCGACGTGCCCGTGCTGACGCGCATGCACTCGGGCTCGATCATCGGCGACGTGTTCGCGTCGACGAAGGGCGACGGCGGCCGGAACCTGCGCGAGGCCATCCGTCGCATCGAGTCCGAGAAGCGCGGCGTGATCGTCTACCTCCCGGCGCGGATGACGCCGTCCGCGGAGCTCGAGCACCTCGCGGCCGAGGGCGGCGTGTTCGGCGACGTGCCGTCCCGCAAGCCCGCAGCCGCGCACGACAGCCCGCTCCGCGAGTTCGGTCTCGGCGCGCAGATCCTCGCGGACCTCGGCCTCCACAAGATCCGCCTGCTCACGAACAACCCGCGTAAGATCGCCGGCCTCTCGGGCTTCGGCCTCCAGGTCGAGGGCTCCGTGCCGCTCGGCCGCCCCGACGCGTCCCAGACCTGATCCCCGCTCGCTTCCGAAGGAGACTCCTCATCATGGCATCCCCGCGCGTCGTCGAAGGCAACCTCGTCGTCCCGAAGGGCGCGAAGTTCGCGATCGTCGCGAGTCGCTTCAACCACTTCATCGTCGACCGGCTCGTCGAGGGCGCGATCGACGCCCTCGTCCGCCACGGCGCGAACGAAGGCGACATCACGATCGTGCGCGTCCCCGGCGCGTGGGAGATCCCCGTCGCCGTGAAGCGCATCGCCTCCGGCGGCGCCGCGCGCGGCGGCAAGGGCGCGGCCGCGAAGAAGGTCGACGCGATCATCGCGCTCGCCGCCGTGATCCGCGGGTCGACGCCTCACTTCGACTACGTCGCGGCCGAGGTCTCGAAGGGCGTCGCGCACATCGCGCTCGACACCGGTCTCCCGATCTCGTTCGGCGTCCTCACGACCGACACGATCGAGCAGGCCGTCGAGCGCGCCGGGACGAAGGCGGGCAACAAGGGCTGGGACGCCGCCTGTGGCGCCGTCGAGATGGTCGCCCTCGATCGCTCGCTCGACGCGGCAGGGTTCTGAGATGGGCGCACGGCACTCCGGCCGCGAAGCGGCGCTCCAGATGCTCTTCCAGATCGAGGCTTCGGAGGTCTCCGCCGACAAGGCGATCGAGCTGTTCTGGCGGACATTCGAGGCCGATCCCGAAGGCCGCGCCTACGCGGACGCGATCGTGCGCGGCGTCGAGGCGGAGCTCGAGAAGATCGACAAGCGCATCTCGTCGGCGTCGCAGAACTGGCGGATCGAGCGCATGTCGCGCGTCGATCGCAATCTCCTCCGCCTCGGCACGTGGGAGCTCATGTCGAAGCCCGACGTCCCGCGCGCGGTCGTCATCGACGAGGCCGTCGAGCTCGCGAAGAGCTACGGGACCGACGAGTCGAGCGGCTTCGTGAACGGCGTGCTCGACCGCATCGCGAACGACCTCGGACGCCAAGACGCGAAGGATCAGGCGCGCGGGCGATGATCGACCTCCGCTTCGTCGCGCCGGACCTGCGCCGCCTCGACGAAACGGACGCCGAGCTCGTCGCGTGCGGCGTCTTCGAGGACGAGCGGCCGTTCCGCGGGCTCGCGGGGCTGCTCGACTGGCGTCTCGCCGGGAAGCTGAGCCGGCTCGCGCGCGAAGGGTTCGTCGTCGGCGAGCTCGGCGAGGCCGTGCTCGTGCCGGTTCGTCCGCGCCTGCCCGCGGACAAGCTCCTCGTCGTGGGGCTCGGCAAGCGGAAGGACTTCGACGTCGAGACGTACCGTCGTGTGCTGGCGCGGACGCTCGACGCGATCGCGGGCCTCTCGGTGAAGAGGGCCGTCGTGGAGCTTCCCGGTCGTGGCGCGCCGGCGCTCGACGCGGCGACGTCGGCGCAGGTCCTCTTCGAGACGCTCACCGAGGATCAGCGCGACGCGCTCACGTTCGTCGAGCCCGACACGGACCGGGTCGCCTACGAGCAGAAGGACGGCGAGACGAAGCGAGAGCGAAGGCGCGAGAGCCTGCGGCCGTGAGGCTTGGGGCGGGCGGCGGAACGCGGTAGGAGTTCGGCGTGCTCGATCTCGCGATGAACCGCGCCGCGGCCGCCCCGAAGGACGCCGCGACGATCATCCTCCTCCGCGACGGCGCCGAGGGGCTCGAGGTGTTCTGCGTCGAGCGGAACAAGAAGAGCCGCTTCGTCGGCGGTGCGATCGTGTTCCCGGGCGGCAAGCTCGACCCCACCGACGGCGACGCGGCCTGGAACCCGCTCGTCACGGCGCACCGTGCCCTCCGGCCCGGCTTCGCGGAGAGCGACGCGCACCTCCGCGCCCTCGCGATCGCCGCCGAGCGCGAGACGCTCGAAGAAGCGGCGATCCTCCACGTCACCGGCGGCAGCGTCGACGACGCGACGTTGCGCGAGCTCCGCACGAAGCACGCGGCGGACCCCGGCGCGCTGCGCGCCTTCCTCGCCGCGCAGAAGCTCCGCCTCGATCTCGATGCGCTCCATCCGTTCGCGCGCTGGGTCACGCCCGAGGCCGAGGCCCGCCGCTACGACACGCGCTTCTTCGTCGCGGTCGCGCCCGCGGGCCAGACCGGTGCGCACGACGAGCACGAGACGATGGCCTCGTTCTGGGCGGCGCCGGCGGAGGTGCTCCGCCGGTTCGAGAGCGGCGACGTCCAGCTCGTACCGCCGACGCATCGCTCGCTCGAGCTGCTCGCGACGTGCGCGAGCTCGGCGGAGGCGCTCGCGCTGGCGGCGCGCGCGTCGCTCGCGCCGATCTGCCCGCGGCTCGTTCCGCAAGGCGAGACGCTCGCCCTCGTCCTTCCCGGTGACCCGGAGCACGCGCTCGGCGAAGCGCTGGTCGCAGGCTCCTCGCGCTACGTCCTCCGAGGCGAACGATGGCTGGCCGAGGACGCGCCGCGCTGAAGACCGAGCCCGCCGTCGCGCTGCTCTACACGGCGCAGGACGTGGCGCGCTTCTGCGAGGTCGATCTGAAGACGATCCACCACTGGGCCGAGCGCGGGAAGATCCCCCATCGCCGGACCGAAGGCCGGCACCTCCGGTTCCGCCGCAACGACGTCGTTCGCTTCCTCCGCGCGCACGCGTATCCGCTTCCCCCCGAGCTCACCGCCGTGCGCCCGCAGGTGGCGCTCGCCCCTCCGCCCGGCCCCGAGCAGGGCTTCGCTCCGTGGGCGCTCACGACGGACGACCTCGCGAAGAAGCTCTCCGGCCGCTTCGTCGTGCGGCGCGCCTCGAACGCGGTCGCGGCGCTCGCGAGCGCGCTCGAAGGCGGCGTCGATGCGCTCGTCCTCCCGATCGAGGACCCGTCGCTCGGCGGCGCCCGCACGATCGCCGCGCTGAAAGCGGCCCCGGAGACGGCGTGGCTCGCCGTCGTCGCCGTCGGCGACGCCGTCGCGCTCGAAGAGGCGCGCGCGGCCGGGGCCGATCTCGCGCTCGCCCCGAAGGACGTCACGACGCTGCCGCGCGATCTCGCCCGCGTGCTCGCCCTCGGCTGATCGCTCAGCGCCCTTCCTTGTACGCCTTCACCGCGTTCGCGATCGCGTCGGCGAGACGCTGCTGGTAGTCGTCCGAGCCGAGGCGCTGCTCCTCGACGGCATTCGAGATGTAGCTCGTCTCGAAGAGAACAGCCGGCATGCGCGCGCCGACGAGGACGTAGAAGCCAGCCTTGTGGACGCCGCCGTCGACGACCTCGTCGTAGCGGGTGCCGAGCGACGCGACAGCGGACCGCTGGAGGAGCTCGGCGAGCTTCGTCGAGCGGGTCGACTGATCGGCGAGCCGCATCGACGCGAGGAGCTGCGCGACCTCGGCGCTCGCGGCCTGGCTCGCGCCGTTCTCGCGCGCCGCGACGCGACCGGCCATGTCGCTCGTCGACGTGTCGAGGACGTACGTCTCGATCCCCTTCCGGCCCGTCTTCTCGGCGGCGTTGCAGTGGATCGAGACGAAGAGGTCGGCGCCGAAGGCGTTCGCGCGCGCGGTGCGCTCCTCGAGCGTGACGAAACGGTCGTCGTCGCGCGTCAGCGTGACCTCGACGCCGATCCGGGAGAGCACGGGAGCGAGCCTGTGCGCGACGGCGAGCGTCACGTCCTTCTCCTTCAAGCCGCTCGGCCCGGTCGCGCCCGGGTCGTTGCCGCCGTGGCCGGGGTCGACCGCGATGCGCGCGACCGAGCGATTGCCGTCCTTGCCCGTCCCCGGCGGACGGCGCGCGATGTCGATCACGATCCGATACGGCTCGAGGAGGTGGAACACGCGACGGTAGGCCGGGCCGTCGAGATCGAGCGCGACGCGCGAGCCCGTCGTCGACGGCTCGGCGACGATCCGCGAGACGATCCCGCCGAGCGGCACCTCGCGTGCGGCGCCGGAGGCCTCCACGCCGTCGAGCTCGACGAACGTTCGCGCGCCGCGGCCGGTCTTGCTCCCGACGTCGCCGACGCGGAAGCGCGCCGGGCGATCGAGGTGCACGACGACGCGCGCGGCCTCCGGCCCCACCCAGTGCTCCACGCGATCGATCCGCGGCGCGACCGTGACGCGCGACGTACTGGCGAGCACGATCCCCGCGTCGCCGGCGTTCGCCACCGCGAGCGCGCCTTCCCCCGCGAGCCCCTGGTCGATCGCGTCGAGGACGGGAGGAGGCGGCCGGAACGCGTCGAGGAACGCGAGGCGCTGCTCGACGAGCGCCCCGCACGGCTTCTCCGCCGCCGAGCCGCCGCGACGCCACACGCGATAGAGCTCCGCGTACGTCGTCTGCGCATCGCGCGCGAGCTCGCCCGCGAGCTCGGCGCCGTGCACGGCGGCGTCGCAGGCGCCCGCGAGCGCGAGATCCTTCGAAGCGGCGCGGTAGAGGTCGACCGCTTCGCGCGCGTCCTGCTCGCGGCGCTCGATCCGATAGACGCGTGCGACGACGGCGGCCGCCAGCGCGTGGAGCTCGACGGCGCGCGCGCCGGCGCCCTCCGCGAGCGCTCTCGCCTCCACCGCCTGCGCGACGGCGAGCGCCTCCGGGCGCGTGGGAAGCGTCGCGGACGCGGGCAGCAGCGCCTGGCCCCGCACGACCGGGTCCGCCTCGCCTTTCTGCGCGTCTTCCGGCTTCGAGCCCCGCGCGCAGCCGGGCAGCGAGCCCGCGAGCGCGCCGAGGAGCAAGACGGTGGAGAGCGCGATGGCGCCGACTCGGTGCTTTTCCACGCCGGGCGAGAGGGTATCATCGCGAGCGTGTCCAGCCGCAATCCCGACGCTCCGGTCTACTCCGATCGCGCTACCGGCCAGGTCTTCCCGGACGCGTACGCGATGGTCAACGCCTATCTGAAGCAGTTCGCGGACCGCGCGGGCATCCCGCTCGAGCCGCTCGACGAGAACGGCTACACGTTCGCGCGAAAGGGCTCGGCGAGCATCGCGGTGAACGTGCTCGACGATCACGGCGTGCTCCTCCTTCTCTCGCGCGTGATGGCGGTGCCGAAGGAGGGACGCGAGCCCTTCTACCGGCGTCTGCTCGAGCTCTCGTTCCTCACGACCGCCGACGCCTCGTTCGCGATCGACGCGACCAAGGACGAGGTGTTCGTGCGCGCTCTCCGTCGCCTCTCCGGGCTCGACTACGAGGAGTTCGAAGACCTGCTCGACACCGTCGGACGCGTCGCCGACGAGTGGGACAATGCGCTCGAGCGCGAGTTCGGTCGCGGCTGACGCCGCGTCCGGCGACCTGACAAGTCCCCTGACCAGAGCCGGAAAAGCCCTTCGAAAGCGCCGCTGCGCCGCGTTGTGACGCCGTCCGTTCAGGTGCTACGCTTCCCTATATGACTTTGCAGGGCGGCGACGATCGCGACGCGCCTTCCGGGGCGGCGAAGCTCGATTTGGACGAGGCCGATCAGCTGGCCGCGTCGTTCCGTCCCGCATGGGAAGTGGAGGAAGAGGCGCCGCCCGCGATGAACGCGGCGTCGACGCAGATCCTCGGCTCGGGCGCCGGCGTGCCCGCGCCCGGCCCCGTCGACGCGAAGGGCGTGACCCTGCCGCTCGGCGTCCGTCCGGCTGCACCGAGCGCGGAAGCGCTCGACTCCGCGAACGTCATCGAGGTCGCGCGGGCCGTCGCCCCCGCCGCGCCGCCTGCCCCCGCCGCTCTGAACAAGACCGTTCCGCTCGCGGCATCGCCGGTCGCGGACGACCCGAACCGCACGCAACCTGCGAAGCCAGTGAGCGCGTCGCCGAAGGCGATCGCGCAGCCCGATCCGTTCGGGCCCGCGCCGTCGGCGCTCCGTTCCTCGCGTCCGCCGGCGGCCGCCGCGCCGGTGCCGATCCGTCGCCCGGTGTCGGCCGTGTCGACCGACGAGCTCGACGCGATGATGCCGAAGAAGAGCAAGAAGGGGCTCGTCTTCGGGATCGTCGGTGTCGGCATCGCCGTCGGGCTCGGTCTCTTCCTGAAGTTCGCACTGAGCGAGGATCCGCCGCCGGCGAAGTCGAGCACGACGTCGGCCGCCCCGACGACGCCGGCGAACGAGCCGGCGAAGAACGCCGACATTCCGCCGCCGCCCTCGCCCGACGAGATGCCGGCGCCGACGGCGGCCGCGAAGCCGGCGACGAAGCCCGAGACGACGAAGCCGGCCGAAGCCGCGCCCTCGCCGAAGCCGGTCGAGGCCGCGCCGAAGCCCGCCGTCGCCGTCCGCGAGACGCCGAAGCCCGCTTCTCGCCCCGCTCCTGCTGCGGCGCCCCAGCCGAAGGCGGCACCGGAACCGCCGAAGACTGCACCCAAACCGCCCCAGGGCGGTATCGTGCGAGACAGCCCGTTCTGAAGCCTCGGGCGAGGCCGCAGGATGCGGTCTGCTCTGCTCCGGTCGAGGGTACCTCCTCGGAGAAGCACGCTTTGGACGACGGAAAGACATGAACAACAAGACGCGCATCCTTGCCGCCTCGCTGCTGTTCGCTCTCGTACCCCAGATGGTCGCCCTGCCTGCGCGCGCACAGGGAGACAACGACCCGGTGACCGCCCAAGCGCGCGCGCGGTTCAAGGAGGGCGTCGACTACTATGACAAGGGGCAGTACGAGAACGCGCGCCTCGCGTTTCTCCAGGCCTACGCGCTCAAGAAGCACCCCGCGGTGCTCCTGAACCTCGCGCAGAGCAGCGCGAAGGCGAATCACCCGCTCGAGGCCTCGAAGTACTTCCAGCAGTTCCTCCGCGAGGCCACGAACGTGAGCCCGCAGCAGAAGCAGGACGCGGAGTCGGGGCTCGCCGAGGTGCGGCAGAAGCTCGGACGCATCGAGATCGTCGCGCCGGCGGGGACCGAGATCTCCGTCGACGACGCGAAGGTCGGCAACGCGCCGTTCGCCGAGCCGGTCGACGTCGACCCCGGGCCTCACACCGTGAAGTCGCCGACGGAGACGGTGAAGGTCATCGCCACGGTCGGGCAGAAGGTGCAGGCGAAGTTCGGCGGGGCAGCGACGACTGCGCCGCCCGTCGTCGCGCCGACGACGACGACCGAGACGCCGCCCGCGACCCCTCCCCCTCCGACGACGCCTCCGCCCGCGGATACGACGGCGCAGGCCGGCGCGGACACGGGTGCGTCGCGCCACACCGACCTCTTCTCGCCGCCGCGCTCGATGGGCCCCGTCTACGGCGGGCTCGCCGTGGCCGGCATCGGCATCGCGGGCACGATCATCTTCGCGGCCTTCAAGGCGGACGCGCAGAGCAAGGCGGACTCGGTCGCGAACGAGATCCGCTCCGCGGCCAACAGTTCGACGCCGAGGATCGACCCGGCCGGAATCTGCACGCGGACGGACGCAAGCGTGACCCGCTTCGCGAACGCCTGCAACACGCTCCGGGACAACAACGACAAGGTCAACACGAACGCGACGATCGCGAACGTGTCGGCCGTCGTCGCCGGCGTCGGACTGCTCACCGCGGCAGGCTGGTACCTCTTCGCGCCGAAGCGCGAAGATCCCGCGCCGCCGCCTTCGGCGAAGAAGAAGGGCCCCGTCCTGACGCCCTACGCCGGGTTCGGCTCGGGCGGCTTCACACTCAGCGGCGAGCTCTGAGCATCACGGCGCATAGCGAAGCACGGTGATCGGGCCGGGGACCATCCCGTCCGTCCCCGGATTGCGCACGAGGGCAGCGGCGTAGCACTGCGTCGCGTCGCAGCCCGCGTCCGCGAGCGCGTCGGCCTCGACGTCGATCCGCGCGACGCCCTTCGCCGTTCCTTCGACCGGAACGAGCGCGTGCGCGAGGGCCGCGATCGGCGGGCGTGCCTTGCCCGCCGTCGGGACGCGCTCGACCCACGCGACGTTCACCGCGTCGCCGGCCGCGGCGAGATAGAACGGGCCGATCTCGCGCCCGCAGCTCCCGGCCGCGAGCTCGACGACGGAATCGGCCGCCGTCGCGCGATCGATCCGGAGCGCCATCACCTTCGCCTTCGGGCTCGAGCCCGCCGGGCATCCCGCTTCGGTCTCCTCCGTGTAGACGACGGTGACGATCCGCGGAGAGGCGTCGACCGCGACGACGTCGTCGTCCTGCGGGATCGTCGTCTTCAGCTTCGTGAGCCGCCCCGGCTTGCCGTCCTTCGTCTCCCGCCACGCGAGCGCACCGCCGGACGAGAGCCGGACGACGCCGAGCTCGTCGCCGACGACGTACTCGGCGCGCTCGCGCGCTTCGTCGCCGAGCTCGCCCTCGCGGAGGAGCGGCTTCGTCGCGACCGCGGGGGCGAGCGAGATCGACCCGGCGTCCCCGGCCGTCGTCTCCGCGACGCCGAGGTCTGCGCCGTCGTCGTGCTCGAGGACGACGAACGCGCGGTGCGCTCCGCACGCGAGCGCCACCTCGCGATCGCGCGGCACGTCGACCGCGCCGGCCGCAGCACCCGAGGCGAAGAGCTGGGCGGCGATCTTCTTGCCGTCCGCGTGCACGAACGCGTCCTGCGTCGCGCACGAGGCCGCGCCGACCTCGATCGGCTTCTGTCCTGCGCGCGGCGTGAAGTCGGCGCCGAGCAGGACCAGCGTCCGCCCCTGTTTGCCGTGGTGCTTGCCGCGCCAGACGAGCGACGTCCCGCCGGCAGACGCGAAGAGCTTCAGGTCAGCGTCGCTCGACCACGCGACGTCCTCGAGGACGGTGCGGTCCGCCTTCACCTCGCCGCTCGCGCCGACGTGCTGGAGGCGGATCGCCTTCGACGCGACGTCGAGACCGACGACGACGACGTCCGAGCTGCCGCTCACGCGTGCGGCGGCGATCGGCGCCGAGAAGCGGGACGAAGCGGGCGGCGGATTCGACGAAAGCTCGCCCGACGGCACCGCCGGCGTGCCCGACGCTGCCGGGCTCCCCTCGCCTTCCGGCTTCTTGTTGCAGGTGCACGCGGGCGCCGCGAGCGCGCCGACGAAAGCAGCGCCGAGGAGGACGGCTCGGAGGTCGGGGCGCGTCATGAGGCCCACGGTTTCTCAGTCCCTCGCGTCGAGGTCAAGCCTCGGTGCGCCGGCGGTGACGCGCCGTCTCCATGCGCGGAGTGCGTCCGATGCGACGCACCGATGCGTTTTCCCGCGTTCATCCGCGGGCTCCGCCGTGGCACGCGAAGTGCGAAGCACCCCCGTGATGGCTCTGCGCACGCCTCCCGGAACGAAGCTCTCGTTGATCGCTGCGACCCTCCTCGTGGCATGCGCGTCCGAGGTGCGGAGCGGCTACGACGACGACGACGGAAGCACGTCGAGCTCGTCGTCGAGCGGCGCCGCGAGCAGCTCGTCGAGTAGCAGCTCCGGCGGATCGAGCGGCAGCTCCGGCGTGTCGAGCAGCGGCACGCTCCCCGACGGCGGCACCGCGGCGCCGGAGGCCACGTGCACGAAGTCGACGAAGCGCTTCGGCGCGCTCGGCATGTGGGAATGCGTCCCGAGCGGGATGGAGTCGAAGAGCACGCAGCCCGCCGCGCTCGTCGTCGCGATGCACGGCTACACCCAGGGCGTCGAGTCGAGCGGCTCGTCGGGCCAGAAGTGGGGCTACAAGGCGACGACGGAGTGGGCGAAGCTCGCGGAGAAGTACCGCTTCTACGTCATCTTCCCGGACAAGGGCACAGCGGCGTTCCAGTGGTACGCGTTCTTCGGCACGAGCGGGATCGGGCGGAGCGACCTCGAGCCCTCGTCGATCAAGAGCATGGTCGACGAGATGCGTGGAAAGCACAACATCGCCGAGGACAAGGTCTTTGTGAACGGCCTCTCGGCGGGCGCGTACATGACGGTCGTGATGCTCGCCACGTATCCCGACGTGTTCGCCGCCGGGTCGACCTTCGCGGGCGGCGCGTACGGCTGCTCGACGAGCTGCGCCGCGCTCGGCAAGAAGGGCCAGGGCTGGACATGGCCCGGCAACCACGCGGCGTCCCTCGTGCAGAACGCGTATCCGACGGTGTGGAAGAGCGCATCGGCGAAGAAGCCGCGCCTCATGATCTTCCAGGGCGATGCCGACGGCGCGGTGACGCCCGAGAACCTCGCCGACCTCACGCAGCAGTGGAAGGGCGCGGCGGGCATCACCGGCGCCGGCACCGCGAGCACGCTGAAGGGCCACGCGTACACGGAGTACACGAAAGACGGGCAGGTCGCGCTCGCCACCGTGCTCATGAGCGGGATCGGCCACGGCACGCCGGTCGATCCAGGGCCCGGCGTCGATCAGGGCGGCTGGGATCCGGTCACGAGCAAGACGGCGTCCACCGACGCGAACGCCGCGCAGGACTGGACCAACACGGCGGGCATCTACGGGCCGTACTACTCGGCGAAGTTCTTCGGCATCGTCCCCTGAGAACGCCATCGACCGTTCTCGGGACGCCGAGCCCGATCCGGCTGCGGACTCGAAGCGCGTTGAACGTCCGTCGACGTGTGCAAGGCTCCTCGCGCCTGCCCTCCAGGAAAATCCATGCCGCGCTCCCTGTTCGCCATCTTCGTGCTCGTCTCCGCTTCCGTGTTCGGTTGCAAGTCGACCCCGGAGCACTCGGTCGCCGTCGGCGGCAAGTGCGAGAAGGACGTCGACTGCATCCGACCCGCCGAGTGCGTCGCGCTGGGGTCCGACACGAAGATCTGCACGAAGACCTGCAACGAGCAGATGGCGAAGATGGTCGCGTCCGAGGGATGCCCGGCGCCGATGAAGTGCGAGGAGATCGAGTACACGCAGAAGGCGGGGACGAAAGTCCTCGGGACGGTGAAACGGAAGATGTGCATTCCCTGAACGCGGCTCTCACGATCCTGGGCTCTCCTCGGTCGGAGCGCTCTCGTCCTCCTCCGCGAAGGTCATCCCGAGCAGCTTGCGGAACGTCGTGCGAGGGACCCCTGCTGCCCGCGCGGCGGCGCTCACGTTGCCACGGTGGCGCGCCAGCCATTCGCGCGCGAGCTGCGGGGTGAAGGCGATCGCCACCGGCGGCACGGACGTGATGTGACGGCGGAAGGCGCGCTGGACGGCGACGGAGTCGAGGACGACGGCGTCGCGCGACAGATCGGCGGCGCGCTGGAGCACGTTCCGGAGCTCGCGGACGTTTCCCGGCCACGGGTGCGACGAGAGCTGGGCGACGGCGCCCGGTGACAGCTCACGGACGCCGAGCTCCGCCTCGAGCCCGCGGAGGACCGCCTTCGCGATCGGCAGGATGTCGCCGGGCCGATCGCGGAGCGGAGGCACCTCGACGACGAAGACCTCGAGCCGATGATAGAGGTCGCGGCGGAAGCCGCCGCGCTCGACGCGGTCCCGGAGGGGAACGAGCGTCGCCGCCACGATGCGCGCGTCGACGCGCCGCCCCGATCCCCCGCCGCCGACGCGCCGGACCTCGTAGCCGTCCAGCGCGCGGAGGAGCTTCGGCTGCGCGTCGAGGGGCAGCTCGCCGATCTCGTCGAGGAAGAGCGTCCCCGACTCGGCCTCGACGAACGCCCCGACGCGACGCGCGACGGCACCGGTGAACGCGCCGCGCTCGTGACCGAAGAGCTCGCTCTCGACGAGCTCGCGCGGGAGCGAGGCGACGTTCATCGCGACGAACGGCCTGCCTCGGCGCGGCCCCTCGTGGTGCAGCGCGCGCGCGACAAGCTCCTTGCCGACGCCCGATTCGCCCGTCACGAGCACCGGCGCGGAGAGCCGCGCGAGCCGGCGCACCGTCGCGGAGAGCCGGCGCATGACGACGGAGCCACCGGCCATCCCGGGGAGTGGCTCGGCGTCGACATCCTCGTCGTCGTCTCCCTCCAGCGCCGACTCCGACGTGCACACGATCGTCGTCTGCCCGATGCTCACGGTCGTGCCCTCCGTCGTCCACGCACGCTCGACGCGGGCGCCGCCGACGAAGGTGCCGTTCCGGGAGCCGAGGTCCTCGACGTGGAGGCGGTCGCCTCGCACGTAGAACGCGCAGTGGCGCGCGCTCACGTGCGGGTCGGAGAGCACGACGGAGACGCCGCGCGCGGAGCCGAGCACGACGCCTCCCTCCGGCACCGGCACGCGCCGCGTGCGCGTGTCGTCCTGAATCTCCAGGAACCACGATCGCGCGGGCGGCGCGGCAGGGAGCTCGACCGTCTCACGGGTGCGCTCCTCGTCCTCGTCGCGCGCGTGCTCGGGGCTCTCGTCGTCGTAGGGCTTCGCCATGGGGACTCCTCGGTCTCTCGCGGCGCACACCCGCGCCGTGCGAGCACCTCTGGTCGGCCCTTCACGGCGTCGTGTTTCGACGCACGTCCCGCCGGCGCCGAGAGCGCTCCCAACGGGGGAAGGTCCGGATCCGGCGTCCATGTTCAGGCCTCGCGACAAACGCGCGAGATCGTTCACCCCACGAGCCGGCTCAGCTGCCAGGCCTGGAGGCGCGTCTGGAGGTCGGTGCGGAACCACGCATTCTGCTGCGACGCGACGACCATCGCCGGCGCGACGACAGCCGCGACCCCCGCGAAGAACAGGTAGAGGAGGAAGCCGCCCGAGTCGAGCTTCGACCACGGCAGCTCCATCACGACGCCCGAAGCCGTCACACGGACGACATCGGGAAAGAGCCCGACGGCGCCGCCGATGACGCTGAGGATCCACGCGAAGCACGCGGCCGCCACGACCGCGATGCGCAGCCCACGCTTCCGGATCAGCGCGAAGCCCATCGCGTGGACGGAGATCATCGTCGGCACGATCAAGAACGGTCCGAACGACGTCGTCACCCACACGCTCGTCGCGATGCCGAAGAGGAACGTGACGACCAACCACGGGATGCTCCGCGTCTTGGCGAGGACGACGCTCGCGCCGAGCGCCAGTGCCCACCCGATCTGCGCGATCGCGAAGAACCACATGTCGCGCGGACCGAGGAACCAGCTCCAGACGCCCCAGAGCAGGATCATCGCGTAGAACGCGGCCGCTGCGACACCGCCGCGCCTGAGCGCGCGCTGCAGATTCCGCTCCTGCTCCTCGTGCACCTCGCGAGGGATCGTCTTCGGCGGCGTCATGAGGAGGCGAACGAGGATCTCGAGCGCCGCGTGGTTCTCCGGGTCGAGCGCGAGGGCCTTGCCCACGTCCCGGAGCGCACGCTCGCGCAGCTGGTCGCTTCCCTCTGGGCCGAGCGCCGCCTCCGCGGCGACGCGCGCCTGCTCGGCGTGCGCGATCGAACCCGCTCGCCTCAGCGCGAGGTCCCGGTCGCCTTCGAGGTACGCCTGGAGCGCGTCGTGGAGCGCGAGGGCGGTCGGCGTGCGCTCTCCGGGATCGCGCTTCGTCGCCGCGACGATGATCTCCTCGAGCTCCGGCGCGACGGAGCGGTCCGGCCTCCGCACGCTCGGCCGCGACTCGACACCGGCGACGATCGCGCGGAGCATGTCGCGCGCACCGGCGATCGGGTGCAGCGGCTCGAGCGTCAGGAGCTCGAACAGGACGGCGCCGAGGGCATACACGTCCGCGCGCCGGTCCACCTCGCGCCCCGCGGCCTGCTCCGGCGCCATCGTGACGAGCGACCCCACGACGTCGCCGACCTGCGTCCGTGCGTTGTCGTCGGGCCCCGCGCCCACGACGTCCGTCACGGCCTCGGTCGCCACCTTCGCGATCCCCCAGTCGAGGAGGTAGACCTCGCCGTAGCGGCCGAGCATGACGTTCGCCGGCTTGATGTCGCGATGGACGACGCCGCGCTCGTGCGCGTAGTGCACCGCGAGACAGAGCTGCGCGAAGGCGGTGACCAGCTTTCCCTGCGTGAACTTCGACGGGCCTCCGGCGGCCAGCTCGGAGACGATCTCGTCGAGCGTGTGCCCGCGAACGCGCTTCATCGTGAAGAACGGGCTGCCGTCACTGCCGACGCCCACGTCGTAGACGGGGACGACCGAGGGATGCTCGAGCTGACCTTGGACGAGCGCCTCGCGGTAGAAGCGCTTCCGCGCGGACTCGTCACTGTAGCTCTCGGAGGTCAGCTCCTTCAGTGCGACGTGCCGACCGATGACCGCGTCCTCGACGAGATGAACGCGGCCCATCCCGCCTTCCCCGAGGAGCCGCTCGCGTCGGTAGCGCGCGTCGTCGAAGGTATCCGGTGTCGACGGCGCCACGGGCCGTCCCGCCCCGTCCGTGCTCCCGGGTCGACGCTGCACCAGGGTGACGAGCTCCTCGTCGCTCATGGCCGGAGGATAGAGCGCCACGGCGTGCGGACCAAAGGCCGCGACCCGCTCGTTCGCAACCGCAAATGACGAGCGCGCCGCCCCCGCGAAGGGAGCGACGCGCGCATCATCACATTCCTCTCTCTCTCTCTCTCTCGTCTCCCTTCGTCTCTCTTCTCTCGCCGCGCGCGAAGCGCGGAGGGGGCCCGCAGGGCCCCACGAGACAAGGAAGGTTGATTGCACGACACGTGACGGCGCGAAGCGCCGGCGCGTGTCGTGCCTCAACCGATCGCGATCCCGAGCGCCTTGCGCAGAGCCAGGTACTGCTCGCTCACCGAGAACACGATGAGCTCCTTCAGCTTCTCCGGCGGCGAGAGGTCGCCGGGGAGCTGCGGCTCGGCCGCGATGATCTTCTTCGCGATCTCGAGGTCCGCGCAGAGGAGGAGACCCGACCTCGCGGCCGTGACGTCCACCGCCTGCATCCAACGCTTCAGGTCCGCCTTCGCGCCGTCCTCGATGAACTTCGTGACGACGAGGCGGAGCGAGTCGCGCTCGACCGGCTGCATGTACTTGGCGAGCTCGCTCGCCGTCGTGTTCACCGCCTGCGCCATCTCCGCCGGGACTGCGAAGTCCGGGTTGATGATCTTGATCGCGGAGAACATGACGACCTTCAGCTCACCGAGCGTCGGGAACAGGTTCTTGATGTAGTGCTCCCCTCGGTAATACGAGAGGTGCTTGCCGACGATGAACGTGAGCTCCTGGGGCGTGTACCCCGTGAGCACGCTCTGACCCGCCACCGATGCCGGCGGACGCGACGGCACCGCCACCAGCGCCCCCGGCACGTCGTTGCGGACGTACAGCTCGGGGAGCTGGATGCCGAGGACCTGACCCGCCCAGCCGAACGTCTTCGCGAACGTGACGGTCGACGTGGCCGGGTCCTGCTTGAAGCGCCGGTCGAGGACGGGCAGCTGCTTCGCCTTCGCGAGGGCCTGCGTCTTCGCGACGATCGCCGCGGGCGTGACCATCTCGAAGATCTTGCCGATGAAGATGTTCTCGTCCTTGTGGAAGAGGTTCTTCACCCACTGCTCGTTGTCGAGACGGCTCTTCACCTGGATCATGCCGCGCGGGCGGTAGTCCTCGAAGAACCGCTGCTCCTCCTCGTCCGCCTTGTGCAGGAACGCGAGGGCCGCGCACATGCACCATGCACGGTCGTAGTCGTGCATCTTGAGGGCGAGCTTGTAGAGCGCGCGGTACGGGTCGACGCGCATCGGGTCCTTCTGGAGGACCTGGAGATGCTCACCGATCGCCGCCTCGAGCTGCTCGGTCTGCTCGTACAGCTCCGCGAGGATCTGACGCTCGACCGGCTCCTCCGGCTTGTACCGCGTGGCCATCTTGAACGCCTCGATCGAGGAGTTCACGTCGCCGAGGCGGTCTCGGTAGATGAGACCGAGGTTGTGCCAGAGGTTGAACTCGAGATCCTTGTTCTCGGCGTTCGCCGTCGAGAGCCGGCGCAGCATCTTCCGGAACGCGCGCTCGAGCGCCTTCCAGTCCTTCTGCGTCGTCAGGATCTTGTTGATGCGCTCGAACGCTTCCAGGTACTGCGGGTTGAGATCGAGCGCTTCGTTGAAGAGCTCGACGGCGCGTTCCTGGTCGTTCTCCTTGTCGCGGTAGAGCTGCGCCATCGTGAAGACGAACTTGCTCTTCCGGATCGGATCCTTCTCCATCTCGCTGATCGCCTGGATCGTGTCGATCATGCGCGACCAGCTCTGCGTCGCCTCGTAGAGGGCGAGCAGCTTGTGGAGGAGCGGGCGGTTGTCGGGCTGGAGATCCTTCGCCTCCTCGAGAGCCTCGATGGCGCGACCCGGGTTCTTGTCCTGGTCGTTCCAGATGTCGCCGATCTCGAGCAGCACCTTGAAGCGCTCCTCACCGTCGACGATGTTGTCGAGGATCTGCCGCTTGTAGGCGACGACCTGCTTCCAGTCGCGGAGCTCGGAGTAGACGCTGACGAGCGCTTCGAGCGTCGGCCGGTGCGTCGCGTCGACGCCGAGGGCCTTCTCGAAGTTGTTGATCGCCTGCTTCGCCTGCCCCTGCTCACGCTTGATCTGGCCGAGCTTGTAGTAGACCTCGGCGCGCTCCGCGTTCTCGTCCTCGCCGAGCGAGGTGAGGACCTTCTGGAAGTTGGTGAGCGCCGCGCCCCAGTCCTTGAGGCGGAAGCACACCTCGGCGAGGCCGCGGATGGTGCTCTGGTCGGTGAGGTCGAGCTGGTGGGCCGCCGAGTACGCCTTGAAGGACTTGTCGTCCTTGTTCAGCTTCGCGGTGACCATACCGAGCTTGTTGAAGAGGGCGTGCTGCTCGGTCCGCTCACGCTTGCTCGCCTTGCGGGTGAGCATGTCGAGCAGCGGCTCGGCCTTGTCCCAGGCTTCGCGGGCGATGTACTCGTCCGCGAGCGGCATCGCCGCCTCCTCGTTCTCGGGATCGGCCTCGTGACCGGCTTCCCACGCGAGCACGGCGCTCTCGTGGTCACCGAGCATCTCCTCGCGGAGACGACCGAGCTCGACGAGCAGGCGCGCGCGCTGACGCGGCGCCGGCGTGTAGCTCTGCTCCTGATCGATGTACCGCGCGGCCTTGTCGTAGTCCGCGTTGTCCATCGCGATCTGACGCAGGGCCCCGAGGGTCGGCAGGTGCGACCCGTCGAGGTCGAGCGCCATCTCGTAACGGTCCTGCGCCGCGACGCGGTCGCCGAGCTTCTCGTCGAGCGCCTTGCCGATCTTGTAGAACGACTCGACGCGCTGCTTGACGTCCTGGGTCAGCTCCGCGACGCGAGTCATGTACTCGATCGACTGCGAGGCATCGCCCGTCTTGTCGTACAGCTTCGCGAGCGCTTCGAGCGCCGGGAGGTTCGTCTCGTCGAGGTCGACGATGTTGCGGTAGGCGTCGATCGCGCGATCGTTGTCCTCGATCTCGTCCGCGTAGACCTGGGCGATCGCGCCGTAGAGCTCGATCTTGGTCTTGCGGTCGAGGGTCGCCGAGATGTGGCGCTCGTAGACGTCGATCAGCTTCGTCCAGTCGCGCAGCTTGCGGTAGCAGCGCTCGAGCGCGAAGTACGCGTCCTCGTGGTTCGGGTCGATCTCGAGCACCTGCTCGAGGCGCGCGGCGGCCACGTCGGGCTTGCGGAACTGCTCCTCGTGGATGTTCGCGAGCTGCATCAGGATGTCGATGCGCTCACGCTCCGTGGTGACGACTTCGAGCTGCGCCTCGAGCACGCGGACGAGCTCGCTCCACTGCTCGAGCACCTCGTAGACCCTGGCGAGGCCGCGGAGGCCCTGGAGGTTCTGCGGCTCGATCTCGATGACCTCGCGGTACGTCTGCGCCGCGCGGTCCGCGTGCTGCATCTGCTCCTGGAGGGCGCCGATGCGGAGCTTCGTCTGCGCGATCGCGGCCGGATCCGTCAGCGCGTTCACCTTGCGGACGAGGACGTCCACGAGGTCCTTGTTCTGACCGCGCTGCGCGTAGATGCGTTCCAGGTTCTCGATCGCCGGGATGTACTGACCGTCGACTTCGAGCGCACGCTGGAAGTACGTGATCGCCTGATCGGTCTGGTTCATCTGGCTGTCGAGCAGCTCACCGAGCTCGGTCTGGATCTCCTTGCGATCCAGGTCCGAGACGGCGACGTCGAGCGCGCGCGTGAGCGTCGCGCCGAGCTGCTGCCAGTTGCCGTTCTTCCGATAGAGCTGCCCCATCTGACGGAGCGCGCCCACGTTGTTCGGATCGAGCTGGACGATCTGCGCGTAGTACGGCTGCGCGTACTCGGGGTGCCCGAGGTCGTCGCCGTACCACTTGGCGAGGTGGAGGCAGAGGCGGATCTTCTGGTGAGGCTCCGTCTGCTGCTGCAGCCAGTTGTTCGCCGTCTGGATGACCTCGCCCCAGCGCCCGGTGGCCTGCGCCATGCGCTCGAGGTACTTGGCCGTCTCGCGGTCGTGGAAGTCCTCGCCGAGCGCGTTGATGAGCGCGTCGAGGGCCTGGTTCTTGTCGTCGAGCTTCTCCTCGAAGACCTTCGCGATGCGGCGGAGGAGATCCGTGCGCTCGCTCGTCTCCGTGCGCGTGTCGAGGCGCGCGAGATAGAGCTCGATGAGCGGCTCCCACCGGTTGCCCGCCGAGTGGAGCTTCTCGAGCTCGTCGAAGGCCTCGTCGTGCGCGGCTTCGATCTCGAGGATCTTCTGCCACGCGACGGTCGCGCGATCGGGCTCCTGGACCGTGTCGCGCCAGAGGGCGGCGACCTGACGGTACTCCTCGATCTTCGCCGAGGTCTGCTGCGGGGTGCCCGCCGCTTCCACTTCGACGGTCCGATCGAGCGCGACGTCCCCCGGCTGGTGCTCGAGCGCCGCGGCGCGCTGCATCTTGACGTCGATGACGTCCGTCCACTGCTCCTGGTTGCGGTAGATGGCCTCGAGGGCATCCATCGCTTCGAAGTCGGGGCCGACCTCGAGGAGCTTGCGCCACGCATCCGCCGCGTCGTACGGCTGCTCGAGACGCTCGCCGTAGGTCTTTCCGAGCTCGCGGAAGACTTCCTTGAGCTCCTCGCCGTCGAGCATCGCCGCGGCGCGGTCCACCGTCTGGTGGAGCGCCTGGACGAGCTCCTGCGGGTCGTTCTGACGACGACGGATC
>JBDHVE010000143.1:0-25627 GCA_039809485.1 Polyangiaceae bacterium | reverse complement strand
GCACCCGAACGTCCTCTACAACATCGCGCGCGCCTACGCGGAAGCCGGCGACCTCGAGAGCTCGATCGGCTACTTCCGCCGCTACCTCGCGGAGAACCCGCCCGACAAGGAGGAGATCTCCTCCGTCGTGAAGAACCTCGAGGCGCGCCTCGCCCGCCAGCGCGAAGCGGCGCGGCAGGCCCAGGTCGTCGTCCCTCCGCCGGTGGAGCCGCCGCCGACTCCCGGCCCCACGCCCGCGCCGACGACGCCCGCTCCGCCGCCCACGGCGCCTCCTCCGCCGGCGCCGCCTCCTCCGCCCGCCGAGCTCGGCGGCGCGCGCACGGAGGACGTCTTCGCGGAGTCGATCGTCACCGCCTCGAAGGGCGCGCAGAGCCCGCTCGAATCGTCGAGCTCGACGAGCATCATCACCGAGCAGGACATCCGGCTGTCGGGGATCACGAAGATCCCCGAGCTCCTCCGCCGCCTCGCCGGCGTCGACATCATGGAGGTGACGGGCGGCCAGGCGGAGGTGAGCGTCCGCGGCTTCAACCAGCGCCTCTCGAACAAGACGCTCGTCCTCGTCGACGGCCGGAGCGTCTACCTCGACCTCCTCGGCGCCACGCTCTGGCAGACGCTCTCGATCGGCGTCGAGGACATCGCGCGAATCGAGGTCGTCCGTGGTCCCGGCTCGGCGCTCTACGGCGCCGACGCGTTCAACGGCGTCGTCAACATCATCACGAAGAAGCCGGGCGAGGGGAAGAACGGCCTCGCCGCCGGCTACGGCTCGCAGGCGTGGACGCACGGGAGCCTCTGGGCCTCGGGGCGCGACGGCGACGTCGCCTATCGCGCCTCGGCCGGCTACGACTACCTCCCGCGTTGGTCGCGCGAGGTGCCGAACGGCCGCGCCGACGTCCGGACCGGGATCGGCGATCAGGTGCAGAGTGCACGCACCATCCGGCTCGACGCGCGCGGGACGCGCCGGCTCGGCAAGCTCGGGACCTTCGGCATCGGTGGCGGCCTCACCCAGGGCGCGGTCGAGGTGCTCGGGATCGGCGCGCTCAACGACGTCGTCCTCCCCGAGATCTACTCGACCGACGTGACGACGTTCCTCTCGACCGAGCACGTCGACGCGCGGGTCTTCTGGAACCGCTTCCGCGCGAACACGTCGCTCAATGCCGCCTACGTCGGGCAGTCGCTCCTGCCGACGCGCGCCGAGCAGAACGTGATCGACGCCGAAGTCGTCGCGAAAGCGCGCACGGAGCTCGGCGGCAAGATGCGGAACGACCTCCGCGTCGGCGGCGCCTACCGTTACAAGGACGTCACCTGGACGTACCTCGATCAGCGTCGCGTCGAGCACCACTACGGCCTCTTCCTCCACGACGAGCTCCGGATCGCCGAGCCGCTCTCGCTCGTCGCCGACTATCGCATCGACTGGGTGCCGTATCTCGAGCAGTTCCAGCAGTCGCCGCGCGGCGCGGTGCTCGTGCATCCGACGAAGCAGTCGACGCTCCGCGCGTCGGCCGCGACGGCGTATCGAAAGCCGACCTTTCTCGAGTCCTACCTCCGCCTGCCCGTGCAGCTCCCCGTCACCGGCGCGGGGCAGTTCTCGGAAGGCGTCCGGCGCGAGGACCCGAATTACATCGTCAACGCGGAGCGGATCGTCTCGGCCGAGGTCGGGTACCTGAACCAGAGCGACGTCTTCGTTCTCGACACGTCGCTCTACTACAACCGGGCTTCGAACCTGATCCAGCTCGCTTCGAACCGCCCCCTCACGGTCGGCGACTTCCAGCGCGCCGGCCAGCAGGATCCCGCGACGGGCCTCTACCCGATCGCGCTCGGCGGCTGGGAGAACCAGTGCCAGGCGTACAACGTCTACGGCGCGGAAGCAGGCGTCCGCACGTTCCCGACCGAGGGCCTCGACCTCTACGGGAGCTACACGCTCAACGTGCTCCAGCAGGACAACTCGGGCTGCACGTCCGACGAGCTCCAGCGCATCGTCGCCGACGAGCGCACGAGCGTGCACAAGGTGAACGCGGGCGTGCAGCTCCGCACGAAGGCGGGCATCGACGGCTCGCTCGACTTCCACTACGTCGCGCCGCAGGTCTGGGCCGAGCAGGTCACGAACCTCGCGCGCCAGCAGATCGAACAGCGGAGGTTCGACATCTCCGACTACACGCTCGTGAACGCGCGCGTCGGCTATCGTTTCCTCTCGGACAGGGCCGAGGTGAGCGTGGTCGGCTTCAACTTGATCGACGTCAGGCATCGCGAGCACCCGTTCGGGCAGCTCGTCGCTCGGCGCGTGATGGGCATGCTGACCTACCGGTTCTGAGATGAAGCTCGCGCGCGCCGTCCCCCTGCTCGTCTTCGTGCCCTTCGCCCTCGGGGCGGCGGTCGCTTGCGAGGGTGTCCCGTTCGACAACGAGCGGAACGACCGGCGCCTGATCGCGCCGGCAGGCGTCATCCGCGGGACGGTCACGTACACCGGACCGCGGCCGTGCTCGAAGGACGGGCACATCGTCGGCAACGCGATCATCTCCGTCTTCCGGAAGAGCAACCCCCCGCCGCCTGCCGGGCTCGCGACGAGCGCGGTGAACTTCGTCGCCGTGCCGGGCGACGTCCTCTTCGCGAACGAGCGCCCGTCGATCTCGAAGGAGATCGACTGCCCCGCCGACACGACGCAGGTCACCGTCTCCGCGCCGTTCGCGATCGCGCCGCTCGACGCGGCCTCGTACATCGTGACGGCGTTCTACGACCGCCGCGGTCGCTTCTGGCCGACGTTCCGCTTCCGCAACCAGCCCGAGTCGGGTGACCTCGCCGGCGGCTACTTCGACGTCGAGGACGCGCGGAAGAACGCAGGCAACCCGACCTATCGCCCGCTCTACCTGCCCGTCGACGTCGGGAGGCCGAAGGTGGGGACCACGACGGGCGAGCTCGAGATCGGCGACAACGGCTACGTCGCCGACAACGTCGCGGTGAGCATCGGGACGCGGGTGCCGTGGACGCGGCCGGTCTTCTATCCGCAGGCGCTCGATCGCGAGAAGGGCACCGTCGTCGACAGCGCCGAGCGCCTCCCGGGACCGAATCCTCCCGACGCGCTCGGCACGCCGGTGATCGCGATGACGCAAGACGCGAAGATCTTCGCGCCGCCCGCGAATCCGACCGCGCCGACGCTCGCCGCCTATCAGGCCGGCTTCCCGGCGGTGCGGATCAACTGGGGCGTCCCGGATGCGGAGCGCTCCGACGCGACGGCGCCCGATCTGCCGTTCGGCCTCCAGCTTCCAGAGGCACCGCCGTCCGGCAAGGGCGGTCTCCTCCTCTTCGCGCGCGGCGGTTCCATTCCGGAGAACCCGAACGTGCCGGCGCTCTGGCCGCTCGTCTCGTTCGTGAAGCTCGCGGACGACCCCGCGCGGAGCACCGACGCGCAGTCGCTCGTCGTCCAGGGCACGCCGGAGGAGTCGATCGTCACGGGCAAGCCGCGGAAGCCGATCGTCGTTCTCCAGGGGATCCCGCTCGTCGGCGACAGTATCGCGCGCACCGTCACCGGGCCGGTGCCGTCGGGGCCGACGACGGCGGCGCTCGTCGACCACATGACGGTGCTCCTCCGTCCGGCCGTCCTCTGCTTCGACCCGCGCGCGGTCGACGTCGGAGGGCTCCTCGTCACGCCCTATCTCCGCGGGCGGAGCTCGGATGCGACCGAGACCGGCGAGAAGCCGCTCTTCGATCAGGCGGCCGTGAGCGCGAACCCGCTCGTGCGCGACGTGGTCCAGGGATGTCTCCCGACGGGACGCTACGCGATGACGGTGGTGTACCCGAACGGCCAGTCGTGGATCGTCCCGAACGAGGCCGGAAGCTGCGCGCGCGCGGAGGGCAACACGAACGTCGGCGTCGGCAATCCCGCCACGTGCACGGAGAAGCCGCGTCCGGTCCTCCTCTCCCAGGGCGTCCGCGCGGTCCTCGAGATCGTCGGCCCCGGCGGCACCGACAAGGTCTGCGACGCCCACCCGGTTCCGAAGCAGTGCACGGAGCTGTGAGATGAGCGCCTCCGTCGTCGTGATCGGCAACTTCGACGGCGTCCATCGTGGACACCAGGCGGTCCTCGCGCAGGCGCGCGGGGCGGCCGATGCGCGAGGGATCCGCTGCGTCGTGCTCACGTTCGACCCGCATCCCGCCGAAGTGCTCGGGAGAGGCGCGCCGCCGAGGCTGACGACGCTCTCCCGCCGTCGCGAGCTGCTCCTCACGCACGGCGCCGACGACGTCGTCGTCGAGCCGTTCTCGCGCGAGCTCGCCGGGTGGTCACCGTCGCACTTCGCGCGCGAGCTCCTCGCCGGGCGCCTCGCCGCGCGCGCGGTCGTGGTCGGCGACAACTTCCGCTTCGGGCACAAGCGCGCCGGGGACTTCGCGACGCTGCAGGAGCTCGGCGGCAGCCTCGGCTTCGAGGCGATCGCCGCCGACGTCGCGGGCGACGACAAGGGGCCGTTCTCGAGCACGCGCGTGCGCGACGCGATCGCGGCGGGGAACGCGGAGGAGGCGTCGCTCGTCCTCGGGCGTCCGCACGAGCTCTCGGGCGTCGTCGAGCACGGCGATCACCTCGGGCGCACGCTCGGGTTCCCGACCGCGAACCTCGGGAACGTGCCCGAGCTCCTGCCGCCGTACGGCGCCTACGCCGTGCGCGTCGGACGCGACGGCGAAGGTGCGCCGCGCGAATGGCAGGGTGTGATGAACCTCGGTGTCCGTCCGACCGTGGGCGGCACGCAGCTCCGGGTCGAGGTGAACCTGTTCGACGTGTCGCTCGACCTCTACGGCGAGCGCCTCCGGGTCGCGCTCGCGCATAGGATCCGCGGCGAGCAGAAGTTCGCGGGTCTCGACGCGCTGAAGGCGCAGATCGCGGCCGACGCCGCCGCCGCGCGCGCGTTCCTCGCGAAGGCGTAGGTCAGAGCCGCGTGACGATCGCGCCCTGGCGGTCGTCGACGAGCGTGATCCGGTAGCGGACCCCACGGTTCGGGCCGGGGAGACCGAACGCGTCGAGGGTCTCCTCGACGGCCTCGATCTCGAGCATGCCTTCACCGACGGACTGGACGCGGTGGATGTCGCCGACGCGGATGCCGAGATCGAACACGTCGCCGCGGAGGCAGAGCCGCGCGCCGATCGGGTTCATCGCCGCATCGCTCGCGACCTGGATCAAGCGTGCGTGGTCGGTGCCGAGGGACGCCTCGACGATGGCGGTCACGTGCGCGAGGTCGGCGACGCCGCGGTCGGTCGTCGATCGGAGCGTCCTCTGTCCGCTGCGCGACGAGACGGTGAGCTCGGGAAGGACGTCGTCGTTCGCGAGGATGTACTCGACGACGATCGAGTCGCGCCCGGCGGTCCGCTCGACCTCGAGCGTGAAGCATCCTTCCGCCATCGCGTCGCCGGAGGTGACCGACAGGACCGACTCGTCGAGGAGCCAGAGGCGCGTGCCCTTCGCCGTGTTGGCGGCGACGACGACGCGGCGGCCTTCGGGAGCCGCGAGCTCGAACACGGTCCAGATCACGAAGTCGGGCGTCTCGATCGTCGTCGTCGCGAGGACGTCCGCGAGGACCGAGGGCGTCTTCCGTGCCATCGGCGGCGGGGTGAACGAGGCCGTGAGCGCGAGGAGCGAGAACAGACCGCCGTGACCGAGCGCCGTGATGCCCATGTCGGTAGCCCAGCAGGGGGCGTGCCACGCGCGCCACCGGGGTTTTCCCGGAGATTCGTGCGGTGGGGATCTCGCCGCTTCCCAGATCGAGATCACGATTCTGGTAGGCTGGGAAGCGATGGACCGAGCCGAGCTCGAAGCCCTGGACCGCGAGTCGCTGGTCGTGAAGGCGCAGGAGGCGGGGATCCGCCGCGCGCGGATCCTCACGCGGCCGGAGCTCATCGACGAGCTGCTCCGCGTCGATCCGCGCACGGACGAGGCGACGCTGAAGAAGTCGCGCGGCTTCTTCGGCGTCGCGCGCGATCTCCTCGCCCGCGTCGTCGAGCGCGGGCTCCACCTGCCCGATGCGGCCGACCGCATCCGTGAGATCGGCGGACCGCCGCCGGTCGTGCCGCGGGCCGAGCCGCAGGTCGTCCCAACCGTCACGCTCGCGGAGATCTACGCCGCACAGGGCCACCCGAAGCGCGCGATCGAGACGCTCGAGCGAGTCCTCGAGCGGGAGCCGGACCACGCACCGGCGCGCACGCTCCTCGCGAAGCTGACCGACTCCTCTTACGTGCCCCCTCCGCCGCCGCTTCCGCCCGAGCCGGAGGTGGAGGAAGTCGTCGCCGCGCCGCAGGAGGATGAACCCGCGGAGGCTGGGCCTTCGCAGGAAGAGATCGACGAGGCGCTCGAGCACGCGCAGACGAACGAGATCCACGCCGAGCTCGGCGCGCGCGAGGTCGCCGACGACGCCGACACGATCGCGCTCGGCGGCATCCACGACGACGCGGTGACGATCGCGATCCCCGGCTCGTCTCCCCACCTCCCGGAGCCGGCGCCGTTCCAGCCCTCCGAGAGCGCGTCCGTCACGCGGGTCCTCTCGCCGGAGTGCGTCGTCGTCCCGTTCGCGCCCCGCACCGTGTTCGTGTGGTGGCGTGCGGGGATGAAGCGCGAGGAGCCCTTCGTCGTGCGCATCCTCGTCGTGACGCCTTCGTGGGACGGACCGCAGACGGAGGTCCAGGACGTCGAGATCGATCCGATGCGCGGCGAGCTCACCGTGAGCGATCTCCCCGAGCGCGCCGTCGTCCGCGCCGCGATCGGGTGGGGGATCGGCGACGCGTTCTCGCCGGTCGCGCACGCGCCGCTCCTCGAGGCGGCGCCGCGCTCCGCGGCCGGAGCGAGCGGCCTCCTCCGCTGGACGGTGCAGGGCATGCAGCCCGTGCGGCTCGAAGATCCGGCCTCGCGCCCGATCGCCGACGCGCTCCGCCGCGCGCGCGCCATCGCGCGCGAGTAACGGATGTCCGAGGACCTCCTCCTCTACGCGCAGCTCGGCTTCGCCGATCACATCGGCCGGCTGTGCGCCGAGGGGGCGAATCCGGACTGGCGCCGCGAGGACGGCGTCACGACGCTGATGATGGCGGCGATGACGAATCGTCTCGCCGTGATCGAGGCGCTCCTCGATCACGGCGCGACGATCGACCTCCAGGCGCCGGACGGTCTCACTGCGCTCCTCGCCGCCTGCGCGGGCGCGCGCACGACGCGCGACACCAGCGCGATCGAGCTGCTGCTCGCACGCGGCGCCAACCCGAACCTCGCGAACCGCGAGGGCAACGACCCGCTCATGATGTGTGCGCGACACGGCCTCGTCGAAGCCGTCATCGCGCTCCTCCGCGCAGGCGCCGATCCGAAGCGCGCGAACCGCTACGGGACGACGGCGCTGATGCAGGCGGCGCGCGGGCACCTCGTCGAGACCGTGCGCATGCTTCTTCGCGCCGGCGCCGATCGCACCCAGGTCGACGAGGCAGGGCTCACCGCGGCACGCTACGCGCGCGAGCTCGGACGCGTGCCCCTCGAGCTCGACGCGATGCTCGTCCCGACCGAGCTCGGCTCCTCACCGGAGCTCGTGCGAGAGGCGTCCAAGCACGTCCGCCCCGACTTCAAGCTCTCGGTGATCGGGTCGTGGTCCGAGAGCGCGGGAGAGGGCGACGTCTTCGAGCTGACCGAGACGACGGGCGAGCGGCAGATCCGGGTCTCCGTCACGCATCTGCCGACGGAGCTCGACGCCGACGAACGCCACGACGCGCTCTCGCGCAGCGTGAGCGAAGCGCAGGCCGCGCTCGTGGGCGAAGCCGGCACGTGTCGCTTCTCCGAGGTGCGGCTCGCGGAAGCGAGCGGCGCGACGCAAGCGCGGTTCAGCGCGGTCTCCGGCAAGAGCGTCGGCGTCGGGACGGGCCCGGATCTCTTCTTCGCGGTCTGCGTCTACGCCGCGTCGACCAAGTTCGTGACGCTGACGTACCGCGACTACCGCCCGAATCTGTCGGAGCAGACGCGCGGGCAGCAAGCGAGCGAGACGGTGGCGTCGTTCCGAGTGCGATGACGCGAGAGAAGCCGCGCACCGCCGGTCACACGACCCCAGCAGACTCGCCACAACTCAGAGAACGTCCAGCGGATACCCCCCGTCCGCGCACGTCTTCGCCGCGACTGCCTTCCGGAGCTCGTCGTCGTTCTTGTCGAACGCGGCGACGTTCTCGACGAGGCGCTTCTCGGCCGCCGAGGCGAACACGCTCGCGAGGTCGAGCTCGCGGCGCGCGCCTTCTTCGCCGCGCCGCTCGATCGCGCGCGTCGTCCGCGTGATGACGGCGGCGAGCGCGTAGAGGTCGATCGCGATGTCGGCGACACGTTTCTGCGTGAACTGCATCTCGGAGATGTTCTTGCCGTGGCGGCGGAGCACCTTGTCGACGCTGCGCGCGAGGTGCTCGACGTACTCCTCGAAGAGGACGGATTCGCGGGAGAGGAGCGGGCTCGCCTTCGCGAGGCGCTCGCGGCGCTCGGGGAAGAGCGCGCTCTTCGCGCGGCGGAACGCCATGTCGGAGAGGAGGCCGAAGCCCTTGATCGGCTCGCGCATCGACTTGTCGACGCCTTCGAGCTCGCGGCCGGGCCCTTCCATCCCCGAGAGCGCGACGAAGCAGCGGAGCACTTCGTTCGTGCCCTGGTTGACCATGTGGATGCGGGCATCGCGGAAGAGGCGCTCCCACGCGTGCTCGCGCGAGTAGCCGAGGCCGGCCGCGATCTGGAGCGCCTCGTTCGCCGTGCGCCACAAGCTCTCCGACGCGAACACCTTGCAGATCGCGCTCTCGACGGCGAAGTCGGCGCGACCGGCATCGACGAGGCCGGTCGTGAGGTACGTCATGCTCTCGAGCGCGAAGAGGTCGGCCGTCATCCCCGCGATCCGGTCCTTCACGAGCGCGAAGCCCGAGAGGCTCCGGCCGAAGGCCTTCCGCGCGTCGACGCGTTCGACCGTCATCTTGAGGAGCCGCTTGCTCGCGCCGAGGCACATCGCGGCCTGCCCGAGGCGCGCGTGGGTGAGGAGCTCCATCGCGACCTTGAACCCGCGGCCGATCTGCCCGAGCACCGCCGTCTGCGGGACGTGCACGTCGTCGAACGTCACGTGCGTCGTCGAGAGCGCGCGGACGCCGAGCTTCGGCTGGTTCGCTCCGCTCGTCACGCCCGGTCCGCGTTCGACGAGGAAGGCGGTGATCCGGGGCTTCGCTCCCTCCTCGGCGGCCGACGTCCGGGCGAAGACAGTGAAGAGATCGGCGAGGCCGCCGTTCGTCACCCAGATCTTCTCCCCGCGGATCCGGAAGCCGTCGCCTTCGGGATCGGCGCGGGTCTGGATGCTGGCGGCGTCGCTGCCGGCGGCCTCTTCCGTGAGGGCGAAGGCGGCGATCGTCTCCCCGCGGGCGAGCTTCGGCAGGTACTTCTCGCGGAGCTCGTCCGTCCCGAGGGCGAGGACGGCCATCGCCCCCGGGCTCTGGTGGGAGGCGAGCGTCATCGCGAGCGCCGAGTCGACGCCGGCGAGCTCCTGGAGGACCCGGGCATAGCCGGTCGTCGTGAGACCGAGGCCGCCGCTCGCCTTCGGGATCAGGAGGCCGAAGAGACCGAGCTCCTTGAACGCGTCGAGGGTCCCGGGCGGGATCGCCTCCTCACGATCGAAGGCGACCGGGTCGACGACCTTGGCCGCGGCCTTCCGGATCCCGTCGGCCAGGGTGTGGACGTGATCGGCTTCGCCGCGGCTCGGCTCGGGCCACGGGAAGATGGCCTGCTCCGTCACCACGCCCGCGAAGAGGTTCTTCGCGAAGCTCTCGTCCCTTCGGTCGTCGGTCATGGGCACCTCCGATTCTAGCGACGGGACGCGCGGAAGGGTTGCCCGACTGGGGGCGTCTTGCTACGGGTCAAGAACGAGGAGCGCGCCAGATCGGACTCGACCTACGAGCTCGGCCCGGTGCGTCCGCGGTCGTGTTGGTGCGGGGCCCGGGGGTTTCTGGTGGCGGTGCGCAGGGACAAGTTCCGAGAAGCGGTGGACGCGGCGGTCCTGCGGCGCGGCGTCGCGATCATGGGCGTGTGCAACGTCACGCCGGATTCGTTCAGCGACGGCGGGCGTTTCCTCGCGCGTGAAGCCGCGGTCGCCCACTGCGAGCAGCTCCTCCGCGAGGGCGCGGACATCGTCGACATCGGCGGGGAGTCGACCCGGCCGGGGTCGCAGGCGGTACCCGCCACCGAGCAGCTCGATCGGGTGCTCGAGGTCGTCCGCTGGGCGTCTTCCCGCGCGATCGTCTCGATCGACACGACGAGCGCGGAGGTCGCCGCGGCGTGCCTCGATGCGGGCGCCCACGCCGTGAACGACGTCTCGCTCCTCGCCGACGAGGGCCTCGCGAAGGCCGCGGCCGGAAACGGCGCCGCTCTGATCCTCTCCCACGCCCGCGCTCCGCAGGAGAAGATGCCCGGGTTCGGCCGCTGGCCGCTCTCGGCCTACGACGACGTCGTCGCCGACGTCCTCGCCGACTGGGAGCGCGCCGCGAAGCGCGCAGGCGAGCTCGGCGTACCGCGTGACGCGCTCGTCATGGACCCGGGGCTCGGCTTCTCGAAGGCCTCGCGTCACAGCTTCGAGCTGCTCCGGCGCGCGGCCGACCTCGTGCGTGCGCTCGACGTGCCGGTGCTCTTCGGCGCGAGCCGCAAGTCGTTCCTCACGCTCGTCGACAAGGACGCGCCGCCGGCCGAGCGCGTCGGCGCCTCGATCATGGCTGCCGTCCACGCCGCGCGCGCGGGCGTGGAGATCGTCCGCGTCCACGACGTGCGCGCGACGCGCCAGGCGATCGACCTCGACGTCGTGCTCCACACCCCGGTCGGCCACGCCGATCGCGGCGGCGCCGTCCTCGGCGAGAAGGGAGCCGGCTGATGCTCGACGGGCTCCGCCATCTCTTCGCCGCACGTCCGTTCACACAGGCGCTGGTCGACATCCTCGACCTCCTGATCGTCACGTACGTCGTCTACCGCGCGCTGCTCGTCCTCCGCGGCACGCGCGCGATGCAGATGGGCACCGGCCTCGGCGTCATCTTCCTCGTCTACGTCGCGGCGAAGTGGGGCGGCCTCGTCACCCTCGTCAACCTCCTCTCGACGCTCCTCTCGTCGATCATCCTCATCGTCGTCGTCGTCTTCCAGAACGACATCCGCCGTGGCCTCATGCGCGTCGGCTCGCGCGCGTTCCTCGGCAGCATGTCCCGCCAGCAGGAGTCGCGCGTCATCGACGAGGTCGTGGCCGCCGCGACCGAGCTCGCGCGTCACCGCATGGGCGCGCTCATCTGCTTCGAACAGGATGCGAACCTCGACGAGTTCGTCGTCGCCCAGGGCACGACGCTCGACGCGTCGGTCCAGCGCGAGCTCCTCGTCAGCATCTTCGTCCCGGAGAGCCTCAACAAGCTGCACGACGGCGCGGTCGTCATCCGCAACCTCCGCATCGCGAAGGCCGGCGTCTTCTTTCCGATGCCGGACACGAAGCTCCTCGACAAGTCGCTCGGCTCGCGTCACCGCGCAGCGCTCGGCGTGACGGAGGAGACCGACGCGGTCGTCGTCGTCGTCTCCGAGGAGCGCGGCACGATCAGCTTCTGTTTCAACGGCAACATCGTCCCGAACCTCGACGGCGCGTCGCTGAAGCAGGCGCTCCTCGGCCTCTTCGGCCAGCGCGCCCGCGCGAAGAAGAAGGCAGCCGCCGCGGCCAAGCGCAACAGCATGACGACGACGGGCACGTTCCGCGCGTCGACGCTGCCGCCGCCCGCGAGCGAGAAGCCCGCGAACCTCGTCGTCCGGACGAGCGTGATCCCGCCGCCGGACGACTCGTTGCCCGCCGGGCGCATCACGATGGACCCGCTCGCCGCGCGGCCGATGCAGCCGTCGCCGCCGGTCTCGACCCCGATGCCGACGCCGCTGCCGCTCTCTTCCGGCGGCGCGGGCGAGAACAAGGACGCGGACGACTGAGCCATGTGGGAACGGATCCGCGCTGCGCTGACCGAGAACCTGAACCTGAAGCTCCTCAGCTTCGCGTTCGCGCTCGTCCTCTATTCGCTCGTCCACGGTGGGCAGGACGCGCGCCGCTCGATCGTCGTCGACCTCGAGGCGATCCTGCCGAACGAGAGCAGCGACCGCATCCTCATCAGCTCGCTCCCGCAGAGCGTCCGCGTCGCCGTCCGCGGCTCGAGCACGACGATCGACAACATCCGCGCCGCGCAGGTCTCGGTCGTGCTCGATCTCGCGACGAATCAGCAACAGCACGTCGTCTTCGATCCGAAGATGGTGCGCTTGCCAGAGGGGTTCTCGAACATCGAGATCGAGTCGTTCGACCCACCTGGTGTCGATCTCAAGTGGGAGCCGCGCGTCGTCCGCGACGTGCCGGTCCAGCTCAGCGTCGTCGGCGTCCCCGCCGACGGCTTCGTCGTGCACGGGCCGCTGACGGCGGAGCCGAAGACGGCGAAGGTACGCGGGCCGCAGAGCGAGGTGATGGTGCTCCAGCACCTCCGCGCCGACGCGTTCGACGTCGCCGGGCTCACCGAGGGCACCTATCCGCGGCGCCTCGCGATCGAGCCCCCGCCGAGCCAGCGCGTGAAGTTCGAGCCGCGGAGCGTCCTCGCGACCGCGGAGGTCACGCGCGAGGTCGCCGAGCGCGTCTTCCAGAAGCTGCCGGTCGCCGTCGTCGGACAGGCGAAGGCGAAGACGCAGCCGGCCGAGGTCGACGTCCGCCTCGTCTGCCCGCCGGACATCGTGCGGAGCCTGCGACCGGAGCAGATCGTCCCGCAGGTCGAGGTCACCTCCAAGGAGCCGACCGGAAGCCAATCGCTCCCGGTCGCGATCCGGATGGACAAGTGCGATGCGTACGTGATCCCGCGCGAAGTCGTCGCGCGCTGGTGACGTAGGCGATCACGATCTCGTCCGCACCCCCTCGTCGCGTGCTTGCGCGGCCACCGCGAGCCAATCGCGGCGCGTTGCGCGCGGGGCGACATGACTTTCGACGCGACGCGGTCGATGCGCTCCGAGCGCGGAACGGGTGAGACTCGGACGCTGCTCCGCTCCTCAGGGCCTCGGTCGAGCGAAGCGATCCACACGCCGACGGCGGGGAGCAGTCGGCCTCGGTGGGCTCCCGTGACCGCGAGCCTGGCGCGCAACATGGGTTTGTCGTGATGGAACGGATGGCCCGTCTCGCTCCGCACTGGCTCGTCGCGTGCAGTCTGCATTCGACGGAGGTCGACATGGAACGAAGGAATACCGGAGCCCGTCACGTCGCGACGATCGCGCTGCTCTCGATGTCGGTGGGGATGGGCTGCGGAGCGCCCACGCTCTCCTCGGAAGCCGAGTCACAGGTCGAGGCGTACGACGGCACGACGATCTTCCGCGGCGTCTTCTTCGACCGCGGGCCGGCCGCGGCGGACGCGAGGGTCGGCAGGCCGACGGCCGCGCTGTCGCTCGACGAAGGAGCCGTCGCAAAGCAGCTCGACGCGCTCTCCCACCACTATCGAGCGAAGGCACTCACGGCGAGCACGGAGGCGGCACGCAGAGCAGCGAGCGTGCTCCGGTCCGAAGGCGTCGACCTCCGCGAAGCGTCGCCGCGCGAGCGCGACAAGCTGATCCAGCTCGCCATCCGACGCATCCATGCGAGTGACAGCACGTTCTTCCGTCGCTTCGGGATCGCGATGCGCACGGGCGATTCGCGCTTCGTCGCGCGCGCGCTGGAGGAGGCGAGCGCGCGTCTGTTCGCGGCCGGCCTCGGCCGCGACGAAGCCGAGACCGACGCCGCGTCGCTCGCGAGCCTGAAGGTGGACGTCGAGGAGGAGCAGCCGGAGCTCGCGTTCAAGGCGAAGAAGGCGAAGAAGAAGAAGGTCGCCAAGTCGAAGAAGAAGGTGAAGCGCAAGAAGGCGAAGGCGAAGAAGAAGAGCGGCGCATCCGGCAAGAAGTCGGAGAAGGCCGAGGATTCCCTCGAGAACGGCGACGAGCTCGACGACGAGTTCATGGACGACTCCGAGGCACCGGAGGACGAGCTCACGGACGACGACGACGACGACATGGACCCGGACGACGACGAGCTCGACGACGACGACGACGACGACGGCTTCGAGCCGGAGGACGACGGCGACGATGTCGACGACGTCGAGGACCCGGACGACTTCGACGACGACGAGCCGGTGGACGACTTCGACGACGCGGACGAGGAGGGCGGCGGCGACGAGGGCGGCGGCGACGACACATCCCAGGCGTTCAAGGCGCGCGGGGCGACCAGCACGAAGGCCGTCGTCGTCCTCGGACGCGTCCACGACAAGTCGGCGGCGTCGTTCTATGCGTGGCGCTTCTCCGGCACGGCGTCGGCGCGAGCTTACGCGGAGAAGCTCGGCGTCGCGTTCACGCCGCGCTGAGGCGGTTCACTGCGCCGGGACGGACGAGCGGTAGCTGCTCGCCTTCTGCTGCTCGTCCTTCTCGACACGTCCGTCACGGAGGGTGACGACGCGCGGCATGTTCGCCGCGAGCGCAGGGTTGTGCGTGACGATCACGATCGTCGTCCGCCGCTCCTCGTTCACCTTGAAGAAGAGCGCGTGGATCTGCTCGCTCGTGCGCGAGTCGAGGTTGCCGGACGGCTCGTCCGCGAGGAGCATCTTCGGCTCGAGCACGAGCGCACGCGCGAGCGCGACGCGCTGCTGCTCGCCGCCGGAGAGCTCGCCCGGGCGGTGGAGCATGCGTTCCTTCAGCCCGACGTCCTCGAGGAGGGCGCGGGCGCGGTCCTCCATCTCCTTGCGCGGCCGGCCCTGGATGAGACCGGGCATCACGACGTTCTCGATCGCGCTGAACTCGGGGAGGAGATGGTGGAACTGGAACACGAACCCGATCGTGCGGTTCCGGAGCTCCGCGAGGCGCGTGCTCGACATCGACGTCAGCTCTTCGCCGGCGACCTTGAGCGAGCCGCTCGTCACGACGTCGAGGGTTCCGATGCAGTGGAGGAACGTCGACTTGCCGGCGCCCGACTGCCCCACGACCGCGAGCATCTCGCCTTCGTTGATGGTGAGATCGATGCCGCGCAGGACCTCGAGCGTACGTCCCATGTGCTGGAACGACTTCCGGACGTCCTTGGCGACCACGAGGGGAGTGCTCATTCGTGCGGGGCCCTTCTAGCACACCCGCCGCTCCGAGCGCTCCTGGTGGACGTTCCGGCGTCAGGCCGTCGTCTTGGTCACCTCCGCCCCCCACACGTCGGGGCCGTCGCCGACCTTCCGGAACGCGAAGGAGCCCGCCGGCTGGGTCTCCTCGAGCGCGTAGAACATGCAGCTCGGGTCGTGGTCGAGCGTGATCCGCAGCGTCGCGCCGCGCGGCAGCGCGCCGAAGGCGCCGAGGATGAGGCCGAGGCGATCCTTCGGCTCGACGTCGCGGACGTCGACCTCGTGCTCTCCTGCGGGATGCCCCGAGCCGCAGCCGGCGAGCTTCCGAGAGGAGAGCCAGTCCTGCCAACGCGGGAGCTCCGTGGGGCTGCTCGGCGTGAGGACGATCGGTCCGGCGTAACCCGAGATCGCGAGCTCGACGAAGAGCGGGCCTACGCCCCGGCCGTCCTGATCCCGCTGCTCGGGGCCGCCGCCGTGGAGGCGGACGAGGCCGAGGTGCTCGTGGGCCGCGAGCAGGACCGCGCTCGACGCGCGCAGATCCTCGGAGCCCGGCCGGAGATCCCAGGCGAGGCCGAGGGACGGCGGGCTGCCTGCCGCTCGCACGATCGAGCTGGCGGCGATCACGTCGTCGAGGTGGGTGGCGAACCCGAGGAGCACCTTTCCCTGCGTGTCCTCGAGCGGACGCGCGAGCGCGAGCACCGCGTCCGTGCCCAGCGCGGCGGCGATGCCGTGAGGCACCGAGAGCGGGAGCCCGAGCTCGGCCGCCGCCCGGACGAGCGTCGGGAGCGAGAGCGCATCCTCGGCGCGGAGCGCGACGATGCGCGCTGCCGAAGCGCGTGCACGCGCGACGACGGACGCGACGTCCTCCGTCTCCTCGAGCACGAGCTCGACGCCGTCGAGCCCGCGGGCTCGGCATGCGGCGTCGAACGCTTCGAGCTCGACTCCCGGCGACGCCGCCGTGCTGAGCGAGAGTCTCATGCTCGGTTCTTCTCGATGAGGACGCGCCAGACGGAAGGCCCCTCTTCGACGTAGGTCCACTTGAACGCCCCCGGCCTCGTCGCTTCGAACTGACGACGGAGCGGGAACGGGTCGTGGTCGTTGATCAGCGTGAAGCGCTCGCCCGCGCCGAGCGCGTCGAACGTGCGAAAGATCGCGGGGTGCTTCTCGCGGGGCGGGACGACGCGGATGTCGAGCTCGATGTCGGCCATTTCTTCTGTCTCCTCGTGCTTGTCGTGTCGGGGTGATCAGGGGGAGTGACGGATGAAGACGCGGACGAGGTCCTCGGACTGCTCGCGGACCTCGTAGACGAAGCCGCGTTCGGCGAGCTTCGGCAGCAGGAACTGCGGGACGCGCACGTTCAGCTGCACGAGGGTCTTGCCGCGCGGCAGGGCTTCGAGCGCTTCGAAGGTGCGGACCATCGGCTCGGGTGGCTCGAGGCCGCGCACGTCGAGCACGACGACGTCGTCCTCGACCTCCTCGTCGGTTGCTGCGCTCGCGGGCGAAGCGACCCGGAGGTCGTCGCGGAAGAACCAGACGCGCCAGTCCTCCACCGCGAGCTGCTCGGTGAAGTGCGACAGGCCCCTCTTGGCGAGGACGCCGTAGAGGGGGACCGGCTCGAAGATCGCGCGGATCCGGAGCACGTGCGCGGGCCCGAGCTCGCGCACGGCGCCCATGATGCGCCCGAAGGGCTCGCGTCCCGCCCGGAGGTCCTCGCGCACGTCGACGTCGACGAGGAGCGCCGGCGGCGTGGCGGCGAGCGCGGGCGGAACGGGCGCGAGTGGCGCCACCGGCTCGGGCCGCGACGGCGGAGGCTCGCTTCCTCCGTCGCCGAGAGCACCGTTCAGGCGCGCGACGAGGGCCGCCGCGTCGATCCCGGCGATCCGCGCGGCCTGCTCCACGGTGACGAGCGAGGCCATCGTCCGGCGCATGAGAGGGTTCTTCAGCTTCTCGAACGCAGGCGCCGTCGCGACGAGCACCTCGAGGAGCCGCTCGTCCTTCGCGAGGACCGCGGAGATCCGATCTCCGGCGCGGATCACAACGCCCCCTTTCGCGCGAGCCCCGGGTGCCAGCGCGGCTCCCAGACGAGGCACGGGTTCACCTCACGAACGCCCGGCACCGCACCGACGGCGCTCAGGATCCCTTCGGTGATGACGTGCTCCATCGGACATCCGGGCGTCGTCAGGGTGAAGGTCACCTCGACCTCGCCGTCGTGGATCTCGACGTCGTAGACGAGCCCGAGCGTGACGATGTCGAGACCGATCTCGGGATCGATCACGTCGCCGAGGGCGACGTAGACCTCGTGGGTCGTCGAGAGCGGGGGATTCATGCGACCTTCCTCTGCGCGACGCGCGCGATGACGAGCACCTCGAGGACCGCGCCGGTGGCGAACACGGTGCTCGCGATCCGGATCGCGATCTCCGAGCCGACGTAGGCTCCGATCGCGATGCCGACGAGCCCCGCACCGAGGAGCGCGACGTCGGCGAGCGCGACGTTCTCGGAGTAGAGCTCCGCGACCTTCGGGACCTTGCGTTTCCCGAGCAGTGGGCCGAAGCGGTGGTTCCAGACGAGGAACGGGACGATCTTGTAGTAGTGCCCGGCGACGAACAGCGCGATCGCGCCGAGGAGCACGATGAAGTACGTCGTGAGCAGGTGCAGATCGGACGTGCCGCGGGTCAGCGCGAAGGGCGCGAGGGTCACCGCGGTCGCGAGCCCGACGATGCCGGTCGCGGCGAGGCGCATCCCGGGATCGATCGCGCGTCGCTTCCGGCTCCGGTAGAAGAGCGCGGCCTGGACGATGAACGCGACGACGCCGGCGCAGCCGAGCGCCCCGGCCACGACGTCGCGCACGACGGCACCGTTCGGCACGGTGAGCAACGACGCCGCGCCGAAGAGGAGCGCGATCGAGATCCAGGCGGGCCGCTCCGAGACGCCGTGGGTGAGGAGGAACATCGGCAAGAGCCGGTGCGCGACGCCGACCATCACCGGCAGGACGAACCCGACGATCGCGACGTGAGCGTGCTGCCCGATCGTGGAGAACGGATCGGCGAGCCCTCCGTCGTGCACGTAGAACGCGAGGACGAGCCCGAACACGGGCGTCACGGTCAAGGAGACCGTCGCGGCGGAGAGGGCCCAGAACGTGAGGCCGCGCTCGGGAGCGCCGAAGAGCGTGGCGCCGAGGTTCGCGCCGAAGGACACGAACGCGAACGTCAGGGCGGAGGCGCCGACGAGGAGAAGCGAGCGATGGCCGGCGAGGAGCCCGATGACGAAGACGGCGACGCCGAGCGCCTGCGACGCGAACGATGCGTGCGCGAGCGCAGGCGATCGCATCGAACGCCCGACGGCGACAGGCAGGAACTGGCAGAGCGCGCCGAAGACGGACAGCACGATCCAGCCGAGCGTGAAGAGGTGGACGACCGCGACCACGCGCGGCACGAAGAAGCTTCCGTTCGCGAGATCGGGAGCGACCACGACGAGGCCGATCGCGCCGCTCGCGAAGTAGAAGAGCGCGGCGCCGAAGTGCTCGCCGACGAGCAACGGCGGAGCGAGCTCGGGAGTCGCGGGGACCGCAGACGGCCGCGCGGAATCTGCGTGCCGGAGGCCGACGAGGTTCGGGACCATCTCGGCGCGCCTCGGAGCACCGGGCGTGCCAGGCGGCGTCAGCTCCTTCGTCGCGCGTCGTCCAGCTTGCGGTAGAGCGTCCGCTCCGAGACGCCGAGCGCACGGGCGAGGCTCACGCGATCACGCGTCCGCGCGGACGCCCAGCGGAGGTACTCCGCTTCGACCTGCTCGAGAGGCATCACGTCCGACACGGCGAATGCGTCCGCGGATGCGGGCGGCCGCGTCGAGAGACGCTGCTCCACGCGCCCGAGCTCGGGAGGCAGGTGCTCGATCCGTAGCTCCTCGCCGTCCGCGAGGAGCACCATGCGCTCGACGACGTTTCGGAGCTCGCGCACGTTCCCCGGCCAGTCGTGCTCGCCGAGGCGCGCGAGGGCCTCGCGGTCGATCCGTTTGCCCGGGTGCTTGGTCGCGAGGAACTGCCGACAGAGCAGCGCGATGTCGCCGCGCCGCTCGCGGAGAGCGGGGAGGACGACGGGGAAGGCGTTGATCCGGTAGTAGAGATCGCGCCGGAAGGTGCCCTCCTGGACCATCGCGGCGAGGTCGCGGTGCGTCGCGCAGACGAGGCGGAAGTCGGCGCGGTGCGGCTCGGTCCCGCCGACCTTGCGGAACGTTCCGGACTCGAGGAGGCGAAGGAGCTTCACCTGGAAGGCGAGCGGGACGTCGCCGATCTCGTCGAGGAAGAGCGTGCCGCCCGCGGTCGCGTCGACGAGCCCGCGCTTGCTCTTGTTCGCGCCGGTGAATGCACCCTGCTCGTACCCGAAGAGCTCCGATTCGAAGAGCGTCTCCGGTAGCCCGCTGCACTCGACGGGCATGAACGGCCTCTTCCTCCGTCCGCTCATCTGATGGATGGCGCGCGCGGCGAGCTCTTTTCCGGTGCCCGACTCGCCGAGGAGCAGGACCGGGACCTCGCTCGGCGCGGCGCGCTGGAGCAAGCCGAGCGCGCGGAGGAAGCTCGGCGCACGGCCGACGAGCTCCGCGCCGTCCGCGGCGGCCCGTGCTTCGTGGATTTCGTGGATCCGTTCGAGGAAGTAGGCGACGCGTCCGTCCACGTCGAGGATCGGCTCGAGCTCGACGTCGACGTGGCGCGGCCCGGCGGCGCCGTGCTGGATGTGGAAGACGCGCTGGCGGCGTCCCGACTCGATCGTCGCCCGCAGCGGACAGGGCTCTCCGTTCTCGTCGCAGGGCGATTCGAAGTCGTGGGAGGCCGTGTAACAGGACCTCCCGACGTCGCCGTACTTCGTGCGGTAGGCGTCGTTCGCGGCGAGGATCTGGTGGTCGACGGCGATGAGGATCGCGGGCTCCGGGACGCGATCGAGCATGGCGCGCAGGTCGGCGCTGATCGGGGGAGGCTTCTTCCGGATCTGGAGCAGCATGGCCCCGCCAGCATGCCACGGATGGCAGCCGTTGGCATGTCGGACCTGACATTTCTGTCAGTCGTAGCGCCTCCGCCGGCGGCCCCGGGCGCGAACCGGATTGGTACGGGGCTCGCTATTGCGCACCCGAAGGGTGCGCCATGAGCGTCGAATTGCCGACCGTCACCATCACCGAAGCAGCTGCCCGCGCGTTCCGCGCCGCCGCCGCGGAGGGCGCGGACGTCGACCACGTGCTCCGGTTGTCGATCGACTCCCGCTTCCAGAACGATCTCTTCTTCGGGCCGAGAGAGACCGGTGACGTCGTCGTCACGGTCGGCGGGATGGAGCTTGCGATGGACGCGAGCACTGCGCGTCGCGCCGACGGCCTCACGATCGACTACGTCGAGGGCCGCACCGGGACCGGCTTCAAGCTCGAGAACCCGAATCGCTCCTCACCGGTGAAGGGCATCCTCCCCGCCGACCTGGTGCGTCTCCTCGAGGGCGACGAACGGTTCGAGCTCGTCGACGTTCGCAGCGCGGAAGAGCGCGCGAAAGCGACCGTCGACGGATTCAACCCGATGGACGAGGGTGAGCTCCTCGCGATGCCGAAGACGCGCAAGCTCGTCTTCCTCGCCCACCATGGGCGCGGCGGACAGGCCGCCGCGCAGCGCTTCTTCGAGCGGGGTTTCAGAGACGTGCGCTTCGTCGTCGGAGGCATCGACGCGTGGTCGACCATGGACCCGAGCGTCCCTCGCTACTGACATGCCTCCGCCCGCTCTGCTCGAAGCGCGGCGCGGCCCCCCCGGCCGCCGGCGCTCACTTCCCGAATTCGCGCACGATCGCGACGAGGCCGTCGAGCTCGGGCTTGCCCTCGAGGTCCGGGTTCGGCGGCATCGCCGCGCTCTTCCCGACCGCCGCGCCGCCGCCGACGATGACCTTCTTGAGCTGCGCGTCGGTGACGCTCGCCTGCCAGTCCTTGCTCGTGTAGTCGCGCGGCTTCGGCGTGAGCGCAGCGGCGGCGGCGCCGTCACCCTTGCCGGACGTCCCGTGGCACGCGGTACAGCGCGCGGCGAAGATCTCCTTCGCACCGCCGGCGGAGGCCGTCGTCGTCGTCGCGTGGGTCTCGGCCGGCTTCGTCGCCTGGGTGTTGTCGGACGGCTTGCTGCAGGCGACGGCGACAGCTCCGAGAGCGGCGATGACGGCGACGAGATGGTTCATGTTCATGGTCTTTGTTCCTCGTTCGACTCTGGTCGGTCAGGGGACCTTCGGCGCGAATGCGGAAGGATCCCTGGCGTAACGGTCGCGGCAGGCCGTGGAGCAGAAGTGCACCTTCCGGCCGGCGACGTCGGCCGCGATCGCGTCCGCGGTCACGCGCACCTGCATGTGACAGACCGGGTCCTCCTCGACGACGTCCGCCGCGACCGTGGCGGCCGAGGCGGGGGAGCGACGTGCGAGCACCCACGCGACGAGCGCGTCGAGCCGCGCCTGGTCGAGGACCCCGGAGTACGTGGGCATGCGGAGCGGATAGTTCTTCACGCGCTTCGCGTCGGGCTGCAGGATCGACTCCCGCACCCACGCTTCGTCCGCGACGACGACGAGGCCGTTGTCGAGCTCGCGCCGACGGCCGGGGAGATCGACGAGCGGCGGAGCCAGGTCTCCGCGCTCGTGGCATTTCGCGCACGAGAGCGCCTCGTAGAGCTCGGCGCCCGTCACGGGCAGCGTGCTGTCCCGAGCGCCGGAGGGAGCGCCGGCGAGCTTCCGAACGCCCTCTTCGAGCGACGCGAGCTCTTCGCCGTGCTCCGTGTCGAACGCACCGCGGATGCGCCCTGCGCCGTCGACGAGCAGGAAGAGGCTCGTGTGGAGGATCGGGTCGGCCGAAGCGTCGGTCCGCTCCGCGGTGACCTTGAACCCCGACGCGAGCTGCGGAAGCGTTCGCTCGTCGGTCGCCACGAGGCTCCACCGCGTCTCGGCCGGAGCCCACCGCGTCGCGTACGCGCGGAGGACCTCCGGCGTGTCGTGGGCCGGGTCGACGGAGAAGGACACGAACTCCACGTTCACGCCCGCGAGCCGTCGTTGCAGCTCCACCATCTTCGCGGTGAGCAGCGGGCACACCGTGCGGCACTCGGTGAAGACGAAGTTCGCCACCCAGGTTTTGCCCGCGAACGTCGCGCGTGTAATCGATTTTCCGTGCTGGTCCACATATCGAAAGTCAGGAGCTTCCCATAACGGTTCGAGTGTCGTGGTCGCACCGGGCGACACGCGAAAGTCGGCAATGGGGTCACTCGTCGTCTTCGTCAAGCCGGCGACGACCAATAAGGAGCTCAGGACGACGGCGACGGCGCAGACGATGACGAGGCGATGCATCGCGCGCAAGAAAGACACAATTCGCGCCGGCTCGCAATCGTGGCCGAGTCCCTGTTTTGCGAGGTGAGTGGCGCTGATGAAAGATCGATGTCCGGCTCGACGCTTGCAGCTCAAACGATCTGCATACTTGTCTTGAGTCCGAAAAAGATGCGCACGCGTCGGAAAGTTCTTCGCTTGCGCCGATTGTCTGGGGCGTGGGACATCCCACGTCACATCGAATCGAATTCGTGTGATGCGAATTCGATACAGGAGCGGAAATGGGCAGACTGAGTCTGCGATGCGCCGTGCTCGTCATCGGCGTTTCGGTCGCCGCGGCGTCCGGCGGGTGCTCGCGCGCGGAGGGAAGCACGGCGAGCCTGCCGGGCAAGGAGCTGTTCTCGGCATGCGTGAGCTGTCACGGCGCCGACGGCCATGGCAACCGCACGATCGGCGCACCTCCCATCGCGGGGCTCCCCGCCTGGTACGTCGAGGCCCAGCTCGCGAAGTTCCGGAACGGGATGCGCGGCACGCACCCCGACGATTACGAGGGTCTGCGGATGCGACCGATGGCGCGTCAGATGATGAACGAGGCCGAGGTGAAGTCGGTCTCGGCCTACGTGGCCTCGCTCTCGCGCGCGCACGTGTCGCCGACGCTGACGGGGGGCGACGCGAAGGCGGGCGCCACGTCGTTCGCGCCCTGCGTTGCGTGCCACGGCGCGAACGGGCAGGGGAACGAGGCGCTCAAGGCGCCGCCGATCGCCGGTCAGGCCGACTGGTACCTGCTCGCGCAGCTGAAGAAGTTCAAGGCGGGCATTCGCGGCGCGAGCTCGGCCGACGCGCAAGGTGCGCTCATGCGTCCGATGGCCCTGTCGCTCGCGAACGACCAGATCATGCTCGACGTGGTCACCCACGTCGCGAGCCTTCCGCGCGAGGCCACGCGATGACCGGACCCCATCAGACGGCGGACGCGTCGGATCGGCTCGTCCGTCTCGTCTTCATCTACACCCTGCTCGGCGCGGCAGCCTTCATCGGCGCCGTGCTCGTCTACGTGCTCTGAGAGGACCTCATGCTCGAGCGCTACGTATCGTCTGCATCGAGCTACGCCGGCCAGGTCGACGGGCTCATCCTACTCATCCTCGTCATCGTCGGGTTCTGGTTCATCCTCGCCGAAGTCGTTCTCTTCGGCCTGATCATCAAGTTCTCCGCGAAGAAGAACAAGAAGGCGCTCTACGTCGCCGGCGAGAAGCCGGAGGAGAAGCGCTGGGTGTCGTGGCCGCACTACGCGACGCTCGCCTTCGACGTCCTCATCATCGTCGCCGCGCTTCGCGTCTGGCACGAGGTGAAGCTGACGATGCCGACACCCGACGAGACCGTGCACGTCGAGGCGCAGCAGTGGGCGTGGACGTTCACCCACGCGGGAGCCGACGGCAAGCTCGGCACGCCCGACGACATCCGCACCGTCGACGAGCTCCACGTCGTCATCGGCAGGACGTACCACTTCGAGCTCACGAGCCGGGACGTCCTCCACAGCTTCTCGGTCCCTGCGTTCCGTCTGAAGCAGGACGCCGTGCCCGGCCGCGTGATCAAGGGCTGGTTCAAGCCCACGCAGCTCGGTCGCTTCGACATCCAGTGCGCGGAGATCTGCGGGATCGGTCACGCGATCATGCCGGCGCGTCTCGTCATCGAGACCGCCGAAGCACACACCGCCTGGATCCAGCAGAACACCCCCGCGCGGGCAGCCGAAGGCGGTCCCGCGCCGATCGGCACTGCGCTCGCCTCCGGAGATTCCCGATGAGCCCGCCCGACGACTTCGGCCACGCCCCGCAGGCCGCACATCACCACGAGGAGGGCTTCGTCCGGAAGTACCTCTGGTCGACGGACCACAAGATCATCGGTCTCCAGTACCTCTTCACCGGCATCTTCATGGCGCTCGTCGGCGGATTCGCCGTCTACGCGTTCCGGATGCAGAACGCCTTCCCGGGAATGTCGGTGCCCGGCTACGGGCGCGTGTCGGCGACGGCGTACAACGCGCTCGTCACGACCCACGGCTCGGTCATGGTGTTCTGGGTCGCGATGCCGGTGCTGATCGCCGCGCTCGGGAACTACCTCATCCCGCTCATGATCGGCTGCGACGACATGGTGTTCCCGCGGCTGAACCGACTCAGCTACCAGATCTTCCTCGTCAGCATCCTCGTGCTCTTCACGTCGTTCTTCGTCGACGGCGGCGCCTTCGGCGGAGCGTGGACGAGCTACCCGCCGCTCTCGTCGAAGGCCGAGTACAGCCTGACGCCGACGGGCGCGCCGATCTGGCTCGTCGCCGTCGCGCTCGAGTTCGTCGCCTTCCTCCTCGGAGGGATCAACTTCGTCACGACGGTGATGAACAGCCGCGCGCCGGGGATGAAGATGTTCGACGTCCCGATCGTCGTCTGGATGATCATCACGGCGACGATCGTGTTCATGGGCTCGGTCGGACCGCTCGTGGCCGGCGCGGTGATGCTCTTCTTCGATCAGGTCTTCGGGACCGGGTTCTACGACCCGGCGCGGGGGGGCGATCCGATCCTCTGGCAGCATCTGTTCTGGTTCTTCGGGCACCCCGAGGTCTACGTCGTGCTGTTCCCCGCGATGGGGATCGTGATCGAGATCATCGCGGTCTTCGCGCGGAAGAAGGTCTTCGGCTACCGCGCGATGATCTACGGCGCGATCGGCACGGGAGTCCTCTCCTTCTTCGTCTGGGCCCACCACCAGTTCATCGCCGGGATCGACCCGCGGATGGCGAACATCTTCTCGGTCGCCACGCTCCTCATCTCGATCCCGGTCGCCGAGATGGTGTTCGTCACGATCGCGACGCTGTACGGCGGCTCGATCCGGCTCGCGACGCCGATGCTATGGGCGCTCGCCTTCGTCGCCGAGTTCCTCCTCGGCGGCGTGACGGGGATCTTCCTCGGCGCCTCCGGCTCGGACATCTACCTCCACGACACGTACTTCGTCATCGCCCACTTCCACTACACGTTCTTCCCGATCGCGATCGTCGCGACGTTCGCGGCGGTGACCTACTGGTTCCCGAAGATGTTCGGGCGTCACCTGAACGAGACCGCGAACAAGGTCCACTTCTGGGCGACGATCATCCCGATCAACTTCATCTTCATCCCGCTGTTCTTGACGGGCGTGCGCGGCGATCACCGCCGCATCTACGACTACACGCACTTCCC
>JBDHVE010000142.1:0-25925 GCA_039809485.1 Polyangiaceae bacterium | reverse complement strand
CGAGGACCGCGAGCGCGATGCCGGCGAAGAAGAGGGGAGCGCGAGACGTCTTCGCGGGCGCCGCCAACACCGCGGGCCGCGCTGCCATCGGCGCCGTCATCTGCACCGTGCGCGAAGGGCCTGCCGCCTCGGTGAAGACCGGGTCCGTCGAGGCCGGGGGCGCCCCCTGCCCACCGGCGGGCTCGTCGCCGAAGAGCGCGCGCATCCGGTCGCGCAGCGCGGTCGTGCTCGCGGCCGCGCCTTCCTCGAGCGCCCACGCCTCGAGCTCCTTCGCCATCTCCTCGGCCGACGCATGACGGTCGGCCGGATCCTTCGCGAGCGCGGTGTCGACGATCGCGCTGAGCCGCGGGCTCACGCCGAACCCGCGCTCGAGGAGGGGCATCGGCTCCGCCCCCAGGATCGCATGCATCACCGCCGCCTCGCTCGCGCCCGCGAACGGGCGGCAGCCGGCGAGCAGCTCGTAGAGGAGGATCCCGCACGCGAAGACGTCGGTGCGTGGGTCGAGCGGACGATCCTGGAACTGCTCGGGCGCCATGTACGAGACCTTGCCCTTGAGCGTCGTCCGCTGCGTCGAGGTCGAGCTCGCCGCCTTCGCGATCCCGAAGTCGACGAGCTTCACCGCTCCATCGAACCCGACGAGCACGTTCTCGGGGGTCACGTCGCGGTGCACGAGGCAGAGCGGCGCGCCGTCGTCGCCGCGTAGCGTGTGCGCTGCGTGTAGGCCGTGGAGGATCTGCGCGGCGACGTGGACGGCGAGCCCCGGCTCGAGGCGCCCTTCGGGGAGCGCGCGGCCGACGTCGCGGAGGCTCCGCCCGCGCACGTACTCCATCGCGATGAAGTAGGTGCCGTTCTCCTCGCCGAGCTCGAAGATCTGGACGACGTTCGGATGCGTGACGAGCGCGGCGAGCCGCGCCTCGTCGAGGAACATCTTCACGAACGCCGGATCGGCGGCGAGGTGACGGAGGAGGCGCTTGACGACGACCGTCTTCGCGAAGCTCGCGGGCCCCTCCTGTCGGGCGAGGAACACCTCGCCCATGCCGCCCGTCGCGAGCAGCTTCTGGAGGTGGTACTTGCCGAGCGGGCGGCCGAGCATCCCGAGTCCAGACTAGCGTCTCTCCCGTCTACGGCAGAGCCTCGAGCTGCTCGACGAGTCGGCGGCGTCGCGCAGGATCGGGTAGGGTGGGGCGCGTGACGCCTCCCGCTCGCCTCCTCCTGGCCTGCGCGCTCGCGTCGCTCGCCGGATGTGACCGGAACGCGAGCATGCCGCGCGACGCAGCGGCGGCTCCGACCGAGGCGAGCGTCGAGATCCCGAAGCCCGTCGTCGAAGCCGGCGTCGTCGATGCCGGCACGGTCGTCGATGCCGCGCGTCTTGACGCGACGGCCGATGCCTCCGTCACCGCCGAAGCGCGCGACGCGGGGGCGTCGACGTGCCGGATCGCGTTCGGCCCCGCCGAGCTGCCGTTCGTCGGCCCTGCTTCGCTCGTCGCGGCCGGCGGCGAGGTCCGCGTCGTCGCGAACGACGCGGGCAAGCCGCGAATCGTCGCGTTCGCGGCGCCTCCTCCGCCCGGCCCGAGCGCTCCCTTGCCGGCGCCTCCTCCGCCCGGCCCTCGTTTCGAGGTGACGCGCGCGCAGCCGTGCGAGATCGCCGGCAAGTGGGCCTACTGCCAGGGGCCCGGCGGCCTCGTGCAGCGGACGACACTCGGCCAGAACGACACGAAGCCGGTCGCGAAGGGACGCGCCGGAACGCGCTTCGGCGCGGCGACGCTCGGCGAAGGTCACGCCGTCCTCGCGACGCTCGACGTCCGGCGCACGACGGAGGGCGAGACGATGCAGGCGTTCGTCACGCTCGACGATCACGAGCCGGTGCGCCTCTCCGAGGACGGCGCCGGCGCCACGTCGGTGCATCTCCTCCCCCGCCACGGCGGTGTCGTTGCGGTCTACATCGATGCGCGGTCGGCGATGCTCCCCGTCCACGCGCGCTCGATCGCGCTGAAGGGCGAGGACGTCGCGCTCGGCAACGACGCGGTCGTGTTCATCGGCGGGCCGCCCGAGCGCGGGATCGACTTCACGCTCGCCGCGACCGGCAAGTCGCTCTTCGCACTCGTGCCGATGCCGAAGGAGACGGCGACCTTCGGCGTCGCGGCGATCCCGATCGAAGACCCACCGAAGGACGACGTGCAGGCCGTGTGGTCGTCGTATCCGAACGGCCTCGATCCGGCGCCGATCGCGGCGACGACGCGGCTCGGCGAGAGCGCGCCGGCCTGGGTCGCGCGCGTTCGTCCGAAGGAGGCGCCGGTCGGCTCGCCGCGGGTGCTCGAGCTCGGACGCCTCGACGCGGCCGGTCGCTTCACGAGCGTCGGCACCGTCGCCGAGGGCAGGAGCGTCGCGCACGTGACGCTCACGACGGACCCCCACGGCGCGATCTGGCTCGTCTACGGCGATCGCTCGGGGAGCTGGCTCGAGCGTCTCGTCTGCACGTGAATGCGCAGGGTTCCTAGGGCGCGTGCTAGAAACGGAGACCCCGATGGCCCAGTCGCTCGAAGAGACGCGCGCCTACTACGACGAGTTCAGCAAGAGCTACGAGCGTCACCGCCGCCCGAACGATGCGAGCGGCTACCACGCGCTCGTCGACGACCTGGAGGTCGAGCTCACCGAACGCTACGGGGCCGGCAAGGACGTCCTCGAGTGCGGGTGCGGCACCGGGCTGATCCTCGAACGACTCCGGACGTTCGCGCGGCGCGCGGCGGGAATCGATCTCTCGCCGGGGATGCTCGAGCTCGCGCGCGAGCGCGGCCTCGACGTGCGGGAGGGCAGCGTCACGTCGCTGCCGTTCGAGGACGCCACGTTCGACGTGACGTGCTCGTTCAAGGTCCTCGCCCACGTGCCGGACATCGGGAAGGCGCTCGCGGAGATGGCGCGCGTCACGCGTCCCGGCGGCGTCATCCTCGCCGAGTTCTACAACCCGCTCAGCTTCCGCGGTCTCGCGAAGCGGCTCGGTCCTGCCGGCCGGATCAGCGACCAGACGCGCGAGAGCGCGGTCTACACGCGCTTCGACGCGCCGTGGGTCCTGCCGCGCATCCTCCCGCCCGGCTGCAAGCTCGAGGCACGCCGTGGCATCCGGATCGTCACGCCGGCGGCGGTCGTGATGAAGGTCCCCGGGCTCGCCGGCGTGCTCCGTCAGGCGGAGCGCGTGCTCTGCGACACCCCCGCGTCGTTCTTCGGCGGGTTCTATGTCGCCGTGATCCGCAAGGGGAGCTGACACGCGGATCAGGCCGCCGAGGCGGCCGTGACCACGGAAGTCGCGGACTTCGCGTGTGGTGCGCACTTTGCTCCGCGGCGCGCCTCATGACACGCTTCCTGCTCGGCCTCGCCCTCTCCGCCCTCGTGACCGGTTGCGCACGCGAGGAGTGCACGAACGGTCCTCATGTCGAGGCCTACCGCGCGCAGGTCCGCGCCGGCGGCGCTCCGGAGCTGCGCGACGACCCGCCGGGGGCGTTCGTCGAGGCGCGGGACGTCGACCCGGGAGATGCGCGATCGATCGCGCTCTGTACGGACGACCCGGCCGAAGCCGATCGCTGGGCTCGCGCCGCGAATGCGAAGCTCTACACCACCGCGTGGAGCGCGCCGCGGAAGGTCGACAGGTACGTAGCGACGTCCGAGTCGTTCGACTTCCCCGATGGCGACGTCGTGCGGTGGCGGGTCCACAAGTGCAACTTCTTCGACCCGTCGCCGCGCGGGGATCGAGGCGGCGAGGGCGAGTTCCTCGGCACGCTCACGACGCGACCGCTCGTCGCAACGACCGCGTACGTCACGATGGTCCGCTCGTTCCGGCGGAGCCCGCACCTCGGCGCCGACATCGTTTCGTGCGCGGCTTCGGAGGAGCCGGAGCGGTGGGTCCAGACCTGCGAGGTCACCGTGCAGGAGGGCGGCGGCGGCGACTTCCCCGCGGAATACCGGTTCGAGCGCGTCGTTCTGGCCGTCGACCGGCGCACCGGCGAGATGCGACGCGTCCGCGGCGCGGTCCTCGCACGTGAAGTGGCGAAATGCGGCTGACCGAGCGGAACGGCTGAGCCGCGACGAATCCGCCCAGCGGGGTGGCGCACCGCACTATACTGACTTCGATGCGCATTCTCGCACGCGCGCTGAAGCTCTCCGCGCTCTTCGTCGCCTTCGCCATCTCGAGCTGGCTCGCGCTCCGCCTCCACGGCGGGGGACTCTGGGACGGGCTCGCGCCTGCGAACGCCGCCAACGGCGCGCCGGGCAAGCACACGCCGGACAACTACGACCTCACGCAGCTGAAGGTCGTGAACGAAGTGCTGAAGAACGTCCGCGACAAGTACGTGGACCCGAAGCGCGTGAAGCCGAAGGACATGCTCCTCTCCGCGCTCAACTACGTTCAGCGCGACGTCGCGCAGGTCATCATCCTCCAGGAGGAGGGCGCGCCTTCGGTGAAGGTGCGGGTCGACACGCAGGAGCGTGAGTTCCGCGTCGACAACGTGCTCGGCCTCTGGGACGTGAGCGCCCGGCTCCGTGACGTGTTCCAGTTCGTCCAGGAGAACCTCCGGAACACCGAGGTCGATCTCCGCGAGGTCGAATACGCCGCCTGCAACGGCATGCTCCACACGCTCGACCCGCACAGCGTGCTCCTGTCGCCCGAGGCGTACAAGGACATGAACGTGTCGACGAGCGGCCAGTTCGGCGGCCTCGGTATCGTCATCTCGATCCGCGATCAGCAGCTCACCGTCATCAACCCGATGCCGGGCACGCCCGCCTTCCGCGCCGGCGTGAAGAAGTACGACCGCATCACCAAGATCGGCGGCGAGTCGACTCTGAACATGGGCCTCAACGAGGCCGTGAACCACCTTCGCGGCGCGCCCGGCACGAAGGTCACCGTCTACATCAAGCGTGACGGCCCGGAAGGCTGGCAGCAGCCGAAGCCCTTCGAGCTCACGCGCGAGGTGATCAAGGTCGCGAGCGTCGAGCACAAGCTCCTCGACGCGAACATCGGCTACGTCCGCCTGAAGCAGTTCCAGGCGACGACGGCGAAGGACCTCGACGACGCGCTCGCGGATCTGAAGAAGAGCGGCGAGCTCAAGGGCCTCGTCCTCGACCTTCGCGGCAATCCCGGCGGCCTCCTCGAGCAGGCCGCGCGCGTCGCCGACAAGTTCCTCGTCAGCGGCCCGATCGTGGCGACGGTCGGAAACCCCGGCGCGGGCGAGGACCGCGAGGAGAAGTCGGCGCGCCCCGAGGGGACGGAGCCGAACTACCCGATCGCCCTCCTCGTGAACGGCACCTCGGCGAGCGCGAGCGAGATCGTCGCGGGCGCCCTCAAGAACCACGATCGCGCGGTCATCATCGGCGAGACGACGTTCGGCAAGGGCTCCGTCCAGCTCGTCTTCAACGAGCTGCCGGACCGCGCGGCGCTCAAGCTCACGATCGCGCAGTACCTCACGATGCCGGGCGACATCTCGATCCAGGGCACCGGTGTGACGCCCGACATCGAGCTCGACCCGATGACGGCCGACCCCCAGGAGATGGACCTCACCGTCGACACGGGGATGATGCTGAAGGAGCGTGACCTCTCGCGCAGCCTCTCGAACGCGAAGGCGCGCGACGGGCAGAAGCCGCAGGAAGTCGTCCGCTACAACCTGCCCGAGTCGCTCCGCCGCGAGCTCCGCGAGCGCGGTGGCGATCCCGACGAAGTTCTCGGCCCCGACTTCCCGAACAAGGACTTCCCGGTGAAGTTCGCGCGCGACGTCGTCGCGAAGCTCACGCCCGGCAAGCGCCTCGAGCAGATCAAAGCGGCGAAGCCGGTCGTCGAGGCGACGCGCACCACGGAGCTCCAGAAGGTCGGCCAGGAGCTCTCCGCGCTCGGCGTCGACTGGGCCGATGCGCCGGCCGACGTCGCGCAAGCGGCGCAGGGCGCGCCGCCGCCCGCCGTCGACGTGAAGCTCGAGACCGACAAGGCGAGCAACGAGCTCACGGCCGGCGAGAGCGCCGTCCTCAAGGTCGCCGTGACGAACAAGGGCACGGCGCCCCTCTTCCGCCTCGCGGCGGTGACGAAGAGCGACAACGCGCTCTTCGACAACAAGGAGCTCGTCCTCGGCAAGCTCGAGCCGGGGAAGACGAAGACCGCGTCGATCCCGCTCGGGTGGTGCGAGGTCGAGGGACGCAAGCCCGGCTCGACGGCGCCGTTCGACAAGAACGCGCCGCGCACGTGCCGGATCCCGCGCGACACGCTCTCGCGGCAGGACGGGATCAGCGTCCGGTTCGAGGAAGCGCGCGGCCGCTCGCCGGCTCCGCAGCAGCTCCGCGTCACGGTGAAGGCGCTCGAGCGCCCGACGTTCGCCTACAGCTACCAGATCGCCGACACCCGCAAGGGCAACGGCGACGGCAAGGTGCAGAAGGGCGAGCACTTCACGATGTACGTGTCGGTGAAGAACGTCGGGAAGGGCAAGAGCTGGGAGACGCAGGCGAACCTGCGGAACCTCTCCGGCGACGGCCTCCTCCTCCACGAGGGCCGCTTCGACATCTCGAACATGCAACCGGGCGAGGTGAAGAAGATCGCGTTCACGTTCGACGTCGAGTCGGCGCTCGCCGATCCCGAGGCGAAGGTGGAGCTCTCGATCTCCGATCGTGACCTCCGCGAGAACGTGGTCGAGAAGGTGAAGATGCCGATCGTGCTCCCGGCGTCGCTCGCGGCCGCGTCCGGCGCCGCGAAGGCGAAGGCGGGCGGCGCGGTGCTCTACGAAGCGCCCGACGCCGCGGCGCGCACGTTCGGTCGCCTCGGCGCGGGCACCGTCGCTCCCGTCCTCGCGACGGCGGGCGACATGGTGAAGGTGGGGCTCGGTGACGGCCGCTTCGGGTTCGTCCGCGCGTCCGAAGTGGACCAGGGCGGCACGGCTCCGAGCGGTGCGGTCGCGTACGAGGAAGTGATGCGTCGCTTCCCGCCGTCGATCGAGCTGTCGCCGACCGCGCTCGCGACGAAGGAGAGCACGATCACGGTGAAGGGCTCGGCGAGCGACGCCGATCGGCTCCTCGACGGCTACGTGTTCGTCGGCAGCCGCAAGGTGTTCTATCGCTCGAACCGCAACGGCGCCGACGCGAAGCGGATGCCGTTCGAGGCGCCGATTCCGCTCCGCCCGGGCGTGAACGTCATCACCGTCGTCGCGCGCGAGAACCCGGACACCGTCGCCCGGAAGACGATCGTGGTCCGCAAGGACGGCCCGAACGGCGAGCTGCTCACGACGCCGAAGACGGACGACGACGCAAGCGGTGGCGCCGGCGGCGACGAGGACTGAGGTCGCAGGGTGCGATACGGCCGGCGCACGTGGTAACGTGCCGGCCGTATCATGCGGCTCCACATCAACGTCGATCACGTCGCCACGCTCCGGAACGCGCGCGGGACGCCGTATCCGGATCCGGTCGAGGCGGCGCGCGTGTGCCTCGAAGCAGGGGCGCACGGCATCACGGCCCATCTTCGCGAGGATCGCCGGCACATCACGGACGTCGACGTCGAGCGGCTCCGCGGCACCCTCCGCGACACGTTCAACCTGGAGATGGGCGCCACCGACGAGATGGTGAAAATCGCCTGCCGGATCCTGCCGGACGTGGTGACGCTCGTTCCCGAGCGGCGTGAGGAGCGCACGACGGAGGGGGGGCTCGAGGTCGCGGCCGCCGGTCCCTCGCTCCGCGCGCACGTCGAGAAGCTCCGCGCCGTCGACATCAAGGTCAGCTTGTTCATCGCGCCCGATCGCCGTCAGGTCGACGCGGCGCACGCGCTCGGCGTCGAGCAGGTCGAGCTCCACACCGGCGAGTACGCGCACGCGTTCGCGGAGGGGGAGCCCGCATCGGTGCGCGACCTCACGCGTCGCCCGGGCACCACGATTCCGCCGACGTGTCCGTCCGCGCAGTTCGAGCTCGAACGGATCACGCAGGCGGCCCAGCACGCCAAGGCGCTCGGCCTCGAGGTCGCCGCCGGACACGGGCTCACGACGCGCAACGTGCCTGCGCTCGTCGCGATCAAGGAGATCGTCGAGCTCAACATCGGTCACGCCGTGATCTCGGATGCGGTGTTCATGTCACTCGCGGGCGCGGTGCGGGCGATGACGGCCGCGATCGAACGGGGCGAGCGCCACTCGGTCCGGATCAAGGCGGCGGAGCCGGGGACGTGATCGTCGGCCTCGGCGTGGACGTCTGCTCGATCGAGCGGATGCGCAAGGCGCTCGAGCGCCACGGCGACCGCTTCTTCGCGCGGATCTGCACCGAGGCCGAACGAGCCGACCTCCAGGGACGCGACATGGCGACCGGGCTCGCCGGGCGCTTCGCGGTGAAGGAAGCCTTCGCGAAGGCGCTCGACGGCGCGAAAGGCGTCGGCTGGCACGAGGTCGAGGTGCGCCGGATGCCGAGCGGTCGCCCGACCCTCGAGCTCCACGGCAACGCGCTGGAGGCCGTCGCGCGCTTCGGTGCCGACACGTGGCACGTCACGATCACGCACGACGCGGGCGTCGCGGTCGCCGTCGTGATCCTCGAGCAGAGAAAGGCGCCGGTCCCGACATGATCCCGATCCTTTCACGCGAGCAGATGCGTGCGTTCGACGCGCACGCGATCGAGCACGCCAGGGTTCCGAGCCTCCTCCTGATGGAGAACGCCGGACGCGGTGCAACCGACGTTCTCGTCCGCGAAGCGCTCGCAGGCTCGGCGGACGGCAAGCACGTCCTCGTCGTCTGCGGGACGGGGAACAACGGCGGCGACGGCTTCGTCGTCGCGCGCCACCTGCTCGTGCGCGGCGCCGAGGTCGCGGTGGTCCTCACCGGACCCGAGGAGAAGATGACGGCCGACTGCCGCGCGAACCACGACGCCTTCATCGGCGTCGGCGGCTACGTCGAGCGGTCGACGGACGCGTCCGCCGAGTCGCCGCTCTCCGTCGCGGTCGGGCGGGCGCACGTCGTCGTCGACGCCCTGTTCGGGACCGGGCTCGATCGTCCGATCGGCGAGCCGCTCGCGAGCGTCGTGCGCCGCATCAACGACTCGGCGCGTGCGGTCGTCGCGTTGGACGTGCCTTCGGGCATGAACGCCGACACCGGCGTGACGCTCGGGACCGCCGTCGAGGCGGATCTCACGGTGACGTTCGCGCACCCGAAGCTCGGGCACCTGACCGGCCACGGGGCGCGCCTCTCCGGTGAGGTGCACGTCGTCGACATCGGCGTGCCTGCATCGCTCCGTACCGAGCGCGCGGCATCGCTCCTCGCATCCTCCGACGTCGCGGCGCTGCTTCCACCGCGAGCCGTCGATGCGCACAAGTACCGCGCCGGTCACGTCGCGATCCTCGCGGGCTCGCCCGGCAAGACGGGCGCGTCGCTCCTCGCCGCGCGCGGGGCCCTCCGAGGCGGTGCCGGTGCGGCCACGATCGTCACCTGGGCGGAGGCGGCCGCCACGCTCGAATCGCGCGTGCTCGAGATCATGACGGCGCGAATCGAGCCGGGCGATGCGCTGATCGAGCAGCTCGACGCCGCGCTCTCGGGCAAGCGCGTCGTCGTCGTCGGCCCCGGGTTCGGGACCGGCGAGCGCGCTTCGGCCGCGGTGCGGCACGTGCTCGCGAGCTTCACCGGCCCGATCGTCGCCGACGCCGATGCGCTCACCATCCACACGCGGGCGATCGAGGACTTCAACGCCGCCTCCGGCCGGGCGATCCTCACCCCGCACTCGGGTGAGCTCGCGCGACTGCTCGGGATCACGGCGGAGGAGGTCGAAGCCGACCGCTTCGCCGCGGCCCGGCTCGCCGCGTCGCGCGCACGGTCGGTCGTCATCCTGAAGGGCGCGCACTCCGTCGTCGCGTCGCCGGACGGCCGCGTGGTCGTCGGCTCGACCGGCAACCCCGCGCTCGCGACGGCCGGCTCGGGGGACGTGCTCGCCGGGCTCTGCGGTGCGCTCGCGTGCTCGCTGCCTCCGTTCGAGGCGGCGTACGCGGCCGTCTACCTCCACGGCGCCGCGGGGGATTCGTGGAAGGCGAGGAACGCCGATCGCGGGCTGCTCGCCTCCGAGATCGCCGACGAGCTGCCGGGCGTGTTCGCGAAGCTCCGCGGCGCCTGAAGGAGGCGACTCGGGTGAAGTGCACCTCCTTGCGCTTCGTGTTCCGCGCGCTGCGCACGCTCGCGGAGTGGGCTCCGCGGGCGCGTGGCCACGGCCACACACGGGTTGGTGGCTGGACACACGCGGTCGGGGCCACGTCCCGCGAAAGTGCGGGAAATCCACGGTCAGCCGGCGGGCGTCGCGCCTGGCATCCGGGGTGCACGAGGGGAGGGCATGGCCGTCTCCGTTCCCGTGTCCGCTGCGTCCGCGTCCACCCGCACCGTGCTCGTCGCCCATGACCGGGCGAGCCTCGAGCGCGGGCTGGTCCAGCTCGTCCCCGAGCTCCGCGGGCGTGCGTGCCGGCTTGCCGGCGACCCGACGACGGCGGAGGACATCGTGCAGGACACGATCGAGCGCGCGCTCCGGTTCGCGGCGCAGTACGAGCGCGGCACGAACCTCCGCGCGTGGGTCTACCAGATCCTCTTCAGCGTGTTCGTGACGCGCTACCGCCGTCAGCGTCGTGAGAAGAACGCGATGCGCGTGCTCTCTTCGGATCCGTGCGCGTGGACGATCCCGGAGGCGTTCCCCGCGTCGCCCGAGACGACGGCGTCGCTGTCGAAGAGCACGCAGGCGGAGCTCGATGCGCTCCCGGCGACGTTCCGCGCGGTCCTCCAGCTCGTCGACCTCGACGAGCTCACGTACCGCGAAGCCGCGACGAAGCTCGGCGTGCCGGTCGGCACCGTGATGAGCCGGCTCCACCGCGGCCGCAAGATGCTCGCCGCGCAGATGGGCGTCGTGCCCGCCGCGCCGGAGTCGGGCGTGATGCAGGTCGCGAAGGTCAGCGAGGTCGAGGAGAGCTCGGCCGCCTGCGCTGCCTGATCAGCCGGTCGCGCCGGGCGTGCTCTTGCCCTTGCCGCGGGGCGCCCACGGGACGTCGGTGACGCCGGCCTTCACGTTGGCGAAGCGGGCGAGCACGAAGAGGAGATCGCTCAGGCGATTCAGATAGGTGACGACCTCGCGGCGCGCCGGGGTGTCGTCGATCGCGAGGACCCCGCGCTCGGCACGTCGGCACACGGTCCGCGCGAGGTGGAGCGCGGCCGCCTGCGGCGAGCCGCCGGGGAGGACGAAGTTCTTGAGCGGCTCGAGCGACTTCTCGGCCTCGTCGATCGCGTGCTCGAGGCGAACGGCGTCCTCGTCCGCGATCAGCGTCATCCCGAGCTTGTCCTCCTTGCCCGGGACGCAGGCGAGCTCGGCGCCGAGGGTGAAGAGGTCGACCTGGATGTGGGCGACGACCTCGTCGGTCCACGCGTCCAGCTTCGTCGCGCGTGCGATCCCGAGCGTCGCGTTCAGCTCGTCGACCGTCCCGTACGCGTCGACGCGCGAAGACGCCTTCTTCGTGCGCCCTCCACCGAACAGCCCCGTCGTCCCGTCGTCCCCGGTCTTCGTGTAGATCTTCACGGCGGAGGAGTGTGGCACGCGCGGGGCGGGAGCGGGAAGGGGGGCGGTCAGGCTCGCATGATCGCGGCGCGTTGCGCGTCGGCCTTGCCGGTCTGGTACTCGCGGTAGAAGTCGAGGGTGCGATCGATCAGCTTCTTGGCGTCGTCGACGATCTCCTTCGCGTCGTCCACGTTGCGCTTCTCGCGTGATGCAGCCTGCTCCGCTTCGGTCGTCGCGACGTCGTGCGCAGAGGCGGAGTGGTCGGCGACCGCCTTGCCGACGGTGCCAGTTCCTTCGAGGAGCTTTCCGCCCGCCTCGAAGCGTTTGGCCGTGCCGAGCGCGACACCTTCCGCGACGGACGTGTTCGCCTGCGCGCCGCCGGCGGCGAAAGCGAAGCCGCCGCTCGCGACCGTCGAGAAGCCGCCGACGAGCCCGCCGACGAACGCGCTGTCCGCCTGCGCGCGCCGTTCCTCGAGCTGCTTCTGCTCGGCGGCTTCCTGCGCCTTCTCGGCCACCTCGCGCGCGGCACGCCCCGCTTTGCGCGACTCGTACCCGTTCTCGAGCGCGAGCTTCGCGAGCGCGGCGCCGACGTCGCCCGTGTCGAGCATCGCGAAAGCGTCGCCCGGCTCGGGGAGGAGCGATGCGCCGGGCTGTGCGGCTTCTGTTGCGCCCGGGCGCGCCGCTTCGGTTGCTCCGAAAAGCACGCTACCGGTCGCCTGACCCACCATCGACACGCTCATCACGGTCACCCTTTCATCGCGCCCACCACCATCAGCGGGGTGCGGGCGTCCTGCTCGATCGTTTCCTGGATCCGGGACGCCATGCGGCGAAACCCGTCCTTCGCATCGGTCGCGACGTCGATGAGTTGCTCGATCATTCGGTGGAGACGCTTGGCGTCGAGCTCGGCCGCCTTGGCGTCGGCCTCGTGGTGCGCGACCTCGTGCTGGATGGCTGCGTCCTGGACCTGGTCGGCACCGGACTTCACCTTCGTCGTCGCACCGATGACCTGACCCGCCGTCGTCGTGGCCTGGCCGACGGTGCGCGCCGTCGCGTTCACGGCCGCGGTCGCGGCGTTCGCGACGCCCGCCCCCGTCATGAGCGCGCCGCCGGCCATCATGCCGAGGCCGACCCACTGCGACCAGTCCTTGCCGAGGCACTCCGTCTCGGTGACGACGGCGCCGCCCGCCGAGAGCGCGACACCGACGAGGACGGCGACGAACGGAGCGCCGGCGCCCCAGGTGCCGACGCATGCGCCGACGGCGGCGGCCGCCATCGCGACGTAGGACGCGACCTTCGTGTACTCCTTCGTCTCCTCCTCGACGCTCCGGATCTCGTCGGCGACGGCGCCCCTCTTGTCGGCGACGAAGCCGATGCTGGCGTCGCGCACGCTGCCCTGCATTGCGTTGCCGCCGAGCATCATGCCGCGCCCGGCCCAGTCGCTCGCGTCTTCGCCGAGGATGTTCGTCTCCTTCACGAGGAGACCGCCGAGCGCCACCATCGCGGCGAGCGCCTGCGGACCGCCGAGGCCGGCCTCGAGGAGCGTCTTGGCATCGCCGAGCGCGCCATACGCGTTCGCCGCATCGGCGATCTTCGAGAGGTTCTGCTTCTCGAAGTCCTTCAGGAAGTCCGGGGTGAGCTTCGCCATGTGCATGCCCATGTCGATGACGGCGAGCCAGGGCGAGCCGACGGCGATCGCGACCAGACTGCCGAGCCCCATCGAGTCGAAGAAGCCGGTCTTCTCTTCTGCCGCCTTGCGGGCTTCCTCGATCGCCGCGCGATGCTCCTCGAGCTTGCGCTTCCGCTCGCTCGCGTTCGCGTCGACGTTCGCCTTCGCGTCCTTCGCCTGGTTCTCGGACGAAGCGGCGAGCAGCTTGTAGAGCTCGGTGAGCGCGTCACCGGTCGACATCGTCGGGTCGGGGAGGAGAGGAGCGTTGCTCGTCGCCGTCGCGCCGACCGGCGCCTCGACGGCGAAGCTGACCGCGCTCGTCGCGCTGATCGCGCTCGGGCCGTTCACGACATCCTCCGATCCGCGAGGATCATCGCCTCGAGCTCGGTCGCGCCCAGCTCGCGGGCGGCCTCGAGCGCGGCGTCGAAGCACGTCTCGCTGCCCGTCGTGTCGCCGAGCTTCACGAGGACGCGCGCTCGGGCGAGCGCGCACCGCGCGAAGGGCCCGAGCGTGAGCGAGAGCCGATACAGCTCCGCGGCGATCGGGAGCTGTCCGAGCGCTTCGTGCGCCGCGCCGAGCCCGAGCCACGAGCGCTCGTCGTCGGGCGCGGTCACGGTCATCAGGCGGAACACCTCCGCCGCGTGGGAGGCACGCTGCTGCCCGAGGAGCCAGTGTCCCGTCGTGTACATCGCTTCGATCGCGTGGGAGGAGGGGAGCATCTTCGTCACTTCAGGTTGGCGATCGGGGCCATCATCATCTCGTTCATCTTCTGGATCAGGTTGGTCGTGAGCTGCACGGCCATCTGCCGCTGGGAGATGAATGACTGCAGCTGGATCATCTTCACTTCCTGCTGCTGGTTCATGTCGGACGAGATCGAGTCCATCCCGTCGGAGCGCAGCTTGATCTCCGTCTCGACGACCTTGTTGTTCGCGTTGTCGGTGCTCAGGTTCGCCTCCCGGTCGAGCGCGGCAGCGTCGTACGTCGCGAGGTCGATCGGCGGCGGATCCCCGTCGCCATAGCAAGCGGTCTTACGAAACGCGTTCATCTCGCGAAGGATCGCGTCGCGCTGCGGGCCGGGAGGAAAGCTCCGCGCCGCATCGACGTACGCCTCGAGGATCTCCTTGCGGCCCGCGACGTCGTTCGACTCGAGCGGCGAGTGACGACCCAGCGCCTCTTTCACGCGTCCGACAGCCGCCATCAGGCCTCTCGTCCCACCCTGCTCCTGCATCATGCCGTTGATCTTGCCGTCGAGCTCACGCAGTCGCGTGGTGCAGTACGCGAGCAGCGTGTCGGGTGTCAGCGCCGCGACGTCGATGCTGTCCCATCGCGCGGCCTGCATGGCGGCGATCGCGGTCGACGTGTTCCCCATCGTGGCGTAGTTGCTGATCGGTGAATTGCTCATGTCCGTGGGCTCCAGTTGTTGGTCGCTTCACACGCGCATCGCGAACGCCGGGGTCGGCGCCGCGACGGCGTGAACGGTGGTGATCGCCTCGAGCTCCTCGAGGAAGGAGGCCGGTACCGGCAGCTCCACGTCGCCTGCGCTCTCGAGGGCGGCCTTCACCGCCGCCAGCGCCTCGTCCTGCTTCGCGAGCTCCGCGCGGAGCGCTTCCAGCTTCTCGTCGTGGGTCATGTCCGGGGCACCTCTCGTGTGAGGGCCCGTCGACCGCCTGCTCGCGGAGTTGCGCGCTATTTCAGGCCGGGCGTCTACGCCCCGAGCTTCGGGAAAACCCCGCGCAATCCTGCGTAGATCTCGCGCCGCACGGCGAGCCGTTCCCGGTAGCGCGCCGTCGCGGCCGGGTCGGGGACGTGCCGCACGGTCGCCCCGCGCCAGGCGCGCGCCGCCCAGGCATCCCCGAACACCCCGACCCCGAGCCCCGCCAGGATCGCCGCGCCGGCGACGGTCCCGCTCGCGCCCGGCATGTAGACGAGCGGCACGCCGAGCGCGTCGCAGAGGATCTGGCGGAAGAGCGCGCTCTTCCCGCCGCCGTTCGCGGCGACCACCTCACGGAGGTGCACGTCGCCTTCCTCGAGCACGGCCTGGCAGTCCACGAACGACAGCGCGACGCCCTCGAGCAGCGCGCGCCACAAGTGGCCGCGGCCGTGCGTGAGCCCGAGCCCGACGAACGCGCCGCGCGCGTCGACGTCCCAGATCGGCGTCCGCTCGCCTTGCAGGTACGGGAGGAACACGAGGCCCGCGCTCCCGGCCGGCACGCTCGCGGCCTCCTTGTCGAGCACGTCGAACGCGGGTACCGGGGCGCGCACGGCGGTGTCGTCGCCACCCGCGCTCCGCGCGAGCGCATGACGGAGCCACTCCTGTGCCCCGCCCGAGAGCGTCCCGCCGAGCGACAGCCACGAGTTGGTGCCGACGTGGTGCGCGTTGATGAGGCGCGGATCGGTCCCCGGCGTGCGGCGCGGGACGAGGAGGTTCCCCGCCGTCCCGAGCATCAAGCAGGCTTCGCCTTCTTCGACGATGCCGGCGCCGAGCGTCGCGGCCGCGAAGTCTCCGCCGCCGACGACGACCGGCGTGCCCGCCCGGAGGCCCGAAGCGCTCGCCGCTTCGGCCGTGACCTCGCCGAGGACCTCGTGCGCGGCGCGCACGGGTGGCAGCTGCGACGGCGACACACCGACGAGCGCGCACGCTTCCTCGCGCCACGTCCGCGCCCCGAGATCGAAGAGCGGTGCACATAGGGCGGCGGTCGAGAAGTCGGTCGCGACCTCGCCCGTCAGCTTCATCGCGACGAACGCGTGGGACTGCAGCACCCATCGCGTCCGCGCGAGGGCCTCGGGCCGGTGCTTCGCCATCCACGCGAGCTTCGGGCCGAGGTAGTAGGCCTGCGAGCCGAGCGCGCGCGCCTCGGCGTCGGCGCGCGTGTCGAGCCACAGGATCGCCGGCGTGACGACGTGCCCGCGATCGTCGACGAGCACCGCAGTCGGCGCCTGGCCTGCGACCGCGACGGCCGCGACCTCACCGATGTCGACGCGCGACGCGAGATCCTGGACGAGACGACAGACGATCCGCCACCAGCGGTCGGGGTCTCCCTCGGCCCAACCGACCTCGGGCGAGTCGGGGGCGCACGACGCGGTCGCGTCGGCGACGAGCGCGCCGCGTGGCTCGAACAGCGCTGCACGCACGCCCGTCGTCCCGATGTCGATCGCGAGCAGGAGCGCGGCCATCGTCCGCAGGCTATCGCGGTCCGGCGTCGGCGGCGACGACGTCCGCGCTGCCGGCCGTCCACCCGGCGGCGGTCCTCGTGAGCGTCACTGTCTCGTCGACGCCGGGCCGGAACACTGCACCGCACGCCTTCTCGATCGCGTCGAGCTGGGGGCGGAAGGTCAGCGTCCGCGCGACCTTCACCTCCGCGTGGGCGTCGTCCGTCTTCGTGACCTTCACGACCTTGTCGGCCTTCGCTTCGGCGCACGCGAAGCGGCCCTCCCGCAGATCTCCGCTCATCGCCCAGCAGCCGAGGTAGAGCAGGCTACGTGCGCGCCTCTCGTAGGCAGGCACGGCGGAGAGGCTCGCGGCCGCGACGTCGTCGGGCCACCCGACCATGTAGCTCTCGGGCATCTTCGACGTGAAGCCGGCCGCCGCGAGCGCCTCGAGGCACGCGGCTCCCTGCGCGGCGCCCTCCTTCGGGACGCAGATCCCCATCGTCCCATACTGCATCTTCAGCTGCTTCATCACGTCGAGCGACAGCGTGCAGCTGCCGTTCTCCGTCACGCCGCTCCGGACTGCTTCGAGCGCTTCACTCTTCGAAGGGCCGCTGCAGCCCGCGAGGACGACGACCAGACCGGCACAAACGCAGAATGGGCGGCTCACAGCCGCCCATTCTATGCGAGTCGTGCGCTGCGTTGTTCAGGCGCGGAACATGTCGTCGACCTGGGCCTGGAGCGCGGGCTCCGTCACGCCCTTGGCCGCCGCGAGCTCCTTCATGAGGAGGCTCTTCGCCTGATCGAGCAGGCGGCGCTCGCCGAAGCTCAGGTCCTTGTCGAACTTGAGGCGGTACATGTCGCGGAGGACCTTCGCGACCTCGTGCGGCGAGCCGCTCTTGATCATCTCGGTGTACGCGCGGAAGCGACGGCTCCAGGGCTGGAGGTCGACCGCGACTTCGCGCGCGCGCATCGTCTCGAGGACGTTGTCGGCTTCCTTCGTGCTCATCACGGGGCGGAGGCCCGCCTGCGCGGACGTCGCACGCGGCACCATCACGCGCATCCCGTTGTCGAGGATGCGAAGGATGTAGAATTCACCCTTCATGCCGCCGATCTCGCGGTGCTCGATCGCGACGACCTCGCCGAGGCCGTGCGACGGGTGGACCGCCTTGTCGCCGACGTTCAGCGAGAAGTCACGCGGCGGCGGCGGCGGCTTCGGAATGTCGACGAGCGGCACGTAGCCCTTCGGCACGATCCCCGAGATGCGCTTCGGCTCCGCGGCGGGGGCGGGCTCGACGGCCTTGGCGACCACCTTCTTCTCCGCCTCGGCCTTCGCTTCGATCTTCGTGAGCTTGGGCGCGGCCGTACGTGCCGGCTCCTTCGTGCGGCTCGCCGCACCACCGCCCTTCACGGGGCGCAGGGCCGGAGCCTTGGCCTTCGCCTTGGCGGCGACCGAGGGCGTCGGCGCAGCCTTCTTGGCCTTCACGGCCGTACGAGCGAGAGTGGAGGTCGACCGGGTGGAGCGCGCGGTTTGGGCCATGCGCCCGCGCGCGTAGCACTGCCAAAGCTCCGGCGTCAAGGGTGGTTCGGAAGGCCGCGCTCGCAACATCGCGGAACCAGGCGAGCGGAAGCCGGCGCGCCGTCCGAATCCCGCGTTTCAGGGACGATGAGAGCGGTTCTTCGCGTCGATCGCGAGCAGCTCCTCGATGTCCACGACGGACGCGCGCATCGTCGGTCGCGAGTGCGGGCTCGAGCTCGCCGGAGGGGCGGTCGGCGCGCTGCTCGCGGTGAGCCCGCCGCTCGGATTCGACGTGCTGGCCGGGTCGACCTCGATCGGAGGAGGGAGCGCGCTCTCTCGGCGACGTCGCGGGCGAGGACGACGCGCGTCGATTCCTGGCGGGCGCGCAGCGGCGCGACGAGACCCGGCGCGAGCTCGACGGCGCGCGCGATCTCACCGAGGGCGACGTGGAGCTTCGTCGGCGGCGCGAGGCGCTCGCGGAGGCCGAATCCGAGCTCGGTGTAGAGTGCAAGCACCGTGTGCTCGTCGTCGTCGGCGGTCAGCTCGGCGCGGAGATCGCCTTCGAGCCACGCGACGTCACCTCGAGCTAGCCGCGCGACGACGGAGAGGACGTTCGCGCAGCCTTCGCCGCTCTTGGCGATCTCGGCGCACCGTTCGAGGAAGGCCTTCAGGTCGTCGAGCGACGCGACGGCGCTCTCGGCGAGAGCGGCATTCAGATCGGAGCACGACTCCAACGAATCGAACCGAGACACCTCTGCAGTATTGCACGCCCGCCGCGGTAGAGCGGGTCACTCGCCGCAGTTTTGTTATCGTCAGCGACGGAGCATCTGCGCGATGTCGCCCTCGAGGACGTCGTGCGCACCTTCGGCGATTCGCATCCCGTCGTAGGTGGCATCGAGCACGATCGCATCGCTCGCGACGCGCGTGGTCGGTCCTTCGACCGGACGATTCACGCCCAGCATGCGACCAAGTGCCGTCTCGGAGAGGACGTGGGCCGCGGCGGCAAGCCGCTCTCGCGCGGGCTCGGCATCCTCTCCCCATGCGCCGGCGAGGACGACGCGTACCGAGATGCGTCCGCCTGCCCCAGCTGCGCGCGCCGAGAGGCCGACCGCGGTCGTCGCCCGGAGGAGGCCGCCGAGGCCGCTTGCGAGCTCGCCCTCGAAGGGGCCCGGCACGAACACGCGCACGGGTGCATCGCCGAGCGCCGTCGCGACCGGCGCGAGCGCCTTGGTCGCGAGCGCCGGGCTCGACCGCTTCAAGCGTCCGAGCGCGAACGCCTCCGCCGCACGCAACGACGACAGCTTCCCGGTCTCGAACGCGACGTGCTCGCGGCCGAAGATCGTGAGGTGCTGCGGCTCGCCGAGCACTTCGCCGTCGAGACGGACGACGGGCGGGTTCGCGACGACGAGGGTCCGCGTCGGGGGCGCCGCGCTCCGCTCGGTGAACGACGCCTCCACCTTCGCCGGATCGATCGGCACGTGAGCGCTCACGAGCGTCGAGGCCTTGAAGCGCCCGACGCAGACCTCCTGGACCTGACGGGGATCGACCCCGCCGTGCGCTTCGGCGTACGCGCGGAAGCGCGCCTCGGGGACGACGGCTCCGATCACGGGGATGAGCTCGGGCTCCTGCGTGAGCGCGCGCGGCTTCACGTCGACGAGCCACGCGAGACCGGCGCCCGGGACGAGATCGCACGCCGGCGCGAGGTGGAGCGGCACCGGCGGCGGCGCAGGTGGCGCCGCTGGCTTGCTCCCGCAGCCGGTCGTCACGGCGAGCGCGATCGCGCCCGCCGCGATCGCCTTCATGTCCCCACGCCGACGTGGGGCTCCTTTCACGGCGCGACCACGATGTATGCGAAGCGCCGGTTCTTCGAGCCGACGCGGACGAGGTACTTCTTCCCGCGTTCGAGCTGGTGGTTGCCGTCGGTGACGCGCACGCGATCGACCTCGACGCCGCCCTGCTCGACGAGGCGCTTGCCCTCGCCGGTCGACTTCACCAGCCCCGCGACGGAGAGCGCCTTCGCGATCCAGAGCGTCGGACCCTCGGTCGGAACGGTGACCTCCTTGACGTCGTCCGGCACCGCGTCCGCGCCGTACACGGACGAAAACTCCTGCTCGGCGGACTTCGCCGCGGCCTCGTCGTGGAAGCGCGTGACGATCTCGCGCGCGAAGAGCGCCTTGATCTCGCGCGGGTCGCGCCCGGCGGCCTTCTCGCGCTTCAGCGTCGCGATCTCGTCGTTCGAGCGCGACGAGAGCAGCTCGAAGTAGCGGAAGATCACTTCGTCGTCGATCTGCATCACCTTGCGCCACATCACGACGGGCGCTTCGGTCAGGCCGATGTAGTTCTCCGCGCTCTTCGACATCTTCTTGCCGACGACGACGCCGTTCTCGATTTTCGCGTCGGTGCCCTCCAGCAGCGGCATCGTCATGACCATCTGCGGCTTCTGCCCGTACTTGCCCATCAGGTCGCGCCCGACGAGCAGGTTGAACAGCTGGTCGGAGCCGCCCAGCTCGATGTCGCACTCGAGCGCGACGGAGTCGTAGCCCTGGAGGAGCGGGTAGAGGAACTCGTGCTGGTAGATCGGCCGGTTCTCGGCGAAGCGCTGGCCGAAGTCCTTGCGCTCGAGCATGCGCGAGACCGTCATCTTCGCCATCAGCTCGACGAGGTCGCCCGGCGTCATCTTGTCGAGCCACTCGGAGTTCGAGCGGACCTCGGTCTTCGAACGATCGAGGATCTTGAACGCCTGCTCGGTGTACGTCTGCGCGGCCTCCCGGACCTGCTCGCGGGAGAGCCGAGGACGCAGATCGTTCTGCCCCGTCGGGTCACCGACCATCGCGGTGAACTCGCCGACGAGGAGGATCACGTGATGCCCCAGCTCCTGGAACTGGCGCATCTTCGACATGAGGACCGAGTGCCCGAGGTGCAGATCGGGGCGCGTCGGGTCGAAGCCGGCCTTCACCTTCAGCGGCTTGCCGGTCGCGCGCGAGGCCTCGAGGCGCTCTTCGAGCTCGGCACGGACGTGCAGCTCGACGATGCCCCGGGTGAGGAGCGCGATCTGCTCGGAAACGGGGGGGAACATGGCGCGCCCCTTTTACACCAGCCCCTTCGGGCCGGGGGACGGTTCAGTCGTCCTTGTCGTCGCCGCCGGTGATCTGACTCGTCAGGCGGCTGTTGTTCACGAGCTCCTTGAGCTCCTTGCCGACCTTGAAGAACGGCAGACGCTTCGGCGGGACCGGCACCGGCGCACCCGTCCGCGGGTTGCGACCCGAGTAGGCCTTGTAAGGACGGACCGTGAAGCTACCGAAGCCACGGATCTCGATGCCTTCTCCGCGCTGGAGCGCTTCGGTCATCGCATCGAAGACGCAGTTGACCACGAGCTCTGCACGCGCCTTCGTCAGCTGACTGCGCGCGGCCATCGCGTCGATGAGTTCGCTCTTCGTCATGGCTTTGGACTCCTGGTTCGGCGGTGACCTTCGGCGATGAGATGCGAGGCCGAGAGGCCCGCTGCGGCTCGGGGGTCAAGCGCCCAGAGCCGCACCTAACCTTCCAATGGAAGCCCTTCTTCGCCAAATCGTCAACGCATTCCCGCCATTAGAAGCTCGGCCGGTCGGTCGCGGGGCCGGGCCCTGACCGTGATCCCCACAAAAAGCGCGGAAAAGTAGCGTTTGCGAAGGAGCCGGCCCGGTCACGGGACGCGCTCGAGGACGACCCGATCGAGCCCGATCGGCCCGCCGACCGCCTCGAAGACGACCGCGACCTCGGGATGCGCGGCCGGCGCGTCCAGCGCGAGCTCGACCGAGCCGAGGTCCTCGCAGGCGATGCCGCCGGGCGCCGACGGCGCGCGCTCCGTCCACTCGAACGTGTAGCTCGCGAAGCGGAGCTTGCCGACGTGCGGAGCGCGCGCGTTCGGAGGAGAGGGGGCCGTGAACGGCACGCGCGCGCCGTGGACGACGCGCGGCGTGATCCGGTAGCGGCCGGGCGAAGGGACGGGGACCGCGATCGTCGCGGTCGCGGTCGCGCCTTCCACGTCGGGGGTGAGCACGAGCGCACGCGAGCCGCCCGCGCAAGCGTCCGTCCATGCCGGCACGGCGAAGCCGCCGGACTGCGCGAGCGGCGGCCAGTCGGCTTCGGCCTCGAAGCGGAGCATCGGGCCGGGGGCGGTCGGCGTGAACGGCGAGAGGGCCGCCGGCACCGGCGCCTGCCCGGCCTCCTCGAGGCCGCGCTTGTAGAACCACGTCGGTGGCTTGCCGAGCCGCTCCCAGAGGAGGCCGTCGTGGTCGTCCTCGCGGAGGCGTGCGACGACGACGCCGGTGGTCGTCGTCGCGCCGGGCACGTGGGCGAGGCCGAAGCCGTGATCGGTGTCGACGAAGACGAGCCCCTGCGTGAGCTTCTGCCGCGCGAGCACGTCGGGCTCGAACATCGGGCGTCCACCGTCGCGCGTGGCGAGCTGCCCGTGCGCGTACGCGGTGTGCACGGCGAACCCGAGGAGCGCGACCGCGAGGAGCGCCGTGCTCGCGCGGAGGACGAGCTTCGTCACGTGCACGCCCGGCGCACGTCGCGCGGCGATCGCGACGACGACGGTGACGAGGAGCGCGTGCTCGACTGGGAGCATGTCGGCGAGGAGGCGCGCGCCGCCGCCCGGGTAGTTGCCGTCGAAGTAGAACGGCGCGTAGGCGAGCACGTGGACGACGACGAGCCCGAGCGCCGCGCCGGTCGCCCGCGTGCGGAGCGGTCGCGCGAGCGGTGCGAGGAACGCGACGAGCGCGAGCGGCTCGAAGTTCGCGACGTCGGCGAGGTGGAGGTGGAGGCGCCGGAGGGTCGTGCCCGCCGCCTCGACCAGTCCGTAGCCGTTCGGCAGCCGTGCGCGGACGAACTCGCCGTGCTCGTGGAGGCATCCGACTCCGGAGCCGAAGCCCCAGCGGAAACAGCCCGTCGGGCCGTCGGCGACCGCGTAGTACGCACGCTGCGAGGACGCGAGCCAGTGCCCCGTCGCGGCGTGCTGCGCGAGGGCGAGGAGCGCGACGCCGGGGAGCGCCGCGAGCGCGACGCGCGCGACGAGGCGCAGGTCCTTCACGAGCAGCGCCGCGACGACGGCGATCGCGAGCGCCGAGACGGGCCGCGTCGCGACGACGAGGCCGAGGGCGGCCCCGAGACCGAGGGCCGCGGTCCGCCGCGTCGCGAGCGATCCGCGCGACGCCGCGAGCGCGCGCTCGAGCGCGATCGCGATCGCGAGCGCGGTCGTGCCGTGCGCCATCGTGTCGGCGGTGTGGTACCGGAGCGCCGCGCAGACGACCGACGCGATCGCCGACGTCCGCGCCGCGATCTCCGCGCTCCGCGGCTCGAGCAGGTCGGCCGCGAGCGCGCGTGTGAGCCGGTAGGTCGCGACGACGATCGCGGCGGCGAGGAGCGGCCCGATGATCATCGGCGCGCGGAGCGCGAACCCCAGCGCGAGCAGGAGCGGCTGCCCGGGCGGGAAGATGCCGGCGATCGTCCCGTCCTCGCCGCCGAGGAGGAAACGGCCGCGGAAGCTCGCCGACGGGAAGGGGACCGCGAAACGGAGATCGCCGTCCGCGAGCGCGCGACCCTGCAGCCAGTACGTCGTCGCGTCGATGATGCGCGGTCCGCCGCGGAGGTACACCGCCGTGTACGCGACGGACAGGAGCGCGGCGGCGAGCCCGGTGATCGCGAGGAAGCGGCGCGTTCCGAGCCGGACGGGCCCGAGCCCGAGGAGGGTGAGCCCGCGCCCGAGCACGGCGGCGAGAAGGAAGACGAGCGCGATCGCGACGGCTATCTTCGCCGGAAGATCGGGCGGCCTTCCCCATGTGCCGAGGAGGGCGAGGAGCTTCTCCTGCGTCACTGCGTGACCCACGCGTGGTAGTCGACGAAGTCGCCGGGCCCTTCGTTCACGAGCTCCACCGTCGCGCCGTCGACGAGCGCTCCTGCCGGAATCGCGATCGCGGGCTCCTGCCAGTGATCGCTGCGCGCGAGGTCGAACGTGCCGACCTCGACGTCCTTCACGCGCACGCGCACGCGCGTGGCGCTCTCGGGCGCCGTCCGCACGACGAGGTGGCCGGGCTTGCCGGGGTCGACGTGCCGGAGGACGAAGCTCTCGTTGCGCCCGGCCGCGATGCGGCGCCCACCGTCGAAGAGGTCACGGTGCGCGTTCGTCGGGTCGGGCAGGACGCGCATGTCCGTCCAGCCGTTCCCCGGCTTCGCGAAGACGTACTTCGCCGCCCGCTCGCTGACGAGATCCGCGACGTCGACCTCCGTCCGTACGGTTTCTCCCGGCGGAACGCGGCGGAGCTCGTCACCGGTGTTGAGCAGGTGCCAGTCGGCCTTGTAGACGACGTGCTCGTAGCCTCCGCAGATCACGTTCCCCTCGACCGGGAAGCGGCGGAGCACTTCGCTCGAGAACCAGAGCGGGAGCGTGCCCCACCACGTCGGGAAGATCGCGAGCACCTCGGGGCGCTCCTTCGGCGGCATCCGCTCGAGGAGCTCGATCGTCGCCGGGAGGCCGTGGACCCCGGCGCGCGCGAACGGCATCTGGTGGTACCCACCGAGGCCGATGATGTCGAGGCCGGGCCGATCCGACTCGTAGAGGATCGCGCCCGCGTCGCCGACGAGCACGCGATTCGGCCGGAGCTCGGCGAGGTACTTGCCGAGCGTGAGGTGCTGGTCGCGGATGTTCCGCGACGCGCGTCCGAAGAACCACTTCTGGTCCCGCATCTTCGGGATCTGGTGGTCGTAGGCGAAGAGGAGCGCGAGCACGACGACGACGGCGCGCACGCTGCGCAGGTAGAGGACGGCGTAGAAGATCGCGCCGCCGAGGAGGGCGAGGAGCCACGAGATGCGGAACGTCGGCGGCGTCCCGGCCGGCCGGGTGAGGACGCCGATCGTCTGGACGAGGAGCGCGCCGACGACGATCGCGATCGCGGGGTTCGGGCGCGACTTCGGCCCGCGCCCCTTCGCCTCCGCGTGCGTGCGGAGGATGCCCGTGATGCCGAGCGCCACCATGACGAGGAGCCAAGCGACGGCGGGCATCACGTAGCGCTCGTTCTGCCAGCGCACCTGGCCGTTCATCGCCACGACGAGGATCCAGAGGACGATCTGCGCCCAGACCACGATCGCGATCCGGCGCGTGCGCGCGAAGACGAGCGGCAAGGTCCCGAGCGCGAGCGGCACGACACCGGCGAACCAAGCCGTGCGCGCGAGGTAGGCGATCGGGTTCGACGTCGGCCACGACGCCGGGACGAATGAAGCCATGTGCTCGCCCTCGATGTGCGCGAAGTGCCAGTCGAGGCAGCGGAGCACGCAGTAGCGGACGTTGAAGATCCAGTCCTCGAGCTTCTCGCTCCCCGGCATGTAGGGGTTGTTGAGGGCGAGCTTCACGATCGCGCCGTTCGCGCTCCACTCCCCGGTGAAGACCTTGTTCGCGACCGACTGGAGCAAGAGCGCGACGACGCCGGGGACGCCGGCGCGGAGGAGCAGCCCCACTGCCGCGCGCCATCCGCGGCGCACGTGGAGCTGCGCGGCCGCGAGCCCGAACACCCCGAGCGTCGCTGCCGCCTCCGGGCGCGTCGTCACCATGAGCGCGCCCGCGATGCCGAGCGCCCAGGCGCGTCGCGTGACGTGCGCCTCCGACACGAACGTCCGCGCCGCGCCCTCGAGGCGGAGATACTGCACGAGGCCGATCGCCCATACGGCGAGGAAGAAGGCGACCTCCATCCCGCTCCAGAGGGACCAGTCGAGCGCGCCGATCGAGAGGAAGACGGGCGGCAGCAGGTACGACCCGAGTCGGCCGGCGTCGTCCGTCTCGCTCTCGACGAAGATTCTCCGCGTCGCGAGCAACGTGCCGAACACGCACGTCATCGCAAGCACCGCGGCGTAGACCATGAGGTCTCGTCCGGTGAACCCGATCAGCCAGCCGAACGCGAGCACGAACGGGTACGTGAGGCTCGTGTTCCCCGACGAATAACCGTTGCCGACGGTCCACTCGAACGGATGCCCCTGCGCAGTCGCCCTCGCGTAGTCGAAGTGGATGAAGACGTCGTCGAGCGGCGCGCTCCACTCGCCGCCCGTCTGCTTCAG